>DATIIT010000025.1:0-34167 GCA_035479375.1 Saccharimonadales bacterium (SeqCode) | reverse complement strand
AATAGTACTGCCGCCTTTACAAACCCCTTTACCTCTGGTACATTATATGTATTAGTAACGACAAAGGTACATCGAATGCCCATCATTAAGTCAGCAAAAAAGCGTGTCCGCACCAGCACTAAAGCTGCCGTGCGCAACAGCAAAACCAAGCGCACCCTGAAGGGCGCCTTGAAGGCCTTCCACAAGGCAATCACCGGCGGCGCCAAAGAGGCGCGCAAGCTGGAGAGCAAAGCCCACAGCGAGCTCGACAAAGCCGCTAAAAAAGGCATTATGCACAAAAACAAGGTCGCCCGCAAAAAGAGCCAGCTCGCCCGCGCGGCCAAGGCTAGCGCCGCCCCCAAAGCAACTGCCGCCAAAGCCCCGGCCAAAAAGGCCGCTGCCAAGAAGCCGGCCGCCAAGAAAACTACCAAAAAGTAGCCTGGCATCCGCTTAAAAACGCACCGCCCTTCCGTGGCGGTGCGTTTCGTTTAGCCTGGTGCGCAGGTTGCCCATTGTACCGATAGATGCTATAATAAAGGCGTAATGAGTGTTGAGCAACTGACCTACGACGGCCAAGCTGCCGGCGACCCGAATGCCGGCCTGCTTGAGCGCCTCCGAGCCATGAGACAAGAAGTGCCCATTGTAGAGGACGAGGTTGCACTGCACGCCTTTAGTGCAAGCTGGCCGTTATGGCATAGGTTTCTGGCTGATACCGGCAAGGCGGCCAGCTACACCCCACCCACGGCATCACCCCAGGGACGCACCGCCGAAGAAGTGGCGCTCACTGCCGAAAATACAGCACTCCGGGCTGAGGCGGCGTCAGTGCTGCTCCACATGGCCAGCGGTGCATTCTGGGACAAAAAAGCTGAACTCGAGATGAACCCTGCAGACCTCACCAACGCCATGACCATGGCGGCTTCATTTGTAACCCGCCTCGGCCTCACAGAGCCCGAGCCAGCCCCTGGCGACCACGACGCCCATAATGACGACCAACCCACTGAGGTCATCAACCCTTGGGCATTTTACTATCGTGACGACGAACGGACCCAAGTTGTGGGCAGGGAGACCTTCTTCCACGGCAGCGCCGCGGACGACCTCGAACAGACGCAAGTGATCCCCCTCGGCGTCGGCTACCGTGGAGATGAGCCGACTGCAGTGCACAGCGGCATGCCCGCCCGACCCCACCACGACTACGGCGACAGCCAAGCAACCCAAGTCATACCCGCCCCTCCGGACCACAGCGGTTTTAACGACGAACGGTTCGGCCTGGCCAACGACCCCACACGCCCCATAAACTCTGACCCAGAAATTACGCAGCCGCTCCCTACCGACCCGTCCGGCAGCGAAAACACCGTAGTTATTACCGCCGGCTGGCGGCTCGAATGGCCAGCAACTGCCCTCCCGGCAGCCAGAGCCTATAACGTCAGCAAATAGTACTGCAGCGCCTCATCCGCATCCATCGCTTTGGTCTTTAGGTTGAGGTCGAGTTGCAGCAGCTCGGCGATTTTCGTTTTGAGCCCGGCCAGGCTCAGCCCGCGCGCCAGCGCCTGGCTTTTGCGCACCACGAAGGGGTTGAGCTTGGCCTGCCGGGCAATATCTTCCACGCCGCGCGCGCCGGCCGTCTTAATAACGGCCAAAATGTGCAGCTGCCAAGCCAACATGGCGATAATGGCCTGCGGCTCCACCTTGAGCGCGCGCTGCTCGCGGTACAGCTCAAAGGCGCGTTGGCGGCGGCCGGCAAAGGCGGCGTCCAGAAGCTCAAAGACAGTGCTTTGCGGGCTGGGCTCAGTCAAAAGCTCGATGGTTTGGCGGGTAATGCGCACGTCGTAGGCCAGCAATTTGTCCAGCTCCTGCTGGAGCAGCTGCTGGTTTACGCCGATGCGCTCCACTAACAACCGGGCGTCGCCAGCTGCCAGCTCGCCGCCCTGGGCGTGGGCGTATTCCATGGCCCAGCGGCTGAGGCCGCCCGCGTCCAGTTCGTTGAGCTCGCGGAAATCGGTCTCTTTTTTGAGGGTTTTGTAATAAGTGAGGCGCTTATCTAGCTTGGGTTCGACGATGATGAGGTCGGTGGTGTCGGCCACGTCCTTCAGGATGTCGCTAATGTGCTCGGCAAAGGCTTTTTGCTTGCCGGGCTCGCGCAGCACCACCATTTTGCGCGCGGTAAGGAACGGCAGGCTGGCCGCGCTTTCGCGCAGGCGGGCGGCGTCATGCTCTTCGCCGTCGAGGCGCTCTAAGCCCATGTCGGTGTGCTCGGCCACAAAGGCGGCCGCCAGCTTCTTAAGTTCGCTGGCGCGCGCAAAATCGTTACTCCCGGTAAGTGTCACAACCATGTGCTGCCATGATACCACCTACTGCGTGGGGCTGTGGGATAAAATTCCCGCAGCGCATGGGAGGCCGGTTGTGCTGGCTGCCTACCTAGGGGTGAACGGGTAGCCGTTGCGCGCCCGCATGGCGAGTGTTTCATCGACTTTGAAGAGCGCCAGGTAGCCAGCCGCGGTGCGCCACATGCTTCGGCGCTCGCCAATTTCTGTACCAACGCCCCGGAAGAGGTCCAGCGCGTTGCCGTAGGTGTAAATTTTGGGCGAGGGTATGCGGTCTTCCCTGATGCGGGCAGAAACGAGCACCTGCCGAGCTAGCGGACCGGGGTTAGGGTTAATGTGGAAACCGAACGAGTCCGGACGCTCCGGCAGCGCTTTGCCAAAATCAGGTGCGAGGTAGGCGCACACCAGCCGGCCAGGGAGCACCACGGACACATGTAGCCGCAGGCCTTCCCCATCGTTGGTATATTCTCCGGCGGAGACGTATCCGCCAGCTTGGGCGCCGTGCCAGGAAAAGTTGTTGATCGGCGCGGCCGGGTCTGCCATCTCCACACCAAAGTTTGCCGCCGCCTGGACGACGGCTTCACGCAGCTGGGCATAGGTGGTGGCTGGGGGCTGCTCTGCTGGGGAGGTGGCACTAGTCATCGTAGACCTCCCGCAGAGTAAAGCGGGCGCCCATCTCTTTAAAAGTTTCGTAGGCCGCGTCCAGGATCACCGCCCCTACGGCTTCGCCTTCTCCTGGAGGTATGTGCCAGGTCGCCTCGTCTAGTAGGCGATACAGGGCCTTAAAGTTGAGGTCGCGCAGCACTAGTTCGGGGTGGTCTGTACGGGTCAAATCATAAAAGCCGATGCCGTACTGCGGGCTGATGCGTAGATTGCGCCCCCAGCTGTCCAGCCAGACTCGCTGCCGCGCCGCCACTGCCAGCCCCTCAGCCGCAACCCGGATATGGGCTGGGGTGAGGCTGCGCAGCGTCGCTACGTCCATTTCGTCTGGGCGGAGCCCGGGTTTACGCACCGTAGCCACGCGACCCTCGTACGACATACCCCGCACCTGCTCCAGTGAAGCATGGGCACCAAGTTGCGGGATCAGCCCAGAGACCATATGTTCTGTGCAGCAGGCAGGCCGCGCGGCATGTTCCCAGTTTGGCTGCTTGGCAACTAATGGTTCGCCGCCCTGCTCAAAAAAGACCACCTCGACCCGGCTGCCATCGTGCAGCCGTTCATCCAGCGGGGTTCTCTTAAAGGCCGCGTCTGCAGGGCCGGCATAAGTGTTCTGGTAGCGCTCCTGCAATTCCACGCGATGCATGACCGCTATCCCACCTGCCGGGGAGGCTTGCCACTCCGCCAGTGTCGTACCCCAGCCTGGGAAGCGCCGTTCGTTGAACTCAATCCTGTCCACGGCCTCCGCATAGGTCATTGTCCCAGCCACGTAGCCATCTAGGGCGTCCATTGCCCGTCTCCGTAAGACTGTGCCCGATTCTGAGGCATACGACGCCAGGGTTGCCGCGGCCTCGAAGCTATACTCACTCATAGATGAATAATATTTTAAAATATTCCAAACAATTACTCAAATTTTACGCTGCTCGCGGGGGCAGATGTGCGTGCCGCGGCCGGCAACGCGCAGCTTAATAATAGTGGCGCCGCAGCGCGGGCAAGCCTGCCCCTCCCGCCGGAATACATTGGCAAACGTGAGGTAGCTGCCGTGCTTGCCCTCGTGGTTGACGTAATTCCTATCTGTAGAGCCGCCTTTTTGGATGCTCAGGCGCAGCACGGCGCGAAGCGCCTCGTACAGCTGCACCAACTGGGCCGCAGGCACCGCGGCCACCTTGGTTTCGGGGTGGATTTTAGCGCCCCACAAACTCTCGTCCGCATAAATGTTGCCGATACCGGCCACCACCGTCTGGTCCAGCAGCACCGCCTTGATGCCGCTGTTTTTGCGTCTTTGGAGGCGCGCGGCAAAATCCGTGGCCGTAAAGTCATCGGCCAGCGGCTCCGGCCCTACTTTTTGGAAAAAGTCGAGCTGCTCCACCTCTGGCGTGGGGATCAGGCGCATCCAGCCAAACTTGCGCTGGTCGTTAAAAAACAGCTTGGCGCCGGCAAACGCCAGGATGACACGCGTGGATTTGTCTGGCAGCTCGCCCACCAAGCTGTCGCTGGGGTGCCCCGCGCCAAAGCGCTGGCCGCTGTCCGCGCGGAACACCAGCTGGCCGGTCATTTTTAGGTGCACTACCAGGGAATATCCGCTGTCCAGGTCAATGATGAGCACCTTGGCGCGGCGCCGCACCTGCGTCACCCGCGCACCCTGCACAAAAGCGGCGACGTCGGCTGGCGCGTTGGGGAAACTCTTTGGCCAATCGCTAGAAACAGCGGTGATTTGGCGGCCGGGCAGCAACTCCTGCAAACCCAGGCGCACGGTCTCAACTTCTGGCAACTCCGGCATGCCCCTATTGTAGGTGTAATATAGAGGGATGGAAAGTCTTGGCGACATCTTGGGCAAGTACAACCCGGCCGTGCCGGACGAGGTGGCCGCGGTAAAGCGCTACATTTTTGAGGAGTTTGGCGCCCCGTCCAGCGTGGGCGTCCAGGGCGAGTCGCTGGTGGTGACGGTGGCGAGCGCCTCGCTGGCCAACGCGCTCAAGCTCCGGCAGCTGGCTATTAAAAAAGCCGCTGGCACGGCCAAGCGGCTGGTGTTCCGCATTGGGTAAATGGTGCGGTCTTCGTGCGGCGCGTAGCACGGCGGCCCCGCCTACTGCGAACCAATAACCAGTTTGCTGGTGAGCGTGCTGTAATCGGGGATTTGGGCGCGGAATAGCGCGCGGATGTTGGCCGATTTGCCAAGGAATGTGCCCACGCCGCAGCTGCCGATCCAGTAGCGCTGCACGTCGGCGCTGCCGCTGATAATCTCGTACACGTAGCGATTGCCGGTGGCGCAGTAGCCGCGCTCGTCGTCTAGCTTGCCGGTGGTGTTGCCATGGGTGTATCCCAATAGGTCGATGGCGCGCAAGAAGTTACCGTAGGCGTCGCTGTTGTTGGGGTACGTCTTGGCCTGCACCACCTTGTTTTGGTAGCCGTTGACGATTTCTACGGTGTTGGCGTCGCGGCCGACAGTGACGCGGATTTCGTCGTAGTTGGCGTCGGCCACCACTGGGCCCTCGATGGTCATACGCATCACCGTAGAGGTGTTGGTGTAGCTGGAAAGCTGCGGCTGTACCGGCGCCTTAGATTGTTTGGAGCCGCTGCTAAAGCCGCGCACAACCAAAATGAACACCAGGATGACTAGTGCGACAACTCCTAAGAATCCAAGAAAATACTTCATATGCTCCGACCTCTTTGTGGTCAAATAAACAATACCATATTAGCACCGAAAATTCAAGGGGTGTCCCTTGAGACGGGGCACATGTCCAAAAAGTTGTGCGTTACACGCGGCGCGCATATGCGCTCCGGTTGCACTACGCTTGACCCAACTTTTTAGACATGTGCCCCGTCTCCCGCGCCTCTCCTAGCGTAAAGTGAAATATGTTTTGCCGGTTTTGTAGGCTTCGACGTAAAAATGGCAGGGGCCGAACATCTTTTTGGGCAGGTCGTCCAGGGGGTGCCATTTGATGAACTCGAACTTGTGCGGCTCCAGGATGTGCGGCTCGCCCGACTCCCACTCGGCCACGAAGCCGATGTCTACGTAGTGTTTGGGCAGGTACGTCAGGAAGTCGGTGACGCACAAAAAGCGCAGGTTTTTCACGGTGATGCCGCATTCTTCGGCGATTTCGCGGTGGGCGGCTTCTTCGAGCGTCTCGCCGTGCTCCACGTGCCCGCCGATGATGCCGATTTCCCCGGCGCCGTGCGACCCTTTACGCTTGCTCAAAAGCACCTGGCCGTCCTTAATGATCATGATGCCTACGCCCACCTTGGGCCGTGCCTCGTCGCCCATGGCGGTTAGCGGTCCCTCAGCCGGATAAAGGCCTCGACGGCGCCGAGCTCGGCCGGCAACAGCGCGTATTTGTCGCGCTCGTCTGGGTTCATCCACAGCGCCTCGTCGTGCTCCTCGCTGAGGCGCACGTCCCCGCCCTTATATTTGCACAGCATGAAGACGCCGACGATCTGCTGCACCGCGCCGTTAATTTCCGGCCGCCACTCGTCCACGTGGATGGCGTCGCCAATTTCCACACCTTCCAGCCCGGTTTCCTCGCGGATTTCGCGCACCAGGCCGTCTTTGAAGGCCTCGCCGGCCTCGATCCGGCCGCCGGGCACGTGGTATTTGCCGGCGTTGGTGCTCTCCGCGTAGGAGGCGGCGGACGCCTCACGCAAAACCAGTACCCTGCCCTCGCTGTTGACGATAACGGCTTTCGCCGCCACGCGTAGTGTGATGTCTGCCATGGTGCCTCCTGTATGTTGCCAGTATAGCAGCTCGCACGGCTGGTGGCGTCCGGTGGCCGGGATGGGCAGGCGCCGGGGGCGGCGGACGCCTACGCCAATTCCGGCGGCGCGTTGGCTAGCAAGACGTCGAACAACTGCGGGTAGTAAGTGCCCTCGCGCGGGAAGTACTGGGCAGCCGTATCGGTGGCGCCGATCTCGGCCATAACAGAGGAGACGGGCTTCCAGGCAAGCTCAGCGATTTTACTCGGGTCAACCTTAAGGGTGGCCGCGTCCACATCCTGCTTCAGCAAAAACACGTGGCCGAGGACTTTGTGTTTGCGGCCGTCGTGCATGGGGTTGGCCGCCTGAATGTTGAAGAGGTGCTGCAATTTTTCTGGCAGCACAGTGAGGCCGATTTCGTCGTGCAAGCCGCGGATGGCAGCCGCCGCCGGGTCTTCGGCCGGGCGCACATGCGTGCCTACGGCTACGTCCCAGACGTTGGGGCACAGTTCTACCTCTGGGGAGCGCAGCTGCAATAATACCTCGCCGCGGCTGTTGATGACCCACACGTTGGCCACTTCGTGCCACAGCTCTTGCTTGTGGACTTCGGCGGAACCTAATAGTTGGCCGGTTTTGTGGCCGGCGTCGTCTAAGACCTCGTACTGCTGCGCGGATGGGGCCATGTGGGTATATCGTACCAGGTGTGGGTGGAGGCGGGCTGTGGGTTTTGTTACAAATTGGGCAGATTAGGCCGGCGGATTTTATGCGGGCGGCATAACAAGCGCCTGTAGTGCGGCGGCGTAGCCGCCAACTAACGCGCGGGTGCGTTCACCATATTTATGCGCCGCGAGCGGTGTGCCTGCACTGAAGGCGTCGTATTGCTCTAAGAATGCGCCGGGCTCAACACCGCACTGCGGTTGGGTATCGCCCCTGCGCCCGGGCTCGCTTTCACCAAGATATACTACCCCTGCCCCTATAAACGTACCTGGCTGCGGCTGCGGCCGTGGTGGAAACGTACCGCCAGCCTTGGTCACTAAATTGGCCGCGAACCTCCCCAGGACAGCCGCCGCCAGCTTGGCGTGTACAGCCAACGCCCCGGTGCTCTCGGCATGGCTGCGGATCGTACGCGGCGTTATGAGCCAGCGGCCTACGCCCTCTACCTCCACGGTTTCAACGAGGGGCACTTTGGGGACTTCCGGCTGCTGCTCGGCCTCTGCTGTCAGTAACGGATAAGGAGGGCGGCCGGGGTGCACAACATTTATAACATGCGCCAGCCGGCCCAACATCTTCCGGCCAAGGCCGGGAAGTACTGGTTTTGATGGCGGCGGGTAGTTGCCGCTAGCCAGCCATCCGTCGAGCGCCTCCAAAATACTGGTGCGATAGAGCCATGACATGACCATCCCGCTAGCCGGGTCATCATAGTGCACGCCCACGAGCGGGTTGGACAGGCCTTCGGCCGGCAGCAGCAGGTCGGGCTCGAGCGCATCCGGCGGTGACATTACATACACATCACGCTCAGCTCCCTGAAGCAATACATGGGCCGTACGTGAGCCGAGCTGCGGCGTATAGCCCTGGGCGGCAAACAGTTGCCGGAGATGGGCTTCACTGAAAAAGTCAAGCGTAGGCGGGTGCGCTGAACCCACCTCCCATGTTGATGGGGTAGCGGCGGGCGATGGGATTTCTTTAGGGTCGGCCATAGCACTACAGTATACACTACTGGCTAAACAAACAAATCCAGTATATAGACGTATTTTGCGGACGCCGGTACTTAGTCGACCAGATCCTGCGCCTTCAGCCGCGGCAGGATGTCGTGCGCAGAGATGCTGCCCACGGTAATGTCCGCCGGGATATCACTGGTGAGCCAGCGCATCTCCTCAACCTCGGCGGCCGGGGTGATTTCGCCCTGCCATTTTTTGACCATGAACACCACCATGTGCACTTTTTGGCCGGGGTGGTTGGCGGCGTCGGCCGTAAAGGTGTCGAATGGTTCCAGGTCTTGTTCGCGCACGGTTATGGTGAACTCTTCTTTGAGCTCGCGCACCAAGGCCTGCTGGGGCGTCTCGCCTGGCTCAATGCGGCCGCCGGGCGCAATAAACGCCGGCTTGCCCACCGATTTTTCGTGTAGCAGCTTACGGCCCTGGATGATAATTCCAGCCGCTTTGTAAATGTCGCCGCGCCCCTCTTTTTGGGCGGCCAGCGACGCTGCCACCAGATGCTTACAGAACTTTGCTTGGTTGGCCTTGCAGGTGCACTTCCAAGTGAGCTGGCCGTCCTGCTGGCCAAGCGTTACGCGGCGGGTTGTCATGCCCAAACCCGATACCTGCGCCTCGATATGCTCAGGCCGGAACGCACCAAAGGCGATGGTGCCAGTGGCGGCAATGCCCCGCCCGGCTTCCAATGTGCCAGGCGTGGCCAGCGCGCGGAGTTTATCCTCTGTTATAGCATCGAGTACGGTTGCCATACGCCCATTGTACTCTACCGGATATACGCCGCAGCAAGAACCACCACGAAAAAGCCGCCAATGTAGCACAATTGGTACACCAAAAAATGCCGGCGCACGCTTTTGACACAGGCAAACAGCCACCAGAAGACGCCCATTGCCCCAAATACGGCAGCGGCAAACACGCGAGGCACGGCCGCCACGTGCGGCGCCAGCACTAGCCCGCCGACCATCAGCTGCATGACCGCCGCCATACTAAATGCCACCCACGCATGCATACGCGAGGCCCGGCTGTGGCCGCCGGTGTCCGGAATGACGGCCGTGGCAATCTGTAAAAGATAGCCGAGCGCTGCAAGATAACCATAGGCTGCCGGCAATTGCAAGGCCGGGACAAACCATCGCCATATAAAAGTAAAAAACAGCAGGCCGTCCAGTAAAAGCACGGCCGCAAACAACCAGTACGACGCCCTTTGGGCGCCGGCGTGGCCGCTCAGGCTGGACGCCTTGCCGCGCGGCCACAGAGCCACCAGCGCAACAGCCAACACCACGATCACCCCTATCGCCACCGGCCCCAGCAGCTTCACAGAATTGTTGGGCATAATTTTATTTTACCACGGGGCCGCCAGCAGGCGGCTTGGCAATGGCGTTCAGGTACCTGGTGATGAACGGGCGCAGCCCTGGCTGATAAGACGGTACCGCCGCACGGAGCGCCTCATCCGTCTCCAGCCGGTGCATTATGTCCAAAAAGCAGCTTGGGGAGAAGCCCCACATGGGCAGGACATCCCCCAGTGATACTTCCGGGTCGTGCGGGAGAAGGTAGACGTCCTGGTGAACCCGTTCCGCAACCATGCCAGGCTGGGTGTCCTTGAACTCTGGCGCGATAGTATAGGCCATCTCAGCTAACAGCTTCCTAAAATCGATTATGTTGTAGAGAGACAGGCCAATCGTCATGCCGTACCTCCCGAGCGTCCCAAAAGTTACCACATCCACCTGCTCGCCCTGTACCGTAGCGTGGTCCACATGGGGAGAGGCGGCGTCGTGCTCGAATGTCTGTGCGTCTGGCAGCGGCGCCCGCACAGCGTCATATACGCTGCCGTCTGGCTCGAAAGCGACTGGCAGCGGTATGTCTGGGTGCAGGCGGCGGTTTATAAGGTCGGCTAAAAAGCTCTGCATGCGCGGGCCAAAATTTGGGATAAGTGCTTGTTGCCGCTTGCGGTCGTCGGCGAATATGCTGGTTAAGAGCACGCCGATACTCTCAAGGTCAAGCCCTGCCCTCGGCGGCCCAGAGCTACCCGGCGCGACGTTACCCAGGAAACGGATGAGTGCCGCCGCCCGACTCGAGGCTCCAGTAGCCCTGGCGTCAAACTCCACTGCGGGGTATTGGGCCACTTCGTCAAGGGTGAGAAAGCCCACTTTATCCGCCCTCGTAAGCGCACGCCATGTCTTCAGCCCTAAGCCATCGGGATAATAGTGGTGGGTGGCAAAATCGATGAGGTCAGGCTCCGTAGCGAAGCGTGGGGGCGACGCCGGCGCCGCCTCTGCGATTACTGGGGCGGTAGCCCTGGTGTAGGAAGCCGGTTCAGTGCGCAACCCCAAGTCGGCAACAGCAAGGACTAGCTGGCAGTAGCGCTCAGGGTCTATGTCTTCGGTGCGAACAACAACAAACTCCGGCACTTCCGGATAGGAGAAGCTATGTTCTACAGCGCCCGCCTCACTCATGAGTGCTTACTGTAACATAAAAATAACAACTTCTGCTACAGCTCGCCCCAGTTCTTGCCCTGCTTCACGTCGGCTACCAGTTTTACCGGCAGCTTGTAGACGCCTTCCATGGTTTCCTGCAGGATGCGCGCTACCTCGGCAGCGTTGGCGGCCGGGCACTCCACCAAAATACTGTCGTGGATTTGCAAAATCTGCTGCCCCAGCCCGCCCAAATTCTTCTCCACGGCCAGCATGGCCAGCTTCATGAGGTCGGCCTCGGTTCCCTGGATGGGCATATTGATGGCCGCCCGCTTGGCGGCCTCGCGCACCACCCAGTTACTGCTCTTCATATCCGGGGTGGGGCGGCGGCGGCCGAACATGGTTTCCACGTAGCCGCGCTTCAGGGCCTGGGCGGCGGTTTTGTCCATGTACTCGCGCAAGGGTTTGCGCAGCTCAAAGTATTTGTCGATGAACTCGCGTGCCTCTACCAAATTCATGCCCGTGGCCACACTGAGCCCGTGCGGGCTCATGCCGTACAAGATGCCAAAGTTGACGGCTTTGGCGCGGCGGCGCATTTCTTTGTCTACTTTATCCAGCGGGACGCCAGCCACCTGGGCGGCCGTGGCGGTGTGGATGTCGATGTCTTTGTTGAAGTCGGCGGCCAGTTTTTTGTCATCGGCCATGGCCGCGGCCAGGCGCAGCTCAAACTGCGAGTAATCGGCGCTCACGAAGACGTTGCCCGGCGCCGGCACAAACGCCACGCGGATGGCCTGCCCCAACTCCGTACGCGTCGGTATATTCTGCAAATTAGGGTCGTGCGAGCTGAGCCGCCCGGTGGCCGCCACGTCCAGCGCAAAGGTGGTGTGCAAACGGCCCCCGGCGTCAGCCAGCTTGGGCAGCGCATCGATGTACGTGCTCTTTAGCTTGGTGTACTCGCGGTACTCGGTAATGAGGTTAATAATAGGATGCAAGCCGCGCAATTTGTCCAGCTCGGCGGCGCCGGTGCTGTAGCCGGTCTTGCCCTTTTTGACGCCGTGCGTGGGCAGGCCCAGCGTGTCATATAATATGCCGCCCAGTTGCGTGGGCGAGCCGATGTTAAACTTCTGCCCGGCCGCCTTGTAAATTTTTTGCTCCAGGCCAACAATCTTAATTTCAAACTCGTCGCCCATTTGGCGCAGGTACGGCGCGTCCAGCAAAATACCGCGGTGCTCGATGTGCGCCAGCAGCGGCACCATGGGAAAGTCCAGGCGGCGGGCGACTTTCTCCAGCGTGGGCGCCTTTTGGAAGGCGGCCTGCTGCTCGTGGTACAGTTGCCAGATGGCCGGCACGCTATGTGCGGCGTCTTCCGGGTCGATGCTCTGCCCCACCAAGTCGGACAGCGCCAGCGACCGCTCCAGCGAGTTGAGGATGAAGGCGGCAATGCGCGTATCGTGCGCCACCTGCCGCGGCGGCTCAATGCCAGCGGCCAGCAGCGCGCGCAGCAGTGACTTGAGGTCGTGGCCGATCACCGGCGCCTCGCTCCCTGCCAGCCCGGCGTCCCGCAAGCCTTCCAGCTCCACCACGCTATATTCCTTGGGCGTAAAGCTCACCCAGACCTCGCCGGCGTCCGGGGAAAGGGCCAGCAGCCGCGGCTTGTCGCCCGCAAACGCCTTTTTATCCAGCGGCACTTTTTTGGCCGGCTCAATCTGTTTGATGTAGCCCTGTGGCACTTCCTCGCCGTCTTCGGCGGCCTGGGTTTCGATTTGGCGCAACAGCGTGCGGAACTCCAGCTCGCGCACTTTGTCTACAAAGGCCGGCGGCACGCCATCGCCCAAGCGCATGCTGGCCAGGTCGAGCTTGAGCGGCGCGTCGGTAAACAGCGTCACCAGTTTTTGGCCCAAAAAGGCCATGTCGTGGTCTTTTTCCAGGCGGGCGCGCAGCGCCGGCTTGACGTCGGCCAGGTGCTCGTACACGCCTTCCAGGGTCTTGTACTGGGCAATAAGCTCCAGCGCGCTCTTTGGCCCCACCAGATGTACGCCCGGGATGTTGTCGGACGAGTCGCCCATTAGCGCCTTCACGTCTGCCCACTGGTGCGGGCCCACGCCGTATTTTTCGCGGAAGGCGGCCTCGTTAAACAGGTCGATTTCGCTAAACCCTTTCCGCGGGATGCAGACGTGGGTGTGGCTGTTGACGGTCTGCAACAGGTCAAAATCGCCACTCACCAGATATGTTTCAATGCCCTTGTCTTTGGCTTGCAGCGCCAGCGTGGCCATGATGTCGTCGGCCTCGTAATCGTCCAATTCATACAGCGGCCAGCCCAACGACGCTAACAATTGGTGCAAAATGGCCACTTGGTCGTAAAAATCTTCCGGCGCGGGCTTGCGGTTGGCTTTGTAGGCGGGGTACAGCTCGCGCCGCCGCCGGATGTTGGTGTGGCGCTTGTCCCAGGCCACGCAGACGTACTCCGGCTTGAAACGCTTAATGACCTCCAGGGCCATCACGGCAAAGCCATACACGCCGCCGGTGGGCGTGCCGTCTTTGGTGCTGAGGCTGGGCATGGCGTAGTAGCCGCGGTACAGCACGCTTTTGCCGTCGATGATTACCAGGCGCTCACTCATATGCCCAGTATACCCCACGCAGAGAGGGTTAATCGAAGAAGTCCCTGTAATCTACGAGTCCGCTGCTGGGGCTGGGGTGACACAGTTTGGCTATTGTCCTGGCCTCGATCTGCCGGATGCGCTCGCGGGTCACCCCATACACAATGCCAACCTCTTGAAGTGTTCGGGGGGCGTCGCCACTCAGCCCCCAGCGTAGGCGTACGACACCTGCCTCGCGCGGGGTGAGCGTTGCCAGCACCTTCTCAATTTCCCGCTTAATATCCTGGAACGCGACCCGGCCATACGCCTCATTCCCGGCGTCCTCTTCAACGACAAAATTCTGGAATGCGCTGTGGCCATCTTCGCCTACGGACGCATCAAGCGAAACAGGGGCCTGGATATAGGCACGCATCTCAACCACCTTAGCTTCCGTGGTGCCCATTGCCACGGCAATTTCGGGGGTGGTTGGTTCGCGCCCGTAGTCGTGAGTCAGCTCGGTGGTAACAATTCTCATCCTGTTAATAATCTCTACCATGTGCACCGGGATGCGGACGGTGCGGGCTTGGTCGGCAATGGCCCGGCCGATGGCTTGGCGGATCCACCAAGTGGCGTAGGTGGAAAATTTATAGCCCCTCGCGTAGTCAAACTTATCCACGGCACGGATCACCCCAGTGTTCCCTTCTTGGATGAGGTCGAGGTATTCCATTTGGTGTGTGTACCGCCGCGCAACGGAGATAACGAGCCGCAAATTGGACTCTATAAAGAGTGCCCTTGCCCGCTCGCCATCCAGGACGACGCGCATCAGGTCGCGCTGCAGGGCTGGGTCAATGGTCTCGCCCGCCTCTTCAGCTTCCTGTAGTTTGAAGGCGGCGTAGAGGCCGGCCTCGATCGCTTTTGCCAGCCGCACCTCCTGCTCGGCGTTGAGGAGTGGGGCGCGGCCGGCCTGGCGCAGGTATATTTTGACATTGTCGCTGCTTACTGGCCGGCCGGACGCGCCCTCCCAGGTGTTTTCTTGTGTTTCCTGGAGGTCGCCGGCCTCTTGGGTGCGGTCATCCTCTGAGCCAAAGTCGAAGCCGGAGCCGTCGCTTAGGCTGGCGACGGCAACGGCTGCTTTGGCCTCGGCATCTTTGGGGATGAGGCCTTTCATGTCTAGGCCTGCTTCCAGCTTACGGGCCTCGGCAAGGTCGAAGCCGTCTTCATTGGGTGGTGGGTCAGCTACGGCGGCTTCGGCCGGGGCAGCAGCGGCCGCTACAGCGGCTTTTCCGGGTGGGCGCCCCAGGCGTTTTGCGCCGGGCGGCGCCGTGCTACCGGTGGCTGGCGTAGCTTTTTTGGCCGGCGCTTTCTTTGCAGGTGATGCCGGCTTCACTACGGCCGCCCCGGCAGCAGCGGCGGCGCGGGTTGTGCGCGGCGGGCGCGCCGCCTCCCCCTCCCGCGCAAACTTCGTTACATGCGCGGTATACTCCTCCAGAAGGCCGTCCTCAAATCCGGGAAACTCGGCCAGGATGTGGCGCAGCGAGCGCGGACGGGCGCCCTCTACCCGGCCAAGCAACTCGTCCATCATGGAAGCTATCTGGGGCGGGCGTTCGGCGCCAGTAGCATCAAGCCACTGCGCGTAACGCTGCCGGACACTCTCCAGCACCGTGCCCAACGCCTCGGAGGGCAAGGCAAACGGCGGCGCAAGCACGCTGGGCAACATATGGTGCGCCAACGCCTTGGCCAAGGGGTTGGCGGCACGGCCAGCCTTACGCCCGGGATTGGCGCTGTCGGCCAAACCGTTAACTGTTCGTGATAATGGGGTGTCGGCGTACACGACGCCGTCCATTAGCCGGGCCGCCCCTTCCTGTGCCGCGGCGGTAAAACCGGCAAGGCTCATAGTCCCCTGTAGCCGCCTGCCATTTTTAAGCACCAAATTGATAACATGAGCAAGCGCCACCCGCGCCGTATAAATGCTGCCCCGGCTCGCCCCGTCGTGGCCAGCCCGCTCCATGTCGGCGACTATCGTGTCAACGCTCCTACCGCCAACGATACCGTGCAGCAGCCCAGTCTCCAGCTGGGAAAGCGGCTCCCCACTGGCCAGCAGCTGTGCGTGGCGCAAGTTAGCGCCGGCCTGCAAAGCGTCCTGGACCTGGACGTCCCCCGGGCGCTCTCTGGCAAATGCCGACTCGTCCGGGGACAAATTCTGGAACGACCAAGCGACGACGTCCACAAGCGGAGTGTGCTCGGCTGGCCCGCCCGTTCCCTCCCGAAGTATCTCCGTCATTCCCTATACCCTAATGATTTGTGGCCGGTTTGTAAACTAGCTGGGGCGGTTTTAGCGGCGGCCGGTGCTATGCCTCGCCCTTGAGGTAGCGGTACAGCTCGTCCAAGCGGCCGATAGCGGCCAGCCTCTTTTTGGCAGTGGCCTCTATCTGGGCGATCCGCTTATTTGACCTACCGAGAACTTCTGCAATATCTTGCTGCGTCATCGGCGTGCCGGTATATAGGCCCCAGCGCATGAGGAGTACTGTCCTCCAGCGTTCTGGCAGTGGCTCGAGTATCTCAAGCACCTTGGCCTCTGTCTCGGCGCGCACGATGTCGCCAAGTTCGCCAGACGCCCCGGTGTCGGCCACATCGGCCACGAGGTCGCCTAATGTCTTGCTCTCACCTTCCTTAACCGGCGCGTCAAGTGAGTCCACCGGCCTCATGTATCCATACAGCTCGTGGACGTGCACGAGGCTAATCCCCATGTGGGCGGCAAGCTCGTCGTCCTCCGGATCACGCCCGAGCGCCGCAGTAAGGTCCTTTCTGTCCCGCCGCAGGCCTTTGATTTCATCTCCCACGTGCACTGGTATACGGATGGTGCGGGCTTGGTCGTCGAGGGCGCGTATGATGGCCTGGCGGATCCACCAGGTGGCGTAGGTGGAAAATTTATAGCCCTTTACATAGTTAAACTTCTCCACGGCGCGGATCAAGCCCAGGTTGCCTTCTTGGATGAGGTCGAGGTATTCCATCCCACGGCCGGTGTAACGCTTAGCGATGAAGACTGCCAGGCGCAAGTTTTGCCTCAGCAGGGCGTCCTTGGCGCGCTCACCTGCCTGCACAATGTATAGGTAGTCGGCCAGCAACTCTGGGACGACCCCGTCAGGGGAGTTTAGTAGGTGCGCCGCGTACAGGCCGGCCTCGATCTCTTTGGCGAGCTGGACTTCTTCCTCGCGGGTAAGGATTGAGTGGCGGATGCGATTGAGATAGGCGCGCACGCCGTCGGCGGACATGGCTTGGTCGGTTTGGGCTTTGGAGTCGTCTTCATCGGTGTCCGCGCCCGCAGCGGCGGCCTCTGCCTCGGCAGCCATAAGGTCATCTTCGGCAAACACCGCGTCGTTCTGGGCGCCCGCTTCAACGGCTAACGTTTTCGTGGGCGGTGCTTTCCTGGCTGCTTTCGGTTTTGCCGGAGCCGGGGTTTCTGCAGCCGTGTCTGCTTTTGGCGCAGCGGCCTTGGTGACAGTTTTAGCCGCCGCTGGCCGCGTTGCTGGCTGTGCGGCACGCTTGGCGGCAGGAGGCGCAGCAGGCTCCGCAGTGAGCTGCGGCTTAATAATGGTTGAGGCACCATCCACTGCCACAACGCCGGCGGCAACTGCGGTGCGGTTGGCGGGCGGGCGGCCGCGGCGGCGCTCCGGTTTAGGTGGCGGTTCGGCCGGCGGCATCAGCCTAAACTCGGCCGCTACCTCAGCCAAGTGGGCGGAATATACCTCCCGGAGCCGCTCGGCATCGTGGGGCGCCAGGCCCTGGAGCTCGCGGAAGGACTGCACCTGCCGCCCGCCGATGCCCAGCAGCGCGGCCATTACCCCATACGCCTCGCTATCCGTTGGCCAACCGTTTTTGGCAACGCACTGGTCGTAGCGGCGGCGCAGGTCATCAAGTACGCGGGTAAGCGCTGGCGAGGGCAGCACCGCCGGTGGCGCGGCATTGGTGTCGGACATGTGGTGTAGCAGAGCCTGGCGCTTGGCAGCGGCGGGGTCCCTCCATCTGCCCGGATACGGGTTGGCGTTGTCGGCCAAGAAACTGATCGCCAGGTGCAATTGCCCGCGGGGGCCAGCCCGCGGATAGGGCGTCTTTTCCATAAGCGCCACTGCCTCGGCCTGCATGGACGCAACAAGGGTGTCGATACCGGCGTCAGGAGTAGCGGCCAGCAGCCCGCCTACCGAGCTGCGCAACTCCCGCGTGAGCAAGCCAACCTGCCGCATTACCCGCTCCTCAGCGTCAGTGCCACGCATATTCCGGGCTATGCGGCTGGACGTCCAGCCATAGGCTACGCCCTGGACGCAAGCAGTCACCTCCGCGTGCACTGGCGCGGCAGCAGACGCGCGGGCATGGGAGAGGTTGGCCGCCGCCCACAGCACCTGCGTGGCTAGCTCCTGGCCGCCGGACGCGGCGGCCTCGGCGTAGGGCGTGCCGGCGAATGCGCCATGCAACACTTGCCCGCCAAGCGCGGGTATAGGGGCAGTAACCTCCCCCACCAAGTGGGACGCGCCGTTCTCTACCATATAAATACAGAGTACTGTTAAGAACCAATGTTGTAAACCTTGGAAGTTCGTTTTTTGGTATGTGTGTTTTGGTGGCAGCAAGCATAGGCACTTTTCGGTATAATGCCCATATGGACGAACCGCCGCAACTCCCCTATTACCGCGTGGACCCGATGGAGGTGCTGCGGCAGCTGGGCACGTCGCCGGACGGTTTGGTGGCCGCCGAGGCGCACACCCGCCAGGCCAAATTCGGCGCCAACCAGCTGGAGCGCACCAAGCGCGAGCCGGCCATCGTCACCTTTTTGCGGCAGCTCAAAAACTTGCTGGTGGTTTTGCTGCTGGTGAGCGCGGCGTTTTCTTTGTACCTCAAGGATTACCGCACCGCAGTTATTTTGCTGTTCATCGCCGGCATCAACACCGCGGTGGGTTTTGTGCAGGAACACAAGGCTGAGTCGCTCATGGCCAGCCTAGAGAAACTCACCGTGCCGCGCGCCAAGGTGGTGCGCGCCGGGAGGCTCATCGATATTGACTCTACCGAGCTGGTAACGGGCGACATCGTGTACGTGGAAGAGGGCGACTCCGTGCCCGCAGACCTGCGCATTATTAGCGAGCAGGAGCTGAGCACCAACGATTTCGCCCTCACCGGCGAAAGCTCGCCGGCCCGCAAATTCGTGCACGCCATCACCGGCGACGTACCGCTCGGCGGTCGCCACAACCTGTTGTTTATGGGCACCACCGTGGCCACCGGCAGCGGCCGGGGCGTGGTAGTGGGCACGGCCATGCACACCGAGCTGGGGCGCATTGCCAACCTCAGCCAAAGCACCAAAACCGACGCCTCGCCCCTCACCCGCGAGCTCAACAATTTAAGCAAACGGCTGACGCAGGGCGTGGCCATTTTGGCGGTGCTGCTGACGTACATTGCGCTGCAGTCGCACCTGGGGCTGAAGGCCGCGCTGCTGTTTGCCATTAGCATCAGCGCCGCCATGATCCCCAACGGCCTGGCCGCCGAGGTCAGCATCACCCTGGCGCAAACCGCCGGGCGCATGGCCCGCGCCCGCGCGCTGGTCAAAAAATTGTCGGCGGTGGAGACGCTGGGCGCCACCACCATCATCGCCACCGACAAAACCGGCACGCTCACCAAAAACGAGATGACCGTGGAGCGCGTCTTGGTTGGCCGCGCCGAGTACTTCGTATCTGGCACTGGCTACGAAGCCAACGGCGGCATCGTGGACGCCAAAAACACCACCCTGGCCGGCAAAGCACTGGACGCCGTGCAGCTGTTTTTCCAGACCGCAGCCATGGCCAGCAACGCCCACGTCAACCCGCCAGACGACGAGCACGCCACCTGGTACTGCGTGGGCGACCCCACCGAAGGCGCGCTCATTACCCTGGCGCGCAAAGCCGGCGTGGACCCGGGCGGCCTGGACGCTAAGTACCGGGAAATCAAGGAGTTCCAGTTTGACTCGGCACGCAAACGCATGAGCTCAGTGCGCCGCTATAACGGCGCGCTCACCGTCTTCACCAAAGGCGCACCGGAGAACGTGCTGGAAAAGTGCACGCACATCTGGGAAAACGGGCGGGTGCGCAGCCTCACCGCCAAGGACCGCGCGTTTTTCCTGCATTACAACGAGTCGCGCGCCGCTGAGGCCATGCGCAACCTGGGATTTGCCTACCGCGAACTGCCCAAAGGCTCCCAGCCCACCAAAATGAAGTTCGAGGAAGTGGAGCAAAACCTGGTGTTTTTGGGCATGGCCAGCATGGTTGACCCGCTGCGCGACGAAGTCCCGGCCGCCATGGTGGCCGCCCAGGGCGCGCACATCAAGGTGTCGATCATCACCGGCGACTACCCCACTACCGCCGAGGCCATTGCCAAAAAAGCCCAGCTGGCGCCTCCCGGCGAGGCTATTAAAATTGTGCTCGGCGAGCGCCTGCCAGCCATGAGCGACGCCCAAATTGTGCAGCTGGTGCTGCGCGGAGGCGTGGTCTTCTCGCGCGTGGCACCAGAGGACAAGTTGCGCATTGTGGAGCTGGCCAAACACGCCGGCCAAGTGGTGGCGGTGACCGGCGACGGCATCAACGACGCGCCGGCGCTGAAGCGTGCCGACATCGGCGTCGCCATGGGGCGCACCGGCACGGACGTGGCCAAACAAGCCGCGGCCATCGTGCTGCTGGACGACAGCTTTAGCACGCTCGTAGGCGCGATTGAACAAGGCCGGCTCACCTTCCGCAACATCACCAAGGCGGCGCGCTGCGCGCTTACCGACAACGCCGGCGAGCTGTTTGCCGTGCTCATTAGCCTGGCGGCGCAGGCCATTTTCCACATCCCGGTGGCCATTTTGGCCGTACAAATTTTGGCCATCGACCTCATTGCCGAGCTGCTGCCCGTAACCGCGCTGGGCTGGGATCCGGCCCAAAACGACCTCATGCACGACCGGCCGCGCAACTTGCACGACCACATCATCAACGGCCGCACCATCGGCGAGTTTGTGGGCTACGGATTATTTGCCGCCGCGCTGGCCTACGCCAATTTCCTGCTGTTCTTTGCCCGGCACGGGCTCGACCCGCGGCACGTAGCCGCGCACGGCACGCTGTACGCCCAGGCCACCATTCTCACCTACCTCAGCATTGTGCTGTGCCAATTTATGAACCTGCTACTGGTGCGCACCAGCGAGCGCGAGCCGTTCTTTACCCGCTACCTGTGGAGCAACAAAAAGCTGCTGGTGGCGTTTGCCGGCTCAATGGTTTGCATCCTGAACATCATTTACAACCCGTGGGTGCAGCCGTATTTCAACGCGCACAATTTGAGCGCGGCGGACTGGCTCTGCGCGGCCGGCGCGGCCGTGGTGTATCTGTTGGTGCGGTTGTTCCACCGCTGGAGCCGCAAGCACAGCCGCGGCGTGGTCGTGGCGCTGCACCGCGCCAAGCAAGCCGCGCGGCAAACCACCTAAATATCTCATGACATAACATTGAAGGATAAGCATAATTATGCTAATATAACAGTATCGTGTCTGCTGACGTTATCCACACACCAACTGCAGCCGAAACACCGGCATCCGCCCCCACGCTCGCCGAAAACCTAGCGCGCATGGCCGAACAAACCACTCGCCTGGAAGCAGAGGCGCAACAGCTGGCCGGCACTTGCACCTACCCCGAATGGTGGCACCGCGAGGTTGTCCCTGAGCTCGTCGTCGCCAAACAACTCCAAGAGCCAGACGCCGACCCAGCACAGGTATCCGAGTTCTTCCACTGGTACAGCAGAAAAATGCAGGCCTACGATACCGTCAACGGCCGGGATACCAGCATAGATCGTTTAGCACTATTCTGTGAACGGGTAGGCGTCTCAGTGGCGGCCAAGGGGTTCGCTATCGAAGATACGGACGGCCCGCTGCACCAGGCAATGCTTGGGCGCTTGAAGCGTGCAAACGAAATACGGAGCATCTCCTTCGGCAGCGAGCTGAACTTACTGCGCCAGGGATACGACCTGGACAGCACTGCCGAGCTTTTTGGCCTTGGCGGCGACGCCTACAGTGACGCCCTGCGCCCGCTACTCAGTAACAAGAAAGTGCTGCAGCAGATGCTCTCTTTGGATCTGGGGTTAGGGGATAAAAAACCGTGGCAGGAAGTTCAGGCACTATCCCAACGCTGGATGGCCCGCGCGCTCATGAGCGCTACCGGCGGCGCACTTGACGAGGGCGAAGCCATGCACTTCGCCTTTGCCGCATCCAGAACTAACCAATCCGAAAGGTTCACCAGCCTGTTGGAACGATTTGAATACTTCGGTGTGGAGCGCCTCCAAGCGCTCGTTGGGTTCAACAATCTGTACGCCGTAGACAACTACAGCATCGCTCAGCTAGAACGAAGCGAAGAATTGCTGCTTAGGCCCGAGGAAGCTGCCGAGCGCCTGGCCAACCATGACGTAACCGTTGCGTACGTCAACCACGACGGCGCCAATGAAGACGTCCTATCCAGCGTGGCCCAAAACTACGAAGGCCCAGCAACATACTACTTTGGCATCAGCAGCTTGCAGGATGTCTTTGACCACGACGCCGAGCTGGAGGCGCGTGGCGTGGAGGCGTCAACCACAGTGCTGGCGGCGCACAGCGCTCCAGGAAGCTTCAACACCACCAACCTGTTGCATCCCGAAGGCCAACGGCGAGATCTGTTAACCATTGCCGGCCGCGCCTTAGTGCAGGCCTTTAACAAAGGCGAGCTCGGCGACCGCGAGGGCGACACCGGCTATGCCCTTCGCGGCATGCAAGCTCTTACCCGGTTGGTGAACCGCATGCGCCCCAGCCGAGCCATCGACGACGCGCCGGAAAACCTCGGCCGCAAAAAAATCATTTTCCAAGCTTGCGATGCCGCCACAGAAGAACGGGCTGTAGAATTGGACGGCGCAGGCAAAAAATTCGTTACCGGCGTAGACTCGGTCATAAATCGCTTGGGCAACGACCTGCTGCTCAGTGGCATCATGTCAGGGGTGGATATCTATGGGGCGGCAGCCTCTATCCAAATGCACCCGACTGAGACCGGGACGTACTATACTGCGCGGCATCCGGTTACCTCAATCCGCGAGCCGCACCCAGCCACCCGGATCCGCCTAGAAAACGGCCACACCCAGCGTAGCACCGTGGACGAAATCCCGCTGCGGCGGGCTGCCTAAGCCGCTTCAGCCCGCGGCGGGAAAGAAATCCGCACGCCGTTCACCGTACGCAGCGTCCGGCCCACCGGTATACCAGCCAGCTGCATGCGGCGGTTCGAGGCGTAGCGGTTGTCTGGCGAGGCGGTGTCCACTGCTCGGCTGTTGTCGTAAGTGATATTCTCTGGCGCAATGCCCATGTTTACCAGCTCACCAACGCGGGTACGCTGGGTAATCTTGGGGTAGTGTACGTGGCAGATCTGGCCGTTGCCCGGACAGCCCTCGCGGGTGCGGGGCGCGTCAATGCCCATTTCCGCCTCGAGATGGCCGTAAATCTCCCCGTGGTCTAAGGCGCCTGGGTATTGGTCGTCCATTACTTCACTGGCTGTGAGGGCGCGGCTGAGGGCGCCGGTTTCGGCGTCCACCAGGTTGTTTTTACGCGCGAGGCTCAGGCCATAGCGCGTTGGGCCGCCCAGGCGTTGGTCACGGTCCTTGGGCGGGACATTGCCGGCCGCCTCGCCGTCCATGATGGCCAGTGCGTCAGCTGCGGTCATGCCCTCTGGGAGCGTGATGTCCGGTACGCGGACTTCATGCGCAAAGTTTTGCAGCGAGGCGGAGTAGCCAACGTCAATCTGCACCGTCAGGCTGGCAATTGCCTGCTCACGGGCCGGGCCAGTCAGGCCTTCGCGGTCCAAAATGGCCTCAACAGTCTTGCGGCCGAGCTGCGCGTCGCCATCGCGGTCACCAAGCGACTCGCGGGACGAAAACACAATAGCGGCGTAGCGCGTACCGTTGACTTCCGTTGTTTCGGTGGCGATAACGCTATCCGCCAAGTTGAGCGCAAAGAATGCGCCATCCGGCTGGCCGGCAAGGTCATGCTCGGAAACGATTAGCACCGAGCCGGTGCGCACCTTGTCAAACAATGTTGTCGGGGTGCCCTGCTCGTCGTTGACGACTACGGGCCGGGAGACGTCTGGCTCGTGCAAAGACACGACGTTGTTGCTGAGCGGCGTCAGCACATAGCCGGGCAGGCCGTCAAAAGCGAGCGTGGTATTGGCCGCAGCGCAGTTTAGCTGCCGGCGGCCGTCCACGCCCATGGCCAGCTGGCCAAGGCCGCAGGTGTTGGCGTCGCAAGTAGCCGCCTCGCACTGCCTAGGCACGGTGTTGCCGGTGACGCGGAACGAGCCGTCTGGCAATTCTTCCAGCCCCAATGTGGTGCCGCCAAATTGCACCGCCACATTGTGCTGGGTCACAAAAGGCTCGCCGTGCGCAGCCTCCGGGCGGGCAGCCTCAGCGCGGCCAAATACCTGCGCCGCTGCCGCTGGGTCTAAAATTAGCTGCTCTGCCATATAGTGCTCCAGTTGAAAGTTGTATTGTAAACGAAAAATCCGTGCCGCGCAACAGCAGGGCTAACGCGAGCGACCCGACACATACTGCGCGAGACCCTCTAGGAAGGCGTGGCCAGTTGTGTTCCACAAATGCTTGCCGGCCTCCAGCCCTGCCAGGGCGGCACTGGTTTCCTCCCTGGCCAAAGCCTCGGCGTACTTGCGGGCACCGGAAGCTTCAATAATTTTTTGGCAGCGGGTGAACGCGGTGCGGGTTAGCTTGGCGTTGCCGAGGCACTGGCGCAGAAAGGTGGCGTCGGCTGGCGCGGCGTGCTTAAGGGCGTAATGCGTCAGCAGCGTCCCCTTGCCCTCGCGGATGTCGTCCAGCGGGCTTTTGCCCAGCTCCGCCTCGGTACCAAACACGCCCAGCAGGTCGTCTACAATCTGGAAAGCTTTGCCGAGGTGCCGCGCAAACGGCGTGATGGCGTCGGTGCTTTCGCAGCCGGCGCCGGCCAGCACCATGCCCACATGCAGCGGATTCACGAAGCTGTACTGGGCAGTTTTCCACTCCAACGTGCGCTGCAAATCCTCTTCGGTGGGCGAGTCTACCAGCTCGTTCATGATGTCGTACGTCTGGCCGTGTTCGGTGATGCCCAGCGTGCGGTTGGTAATGCTGATGGCGTTGAGCTTGAGCTGCGGGTCGGCGTCCATGTTTGCCAAAACTACCTGCGCGGCGTGCGCGCCGGCCATGGCGGCGTTGAGCGCCAGGTTGACGCCGGCGGTCTGCGCATCGCCCTTCAGGTGGTGCCTACGGTGGTACGTGGCCAGCAGCTCATGGGCGCTCGGCTTGCCGCGGCGCAGCGGCGAGCGGTCTTGGATGTCGTCACACATCAACAGATAGGCGTGGAACATCTCTATGGCGCGGGCGGCTTGGGTGACCATGGCGCGGTTTTGCCCGCCGCACATCTCGTACCCGGCCATCACCAGGACACCGCGGATACGCTTGCCGCCGCGGCTTAAAATGTCCAGGAACGTGTCCACCTCCAGTGCGGCGTACTCGCCATATTGCTGCCTGGTTACCGTGCGGACGTATTTGGCGTAGGCGGCAATGTCGTCGTCAACCGCCTGCTTGTAGGCGGCGAGCATTTGGGGAAACGCGGTGCCTGCCATACTAGTGGAGGAGCGGCGCAACTTTGTTTTGCAGCTCAAGTTTGAGGTCGTCCAGCGTGCCGCCGTTGGTTACTACGACGTCGGCGCTGTCGATAATCGCCCGGATGCCGCGAGCTGGGCCGCTGTCGCTCAGGCCGCGGTTCTCGTATTTGTCCTGCTCCAAAAATTCCTCGAGCGTCCATTGGGCTTCAGTGTCGCGGCGGCGGGCGGTCATGCGCTGGTAGCGGATATGCGGGTCGGCGTCCACGCCCACGATGATGCCGCCGGCTTCGCGTACGGCCTCGGCCTCGCCCATAGAGCGCAAACCAGAGATGACTGCGCCATTTACCTTTTGGGTGCGCATTTGCAGGATGCATAGCTGCACCAGGGTTGCCGGGTTTACTTGGTTGCGCAAAAAGTTGGCCACCTCGTAGAGTTGGTCGCGCGCCGGGTTAAAATCGTACGGCTGCTTGTAGGCGTAGCGTGTAATAACCCGCAAAAAATCCCCGCTGGACAGGTTTTGCAGCTGGAACATCTGGCATAGCAGCTCGGCAACGGTGTCTTTGCCGGCCCCGGCCGTGCCCGTCACCCCAATAAGGCGCATTTTTTGGTTCATGCCCTTATTCTATATGATCTCTGGCGATTTTCCAGCTTCTTGGGGTCATTTGGCGGAAAGCGTTGTGTTTATCACAGTTTTGTGCTAAACTGAAGCTGTAATGCCTGTATATACACCTGAAGCACCTGCTTTTGCCCACTACCCTACCTTTAATGTGCCCGCGACCGGCAACGGTGTGCAAGGCGGTGAATATAGGGAGGCTGTCCACGGCAACATGGGCTATGCCAGCCTTTCCGCTGCTGCCCGCCGCGAAGACTGCGACCCGACTGTTGAGGTACCCGCTAACGCCCTCGCCGCCCCAGGCGCACAGGTGCCTGATGCTCCCGCCGCCCGGCCCGGTTGGGCCGACTTGATCGATTTCAGCGAGCAGCCCACTGCCGCCCCCGAGCAGCCTGCGCCGCCTACAGAGCAACGCGCCGAGCAACCCCGCCCAACGCGCGCCGCGCGCGTCCTAGACTACCTTGGAAGAATTGCCGCGCGCCTAACCAGGCACACCGACGGCCAGGAGGCTATTGCCGCCGAAGGCCACGCCAGCCAAGAACACATCGGTAGCCGCCGGGCGCCAGTGGCAGAGCACCGGCACCGCCACGGTGCTCGCTCTGCTGCCGCGCGGGCAATTACCCACTGGGGTGATGTTGTAACGCCAAGCGAAGCATCAATTGTGGTGCGCCCGGCCACCGTCCAACATGAGGTAGAAGTCCCCCCAGAGCCTGCCGCTGAGCCAGCCCCCGTGGACCTAATCACTGAGCCAGCCGTTGTGGATTCTGTCGCTGAGCCGGCTACTATTGAGATAGCCCCTGTCGTTGCTGAGCCAGATCACACGCCCGCCGTGCCATCTACCGACCTCGTCCATGTACCGCGCCCCGCAGCGGCCAAAGAAGCGCAGCCCGCAACAGCACCTGTCCCATTGGCAGAAGCCGGGACGATTACGCTCGACGATGACCCGGAGGCCGTGCTCCTGGCCGGCCTACAAGCAGCCGGATATCCGTCGGTTGAAGCACTCCGTGAGGCATCACTTTTTGCCCTTCCCAAAGAAAAGCTTGGTATGCAACGTGTGCTCGATAGGATTGTAAGGCGTGCTGGTAAGGTGTGGCTCGGCCCCGCCGAACGGGACGGCAATAAAGTGGCAGGCCAGAAATTCCAGGACATCTCGGCCTTAGCCGCCGCCCTGACTGCCCGCCTGGCATTAAATCCGCAATTTTCCCCTGAAGCGAAAGCGCGCGAAGCGATAGCTGAGCGTATGGGCCCCAATTTTGCCGAAATGATGGAGGCTAAGCGCCGCCTACAGCAAGCGGCCAACTAGACCTACCCGAACCAATAAGCACTTATTAAACTACCCGCCGCCAGCCACTGCGGCGGGTTTTGTAATGGAGTAGTTAGAAAATGCCCGGGACGACGGTAAGGTTGGGTGGGGTCAACGGCGCTTCTTAGTTTCCGTCAAAAGACCTTCCGCCGCCCGGGCTGCCGGCCCCCAGATTGGCCGGCTCGTGTAATCTATCCATGGTTGCCCAAGAATGCAAGCCCGTTGTTTAAACCACACCAAAAAGAGAACGCCCGGCTCTGGGGCAATACTGGCGCCGGGCACTGCAGCGGACGGCCGGAACCACGCTACTTAACAGAGGTGAAATCCGCGCAAAAATCACTTAATATAATCGTGCAGCTTGCGCGCATCTTTGTGCTTGCGCAGCTTGGCCAAAGCTTTGGCCTCAATCTGGCGGATGCGCTCGCGCGTCACGCTAAATTCCTGCCCTACTTCTTCCAAGGTGTGCTGCTTGCCGTCTTCCAGGCCAAAGCGCAGCTTGATGATCTTCTGCTCGCGCTCGGTCAGGGCGCTCAGCATGTCCTTCACCTGTTCTTTCAGCAGCTGGATGGTGGCGGAATCTTCCGGGGAAACGGCGTCTTCGTCCTCAATGAAGTCAGCCAGCACCGATTCTTCCTCGTCGTCGCGGATGGAGGCGTCCAAGCTGGAAATGTCCTGCTTGATCTTCATGATGTGCTCCACCTTGTCCACCTCGATCTCCATGGCGTTGGCGATTTCCTCGTTGGAGGGCTCGCGGTTAAGCTCCTGGGTGAGGCGGCGCTGGGTGCGCAGCAGCTTGTTGATGGTCTCTACCATGTGCACCGGGATGCGGATGGTGCGGGCTTGGTCGGCAATGGCGCGGGTGATGGCCTGGCGGATCCACCAGGTGGCGTAGGTGGAAAATTTAAAGCCCTTGTCCGGGTCAAATTTCTCCACGGCGCGCAGCAGGCCGGTGTTGCCCTCCTGGATGAGGTCCAAAAGATCCAGCCCGCGGCCGACGTAGCGCTTGGCGATGGAAACTACCAGGCGCATGTTAGCCTCGGCCATTTTGTCTTTGGCATCTTTGTCGCCGGCCACTACGCGCTTGGCCAGGCTCAACTCCTCTTCGGCGGATAGCAGCGGGATTTTACCGATTTCGCGCAGATACAAGCGCACCGAGTCGTCGGCGATGTCGTCCAAATAATGCTGGTCTTCGGTGATGATTTCCTCGCCGTCCTCGGTCGTCCACTCGTCGCTCAGCTCAACGGGTTCTTCTGTTTCCAGGGGTGCGGTCGTTGTGCTAACCTCAACGTTCATGTCGGCAAGCTCGGTGTAGAGCTTGTCTAGGAGGTCGGCGTTTTCCGGCGTGTCAGCAATAGCCGTGCTAATGTCGCGCTGGTCGATTTTGCCAGATTTCTTGGCCTGCGCCACCAAATCTTTCTTGACCTGCTCAAGGTCAACCGGCGCGCCGGCCTTGGCAGCTTTGGCGTCCTTGGCTGGTTTGGCTGGTGCGGCTTTTTGTTGCTTCTTTGGCATTGGCTAGGCTCCTTTATGTCTTAGCAAATTGTCGAGTTTGTTGGCCGCCTCCAGGAGTTCCCGGGACCGCGCCTCATCTGTAGTGTTTCGTTGTTCGCGCGCGATGCGCTGTTTTTGCATTTTGACGTAACGTTCTATCAGTGTGGCCTGCAATCGAGCCGCTTCGTACTGAAGTTCGGAAATCTCGAGGTCCTGATAGAGCTCTTCAAACAATAATGCCAACATTTTACCATAATCTGCCAGAGGGCGCCAGGCGGCGGGCAGTTTTGCGGGCGGGGCCACGGCTGGCGGCGCGCCTGGGGTGGCGGGCGGCTGCGGAACCTGGCCGGCGGCGGTGGCGCCGGCAAAGTCCGGGTGGGCATCCAGGAACTGGCGCAGCCCGCGGGCTTGCTCCTCGGCGAGCATCTGCGGCCTTACCGGCTCCAAAAAAATACGCAGCCGCGGCTGCAACAGCGCCAGCGCTAACAGGTGGTTTTCGGTCTTAATCATGTCTTGCAGGGCTTTGTCTGGTGCCTGCACCTCTGTTTTCCGGGTTTTGAGGCGCGGCGCCTCTTGCGGCTGGTTAAACTTGCTGAGCAGCGCCGCGGTGCTCACGCCAATCAGCCCGGCCACGCGGCCGATGTAGTGCTCCTGCTCCACCGGGTCAGCCAGGCCGCGCACGGTCTTTAAAATAACGTCGCTAAATTCGCGCTTGCCCTGCGCGCTTGCGATGTCTAGCAGCTTGGTGTAGCGTTCTATGAGCCAGTCCACGGCGTACTGCGGCTGCTCAATAATTTCCGTCCATTTGGCCGGGTCTTGTTTAATGAGCTCGTCCGGGTCTTTGCCGCTAGGGATGGTAATGATGCTGAGCGACACGCCCACCTTGCTGGCAATGGGGATGGCGCGCTCAGTGGCGCTTAAGCCGGCTTTGTCGGCGTCAAAACAGAGACGGATGTCACCGGTAAACCGGCCAAGCGCCTTCAGGTGCTGCTCGGTAAGCGCCGTGCCGGCCGTAGCCACCACCTGCCGCACGCCGGCCTGGTGGCTACTGATGACGTCCAGGTTGCCCTCGGCCACCACCACGTACTTAGTTTTGCGGATAGCCTCCTTGGCCAGGTGCAGCCCATACACGTGCCGCGATTTGTCATACAGCGCCGTCTGCGGCGTATTAATGTACTTCGGCGCCTCCGGGTCGTCCTCTAAAAGGCGCGCCGTAAAGCCAATCACCCGCCCCTGCGGGTCTTGCAGCGGCACCATCAGCCGGCCGCGGAACATGTCGCCTAGGCCCCTATACCGCTGGGCGCTCAGCCCGGCATCTTTAATTTCTTTTTCAGAAAAACCGCGGCGTGTTAAGAACTGCGCCAGCGCGTCACCGGTGTTCGGGCTGTAGCCGAGCAGCCACTCCTGCACTGTCTGCTTGGTGAATTTGCGCCGTCTTGCCACGTACTCGATCGCCCCGGCATTTTTAGTAAACTGCACCTGGTAAAACTTGGCGGCCAGCTCCAGCGCCGCATGCAGCCGCTCTTTTTCTTTGGAGTTGCCGCGCCCACTGCCACCGCGGCCGCGGAATTGGTCCAAATCCACGCCAGCTTTGCGCGCCAGCAGCTCCAGCGCGCCCTTAAAATCCAGGCCCTCCATTTCCATGACAAAGCTGAACATGTTGCCGCCCTTGCCGCTGCTAAAATCGTGCCAGATCTGTTTTTCTGGGCTTACCATGAAGCTTGGCGTGCGCTCGCTGCTAAATGGGCTCAGGCCCTTAAAATTGCGGCCGGCGCGCTTCAGCTCCACGTACTGGCTGATGACATCCTCAATGTTGAGGCGCTGCTTGATTTCCTCTACCGCGTCCATTGCCCATATTGTACGCTAAGCTACCCCCTATAAACAGATACGCCGAAATGCCTGCGGCCATCCCAGACTTGCGCCAGCTAAGCAGCATATGGTTACATTGAGGCATGCAACCACAGCAGCCGTACGGGCAGTTCCCGGCGCCACCACCGTCCAACGGGAACCCGTATGCGTTTATTACCGACCCCTCGAAGCAGCCAAAGCAAACTGGTGGTTTGCCACCTGTGCTGCGTAACACCAACTCCTTTGTTGGCAAGATACTGCTGATTGTGGGCGGTGCCGTGGCGCTCGTTGTTGTGGTGGGCCTCATAGTGACCCTCATTTTTAGCGGCAAAACAAACTTGGGCACGGTGCTGAAGCTTGTTGAGACACAGCAAGAGGTCGTGCGGGTGAGCGGCCTTGCCACCGACACCGAACTGGGTGACACCACTGTTTCCGGCGCCGCCATGAACACCAAGCTGGCGGTCACCTCGCAGCAGCAGGCGTTGGTCACGTACCTCACCCACCACCGGCAAAAGGTCAACGCCAAAGACCTGGCGCTCAAGAAGGACCCTAAAACCGACCAACAAATCAACCAGGCCAAGGCCACCAGCACGCTGGACATTGTCTTTGCCCAAGTGATGCGCCAAGAACTGGTTAGCTACGCCGCCGAACTCAAGACCAACTACACCAACGCCAGCTCACAAACGCTCAGGGCCATCCTGGCGGACGATTACAACCAAACCCAGCTGCTGCTCAAGCAGTGGCCGTCAAACTAGCCGCGCCCCCAGGCATAAGCGGCCCAGCTACAGCCCGGCAACTAGTTGGTACGAATGCCGGATAAGGTCCTGGATTTCTTCCCAGCCCAGCTGCCCGGACAGCACAATGGTGTTCCAGTGCTTTTTGTTGAGGTGGTAGCCGGGCATGACGCTCTCGTATTTTTCGCGCAGTGTTTTGGCCAGCAGCGGGTCGCACTTGAGGCTCAGGCGCACCGGGTCGCTCCCCTCTTTTACCAGGGCGAACATTTTGTCGTGTACTTTGTACACGGCTACGCCCTCGCCAAAGGGGTAGTCCAGCTTGGCATTGGGCATGCCCAAGAGATATTGCTCAACTTCTTTGTGGGTCATAATTTTACTCTAGCACGTCCAGGACGGCCGGAATATCTTGGATGATGTGGTCGGCGCCGGCCTCAACAAGCGGCTGGACGTTGCTGTGGCCGTGGGTGACGCCAATGGTTTTGCCTAAGGCGGCGTCCTTGCCTAGCAAGATGTCGCTGTGGGCGTGGCTCACCAGCGTGCTGTCTTCGGGGCGGGCGCCGAGCAGGCTAAGTAAGTGGTGTAGGCCGGCGGTTTCCTTGGGCTCGAAGGCTTGGTCGGCGCACAGGACTTTGTCGAAGTAGTGGCCAAGGCCGGCTTCGTCTAGGCGGACGAGCGCGCGGTGGTCGTCGCCGCTGATGCCGCCAATGGCAATGCCTAGGCGCCGCAAAATCTGCAGCAAATCCTGCACGCCGCTGTGCGCCGCTTGCTCGGCGGTGAATAATGTGTGATCGATGTCGAAAATGACGGCGCGCATGCCCTACTCCTTAATCTAGGATATTATATCCTAAAATGAGCCTAGTGTACAGGGGCGGGGCATTCGCACCCAAAAAGTTGTGCGTTACACGCGGTGCGCATATGCGCTCCGGTTGCACTACGCTTGACCCAGCTTTTTGGGTGCAATGCCCCGCCCTAGCAGCGCTAGTCGTGTTTGCGCAGCCACTCCAGGTAGTATTGCAGCTCGGCAATGCTGGCCTGGATATCGTCAAAGGCGCGGTGCACCTCTTTTTTCTCGAATTCTACGTGGTATTTGCCCTGCATGAACACCTTGAGCGCGCTGACGTCCAGCATGCGGTAGTGCAGCTTCAGGTCCAGCTGCGGCCACCACGATTTAATAAAATTGCGGTCATTGTGGATGGAGTTGCCGCCCAAAACCGCCGGCTCATGCCCAAAATGCGCCTGCACAAAGTCGATGAGCTGCTGCTCCACCTCTTGCGGCGGCAAACCCTCGCCCAGTTTTTGCAGGAATTCGTCGCGGTTTTCCGGATAATCCTTCCACCAGGTGTTCAGCTGCATGCGCTCGGCCACCAGCTCGCGCTTGTGCTTCACGCGCGCCTCGTAGCTGCCCAGGGTCTTAAAATCGAAGTCGGTCACCTCGGCTGCTACCTCTAAAATAACGTCCTTGGCCGGGTCGAGCCCAGTCATCTCTAAATCTACCCAAAGAATTTTTGTTGGCGGCGTGTGCTTGTCCATGTGGGCATTATAGCGCGCTTACTTCTTAGGCAGAAATTGCAGCGCCGCGGAGTTAATGCAAAAGTGCTGGCCGGTGGGCGAGGAATCGTCCGGGAAGACGTGGCCGAGGTGGCTGCCGCACGTCTTGCACACCACTTCGGTGCGGTGCATGCCCCAGCTGTTGTCGTCGCGCAGCTCCACGGCGCCGCTAGCCGCGGCTTCGGAGAAGCTAGGCCAGCCCAGGAGGCCGGGAGTGGTTGAGTCGTACTTGGCGTCGCTGCCAAAAATAACGCTGCCGCAGGCCGCGCAGGTATACTCGCCGGTGTCGGTGTTGTGCAGTAGCTTGCCGGAAAACGGCGGCTCAGTGCCTTTATGGCGCAGGACCTGGTATTGCTCGGGCGTCAGCTTCTTTTTCCACTCTTCGTCGGTAAGATCCACGGATATACCCCTACTTTTTCTTGGCCAAGCGGTCGAGCTTTAAGGCCTTAAAGACCATGTACACAATAAACGCCACCACCAAAAAGTTGAACAGCGCATACACAATACTTCCCCAGTGGATAGCAACCGACCGGTGGTGGACAGCGTGCAGCACAAAAGTTTGGTCGGCCAGGCTCTTTTGGTTGGGCAAGACCAGCTGCGTCAGCGGCAGCACAAACCCGTTGGTGATGCTGTCTACCACCGCCTTCAGCTGCGTGCCCAGCACCAAACCAATACCGATGCCGATCACGCTCTGCTCGCGCAAAAAATCGGTAAAACCGCTGAGCTGCTTACTGACCTGCCTGGTGATGACGTCGTTCACCACCTCAGCCTGGGCAACTGGGCCGAGGTTGCGCAGCTTGCTGGCCACCTCGCGCTCTTCGCGGCGCCGGTTTTGCGCCGGCGTTAGTTGGTTGGAATTTGGTTTGTCTGCCATGTTCTTTCTCCCGCCGTGTCTTTATATAGTAGGGGGTGTGTCCTGGATGCGCAACTGCGCGGCGAACTGCTCGGGCATGACACAGGCGCCGGCGTAGCCAGCACAGGCGTCCATCCCGCTGGCGAACGTCCGCTCATGTACACCGAGCGCGTCACTGACCATCGTCTGCATTTGGGCATCCATAGCGACTGTTCTGGCAAACTGGTCTGGAGGCACAAATTCCCGGAGACGCCTCTCGACCTGCAAGTGGCTGGCGGTCATCTTGCCGAGCGCCGCGTATTCACGCCCCACCTTTGCGGCGCAGCCTTGGGCAAACGCACAGCCGGCACATTTATCCGGGACAACCGGGTCAAAGGAGAGCGGCAGTTCGCTCATAGCTGCTCCGGCGCGGCAATGCCCAACAGCGTGAGGCCGTCCCGCAGCACGCCGGCGTACAGCGCCACCAGCTTGAGCCGCGCTGCCTCACGAGGGTCGCCCACCACCTTGGCGTGCTCGTAAAAACGGTTGAAGATTTGGGCCAGTTCGTACAAGTACGTGCAGATGTGGTGTGGCAAGAGCTCTCGGGCGGACTTTTCTAGCACCTCTGGATACTCGCTTATTTTGTGGGCCAGCGGGCGCTCCAGCCCGTCTAAATCGCCTAGCGTACCGGGTGCGCCCCTACCCTCGCCTGCCGCGCCGCCTTTACGCAAAATGCTGCACGCGCGGGCGTGGGCGTACTGCAGGTATGGGCCGCTATTCCCTTCCAGGCTCACCGATTCTTTGGGCTCGTAAATGATGTCCGCG
>DATIIT010000024.1:0-36764 GCA_035479375.1 Saccharimonadales bacterium (SeqCode) | reverse complement strand
CCCCCCCCCCGGCGGGGGGAACACGGCGGCCGAGTTGCCGATGTTGACTTTTTTGGCAAATTTGTCTGTGACGCTTGTCGGGCAGCCAGAGAATCCGCCGGTGCTAGTGACCGTTACATCGCCAAGCGTGTGGTCTGCACTGGGCTTAATAGATAAGTTAAAATAACAACCACTAATATCTTTCATATTATTAGCAAAGTAGGAATCGCCCCTGGGCCCTAAAGCCCAGGTAGGGACATTGCCGTTAGGCGCCACACGCCCGCCGCCCACATTGATCTGGTCTTTGCTGACCCAGGTATAGGTTTCGCCTGACGGGTTGATGACCTGGGCGTGCGCCGCGGCCATGAATCCAAACACGCCAACCAGCGTCGAAATAACAAGCGCTGCCCCGCCCAGCTGCCAGCGTCGGCGTGGCCGTTTCAGGCGACCCGCCAACGGGCGCAACACGCTGCGCCCGGACAACGCCAATTTTTCCCTGTTATGTGACACTGCCATTTCTACAATTGTAGCATAGTCAACATTGGGTACGGCAAGCCAAGTCATGTATAATTATGGACAAGATGCGCGTTTTACCAGCACTTCGGACTGCCCGGATTACACCCCGCTTGCTGCGGCGGTTGCTGGCCGCCGCAGCGGCCCTGCCCCTCTTGCTACCGGGTACAGTAAGCGCGGCATCGGTCCAGGTCTGCGCGGCCGCCGGCGACGCTTGCAGCAAATTCATGGACAAGTACATCAACCCGGTCATTACCACGCTTTCTATTATGATTGGCGTGGCCGCGGTGATTTCCTACTTACTGGCCGCCATCCAGTACTCCTCGGCTGGTGATGACCCCGGCGGCGTCTCCAAGGCGAAAGACCGTGCTTTTAAGACGACCATCGGCCTGCTCGCCTACCTCTTTTTCTTTGCACTCTTAAACTATCTCGTGCCAGGAGGGCTATTCTAATACTATGTTTGGGTTTTTAACCACCCCGCTGCATCTTTTTGCCGCAGTTTCCTGCCAGGAGCGTGAGTTCTTTGGGTTGCCCACGTGGTACCACTACCTGCTAGCTGCCCAGCGGTTCCAGGTTAACGCCCAAACCGGGCACTGTGAGCTCATCACCTTTACCCAGGGATTTAAGACCACCGATGTCGCCCTCATCTCCCTAGCCATTGTAGACATCCTGCTGCGCATCTCTGTGTACATCACCATCGGGTATATTATGTACGGCGGCTTCCGCCTCATTACCGCGCAGGGCGACCCGCAAGGCACCAAGGCTGCCCAGCAAACCATCTGGAATGCGCTTATCGGCTTGGGCATTGCCCTGGCGGCCGTCGGGGCAGTGGCGTTTATCGGAAGGGCCATCACCTAGCATGCACGGGCTGCTTATGCACTTCGCCCAGAACCTCACCGTAAACTTGCCGGTGGTGGATGCGAAGCCCTCAGAGATCAAGCAGGTCATCAATTTGTTGCTGAGCATTGCCGGCGCTGTTGCCCTGCTGGTCATCACCATGGCCGGTTTCCGTTTTGTTACTTCACGGGGCGATACGCAACAGGTCGCGCAGGCCCGCAATGCCATTATCTATTCTTCCATTGGGTTGGTGGTACTCGTTTCCGCGTTTGTGATCGTTAACTTTGTGGTTTTCAAGTTGAGGTAGCATGCAAAGGTTTACGCGGATACTCATTACAGCAGTTATTGGCACCGCCAGCCTGTTTGCCGTGGCCGGCGGCTTGGCGCCGGCTGTAGCCAGCGCTGCGGCCACTGACCCGTTCCAGGATATATGCGCCATAAATGGCGCCAGCGGCTCCTCGGTATGCCATGCCAACGGCCAGAACAACCTCAGCGGCCCGAACGGCATCATTATAAAAGTCGCCAACATATTTGCCTTTGTCACCGGGGTTGGCGCGGTGTTTGTCATACTTATTGGCGGCTTCATGTACATTACCGCCAACGGCGACTCCGGCAAGGCTAACTCGGCCAGGAGCGCGGTCTTGTACGCCTCGGTTGGGCTCGTCGTCGTGGTTATTGGCCGGGCCATAATTGGGTTTGTGATAACAAAATTTAGGTAAATGAGGACATCTATGAAGAGATTCAAACGACATTTATATAGCATCGCAAGCGTGCTCACATTGGCTTTTAGTATCGCCTTCCCTCCCATGCTGCAGCATGCCGCCGCCCAGACCCCGGCCGACGAGGTCTGTGCCGGCATTGCCACTGCATCGGGCGCGGGCTGCAACGGCAGCGACACCTCGCTGAACAACGTCGTGGCCAACGGCATCAACATCCTCAGCGTCGTGATTGGTATCGCCGCGGTGATTATGATCATGGTCGCCGGCTTTAAGATGATTACGGCGCAAGGCGACTCCGGCTCTATTAGCAGCGCCAAGAATACGTTGATGTACGCCATCATCGGCCTGGTTATTGTGGCGCTTGCCCAGGGTATTGTGCACTTTGTGCTGCATGCCGCCACCACTCCGCCATCCGCCACGACCGGGCCGAGGCACTAGCCCAAATAAGCGGCCCAAACGTTGCAATCATCGCATCAGCTGTGCTATAACATAAGCAAAAGCAGTCAAGAAAGGATCACAAAAGGATATGTTCAAAACAGTGCAAAAATCAATCCTAACCACCGGAGCCGCGCTTGCGCTCCTATTTGCGCCTGCTATCCTCGCGCCGGCTGTGGCCTCTGCTGCGAATGACCCGAACCAAATCAGCAACTGTTTGTCGCAAGGCACTAACCTCGACACCGGCAATGGCACCACCTGTACTGCTGGCGACACCACTTCTGGTACCCAAAAAATCCAAGACATCGTTACCCTTGTGGTTAACCTTTTCTCCATCGTTGTCGGTATTATCGCTGTCATCATGATCGTTGTTGGCGGCTTCAAGTACATCACTTCTGGTGGTGACTCCGGCAACATTACGAGCGCCAAGAACACCATCGTGTACGCGGTGATCGGCCTGGTCGTTGTTGCCCTTGCCCAGTTCATTGTAAAATTCGTGCTAAACAAAGTGGCTACTGCAGGCACTGGCGGCGCCTAAACACTCCTTTGGCTCCGGCCGCAAAAACAGCCCCTCTTCCGGGGTTGTTTTTTTGCTGCAGCGCACGCACGTATTGATGTCCCCGCGAGTTCCCTTTCCCAATTAAAACACCGCCTGGTGGAAGGCGGTGTTTTAAAAGGCGCAGGAACTTGTTGCCTACAAGACCTGGATTTTCTTAACCGTGTCCTGCTTGACCTTAGCGAAGCTGATGGTGAGCACGCCGTCCTTCAAGACAGCCTCAATTTCCTCTTCCTTCACCGGCACGGGCAGCGCGATGCTGCGGGAGAACTCTCCCCAGTAGCATTCTTGGACGAAGTAGTTCTCTACGCCGTCCTCATTACCTGCGGAAAGCGTGCCGCGGATACTGAGCGTGTTGTCAGAAATACTAACATCGAGGTCGCCCTTGTTTACCCCTGCAGTGCGCGCTTTTACCACGAGCTTTTCGCGCGTCTCGTATACGTCGACGGCCAGCTGCCCTGGCAAATCGTCGCTTTCGTCCCACTCATCAGATACGGCCGCCGGTTGTGCCGCGGCCACACCTTGCTCTGGCACCGGGACGGCTTCGTCGTCGCCCAAAAAGGCGGCGGTCAGTTCGTCCTCTTCCATCAGCAGGTCGTCGTCGCCACTATTGCGTCGAGCCATAGTTGTTACCCTCCAGTAATTAACGGTTCTTCGGTGTTCAAGTCTTTGTGTTAATGCTAGTATAGCTTAGGTAATAAATGTCTTGCAACCGCAAACAGAGTTATTTACAACACAATAAATACAACATGAGCATTATTGAGCACATTTTCCGCATCATCGCCCCACATTCTTGCGTTGGTTGCGGGAAAGAAGGGGTATTATTGTGCACGGCCTGCGCCCAGGAGCTTCCCGCCGTCCCGGCCACGCCCACTACTCCACCTCTGTTACCGATCCAAGCGGCCACCGAATACACCGGCATAGCAAAAAAACTTATCCACTGCCTCAAATTTGAGCGCGCCAACGCCGCCGCTGAAGACATTGCCGCACTTATGGCGCAGCGGCTTGTCTTCCCGGAGGGCGCCATCGTCACCCATGTCCCAACCGTTCCCGCCAGGGTTCGTGCCCGCGGCTACGACCAAGCGCAGCTCATTGCCAAAGCTGTCGCCCGGCGGGCACAATTGCCATACGTCCCCCTGCTCGCCCGTAGCGGCCAGCAACGCCAGGTGGGCCAGGGCCGTGCCGCGCGCCTGCAACAGATGCGCGGCGCCTTCTCCGTTTCCCGTCCGGCTGCGGCCACGGGCCGGCATATTATCATCGTTGATGACGTAATTACAACGGGCTCGACATGCGCGGCCGCTGCCACGGCGCTCCTAGCTGCCGGCGCAGAACATGTCGAGGCCGCCGCCTTCGCCGCCGCCCCATAAAAAAGCCGCCGAAAACGGCGGCACACACCAAACATTTCCCCTGGCGGAGAGGGAGGGATTCGAACCCTCGATAGAGTCACCCCTATACTGCATTTCGAGTGCAGCGCACTAGACCAACTATGCGACCTCTCCAACTCGCCTATTATAACAGATAGCGGCCGTTCTAGGCCGTGGGTGGTGCGCTTGGGGTGTCACGCATCAGGAAAAGGGTCATACGCAGCCCATTAAGTGCGGCCGCCCCATCAAAATTGTTTGTGTATGTGGTCGCTTCGCCTGTGGGCTGGCCGTCAGGCGAAAGTTGCCGGGAAGGTAACGTCTCGCTTGCGCGGTCAAAGCCGTAACCGGTGGCACCATCCCCTCCGGCTACAATTATATTTGCAGCGTATGGTGTGGCGCACTCCACCGTAACATTGCGTTGCGTACCGTCTGCCTGGGTAATGGTGCGGGTGTCTGTAAACGGGACGCCCTCGTCTGCGCCGCCCTGCGCGCGCAGCATCGCCAAGTGGAAGACAATAAGTTCACTTTCTCCTGCCCAGCGCTGCCCTGCGGTTTGGGCTCTGGGCGCTACTGAAACGTGTATATGCCTATCCATTGTGGTTACCTCGGTAGCTGCTTAACGACGCTTTTCCTTACTGCTGTCCGGCCAATTGGTGCATTGCCGCGGTGTCTGTTTGCCCTTTCAAACCGGCCGGCGTTGGCGTTGCGGAATACCGTTGCGTCATGGCGGTATTGCTTGCCTCCCTTATTGGCGGTGTAATTCATGTTGCCGTCTTCTACATGATACTCGACGTTTATTGACCCCGCGCCCGCGTAAATGGCGACTTTATGTCTCGGGTGGCTCTGTGCTGCTAAGTGTTCAGCTGTCGAGTCGTGCCTTTTCCAAAATTTCCCCTTGCCTTGGTAACATGATACCAAGAATATATCCCGCTCGCCAGTTGAGGGGTCAAGCTTCATAAAATCGCGGTATATGCGGTTTACCTGTGAGTCTTCAATTGATACAACGGTTCTGTCAAAACCGCCCTTTGCACTCGCCGGCCGTCGGCCGGCAATCTCGTAATAATTCCATGGATTCCCACCCTGCATATACCCAGGCAGGCCATGGATACCTAGCGCAAATTGTGACGGTTTTATGCCGAGCCGCTTTAAGACCACAAACGGCCTGTAGATGCCAGCGGGGCCGGTGAATTCGGCTGGTATCATTTCCTCACTGTCAAAGGACTGCACTACAGTGGAAAATGCATCGTTATGGTCGAAGGCTTCAGTTAGCACGAGGCGCATACGCCCGTGCTGCAGGCGTTCTATCAGCTCTGTGCGCGCTTTTTGCTCGGCGGGGTCTTCACTAAAGAGAAGACGTGCACGCTCCATTTGTATGAGGGTGTATCTGTCGAAGTTCACGAGGCCCAGCTTGTCGTTCAGGCGTTCCAGTGTGGGCATGCCCAGATACCTTGCCTTGCCGGCTAAGTCGTATATGGCGTCTTGCCACGCTTTTTCATCAATGCCACCGCCCTTGTCCATAGAAAGTGTTACAAATTCCTCGTCCTTTTTCATGGTGCGTGCGTCGATGGCCATACGGAAGTCCTGGGAGAGCTGCTCACGCATGCCAAGGACGTCCTCCAAAATGGCCTTCTCGGCGTTACGGAGAATGAGCATGCGCCTTGCTGGGTCCGGTTCGGCCTTGCCACGCTCGAGTGTGAGGTCTATGCAGGCGCGCTCATAGTTAACGTTCCCGGCCAAACTCTCTATGTTCGCCGGGCCGGGTACTACCTTTCCTTGTTTGCGCCATGAGGTGATCGGGCCGGCTTGCGGGTATGCCACCTCGGCGGCTTTTGCCAGCCGCTGATACATTGGCGCGTTGTTTAATCCGTCGATGTAGTTTTTGTCTATCGCGCGTCCTATGGTTTGGTCAATGATACCGCCGGGCTGCTGGCGTGCCACCAGCTCCTTAAATGCGTCCGAGTCTTTGGCGTGGATGAGGCTTTCGAAGACTCTGGAATTGCTGGTGTCGATGCGCTTGTCGATGGATAGCATTGTGGTGAGTAGCTTTTCGAATTCATCGGTGGTGTAGCCGCCTGCGGCTAGCACGCGCGGTAATTCGTCGGCCACTATAGAATTGCGATGCAGGCTTAGGGAGTGGCGGCTTGCCTGGCCCATTTCCCCGTTGTCGACCGTCTCAGGCAGTCCCGCGGCAAACTGTTCCAGCCCAGCTTGTATCGAGGCAAGCGTGAGGGCTCCTGGCTGCTGTTCGGGGGTTGTGGCTGGTGTTATTGCTGTTTGTTCGCCCATAGGGGGTAGTTCTCTATATAAACATTAGCATATTCTTGACTTTTTAGCAATAAAAAGAAGCCCCTGTCAGCGCGGGCTAATTGGACAATTACAAGCTATTATGGTAAAGTTTAAATATGTCCCCTACCTCTGCGGAATCGTCCTTGGGCACGAGCGCCCCAGCCGCTTCAGCGTTAGGATTCACTGATGCTGCCCCGTCAAGGGCTGAGCTTAGCGCAGCCGACGCAGAAGCTATAAATAGCAATTTCAACCTCGTCGCATATGGCACCGCGCACGGCTCTGGCGGGGTGGATGAGTACGGCCATTTGCCAGAAGTTGAAGACGAATATCGAGACGCTGATAGGATTGTGAATTCACTCGACCCCGCAAGGGGGGACGTACTATTCGTAGAAGCCGTTGGATACAATCCGGCCGAAGCCGCCGACCCATCATTTAAGTGGTCTGACCACCTGGGCTATATAATGGGCGAAAGGGCGAAGCGTTCTATAAGCCAGGGGTTGTACATAGAGTTGCTGGCGAGGGCAAGAGGTATACCCGTTGTGCCCGCAGACCTTACTCGTAGCCAAGTTGAGGCGCACAACGCCACAACCGGCCAAGATGCTATGGTTATGGGCTTGGATCCGGGCTGGGGGCACTATGGCTCCTTCCATACACTGCGTGAACAAGCTGTGGCAGACACGGTTACAAACCATGCCTTAGCGGCACTGCCTACGCTAAACGGCAACAAGCCTACGTACGCAATACCATACGGTAAAGTACATTTTGAAAAAGCAGAGGGTGCATCCGACATGTTTGACGCCCTGCATGGCCATACCCCTGGCATCCCGGCCGCCTTTGACCGGCTTGGCCTAAAACTAGAAGTAGAAATATTGCCTGATGCCTGGGATGCGAGACGGCAAGCAGCTATGGCCGCCCTCGCTGGCAAGCTCCCTGATTTTCCTGACGCGCCTGGCGCCGCGTAACTATACAAAAAAGACCCCGCTAAGGGGTCTTTTTTGTAAGTAGACACTTTGGTACACCCGACAGGATTCGAACCTACGACCTTTGGCTCCGCAAGCCAACGCTCTATCCAGCTGAGCTACGGGTGCATATTGCCCTGCTCTTGCGCCCACGCAGAAGCAACAGGGGTAATTTTAGCAGATGTGGGCAAGATTTTCCAGCCCGATCTTACGGTTAAAAATGCAGGCTGCGCATTAAGGCGTCGAAGACGTCTAGGGCGCCGGGCTGCAACGGCAGGTGCCGGGCGGTGATTTCCAGGATCTTACTTTCGTCGTCTGGTGAAAAATAGACACTAACCGGCAGGTTAAACGGCTTGGCAGGCAAAAACGTGATGCTGGCAAACGCGCCCTCGTCAATGACGGCAAACGCCTTAAACTTCCCGTACGGATGAAATTGTTTGCCGGCGCTCAGCCCGCTGCGGTCCAGGCGGTATTGCAGGGTGCGTGGCTTGCGCGCCGCCATTATCCCGATCATGATTGCCAGTACGGTGATTGCGACAATGGTCACCATGTCATGTAGCCAGAAAAACAACACGGCACATATGCCGAGGGTGCCGGCGGCCAACACCACGTACCAGATGGGGCCTTTGTCGTGGTCAATGAATTCCGAGGCGGTCCACTCGATGGGGTCGCCGCCTGGCGCGCTGCCCGCTACGGACGCCGCCTTGCCCGGATCCTCAACGTGATAGTTCCAGGAACCCCCGCCCTGGCCGTCTGGTGCTGGATGATCGCCCTCTGCCATATTTGGGTATTATACCGCGTCTGGCGCGCAAGCAGAAGCGTATCGCGGTAGCGTAGCGGCGGTTTTTTTGCGGCCAGCGGCCAGGAATGGTATAATGACCCCTGTTACGGAAGGGTGTCCGAGTGGTCGATGGAGCTTGTCTTGAAAACAAGTGTGGGGCAACTCACCGTGGGTTCGAATCCCACCCCTTCCGCCACGGGCACTACCGCCACCCGGTGCGCCCCTTCCGTTGGGCGTCAGGATACGGTACAATACAGCGGTAATTTGGCTACGGAGAGGTACCCAAGAGGCTGAAGGGGTCGGTTTGCTAAATCGATAGGGGGGAGCAATCTCCCGCGAGGGTTCGAATCCCTCCCTCTCCGCCAGATAAAAAACACCCGGTTTCCTGGGTGTTTTTTATGCTTTGCATTTTGCGTTGCCAGATTTAGGCCGCGGCGCGTGGCTTTGGCGGATGGGCGTCGCCCTCTGGGGCTGTGTGGGGGCGGCGAACCGGTTTTGTTGTTTCTGTGCCTGGCTCTTCCCCGCTGTCTTCTGGCTCGTGGCCAACATATGTGCTCGGCTTTTTCGGGCTGATGTCGATGGGGTTTTTAGGCGCCGTGAGCTTGAGCGCCACCAACGCGGCCACCCCGCCCACAATAAGCACGATGCCATACACCAGCCAGTGGCTGTGCACATCATCCACCAATTGTTGCGCAACCGCGCCAACGTGCTGGTGCAAAGATGTGTTCGCGCCCGGGTGGGACTCAATTTTTTGCAAAACGCGGCGCACCGCAAAACTACTCAGCAAGGCAAAGATGGCGCTGGTGGCGCCCACGGTTATGGCAATGACGCTTACTTTGCGCACGCCAACCCGCCATGTGGCAGACAAAAACACGACGCCCACGGCCAGCAGCGCGGCCAGCACCCCGGCAGATATAATGCCACCCCGGATGTGTCTGTACGCGTCCGGCGCTTTTTGCAGCCCCTGGGCGAGCGGCTTGCCATCCCCTTGCTTGGTGTCTTGGGTAAGCTGGCTGTCTTTGAGGAAATCGCCGTTTAAGATGTTGTCGCGGGCTTGCGCGGCCGCCGCATTTTTGTCAAAGCCGGCTGGGAGGCAGGTGGCGGTAAAGGCGTCGATGTCGCCACTGGGCAGCGCGTCTGGCGTGCAGGTGGGCAGCGTGGCGAGGCGGCTACTGGCGTACTGGCCAAGGCCGTTGGCTAGTGAGGCTTTGGCGCCAGACAGGTCAACGCTAAACTGCAGCGCCGGGCGGCCGCCATCGACCCACCCGTATACGGCGTCGAGCACCTTCTCTGTTTGGGTTTGTAGGAAGCTGGCCGGGAAGGCCTGCTTGATCACCGCCTGCACCGCCGGGTTGTTGACCGGCACATTGCTATTATCGCTTTGCTTGTTGCCTTGGTCCTGCTTCAGGAGATCGCCCACGACGCTGCTATAAATGCCGCTTTTATCAAGTGCCTGCTTCAGCGGCGCGGGATGCCCAAACACCTGGAACAGGCTCCAGCTGAGGCCAAAACTGAAGAGTGACAGCGTAAGGAGTGACGCGGCTGCCGTCAGCGCCGCTTTTCGTAAGAATTGCATATGCTTATTGTACACTTGCGCGGTGCCCGGGCGGTTTATTTTTTCGCTTCGGGAGGGCGCTCACGCGCCGGGCACTGTCATCCGAGCCTAAGGTCTCGGCTGCCAGCACTCGGGCTACGCTAACGGAAGGCCTCCCTCATCGGAAAAATAAACCGCCCGGGCACCACTCCTTAGTACCATGCGGCTAGTTTCTTGGCAATCTGGCAGCATACTGGTATCATAAGGCTATGAATGAGGAGCGGTTGGGCCGGCGGCTGCAGGCTGCGCGGGTGTCGGCGGGGTTAACCCAACAGATGTTGTGCCAGAAGGCCAACCTCAGTTACTCCACGCTTACTAAAATTGAGCGCGGCGCCATCAAATCGCCCTCTATCTTCACTATCCAGAGCATTGCGGGCGCGCTCGGCCTGGGGCTCGATGAGCTGATGGGCGCCGCCGCGTCCGCCGTCCCCGGCGGTCCAGCCCAAAGCAAACACCGCAGCAAGAGCGGCGTGCGCTTTGTGTACTTCGACATCAACGGCTGCCTGGTGCGCTTCTTCCATGGCGCGTTTTCGCGCCTCAGCCAGCAAACCGGCGCCTCGCCAGACATCATCGAGATGGCCTTCTGGCACTACAACGACCTCGTTTGCCGCGGTGAAATGGACATGGACACCTTTAACAGCAAGCTGGCCGCCGGCCTGCACCTCACCGGCCACGATTCGCTCAACTGGCTCCAGTACTACCTCGACGCCGTGGAGCCCATCCCGGTGATGCACGACCTCGTCCGCTGGGCGGCCGAGCGCTACCACGTGGGGCTGCTCACTAACATCATGCCTGGGTTTGTGGACGCGCTGCGTGAGCGTGGGCTTATCCCCAACATCCCGTATGACAGTATTGTGGACTCCTCTAAAGTGAAGGCCATTAAGCCGGAGTCCAAAATTTACACCATTGCCACCGGGCAGGCGCACTGCCCCGCCGCGGAGATCCTGTTGGTGGACGACTCGCGCGTCAACCTCATGGCTGCCGAAAAGCACGGCTGGCACGTTTTGTGGTTTGATGATTACCGGCCGGATGAGTCGGCGGCACGGGTGCGCGCATCACTTGAGCCAGCGGTGTAGCTAGGCCGCCCAGCGCCGCTGCCGGCCGCCTGGGGCTACCCGGCCAGTTTTTGGCACTCCGCGCACAACCCCTGGATTTCTATCTGGTGGGCAGTGGGCAGGAAGTGGTGCTCGGCGGCTAGGCGGCCAATGAGCGCTTCCAGCTCGCCCTCGTTCATGGCCACCGTGCGGCCGCAGCGCACGCACGTGAGGTGATGGTGGTGCTCGGCAAACTTGTCACTCAGCTCTAGCTTGTATTTCCAGCCGGTGTTTAGGCGCTGCACAATGCCGAGGCGTTCAAACAAGTCCACCGCGCGGTACACGCTGGCGCGGTCAACCTGCCCCGCCCGGCCTACCAGGCCGTGCATGGTGAGCGGCTCCTGGCCAAGCAATGCCTCAAACACCTGCAGCCGCGCCTTGGTGATGCTTTGGCCGCTGGCCTTCAGTAAGGCCTTAAAATTTTCGCGTGGCGAACCCATGCGCTTAGCCTAACACGGATTGCGACGTAATCGCAAACTACAAATTATTTTCAGACAGCCACTGGGCAATGGTATCGTTGACTAGCTTGAGCTGCGCCGGGTCTTTGCGGTAATCGTGCCCCATGGGCAATACAACAAACTTTTTGGGGTCGCCGGCGGCGTCGTACGCGCGGCGCAGTTTTTCGGGCGGCACTAGGGTGTCGTCTTGGCCGGCAATGTACAGTTTGGGCATCTGTAGGCTGGGCAGTACGGCAAGCGCGTCATATCTTGCCGCATCTTCCACGAAAGAGTATGGGATAGTAAAGTCCCGGAACTGCGTGGGGTCGTTTGGCAAGTCGCGGTGTGGCGCGTGCCGCGGGTGGGCTACCCATGCCTCCTCTGTAATAACGTCGTCGGCAATGGCGCCAGTGGCCGAGCCCACCACCGATACCAGCCCGCACACCGCCGGGTTCTGTGCCCCCAGCTGCGCCATGCGCCCGCCCATGCTTTTGCCCAGCAGCAGCGTTGGCCGCGCGCCGTACAGCGCAACCAATTCGTCGATTGCCTTGAGGTAGTTGGTGGTCGTGTACAGGGCGATGTCGCCGCTGCCCCACGTCCCCGGCGGGTCAAAGGCTACGGCGTAGTAGCCGCGCGCCGCCAAGAGGTCGGCATGGGTGCGGAGGTCCGGATAGTCTTTGGTGTCGCAGTAGCCCGGCAGGCATAGCGCCAGGCGCGGCGCCTGCGGGTCGCCCACGGTGTACACTGCCAAGCGAAATGAAGGTGTGGTCACGCGCATGGTTACCCCTGGAAGCGCCCAGCTTCGCGTTTAGTGTTCTCTAGGCGCTGCTGCGCCTCTTCCAGCTGCTCGCGCGTTTGTGCCACCACCGCCGCCGGCGCGTGCGCCACGTACGACGCGTTGCCCAAGCGCCCCTCCAGCCGCTTAATAGCCTCAATTTCGGTGGCCATACGCTCTTCGAGCTTAGCCAGGTACTTCTTGGCTACGGCCTCGCTGATGTCTAGGCGCACGTCGGCGCTGAGCTGCGTGAGGCGCACGCCGCCCTGCCCTTTTTCTTCTACGCCGGCGAGGCGCGCCAGGCGAGTGATGAGCGCCGCGTTGCTGGCAACCAGCGGCGCATTGGCGTAAAACAGCGTTGTTTTGCTGGCGCCCACAGCTTTCATAACGGCGCGGGCTTCGGCGACCATCTCTTTTACGGATTCAAACGCCGCTGCGCGCTGGGCGTCGGCGCCCGGTACCACTGGCCACGCAGAGATTGCCAAAATTGACCCTTCTTCCCAGGCCAGCGTCTGCCAGATCGTCTCGGTGAGGAATGGCGCAAACGGGTGCGCGATTTTCAGGATCGACTCCAGGGTGTAGGCCAGCAGCGGCTTGTTCTCTTCGGCCTTGCTGGCCTCGATGTACCAGTCGGCAAAATCGTCCCACACGAAGTGGTAGAGCGTGTCGTAGGCCTCGCTGAAGCGGTAGTTGTCCATGTCGGCGGCCATTTGCGCGGCAGTTTCGTGTAGGCGCAGCAGCACCCAGTGGTCGGCGTCGGTTTTAGCTTGGGCCTCTGGCAATGCCTTGCGGTCGCCCACGGCATCTTCAACGTACCGGGCGATATTCCACAGCTTGTTGCAGAAATTGCGCGCGCCAATCACCTTAGGCAGGCCAAACGGCTGGTTGTTGCCGGCCGACTGGCCGATGATCAAACCCATGCGCAACGCGTCGGCGCCGTACTCCTCTACGAAGTCCATGGGGTTTACCACGTTGCCCTTGCTCTTGCTCATCTTTTGGCCGTGGCCGTCGAGGACGAGGCCGTGCAAATACACTGTTTCAAACGGCACCTCACCGGTGACGTACAGGCCAAGCATCAGCATGCGGCTGACCCAGGGGAACAGGATGTCGAAGCCGGTCTCCATCACGCTCAAGGGGTAAAACCGCTTAAAATCCTCGCCGTCGGGATAGTTGAGCGTGCTGTACGGCCACGAGCCGCTCGAGAACCAGGTGTCAAACACGTCTGGGTCGCGGCGGTAGGTTTTGCCGTCTTGTTCGATAATTTCGCGGCCTAAGTCTTCGTCGTTATAAATCCAATCGTCGGTGTCGTCCACGTTTTGGTAGGCCGGGATGGGGATGCCCCAGGCGATCTGCCGGCTAATATTCCAGTCTTTCAACCCCTGTAAATAGTTGATCAACTGCTGCTTTTTGGACTCTGGATGGAACGCGACCTTCCCTGCCCGCAGCGCCTTGATGGCCGGCTGGGCAAGCGGCTGCATTTCCACGAACCACTGCTCCATGAGCATCGGCTCAATCACCGTGTCGCACTTGTAACAGTGGCCGACGCGGTTCTGGTAGTGCTCATCCACCTTTACCAGCAGCCCCTTTTCTTTGAGCGCCTCCACTACGCCAGCGCGGGCCTCCATAACCGTCATGCCCTCAAAGCGGCCGGCTTCGTGGTTCATGGTGCCGTCGTGGTTAATGACGCGCTTCATGGGCAGCTGGTGCCGCTGCCCGGCCTCCCAGTCGTCAAACGAGTGTGCCGGTGTAATCTTAACAACGCCTGTACCGAAGTTGGGGTCAACCATTTCATCGGCAATCACCTGCACGCTAAACGGGCCGTTGACGCCCTCGATCTCCAGCACCTTGCCCACGTATTTCTTGTAGCGCTTGTCTTCTGGGTGGACGGCCACGGCGGTGTCGCCAAACTTTGTCTCTGGGCGGGTGGTGGCCAGCTCAAACGGCCCATACTTGAGGTAGTACAGCGGCGTGGTCTGATCCTTGTACACTACCTCGATGTCGGCAAACCCAGTGCGGTGGAAGGTGCAGTAGTTGACCAGCCGTTCACCCCTGTAAATGAGCCCCTCGTCCCACATTTTTTTAAACGTGGCGTAGGCGCGCTTCACGATTTTTTCATCCAGCGTGAAAGTGTAGCGGCTCCAGTCCACGCCAGCGCCGAGCCGGCGGATCTGGTCTTCAAAATTCTGGCGGTTTTGGGCCACAAAGTCCCAGATTTGGGCGTACAGCTCCTCACGCGTGAAATCAAAGCGGCTCTTCCCTTCTTTGGCGAGCTGTTTTTCGTACACCACCTGCGTCTCGAAGCCGGCGTGGTCGGCACCGGGCAGCAGCAGCGCGCTTTCACCTTTCAGCCGGTGGTAGCGCACCATGGCGTCTTCCACACCCAGCGTCAGGGCGTGGCCGATGTGCAGGTTGCCGTTGGCGTTCGGCGGCGGGATAACGACCGAGAAGCTCTTCCCTGCATTACGTGGCAGAAAAGCCTGGGATTTTTCCCAGAGGGCGTACATATCGGCTTCGTAGGCCGACGGCTCGTACACTTTTGGCAGCTTCATAGTCGTTCCCTTTTAGAAATTAGTTGTAACAGATACAATCATAGCATTTTTTAAGGGGTTTTGTCACCTCTGTAGCGGGTGCGTTCAATTTCCCGTGAAGCGCGCCCAATGCAAACAGGACTTTTCGTGTGAAAGCCCACCTCAATAGAACCCAAAACGCGGGATCCTAAAGTTCCTGAGCGCGGCAGAGGCCAGAATGCGCTTGCTCGTATCGTTTTTTGTTTGCTGTTTTTGTTTTTGCCGTAGCAGGGTAGCCGAAGTTGCCCACCAGTACAATATAGATTTTTAAGCATAAAAGTGATATAATATAACTCATGAGCATCAGGCCGGCCGCGATTCCGCCACAGGGAACCGTCGAATTTGCCGCATACATGGGCGGACGTCTTACTGCGGGGGTCACTTTTGAGCCCGGTGTCAATCCCGAACAACTCGTGTATGTTGAGGCGCTCGGCTTCTTGGCCACTACCCGAGACACGCCTGGCACCGTAGAAGTCGTTGGCTACCGCGCGAGCAAGGGCGGCTTATATGACGCCTACGGAGGCGCATCCCCGGCATGGTACGCCCGGTCGCGCACGGAGCCGCAGCTCGTGCCCCCTGAGAGCCTTCAATTTGCCAGCGGGTCGACCCACCAACTCACGCTTGCGAACAGACCGGAAGCGGTCTTCGACCACAAGGCCGACCGCAACAGGGAAGGCGTACAAATTGAGCTGTGGGGTGTAGGGGTGCGGAACCCAATCCGCGATTGGCGCACCAACGGCGGAGGCTCCAGTGACTGGGTTCGCGTGGCAAACGCGCTGACCGCCCGCCCGCGATTCAGCGTCAGAGGGATCTTCGCTGGCGTGCGGGCGTACGCAAGCGGTGTTAACGGCGGTGAAGCAACCGTGATGCGCGCACTCCAGGCCGGCAACTATACTGATGGCGACGTCCGCGCCAGCGGCCTCGTCCTCTATGTCGATTTGCCTAAACTGCAAGTCAACGGGGAAGAGTTACCGGCACATCTGCGCCAGCCGCTGCGCATGCGCAAGCTAGGTGTATATCCGCTCCCCACGCGGCCAAACTAGCTACATAGACAAGTTGGGCGCCGTCTCCAGCGTATACGGGTCGGCCGTGGGCTGCCCGAGCAGTGCATGGTAGCAACCGAGCGTAGCAACCATCGCCCCGTTGTCGCCGCACAGTTTGCGGTCCGGATACTCGATAGGCAAGGGGAGCCGCTCCGCCAGCTGCCGCCGCAGCTCGGCGTTTGCCGCCACGCCGCCGCCCACCACAAAGCTCTTTGGGGCGAACTCCTCAAAGGCGAGCACCGTTTTATCCACCAGCGTCTCGTAGGCCACGCGCTCAAAACTGGCGGCGATGTCGTCTTTTTGCTTGTCACTTAACAGGGAAGGGAGCTCGATAGAGGGCAGGGAAAAATCCTTGCCGACGGCACTCTGCGCCGTACGCAAAACAGCGGTCTTGAGCCCGGAAAAACTAAAGTCATACTTGTGCTCCATGCGCGCCTTCGGCAGCTCGTAGCGCAGCGGGTCGCCGTCCCGCGCCCGCACCGACACGCTAATGCCGCCAGGGTAGGGCAGCCCAATAATTTTTGCGACTTTGTCGAAGGCCTCTCCTACGGCATCGTCCTGCGTCTGTCCCAGCAGCTTGTAGTCAAAGTGGCCGTGCCACACCACCAGCTGGCTGTGGCCGCCAGACACGATCAGCCCCAGCATGGGGAACTCCGGCGCCGCCGAGCGCATAGCGTAGTCAGTTAAACCAGTCTCCGTCAGGAAATTGGCGTAAATATGTGCCTCCACGTGGTTGATGGCGTACAGTGGCTTGTTCTTCACAATCGCCAGCGTGCGTGCCGCCATGACGCCAATGAGCAGGCTGCCGTTAAGCCCAGCGCCATACGTGACCGCAATGGCGGCGATGTCGTCCCAGGTGCAGCCAGCGTCGTCTAGCGCCTTCTGGATAACTGGCATTACCGCCTCCATGTGGCTACGCGCGGCAATTTCCGGCACCACGCCGCCGTACTGCGCCTGGATGTCCATGCTGCTGGCCACCACATTACTCAGCAGCTGCTTGCCGTCTTTTACCACGGCGGCAGCCGTCTCGTCGCAACTCGATTCAATACCCAAAACTAGCATTATTTGTAATATAGCATAAGATAGGAAGACATTGTGTGGTAAAAATAGCTAAACTATGTGCTTATGATTGACTTATTATTACGTATGTGCTTATATATGTGTAGTTAAAACAAACAAAAAGATAAGAAGCTACCATTATGGCCGAATCCGCCCCAGCCACAACTCCAACCCTCGACCCAACAGTCCGCCGTTTCCCGGATAATGCGCCCGTATCCCCGGCTGGCCCCCATGGTATCGACCCCAACCTCGTCCGGCGGATTGAGACGGCTGCAGACCAAGGGGCAATGCTCCAAGACCTGATTAACAACCCTGACGGCCTCAACGGTGTACCAGACGCCGAGGCCCGCGCCTACGCCCAACAATTCACCGAAACCCTCCGCCACAGCAGGGCAGACGACCCGGCCGACCCAATCCCCGGCCGCGGCACCTACTTCGACCGCGAAGGCAACCGCCTGGACACAAACATGGTGGAAGACCTGATGGCCGCCGCCCGCCCAGACGGCTGGGTGCTTGGCCCGGCGCAAAGCGATGTGCTGCGCACGGCACGTGACATCTTGTCCAAGGCCCGCCCCGGCACCCCTATCCCTGATGCCCATATCCCCGTCCTGGAGACTGCCCGCCAGCTTGCCATGCGCCACTCAGTGCACGGCGAAATTGACGCCAATACATTGAAACGCCTGCTCCGGCTTGACGCCGACGCCCGCAATGAGCTGCACCGCAAGCCGCGGGTTATCCGTCGCCTTGAGGCGGCGAGCGACAATTACCTGAGCCAGGCGCTTCCGGTGGAGCCTGTAACGGCGCGCAAAACCGTCACTGTCGTTGAGCCGGAGGCGTTCCCCGGCGAAAACGAGCGGCTCGTCCGCCCCGATGAGCTGCACCGCGGCACCAACGCCCGCGGCCGCGCGGTGAGCACCCGCGTCCATGTGGAGACTCCTGGCGGCTACGCCACGTCTGCAGAGGGCGTGCTCACCCCAGAGACCGCGAGGCGCATGAGCGAGGCCGAAATCTTTAGCTACCTCTTGAACAACAAGGACATCCGCACTGCTGCCGACATCGCCCGCGTGCTGTACCCCAACCGGGTACGCGGCGGCAACGGCGTGTATGGCGACACCACACGCCGCCAGGGCGCGTCCAACGAACACCGCCGCCTGGAAGAGGCTTTGACCCCAGCAGAAGACGTGGTCGTGAGTAGCCTGGCAAACAAGCTGGAGCTTGTCCGTGGCCGCGAAGCCGGCATCCCTGGCGACTTCCGGGACGGCATTGCTGAGGCAACCTATGAAGACCTAGCCGCCGAGCTGTACCCCGACGTAGCTGACCCCAACGACCTGACGCTTCAACAGAACCTCATCGTGCGCTCTAGCTTGAGCCGCCTGCGCTCGCTCCGCTCCAAGCAGGTGCGCAAAGACCACTTGGTGGGCGCCCAGATGGCGGCCAGCCGTGGTGCAGAGCGCGTACGCAAGGGCACTAAGAAGTGGGGCAAGCAAGCCAACGAACTTGTCCAACAGACGCGTGAGGCGCTGCAGAAGGAATCGCTGCGTGACCGCATCCGCCGCCATGCTGGCGCTGCTGCCATGCGTGGTGCTATGTCACTGGGCCGCGCCATCGGCAACGTGCAAGGCACTGCAATCTTGGCCAAGCGAAGGCTTGCCGAAAACCTGAACCTGGACGCCCTGAAAGTACGCGGCGCTATGATGATTGGCTCAGCGGTGCTAGCCACCCAGGCCGCAGGGAACCGCTTGCGCAATGTTGAATGGGGCGACGCCACTCTGCGGCTTTCTTCGCTGCTATATAACACCGCAACCGGGGCTGTGGCAACCGCGCAGGCCTACGCCCGCGAGCGTGTTGAGGCCTTCCGCTCTATGGATCCCGGCGAGCGCAACTACCGCGTCGGCTCGGTGCTGGCCACTGTCGCCCTGGCGGGTACCGCAGCTGTGGCCGCCTACTTGCAACAACACCATGGCGCAGAACTGCCCGGCGGCTTTGGCCGGCAGCTGCCGAACCAAGCGTTTGACCACCTCCCTACAGGCGGCAGCAACCAGTTCAACCCGGCCGACCACTTGCCTACTGGCGGTGGGGCGCACCAGAACATTAACCCTACAGACCACCTTCCGAATGGTAACGGCCACCATGCCGCAGCTACAGAGACGGCTGGTAGCAACAGCATGAACCCGAACGACACGCACACCAACACCGGGCCGGCCCACCCCAACACCGCTCCTGGCGCCTCCAGCAACGGCCATGAAGTGGTCAAAGTGGGTAAGTTTAACGCCCACAACAAGATCCAGGGCTACCCTGAGGGCAGCGCCGGCTACCGCATCTTGGAGGCTGCCCAACGCCACGGCCTGAACGTGGGCGACCGCAGCCACGCCAACCGTTTGATTGACGCCACCTTGAAGGCGAACAAGATTGGCTGGAACCAGAAGCTCGGCGACGAACACTCGATTACACTCCTCACCGACGACCAAATGAAGCAGCTCCTGGGCTAGCCCCGGCCGGGCTAGCGTAGAAACAGGGAACGGATTATACTCGGGGCATGCGTACACTCATAAAAAAGATCATTCCCCGCAACGTTTTTCGTAAGATTGAGCCCATGGGGCACTTGGGCGAGGCCATGCTGCGGCAGGCCAAAGCCGGGTTCCCGGCCAAGGATATGAAGGTTATTGGCGTGACCGGCACGGACGGCAAGACGAGCACATGTACGCTCATCACCGCCATGCTGCGCGACGCCGGCTACAAAGTGGGCATGATGACCACGATTTCCGTGGATTACGGGGACGGGAAGGGGGCGCAGCCCAACCCGTCGCGGCTGACGACGCTGAGCGTGGGGTCGCTGATTGCCAAAATCCAAAAGATGAAGGCCAACCACGTGGAGTGGCTGGTGCTGGAGACTACCAGCCACGCGCTGGCGCAGCACCGGGTGTGGGCGATACCGTACTCGGTGGCAGTGTTGACCAACCTGGGGCACGAGCACCTGGACTACCACGGCACGTTTGAGAACTACCGCGCCGCCAAAAAGATGCTGTTTGAGCAGACCAGCCGCAACAAGAAGGGCTTGCGTGTGGGTATCGCCAATGCTGACGACCCGAATGGGGAGTTGTTTGCCTCGGCGGTGGCCAACCCAGTGTTGTATGGGGTGAAGAAAGGCGGGCTGCGGGCGCACGATATTAAGTTGACGCCGGAAGGCAGCACCTACACGGCCAAGGTTGGCGGTGATGAGTACCGCATCACCTGCCATTTGCCAGGGAGTTTTAATGTGTACAACTCGCTTGCGGCCGTGGGCGTGGGGCGGGCCGTGGGGCTCACGCGGGCGCAAATTGAGCATGGCATTGCCAGTTTGCACGCTGTGGAAGGGCGCATGACGCGCATCGACGAAGGCCAGGATTTTGCCGTGATTGTGGACTACGCGCACACCCCGGAAAGTTTCGAAAAGTTGTTCAAGGAGCTGCGGCCGCTGGCCAAAGGGCGGATTATTGTGGTGTTTGGCTCGGCTGGGCGGCGCGATGAAGCCAAGCGTCCCATGCAAGGGCAGGTGGCCGGCCGGGACGCGGACGTGGTTATCGTGACCGAAGAAGACGACCGCGACATGGACGGCCAGGAAATCCTGGAAGAGATCGCCTACGGCGCCCGCCAGAGCGGCAAGCAAGAGGGCAAGGACCTGTTTTTGGTGCACGACCGGGAAAACGCCGTGCAAACGGCGGTGGACATGGCGCGCAAGGGCGACGTGGTGGTGCTGCTGGGCAAGGGGCACGAGAAATCGATCTTGGGCAACGGGCCAAAAGCGGCCGAGCTGCGCCATATCCAGCAAGACGACACTGACCCGCGCCGCGTGGTAAAGCGCGACTACGACGAAATTGTCGTGGCGCGGCGGGCGGTGCGCCGGCGCCACCGTGCATAGAGCAAGTGTTTATTGACATGTAGTCACGTTTATGTTTATAATAAGTGTGTAGAATAGCCACGCACAAATGTAAACAAACATGAACACCCTCGCCGCAAATATCGCCCCTGTGCTTGAGCAGCAGCCGGCCGCGTTACCCTCAGCGGAAATTGCGGCAGCTATTGAGGTGCGCGAAGGCCGCTTGCGCGACCTGCTGGGCGTGGATTATGACTATGCCCGGTCGTCCGGCTTGATCGACCTATTTGACTACCACCCAGAAACAGGGGAGGATGGCCTCATCCATATATTAGCAGGCGACCTGGACACCGGAGATGGCGCGGTGGCGATCCCTGGCGGCTACCACCACGAAGAGTCCGGCCGGCTGTGGGGTACGGTTACCGGGGAAAACGGTGAAGAACGCCCGGCCACACGTGTTGACCGTGGACATATGGAGTCCGGTAACAGCGCCCACCGCAAAAAGTTTCGCGAGCACCCGGCCGAGCCGTATATTGCGCGCGTCGCTATTGGGGACCGGCCAAAGATGGCGCTTTCCCCGGACGGCGGCGTTGTCCCGACGAATAATGCGATGTATCCCAAGGAGTATGACCCACTCGCGGTTATGCAGGCCGTGCGCATGGCATACGAGGGTGCCGACATCGCCAACGGCCGCCCAAGTGTGGACGACCATGGCCGCCCGGTAATTATTGCCGATGGGCAGGCGACGCTTATCGATGGCGCCTCAGAGATGACGGTCCGGTTAATTATCAATGCCGAAAACAAGCGGGTGGAAACGGCGTTCCCGCTCACGAACGGCAAGGCTATTATGGGCTTGTCTGAAGCTGATATGATGGCACACGCCACCTACCAAACGCCAACCAGCGCTGTACGAAATTAAGATATTACGGTATAATTTAGTGTATGAGTAAAGAGTTTGTGCAGAATTTTGAGCTACTTGGCAGCGTGGTGGATGTGCTTGGCACAGAGGCCGTAAGCGGCTTAGTCGCTAACGCCAGGGATGAGTGGGCAAACGGCCGCCCCGGGCCGGTGCTCCAATCTCCTGATGGTGAGCAGCCACGCTACGCTTTGGCAGTGGGGCCGGTAACGACAGATTTTCGGCTTGGCACTGAGACTGGAAGGCTGCCAACGGATACGCTGCTGGCGCTGGCTGGTATAGTGCAGGCGCCTTCACAGCCCCAGTAGGCTGCAAATAATACTCCCGTATGGCGCCTGGCGCAATGTGATTTTTATCCTGTTCCCCTGGGGGCTTCCGGTGTTACGGTAGGGGTAACAGGTTTTATGTATTTGGCAGGTGAAAATTTATTGGCGGATGGGCAGATTGGGGCGCCCGGCGTTTTCGACCCGGTGGCCGCTTGGCGGCAAGAGCTCGCGGGGCTTGACCCCCGCTCGCATGAGTATGGGGAGATGGTGCGGACTTTGATCGATCTGGGAGTGGACCTGCCTGCCAGCTCCGAGCCCGCCTTAGATTCAGAGGCGCCGCCCGGTTTTATCGGCGCAACCGTTTTGGCCGGTACTTTGGAAGTCCCTGCCCGCCAATTTGCGCATACTGTCCCGCCGCTTTCCCACAAGAATGGGCCGTATGTGGTGGAGGCAACCGAGTTGACGACTGACACCGCAAAGCGTGTACGGGTAGTGGATCTGCGCCCGGCACTGAACGGCGAGCTTCACGGCATTGCGCCGAACGCAGCAGACCAGCTACGCGTAACAAGGAGTTTTTATTTTGCCCTGCGGAGCTATGTTGACACCGGTTGGAGCGATGATATTGTGGTGCGTCATGGCACCCGTGGCTCAGGCCCTTGTTATGCACGTGCGGGGAGCCTGAAGGCGCGTGCATATTGGACTCCGGTACGGGTCGTTGAAGAGGGCGGCGACCACGTCATGACGGTGGCACGGGTGGGTGATTGCGGCGACGACCCGAACCACGAAATCGATTTTTATCGCCGGGTATTAGGTATAAAGCTGCACAAAATAAGGGGGGGTCATCGGCACTAGCCGCGCAGCTCCAGCGTCATACATTTGACGCCGCCGCCGGATTTGCGGAATTCTAAGATAGGCGTGCCGATGGTCTTAAATCCTGCATCCTGGTATTTTTTGAGCAAACTTTGTGATTCGTCGCTGGTGATGATGGTTTTGCCGTCGCTGACGGCGTTCAGGCCAAAGCCCTGGGCTTCTTCCAGGGTGGCCTCGATGCAGTTGGGGATGGCGTCGCGGAGCCGTTTTTGGCTGGCCTCGTCCAGGGCGGGCGGGTAGAAGGCGATGGTGTTAGCGTCCAAAACGGCCACGGACGTGTCCAGGTGGTAGAAGAACGGGTCAACGATGCGCAGCGGCACGACCTCCATCTGGGGGAAGTAGGCGCGCAGCTCGTCGGCGGCCTCGGGGTCGGAGCGGAAGCCGTAGCCGGCCAGGATTTTGCCGCCGCACACCAGGTTGTCGCCGCCGCCTTCAAAGCGGTGTTTGGCTTGCTGCATCTGGGAGCTGCTGTAGCCGTTGGCCTCGAACCATTTTTTGTAGTGGACGGTTTCCGGCTGGCGCTCGGGGTAGCGGAAGTTGCTGAGCAGGATTTTGCCGCCGATCATCAGGCAGCAGTCGGTGGCAAAGACCATGTCTGGCAGGTGTTTGACCGGGTCGGCCAGCACCACTTCCCAGCCGAGCTGCTTGGTGTAGATGTCGTACACTTTTTGCCACTGCCTGCGCGCAATGGCGTTGTCTGGCTGGACGTCTTGGTGCATCCAGGCGTTGATTTCGTACTCGATGCCGAAGTGGTCGGCGGGGGACATGAGGATTTTTTTAGGCATAGACATCATTATAGAGGATAGTCAAATTGGTCTGAAGATGGTATAATAACAGATATGAATTTTCCCGAAGGACGGAGTCAACCTTTTGACATACCTTCTGCTTTGAACGCCGCCGACATATACGTCGGGCCGGTTGATAATAGCCGCCGGGTGGTTCCGCTTGTGCCTGAAACCGCCGGGCAGGTGCTTGAGTTTTACTCGTCTTATGCCGGTTCCCGGTTGCTGGCAATGCCTCGCAATAGCTACGATAGCGAAACGCACCATGACCTGAGTTCCCGCGGCCTGCCGGTACTAGCCCGCTATGGTGATAACCCGAGCCAGGATGTTGACTTACTGCTCATCCCGCCAGGTACGTGGCCACTAGGCAGCCGTTTGCATATTGTGCGGCGTGACCTGCAACTATACAGCCGGTTACTGTGGATGGTGGGGCAGTCACAGCGCCAACAATACGACCGTGGCATGGGTGTGGTGGTTGCGTCCGGTGACCTGCGCGCAATCGACCATTTTGCGTTCACGCCAGACCTTAGAAGCACGACTGGGCAGGAGCTGTCACTTCTTCCGCCGTATATGATAGGGCCGGAAGGCACACCTGAAATGTTTGCCGAAACAATTTCTCGGGAGTTGGCCGAAAGCGGAGAGTTTAGCGAACATGAGCTGGCCTATTTACGCGAAGCGGTAACGCAGGGGACGGAAGCCCCCAGGGCGGTAGACGATGTCGGGTGAATTTGTACCACCGCGATTTGCACATGGAGAGATGTCGGGTCAGACCCCGCCGCCTATCCCTGCGGATCAGCTGTTGTTTATGGATCGGTTGTCGCATATCGACAATGCCCGTTTGGTGCGGCCGCTGCCAGATCTTGCGGCACTCGCCAACCATGAAGGCGTCGTGTCTGATGAGTCTGGCCTTATCGAGCGTCTCAACGTGAGCATTGCTGAGGATGTGTTAAGCCCCTTTGCCGACGGCGAGCGGCCAAGCGAATTTACGTTCACCCCGCGCCAACTGGCAGCATTTGGGAAAGAGAAGTCGTTCCGGGGCGCCTTTTTTGGTGTGCTTAAGATGAAGTCAAGAGATGGTGTGCAGGTAGAGGAGCCGGTGGTTGTAAAACAATATCCTCTAGGTGGACAGCATGATGCCAGCCATAACGCCGCCCAGGAGCTGACTATGCTGGCGCATGCCAAAGCCGTTGGGCTGTCCACAGTAGATGTCGTGGGCGCGATTGTCGATCGCTATAGCGCTAATCCGCTCGTGTATGTCATTACCCGGCAAAAGCAGGGGTTGGAGTCCATGGACGAACTTCGGTGGCGAGGCATCACCACTGCGCAGATGCCAGACAGGCTCCACCCAGTGGTTGACACTCTGGTATCAATGCATACTAAACTTTTGTTCTCCGGAGACCCCAAATTTAAAAATATTGGCCTTGGGGAAGACGGATCGCCTATTATTTTTGACCTTGAGCACGCCACAAGCCTGCGCGATCTCGTTGAGCATATGACCCCTGAAAACCAAGACGAGGTTATGGACAGGCTGACGAAGCGGATGATGAGTGAGTTTGCCCATGTTGCGTCCTCGCTCGACTCCATTATTTACCCCAACTTGCCCCAGGGTGAACGGCCGCGTACCCCGCTGGAGAGATTTAACTTTGAATTTACTCACGTGCTCGAGCTCTACCACATGCGAATTCTGGAAAGTGGGAGCCGGTATAGGGATGTGCTCAACCAAGCATACGGCCGCATGCTTGAAAAACAACATAGTAATGCGCTGCGCCTGCAGGCCGAGTACGACAGCCATCCGCGCTAGGTGGTAGATTCTCTGGCCGAAGCAGTCTTGACCAGCCTTTGGCACTCATATATAGTGAGTGCTGACGCGCTGGCACTCGGGAGACCAAAGTGCTAACGTTCTAGAGACAATTAAGAGGAGGAGATGGATATGGGTGTTCCCGTGCAACCGCTTGCTGAATACATTGTTGTGCAAACTGAGGCCGCGCAGACCAAGACGGCCGCCGGGCTGTACTTGCCGCAGGGCTCGGCCGAGAAGCCGAAGATCGCCAAGGTGGTGGCCGTGGGCGCCGGCGTGCAGGATGTAAAAACCGGCGACCGCGTGCTGTACAAAAATGAGTACGAATCCACGACCGTGAAAGTGGACGGTGAAGAATTCATCATTATTTACCACAAAAACGTCGTGGCGACGATTAAATAACGGGGGTTTAGGAAGTTATGGCCAAAAAAGTATTCTACGATGACGAAGCCCGCCGCCGCGTGCTGCAGGGTGCCGAGATTTTGTACAACGCCGTGAAGACCACCATGGGGCCGAAGGGCCGCAACGTGGTCATTAGCAAAAGCTACGGCGCGCCCACGGTGACGCACGACGGCGTGACCGTGGCCAAGGGCGTGGAAATCGGCGACGCTGATGACGAGACGCTGGGCTACAAGGTGGGCGCCGAGCTCATCAAGCAAGCCGCCTCCAAGATGAACGACGTGGCTGGCGACGGCACCACCACCGTAACGGTCCTGACCTACCACATTTTGAACGAGGCGAACAAACTTATTGCCGCCGGCCACAACCCGATGTTACTCAGGAAAGGCCTAGAAGCCGCCGCACAGGACGTGCTGCACAAATTAGAGGGCATGCGCGAGGACATCCAGGGCAAAAAAGGCCGGATTGCCGAAGTGGCCACCATCAGCGCCGGGGACAAAGAGATCGGCGACCTGATTGCCGAGATCATGGACAAGGTTGGCCGCGAGGGCGTGGTGACTGTGGAGGAAGGGCAGGGGCTGCACCTGGAATCTGAGGTGGTGGAAGGGTTTACCATCGACAAGGGGTATGTGAGCGCCCTGATGGTCACCGACACCGCCCGCATGGAAGCCGTGTACACCAAGCCTGCCGTGCTGATTACCGACCACAAAATTAGCTCAATCCAGGAATTTTTGCCGATCCTTGAGAAGTTGGCGCAGTCCGGCAAGAAGGACTTGGTGATTATCGCCGAGGACATCGAGGGCGAGGCGCTGGGCACGCTCATTTTGAACCGCCTGAAGGGCGTGTTTAACACCGTAGCCATCAAGGCGCCGAGCTACGGCGACCGCCGCAAGGAGATCATGGACGACATCGCCGTCTTGACCGGCGCCACGGTGATTTCCGAAGAGCGCGGCTACACCTTTGAGAACGCCGACTTGACCATGATTGGCTCGGCGCGCAAGGTGATTGTGGGCAAGGACGACACCACGATTGTGGAAGGCGCCGGCTCGGCCGCCGACGTGGCCGCGCGGGTGAAGCACATCAACGCCCAGATTGCCGCGGCTACCAGCGACTACGAGCGCGAGCAGCTGGAACAGCGTCGCGCCGCGCTTTCCGGCAAAGTGGCCGTCATTAAAGTGGGCGGCGCCACCGAGACCGAAATTGAAGAGAAGAAATTCCGCGTGGACGACGCCGTGGCGGCAGTGAAGGCTGCTCTAAGCGAAGGCATTGTGCCGGGCGGGGGCGTGACGCTGATTAACCTGAGCTCTGCCATCGCCGAGAAGTACGCCAAACTGGAGAAGGATTTTGACGGTCTTGATTTGTCACATCTTGCAGGCATGAACATCCTGATCAAGGCGCTGGAGCAGCCCTTCCGCATCTTGCTGAGCAATGCCGGCCTCAACCCAGACGAGTGGCTGCCGCAGGTGCGGGCGGCCAAACCCGGCCACGGCGTGAATGTAAACGAGCCGGGCAAGCTGGTGGACTTGAAGGCCAACGGCGTGGTTGACCCCGCCCGCGTCACCAAAGAGGCGCTGTTGAACGCCGTGAGCATCGCCGGCACCAGCATGACCATGGGCGCGCTGGTAGTGGAAGTGCCAGAGAAGACGCCGGCCGCCGCTGTTGGCCCGGCCGACATGTCTGGCATGGGCATGATGTAGCCCGCGCCCCACAACCTGTGGCAGCCCCGGCCGGGCGTAAAACGCTTGCCGGGAAAGCGGCCGCAGGCATACAATAGGGTCAAACAAACATGCGTAAAAAGGCCGGTGTGTGAGCCGGCCTTTTACGTTGCCCGCGCGTTTGCCGCGGGGTGAAATAGCGCGGTGTTACCGGCCGTAGCCGTGCGACCCGTAGCCGTGCGATTGGCTGGCGCTGCCGCGGAGCCCCAGTAGCTTCAACAGGGAAGAAAAGCCCAGTATGCTGGCAACGCCCAGCCCGATGGTGGCCAAGAATTCTTTGCGGGTCATTTCTTTTTGCAGCAGTGATTGCAGCGGTTTGTCCATGGTTTTTATTTTCTTTTTTATTTTGTAGGTTCTGGCCTGATTGTAGGGCAGGTTCGTCCTGGCTGTCAAGCGGGCGTGGCAATGATATTATGACGCGGCCTCGGCGGAATCCTGTTGGATGCGGAGGGTGCGCGGGGGCGCCGGCGCGGCCACACGGCGGGTGCTGAAATCGTTGAAGTAGCGGCGGCGGACGGGGCGGGCACTGGACTGGGTTGGCTGCGCGGCGGGTTTGGGTGCGGCAGTGTGCGGCTTTGGCGTGGTGGCAATGGACGCGGTTGCAGACAGGGGCGCTGCCGTGGCCACAACGGCCGGCCGGGGCGCAGCCACAGCAGCCGCCACCGGCGCCGCTGGCCGTGGCTGCGCCGCCAGCTGTTGCTGCAGGGCAACCTGGGCCTGTTGGAAACGCTCTTGGCGCAGCGCTTGCTGCTGGGCATCTTTTTGGCGGAGTTCATCGCGCTTGCGCGCCGGTGCCGAGCGCCGGTTAGCCAGCCATACCAGCAGGATGCCGATTTGGTACGCCGCCACCATCGGCCCAGCCAGCAGCAGCTGGTCCTGGACGCGCGGCGAGGGGTTCATAATGCCGCCCGCCACAAAGGCAAACAAAACCACCCATCGTTCGTAGTGGAACAGTTTTTTGGGCTTGAGCGGCTTGATGCGGTTAATGAGCACTAAAATGAGCGGCAGCTGGAACAGCAGCGCCGACCCCAGCATGTACAGCGTCACAAACGACATGTACGACTGGATGGTCAGCAGGGCGTGGATTTGTGCAGTTGTAAACTGGTGCAGCAAAAAGTGCAGCGCCGCCGGCAGCCCCAAAAAGTAGCCAAACACCATACCGGCTGCGGCCAACACCCCGGAAACTACGCTGCCAAAAGCGACGAAACGCACCGCATCCTTTTTAATGAGCGGCTGTACATATTTGAGCACCTGGAAGACGATCACCGGGATGCTGAAGACAATCCCGGTATAGATGCAGACGCGGAACAAAAAGTCGATGCCGCCACCCACGGAGGTGTAAATAAACTGCTGGTTGTGCGCCGGCCGCAGCAAGATAGCAACGATTTTTTGTTGCACAAAATAAGCGGCCGCGCCCCACAGCACAATTGACAGCGCAATATAAAAGAGCCGTTTGCGCAACTCCATAAGATGCGCCATAAAGGTGAGGCGCGGGTTGTGCGCCGGTGCGGCCTCTGCCGGGCTAGTCTGGCTTGGTGCTTGGTTTGTCTTGGCTTTTTTTCGTTTCATTGTGCCCATCGCCGTGTATGCCTTTACGGATTTCTCGCATCGATTCCCCAAGGCTGCGTGACAACTCCGGCAACTTGCGGCCGCCGAACAATAGCAGCACGATCGCCAAGATAATTATGAGCTCCGGAGCCCCCAGGTCCAGGAACGCAACAGTGCCTACCATGTACCCTCACTTTGTTATGTTGACCTAACCTATGATACCATAAAAACAGATAACGCTTACGATAATAGGGGACACATGCGTCTGTATACAATTCAAGGGATGACCGGTTTTGGCGACTCGTACGGGTGTAGTGCGTATGGATCTGGGGCGTACAACAGCAGTGCGGTGTGTGGGGCGAGCACGAGCTCGGGCAGCGGGGCGGCTTCGGGTACGCTCACGAACACCGGCATCGCGGTGAGCCTCATTGTGGGCGTGGCCTCGCTGCTGCTCTTGGTGGCGATTTTGGTGCGCTTCTGGCGCCGCCCCGCGCGGGTGGTAGCTGCCGAGCCCGCCGCAGCCGAAGAGCCGGCTAGCCGCCAACAGCGCTAGGGGCGCACCAGCACATCTTGCCCGAGCGCGCCGTTGAGCACGGCCAGCAGCGCGAGGCTGGCCAGCAAGATGCCCAGCAGCAGCCAGAATTTCGTCTTGTCGCTCATGGGTTGGCCTCCGCCGGATTTTCCAGCGTGGCGGTAATTACCAAGCGGTCTTTGGGCAGCCACAGCGGTGTGCAGGTGTAGAGGGTGAGCTCGGCGCTAGGGCTCGGTGCCTCGACAGCGGTTTCGGTGGCCGCTACCTGCTTGGCGCCGGTGACTCTGTACAGATAGCGTTTGTGGTGCCAAAACACGCCAACTTCATCGCCCGGCGCCAGTTTATTTAAGAAGTAAAATGACCCGCGCGGATTGGTGTACGTGAACCGGTGCCCCACAATAACCGTGTTGCCGCCCTTGTCGGGCGTGCTGGTGTTTGGCCGGCGCCAGGTGCCGGTGCGCAGCGCGCTCAGGTCGCGCCCCTCGTTAATGGGCTGGTCGAGCAGCATGGCCGGTATAACGATGCGGTCGTCGCCGGGCATGTTGGCCACTTGGGCGGCGGGCAGCTGTAGCTGGGCGGCCAAGGTGCGCGCGGCCGAGCCGGTGTGCGACTCCACCCAAAACATGAGCAGCGGCAGCAGCGGCGCCGTGATGACATACAAAAGCACGGCAACGATTGCCACAAACAGCGCCGTATTCACGCGCCGCAGCTGTATGGACCGCACGTGGCCTCCGGCCGGCTACGCTTGGTGCTGCGTAAAGTAGTTGATTTCGTTGACGATGTCGAGCAGGGCCTGGGCGCGGGTTTTTTCGTCGTCGATTTCCTGGGCGGCGGCGTACGCTTCTTTGATGAGCGCCTGGTTGTCTGAGGCTTGGATCATCATCATCGTGGTGCGGAATTTTTCTTCTGGGGATTGGTCGAGGTGGCCAACGAGCGGGGAGAGCTGTTGCAGCGCTTGCTGCTTGATTTGGATAAGGTCGTCATCGCTGGTGGTGGGGGCGTCGGCGGCTGGGGCGGCGGCACCGGCAGAGACGGTCTCGGCCGCTACTTCAGTGGCTGGTGCGGCCGGGGCGCTGTAGGCCGGCGCGGTCTCGGCCGGTGTTGGGGCAGCCGTGTCCGGGATTACCATCCCACCGTCCGCGGCTCCGCTTTGCGCTACTTGTGCGTTGTCATCATGCCCAAACATAGTTCCCCTCGCTCTTATTCCGTTATAGTATAGCTACGAATACTAATTAGCACAAGGACTTTCACGATGCTCGACGACCTCAAATGGATACACCAAAAAGACCCGGAAGACAGCTTGGGCATTGCCCGGCGGCAAATGGGGCAGCTGACGCACGATTTTGCTTTGCCCAAGACAGACTTAGGCCCGGCTAAAAACGTGGTCTTAGGCGGAATGGGTGGCTCGGCGTTTTACGCGGCGTTTGCGCACACCTGGCCGGGCGTCAGCGTGCCGTTTGAGATTGTGCGCGATTACGAATTGCCGCCGTACGTGGGCCCGGACACCTTATTTATTGCGTCGAGCTACTCCGGCAACACCGAAGAAACGCTGAGCGCGCTGGCCGAGGCCGAAAAGCGCGGGGCGCACATCGCCATTATTACCGGCGGCGGCAAGTTGCAAGAAATTGCCCAGTCCAAGAATTATCTGCTGGCCACGGTTCCCAAGGCCGAGCAGCCGCGCTACGCGGTGTTTGCCATGTTCCGCGCGCTGCTGGATATGCTGGACATGGCCGGCGTGCTGGCCGCCGAAGGCTACGCCGCCCGGCTTGCCCAAACCGCAGACTTCCTAAAACAGGCGGTAGAGCAGTGGGGCCCGGAAGTGCCCACAGCGCAGAACCCGGCCAAGCAGCTGGCGCAGGAGTTTATGGGTAAATCGGTGGTCATCTACGCCGGCCCCAAGCTGTTCCCGGCGGCGTACAAATGGAAAATCAGCTGCAACGAAAACGCCAAGCAAGTGGCCTGGTGCGGCCAAATCCCAGAGTTCAACCACAACGAGTTCATTGGCTGGAGCAAACAGCCGGTGGACAAGCCGTACGCCGTGGTTGACCTTAGGTCTACTTTAGAGCACCCGCGCGTCCAAAAACGTTTTGAGGTGACCGAGCGCCTGCTGTCTGGTATGCGCCCGGCGCCGCACGTCGTGCAGGTGGAAGGGCAGGACGTGCTTGCGCAACTTTTGTGGGCCATTGCCTACGGCGACTTTACCACGCTGTACGCCGCCTTGTTAAACGGCGTTGACCCGGCGCCGGTGGAGCTGGTGGAGCGCTTCAAAAAAGCGTTGGACGAGTAACTGCGGCATCTCCAGCTCGTTTACAGGGGCGGGCGTATAATAAAAGTATGCGTATACTTGTGGTAGAAGACGAAGAGAAAATTGCCAAGAGCCTGGAAAAGGGCTTGGCGGCTGAGGGCTACGTGGTGGACGTGGCCAACGACGGCGACGCGGCGGAAACATTGGTGGACGCCACAGCGTACGACCTGGTGCTGCTAGACTGGATGATCCCCGGCCGCCGCGACGGCCCCGGCCTGGTGCAGCTGTGGCGCGACAACAGCGTGCAGACGCCCATTTTGATGCTCACGGCGCGCACTACCATCGGCGACCGCGTGCAGGGGCTCGACGCCGGCGCCGACGATTACCTGCCCAAGCCATTTGCTTTTGACGAACTGTTGGCCCGCGTCCGCGCCTTGCTGCGCCGCCCGCAAGCCCACAACGGCAACACTTTCCAGAGCGGGCCGCTCAAACTCGACGTGGTCAGTAAAGAAGTTGCCGTAGACACCGAGCCGGTGCACCTCACCGCCAAAGAGTTCCAGCTGCTGGAGTACTTGCTGCGCCACAAGGGCGAGGTGGTCAGCAAAGACCAGCTGCTCGACCACGTCTGGGCCGACGAGTCCCGTGTCCAGCACAACACTGTGGAAACATTTGTGGCCAATTTGCGCAAAAAAATTGGCGAGGCCGTAATCCAGACTGTGCGCGGGCACGGCTACAAAGTAAAATAAGCCTAGATGTTTGAATCCGCGCGCGTCAAATTAACGCTGTTTTACCTGGCAATCCTGCTGGCGTTTTCGCTGACGCTGTCGGCCAGTTTCCGCCTCATTTTTGAGCACGAGTACGACCGCAGCAACAGCGCCCAACGCAGCGGCGTGCGCCAGATTTTCCAGGGCGGTACCGTGGGCGGCCTGTACGCCTGGCCGGCGCGGCCGTACAGCCGCTTTACCAACCTGCAAGACGACGCCACCACCCAGACGCGCCAGCGCCTCAACCGCGATTTTGTGCTCATTAACGTTGCTGCGCTGGCCATTGGCGGCCTGCTGAGCTACTGGTTTGCCGGCCGCACGCTGAAGCCGATCGAGGAAGCGCACCACGCCCAAGCGCGTTTCGCCGCCGACGCCAGCCACGAGCTGCGCACGCCGCTTACCAACCTGCGCCTAGAAAACGAAGTCTTCCTGCGCCAGAAGCAGTTCACAGAAAGCGACGCGCGCGAGCTCATCCACAGCAACCTGGAAGAGGTGCAGCGCCTGGAGGGCCTCAGCGCTAACCTGCTGGCGCTCACGCAGTACGGCCACACGCCGCTCAAACTAAAGAGCGTCCAGGTGAAGCAGGTGGTTGCGGGCGCCCTGCGCGTCAAAGAGCAGGCCGCCGCCGGCAAGCAGGCCGCCTTCCGGGTTGAGGCCGCCCCCGCCGTCGTTACCGGCCACCAAGACAGCCTCGAAGAGGCGGTGGCCATCCTGCTGGACAACGCCATAAAGTACGGCCCCCCGAAGGCCACAGTGGTCATTGGCGGCAAAAAAGAGGACAACCACTACCTGCTGTGGGTGCAAGACGCCGGCCCAGGCATTGCCGAGGCCGACCTGCCGCACATCTTCGAGCGCCTCTACCGCGGCGACAAAGCCCGCAGCAGCAAGGTGGGCGGCTACGGGTTGGGACTGAGCCTGGCGAACATCATCGTCAAGGCCAACAACGCCGAAATCAAAGTGCAGAACGTGCCAGGCGGCGGTGCGTGCTTTATCCTGCGGTTGCCCTTGGCTAAGCAGCCCAAATAAGGGCATAAGCGGAAGGCCTGGTATAATGGAAGCATTATGAAGTGGTACGTTTCCACGCGTTCGCGGCTTGGTTTGGCGCTCGCGTGCTTGAGCCTCGCCAGCGTTATGCTGTTTGCCGCCGGGGCGTGGCGCAACCATAGCCTGGAGTTCGACTATCTTATCTACAACTTGTTTTTGGCCTGGATCCCGCTGGGCCTTACCGTGTGGCTGCAAAAGCTGCTGCGCACCCGGCTGTGGTCGTCGTGGCCGCCGTTTCTTTTGACGCTGTTTTGGCTTGGATTTTTGCCCAACACTTTTTACATGGTGAGCGATTACATCCACCTGCAGGAGGTGGGGCGGGTTGACCTCATCTACGACGTCATTATGTTTAGCTCCTTCATCTTCAACGCCTTTATTTTGGGACTGGTGAGTTTGTTTGTGGTGCACGGCGAGCTGCGCAAGCGCGTGTCTAGGGCGAGCGCCTGGCGCCTCGTGGCCGCCACCATTTTCCTAACCAGTTTCGCCATTTACATTGGCCGCGACCTGCGCTGGAACACCTGGGACGTCTTGCTTAACCCGGCCAGCATTTTATTTGATGTCTCCGACCGCTTGCTGGCGCCGCACCAGCACCCAGAGATGTTCACCACTACCTTCGGGTTTGCCGTGCTCATTGGCAGCATGTACGGGCTCACGTGGTTTGCCGCCCAGGCCGCGCGCCAGCTGAAATCGCTGGACTAACAAAGCCATATAATTGACATATGTAGTTGTTTATGCTTATATGTATGTATAACAAACTAGCATAAAAGAGAAAACAAACATGCCTGTCCAAGCCCTAGCCCCAGCCGCACCAGAAACCCCTAACCACGGTTTGCCCACGCCTGAGGCAGCCGCTCCCCAGCCCGAGCTGCACGACTACGCCGGCAGCGCCGCTATGGACGCTCAAACTGCCGAGGGCATCGCCCGCCTGAACGCCATGGCCAACGGCGAGCACGTCGCCGAAGACGACACCCGCATGTTCGACATCCAAGCCGCCGAGGAAGCCGCCTATGCCGAGCAAGCCACTCGCCGGGAGGCCGACCGCATCCAGGACGTTGAACTGGCCCACGAGATGGCGCTTAAGGAAGAGGCGGCCCGTGCTGCCGAAGCCAAGGCCGCTGCCGAAGCTGAAGCCCAAGCCGCTGAAGCCCAAGCCGCCCAGCAGCGTGCTGACAACAAAAAAGCAGACGCCGACAAGGCGGCCGCTGAAGTCGCTGCCGCGCAGGCTCCTGTCGTCCGGGAAGCTGTCGCCGCCCTCAAGCAGGCCGGCCAAGGCGAGGCGATCCCGGCCGGCAGCACTGTTACCAAGGAACCCAACGGTGACATCACCATTGCAAGTACGGACGGCTCCGCGGTAAAGGTTTTAGAAGCCAGCCCATTAGGCGGTTATGAGCCTGTGGACTATACGGTTAACCCGCTGACGCGGACCGTAACCATTACGCGCCGTGGCCTGACCACGCTGCTGGGCGCCCCTGGCGAAACCGTGGGCGCGGCTGACGGTTCGCACACTGGCGGCGACCACGTCGCATTGCCTCCGGCCGTTGCTAAGGCTGCTGGCTTCAAGTCTGGCGTCAGGCTGGGTGCGCCTGCGCCGCAGAATCTTGAAGTTAACAAGCAGCAGTTGTAACCCGGTATCGTCCTTCTTGCGGAGCGCGGCTGAAACGGCCGCGCTTTTGCTTGTACGCCGCCCCGGCAAGCGCCGCACGGCAACATTTGCTATAATGTGTGTAATATGCAAGAGATGCAAACGGCGCTGACTGCCGCCATACAAGAATTGTTCAACATGGAGCTGGCCGCCGAGCTGACCCGGCCAGAGCCGCAGTTTGGCGATTTTGCCACCAACGTGGCGCTGCAGCTGGCTGGCCGCCTGGGCAAGCCGCCGCGCGAGGTGGCTGGGCAGCTCGCCGCCCGCTTGCGCGAAGTGTACGGCGATAAGGTGCAAGACGTCTCTATTGCCGGGCCGGGGTTCATCAACATCACGCTCAGCGATGCAGTGGTGGCCGCGGCCGCCAGCGCCGCCCTAGCCGCCGTGCCGCAGACCTTTGCCGGCCAAGTGGTAGTCACCGAGTACTCCGACCCCAACCCCTTCAAGGTGCTGCACGCCGGGCACTTGTACACCAGCGCGGTAGGCGCCAGCATCTCTAACATTATTGAGAAAGCTGGCGGGGAAGTGCACCGGGTTAACTTCGGCGGCGACGTTGGGCTGCACGTGGGCAAGAGCATGTGGGCGATTTTGCAGGAGCTTGGCGGCGAGCACCCCGAGAAACTCGAAGCTATCCCGGCCGCCGGCCGCTCCGAATGGATGGCCAAGTGCTACGTGGCCGGCACCCAAGCCTACGAAGAAAACGAGCAGGCCAAGCAGGAAATTATCCAGCTGAACAAGCGCGTGTACCAGCTGTTCGCCGATGGCGACCACGACTCGCCGTTTGCGCACATTTACTGGACATGCCGCCAGTGGAGCTACGATTATTTCAACGCCTTTTACCAGCGCATCGGCACGCCGTTTGAGAAGTATTACCCAGAGAGCGAGACCGCGACGCTGGGCCTGCAAACAGTACAAGAGCAACTCGCCCGCGGTGTCTACCAAGAGAGCGACGGCGCCGTGGTGTTTGATGGCGAGAAGTTTGGGCTGCACACGCGGGTGTTCATCAACTCCCAGGGCTTGCCAACCTATGAGGCCAAGGACGTTGGCCTGATTATGAAAAAGTGGGCCGACTACCATTTTGACCGCTCGGTGATCATCACCGGTAACGACATCGTGGAATACATGAAAGTGGTGCTGAAGAGCATCGAGCAGTTTGAGCCGGAGCTGGCGCGGCGCACCACGCACCTCACGCACGGCAACGTCAAACTGAGCGGCGGCGTGAAGATGAGTTCGCGCAAGGGCAATTTCTTGCGCGCCACCGATGTTTTGGACGCCGCCCACGAAGCCAACAAAGAAGCTACCGGCCGCGAGGACGACGAGCAAGTGGTGCTCGGCGCGGTCAAGTACGCTTTCCTGAAACAGCGCATTGGCGCGGACATCATTTACGAGCCC
>DATIIT010000023.1:0-10170 GCA_035479375.1 Saccharimonadales bacterium (SeqCode) | reverse complement strand
CCGCGGCCAGACTCTTGGCCAGCTCACTTTTTCCCACGCCGGTTGGGCCTAAGAACAGGAAGGTGCCGATGGGCCGGTTCTGGTTGCGCACGCCAGCGCGCGCCCGCCTGAGCGCGTCGCTTACCACCTGCACGGCGCGCGTCTGGTTGATCATGCGCTGGTGGATGAGCTGCTCCAGGTTGAGCAGCGTCTCGCGCTCGGTGGCGGTGTTGGCCGTCCCCACCTTCACGCCTTGGGTTTGCTCAATGGCCTGCTCTACAGATTGCTCGGTAACGAGGCCACTGGCGCCGTAGTTGGCGGCCGCCTCCAACAGCTTGAGGGCGCGGCCGGGCATCACTTGGTCGCTCAGATAACGGCTGCTTAAGCGGTATGTTGCCTCCAACGCCTGGAAAGTGAAGGTCGTCTTTTGCTGGTACTCAAAGAGCGGCAGCTGGTTTTCCATGATAAGCAGGGTCTCGTGCGCGTCCGTAGGCGTAACCATCATGCGGTTCATGGCCTGCCCGAGCGCCGGATTGGACTGCACGATGCGCAACCAACGCTGCTCGTCCATAGCCAATATAATGCGCAAGGCGCCGCCTTCCAGCACGGGCAGCAGCACGTTGCTCAGGTCAACCGAGCCGTTGCCGTCTTCAAAAAACAGCTGCGCATCGTCTAAGAACAGGATGATATTTTTGGCGCGGATCGCCTCGTAAAACAGCTGCTGCACCAGGCCTTCCAGCTCGCCACGCCCCTTGGCCTGTGAAATAAGGGCCGACGGGTCGAGCGCCACCACCTGCGAAAAGTGCAGGCTCTGCGGCACAGCCGGGTCGGCCTCCGAAAGCTTTTTGGCGAGCGCGTGCACCACCGTTGTCTTACCGCTGCCCAGCGCACCAACCAGCGCCACATTGTGCCGGCCGCCCTGCGCCAGCAAATGCACGACTTGGCCGGCAAGGGCTTGGCGGCTTGGCAGATCGCGCTGCAGCAGGCCCTCGCGGCCAACGTGCTCGCTAATGTTAAAGCCAAAATGCTGCAGCAGCGGCGTAAAGCCAAACGACCAGTCGCGGCCAATGCCGCCGTCTTTTTTACGCTGGCGCGCCTCCGCCACCAGCGCATCCAGGTGGCCGTACCAGCCCACGCCCGCCGTAATGTCGTCTTGCCCCAGGTGCAACGGCGCCAGGACTTGGTCGATGCCCGGAATAGAAAGAATTATCGCCGCCGTCAGCATCGCGCTATTGATGCTGGCCGCCTGCTGCGTACGGCGCTGGTTGTCGGCTTCTTGCCAGATGCGGTTTATATCAATGGGCTGCTCTTTTACGAGCGTGCCGATTGTCAGCGCCTCCAAGCCAAAACGCGCCGCAAAAAAGGCGCCGCCATTGAGCTGTGCCACGGCGTCCACCAGCAACATGGGCGTAGGCACTTCTGGCAGTATGCCTAAAATGTCAGCGTCTAGCAGGTCGTCAATAGATTGTGCCTGCGGGCTTGGCGGGATGTGCTGCAGTGCGCCGCTCCAAGCTGCAGCCATCAAGAATGGGCCGGCGATACCGGCAATAACCCAGCCAAGCGGCGCTTTTAGGCCAAACACCAAGCCAACGCCCAAAACCAGCAGCACCCAACCGCCCGTGCCTAGGAGCAGCCGGACATCCCGGTGCGCAAAGTGGTGCGCCATGCGCGCTTTCTGCGCCCGCGGGCTGTTGTAATGGAAAGCGAGTGGGCCGTTCACAGCTTGACCCCCAAGGCCGCCAGGGCAATGCCAGCAAACGGCAGCACCGGCACAAATGGCCACACAATGACCATAACGACGCCAACCAGCCCGGCCAACGCCGCGCCAACCAGGCCTACAAGAATAAAGATGCTGCGTATTACGGCGCCAAACACACGGGAAAACGCGCGGTCGCCAAGGGCGCGCACCTGGGCGTCAAACGTCCGGCCGGTTTGCCCGGCACTAATTTGCCGGAAGGGGTCAAATAACGTGCGGAGTAGCAGCGCCACAGAGAATGCCTCCAGCACAACCTGCATCCGGCCACCTAGTTGTTTGGCGCAGCGCGCCCATCCAGCACCGTACCACCAGGAAAACAGGGCGACGATCATCATGCGCCCATTATAGCATCTGGTGGCGAGACGGAGGGCGCAGCTTTTTCCGAAGAAGGAGGCTCCCCGCAAAGTGCAGCCCGAGTGCTGGCAGCCGAGACCTTAGGCTCGGATGACAGTGCCCGGCGCGTGAGCGGCCTCCTGAAGCGGAAAAAGCTGCGCCTACAACGAACTAGTCAACACCAATGCTACTAGCAGCGGCACCACCATATTGTCTGTGCCCTCGCCGGAGACATTCTCGGCAATGGTCGCTGCCACGGGCAGCCACACCAGTGTCACGCCGCCGTATCCCAGGTGGCTGAACGCCGCATAACAGATCATAATCGCCACCGAGGTAAAGAAAAACGCCAAGCTGCCCACAATACTTTTGGTGCGCCCCATAATTTTGTAGGTGGTGCCGTCGCCCCAGGCCAGGCCGCAAATCGCCGCCAGGCCGTCGGCTATGCTCAAGTGCAGCATGGCCGCCGTAAACACCCAGTCTTTAGAGGTAATGAGCGCCAAAATGCCAATTACCAACGCAAAACACACCTCGCCAACCCGGTTGCGCGACACGGCGTGGATCGAGCTAAAAATATTGAACTTAATAGACCAGATAACCGTTGCCAAAAACAGCAAGCTGAGCACTTGGATTTGCCGCCAGCTCAGGAAAAACGGCCAAAAGGCCACGAACGCGCCCACCAAAATGTGCACCAGCTTGCGGGTCAGCTCAGAGTGCACGCCCTTATAGCGCGACAGGTACTCGGCAAAAATGACTATAACAAATATAACCGCGACAGCGACGACTGACCACATGCTTTTATTGTACTACGAAACTATAGGCGCGTTACGGCGCCGGGCGCGGCTGCGGCATGAGCGCAATGGCCCGCCAGCCCTTGGAGCTGAGGCGGACCCAGCTGGTGTTATACCCGGACTTGCGTACCAAAATCAAGCCCTTGTGCCGCAAATTTTGGATGATGTGCATCAGCCGCGCGCGGTCAAACGCCAGACTCTCCGCCAGGTTACCCAGCTCCTCCTGCCCTGCCCGCTTGATGAGCCGCAGCACAAGCATGTAATCTTCTGGCAATGTAATCTTTTTCATGGGATGCTATGCCCTCCGTTTAGCACCCCTAACTGTAAACGCCAATGCTTAAGATTTGTTTTAGGCCAAACAAAAAAGCCCCGGCCACAGGCCATGGGCTCCTTAGTTTGGTCGGGGTGAGAGGACTTGAACCTCCGACCTCAGCGTCCCGAACGCTGCGCGCTACCAACTGCGCTACACCCCGATGAACCACATGAGTATAGCAAATAACAGAGGAGATTTCCAGTGCTGTCCCTGGTGGAAATGGTCGGGGTGAAAGGACTCGAACCTTCGACCCCCGCGTCCCAAACGCGGTGCGCTAGCCAACTGCGCTACACCCCGATCAGGTGTGATTATAGCAAAAACAGGGGCGAAAAGCACTGGTTTTGCGCGCGGGCATGGTAAAATACCTCCGATGTGGTGGCCGAGAATAGGCCGTGGCCCTGAAAAGCCGCGCACGGTAGGGTAATGACTATCCCGCATCTCCATTTGTTTATGACTGCCAATTCGTATATACAGACAAAATTAAACGAGTTGAAGCAGCCGCTCGGCTTGCTTGCGGCTGAGGGGGGGCGGGACGCGCTCGTTGCCCAAATCGTCAAGCTGCTGCTGTCTAAAAAATTCCGCAAGTATTCGGCCAAGCCGGAGCTTATTGAGCACATCTGGAAATCCGTGCGGCTGCACGTGGAGAAGCAGGAGCCGCTGGAGTTCACCTTTTTCCACGGCGCCTACAAATTGTGGCGGCTGGATGAAGCCCCCGACCCAGACTGGGCTGAGCTGTTCGCCCTCCTGCACTACAGCAACTGGCTAAAGCCGGTGTGCGAGATTTACCAGCCGGGCGTGCGCTTTGACTTCTTTGTGGACGACCTGATTGTGCCCAAGCTCAATAACGTCAGCCTGGATGTGGTCACGCGCTACATTGACTCGTACCAGAAACTTATTGATTTTGTGCACGGGTACCAGCCGGAAAATATGAGCTTTACCATTACGCCGGTGGGCAGCTTGTTTGCGTCGCCGGAGGCGTTTGACGAATCTGTGGCCAAAAACCTGGAAAAACTTACCGCTGAGCTGCCCGGCGGCGTGCCCATTTTAGACGAGCAGCACCTGCTAACAGTGGAGCTTAACGTCCGCGCCAGCGACGAGCAAAAAGCCGACCCGCAGTGGCGCGAAAAGGTGCAGCGCCTGCACGACGCCTACATGATCAGCAAGGCTGGCACCGGCTACACCAAAGACCGGCCGGACAAAATCCTGACGTTTGTTTCGCCGCTGCCAGCCGGCATGACGCTGTCGCTGGGCACCACTAAAGACTCCATTATGAAATTCTGGGTTGGCGTGGGCGTTTTGAAGCCGGATGGCGACGGATTCCGGCAAGTGATTATCTCTTGGCGGCAGTTGCAGGAAGCGCATTTTACCTTTGAAGATACACGTATTGCCGGTTTGGACGGCAAAAACTTCCAGAAAATCCGCGTGCTGGGCACTGCGGCCAAGGCCTTGGCTCCCAGCGCTTAGGCCTCTACGATCTTTTGGATGGCGCGGGCGCTCCTGGCCAGGCCAGTTTGGCCGTCTGACTCTACCAGCAGCGCGTTGAGCTGCATGCGGCCTTGCGTTTCCAGCCCGTTTTTGGTAATTTTGCCATCGCGCCAGCGGGGGATGAGCGTGTCAAAGCGCACGCCTAGGCTGGAGTCCAGCGAGCCGCACATGCCCACGTCGGTCTGGTGCGCGGTGCCTTTGGGCAGCACGCCGGCGTCGGCGGTGGGCACGTGCCAGTGGTCGCCTACCACCATGGTGACGCGGCCGTCTAAGTAATAGCCGATGATGCGTTTCTCGCTGCTGAAGTCGCCGTGGAAATTGACCACCGTGGCAGCGCGCGGCGCGCCTTTTTCCGCGGCCAAAATCCCATCCACAATTTTAAGCGGGTTGTCCATGGGCTTGTCTGCGTCCTTGCCCACGATTTGCCCCAGCAGGCTAATAACCAGCACGCGCCCCTTCGGCGTGTCCAGGTATTTGTAGCCGCGGCCCGGCGTGCCGGCCGGGTAATTTGCCGGGCGGATGATGGGCTGCGCCGCGTCTTCCAGGTGCGGGAAAATCTCTGGCCGGAAAAAGCTGTGGTTGCCGCCGGTGCAAAAATCCACGCCAGCCTGTTGCAGGCGGGCAAAGTCGGCGGAGCGCACGCCTTTGCCGTCGCTGAGGTTTTCGGCCTGGGCAATAACCACGTCCACATTGTGTGCGGCGCGCAAGCCGGGCAGCAACTGCCCTACCAGCTTGATGCCGGGCCCGCCCATGATGTCGCCGAGGTAGAGGATGTTCATGCTGGCGTGTCCCCTGCGGCCGCGCCTTCACCAGACGCCCGTTTGGCGCGCGCCAACACCTCTGGCACCGGGTCTTCAAAAGTGACCTGCGGGATGGCGTTTACTTGGGCGTCGGTGACGTCGTACTCGCCGCGGTACACAATTTCGACGCTGCCGTGTTTTACCTGCGCCCAGTCTAGGCCGAGTTTGGCGGCCAGGCCGCGCAAGGTTTGTTCGTCTGGCGCCTCCATTTCCACATACGGCTTTGTCCAGGGCCAGTGGTCCAGCTCGATTTCGCAGTCGCCCAGCGTCCAACTTTCGCGCTTCGTCTCCTGGTACACATTGGGCTCCAGGCCGAGCGCGCAGAGGAATGCGTCCGCCGCCTCAAAACTGTCGATGGTTAGCTGGATTTCTTTGGTGCCGTCCAGCCCGCGGTTGTCCAGCTGCTTGTAAGACATGGTGATTTTGTCGCCCTCGTTGCGCACGCGCACCCAGCCATTGTGGGCGTCGCGCAGGCGGTTGTCCGGGAAATCGTAGCCGCGGCGCTTCATGAGGCGCATTGGCTGGCGGCACACCGCGCCGATTTCCTGGAGCTTGGCGCGCAACGCCTCGTGGTCCACAGCCAAAAATTTTGCTTCGATCTCTGGTTTCATGGCCTTAGTATATCAGTCGTCCAAGCGGATGCCGTCATATTCAAAGATGAGGCTCTCCACGTCGGCCACGATTTGCAGCGGGCTCTCGGCCAAAATAAAGTGCATGCCCAAAAGCTCGGCTGGGGCGCGGAAGCGCTCTTGGTCGTCCACAAAAATGATTTCGTTGCCGGCCACGCCCAGCTTTTGCACGGCGCGCTCGTAAAATTCCGGGTCGGGCTTGGCCAGGCGCTCTTCGCACGAGAGCACCACCGGGTCAAAACCGTCGTACAAACCCCTTTTGCGCAGGCTGGTGGCACTCAGCTCAAACATGTTAGACAAAATGCCGGTCTTGATGCCTTTTTTGCGCAGCGCGGCGGCCAGGGCATACACCGGCGCGGACGGCACAAAAATGTCGGCGTTTTGCAGGAGCTTGGCGCGCGTCGGCTTTTGCGCCAGAGGGTACGCGGCCTGGAGCTGCTTTAAAAACTGGCCGGTGGTGACCGTGCCCATGAACAGCTGCGTCAACAGGCCGCCCATTGGCCGCACCTTACTTGCTGGGATACCAAGCGCTGCGGCCACCAGCCGGGTGACGCTGCCCTGCGTGCCGCCCTCTGTTAAAACGCCCGCGTAGTCGAATAAAACCGCTTTGACCATACGCTTATTGTAACTGGTCGAGGAATTCTTGCCAGGAGTGGATTGTGTACGTGGGCTTATCGGCCTGGAGTTGCTCGAGGTTGTGAAAATCTTTATGCACGTCTGGGAAGTACAAAATGCTGTCGATGCCGGCGTTATTGGCTGCGCGGATGTCTTTTTCTGAGTCGCCCAGCATCACGGCGCGGCCTTTGGCAACGCCGAGTTTGTCGAGCGCGTACAGTATGCCTTCTGGGTCGGGCTTGTGCGCAGTAACGTCGCTGCCCGTCACTAAAAAGGCAAACGTTTGTTCCAGGCCGTGCAGCTTGAGCGTCAACTCAACCGTGGGGCGCACCGTGGAGGTGATAAGCGCCATATGTTTGCCGCGGCGCGTAAGCCCATCTAGCACCGCCTTGGCGCCTGGATACAGCGGCACCGTGGGCATGCCGGCCTGTGCGGATTTGTCCCACTCGGCAAAGATTTGGGGCAGGTCGACCTTGGGCACGCCGTATTCTGGCAGGCCAAGCGGCGCACGGCCAAACAGGTTGCGGACGATCTCTTTGTCTGTGGCTTCGAGGCCGTAATCTGTGAGGGTCTTGCGCGTAATGCCCATCCACACCCGGAAGGTTTGCGCCAAGGTGCCGTCCCAGTCAAAAAAGTAGGCGTCGTAATCGTCCACGGCTTTTTACGGCTACTTGGCGAATTCGATCGCCCGTGTTTCGCGGATAACGTTCACCTTGATGGTGCCCGGGTACTGCATGGTGCTCTCAATTTTGGTGGCGATGTCGCGTGCCAGCTTGATGGCTGCCAGGTCGTCAATGGACTGCGGCCGCACAAAGACGCGCACCTCGCGCCCGGCGCTAATGGCGTACGATTTCTCGATGCCTGGGAAGCTGTTGGCCACGTTTTCCAGCTCCTTCATGCGCTCCACAAAGTTCTCGGCAGAGATGTTGCGCGCGCCGGGGCGGGCGGCGCTAATGGCGTCTACCACGCGCACAATCAAGGCCTCGGTACTGGTGGCCTCGACGTCGTCGTGGTGCTGCTCGGCAGCCAAGGCCACGGCTTCTGGCGCGCCGTATTTGCGCAAAATTTCGCCAGAGATGTGGTGGTGCTTGCCCTCCATTTTGTGGGTCAGGGCTTTGCCAAGGTCGTGCACCAGGGCGGCGTACTTGGTGGTCTTTACATTAGCGCCCAGCTCTTCGGCGATGATGCCGGCGATGTGTGCCATCTCCGTGGAGTGCTTGAGCACGTTTTGGCCGTAACTGGTGCGGTATTTAAGCTCGCCCAGCAGGTGCAGGATTTCCTTGGGGATGCCAATGACGCCCACCTCGCGGGCAGCGTCCTCGCCGGCGCGCACCACGTCTTTCTCAACGTTTTTCTGCGCCTTTTCCACAACTTCTTCGATGCGGCCAGGGTGGATGCGGCCGTCCTTCATGAGCATTTCCAGCGCCTGGCGGGCAACCTCGCGGCGCACCGGGTCAAAGCTGCTGAGCACAACGTAGCCGGGTGTGTCGTCCACCATGATGTCCACGCCGGTAGCACGCTGCAAGGCCTGGATGTTGCGCCCTTCCTTGCCGATGATCCGGCCCTTCATTTCCTCGTCTTCCAGTTTGACGCTGCTTACGGTCCTCTCGGCGGTTACTTCGCTAGCCATACGCTCCATCGCTGTTACAATTATTAATCCTGCTTGCTCTTCGGCCTGGTCTTTGGCCTCGTTTTGCATCTTGGCAATCATGCCGGTCAGGTCGTGTTTAATGTCGCGCTCGGTCATTTGCATGAGTTTTTGGGCGGCGTCTTCTTTGCTAAGCCCGGCGACTTTTTCCAGTTTCTCCTGCTGCTTCTTGCGGATTTCGCGGATTTCGTCCTTCAGGCCCTCTACTTCACCCTCGGATTGGCGCAGTTTTTCGTTGCGTTTGTCGAGCTCGTCCAGCTTCTTGTCCAGCGTTTCCTCGCGGCCAACCAGGCGCTGTTCCATGTCTTTGAGTTCGCGGCGCCGGGATTGCTCCTCTTTGCGCGACTCGTCCTGGAGCTTGCCGGCTTCCTCGCGGGCATCGTCTAATAGCTTGGCCGCCTCACGCTTGGCCTTGCTGACCTCCTTGGCGGCTTGGTCCTGGGCGCTGCCCAAACGTTTTTTAGTGAGCACGGTGTTGGCGCCAAAACCCACGGCAAGGCCCGCCACAGCGAGCACTATGGTAACTGGATCCATGTGATTCCTTTCTATCGTACAGGCCAGCGAGTGGACGTCGCTATCACTTCTCTAGTCCTGGTTTCGCTAGCCTGAAAGTCGAATAAAATTTAGAAATGGTATGTCGGACTGCTAGACAATGCAGGCATATCCTTATTTAAAACTATACGCCGAATGTTGTGGGATGGTCAATGGCCGGCGGGTATTCTGTTGTGGCGCGGCCTGGGCGTAAGCACGTAGGCTGGGTGGGCTCACTTTTTCTGTTGGGTAATGTGTACTGGCGCGCCATAGTGGGGCAGCGCGATTTGGTCGTCTTCGCCGGCTTTCAAACGTTCGATACCCAGTTGGGCCCAGCCGTCTCCCATGGCCGCAACGATCGGCAGGTGCAGCCCATAGGCCAGTGAGTCTGCGGCGGTAAGGCCAATGCGCAGCCCAGTAAAGCTCCCCGGCCCCTGGAAGCAGACCACCCCTTGGAGGTCTTGCAGCGTTTTGTGTTGGCTTTTTAACAGGCCCTCTATGCGCCGATGCAGCGTCGTAGACAATTCCCGATGGGCGTGCCAGGTGTCGTAGGCCAACTGGGTGTCGTCATCGTATAAACCGACCTCGGCGTCTGGGTTGTCGGTGCGCACCGTGAGTATGAGCATTATTTGACCCCTTCTAGCAGGTATGCCCGGGATTGCGGCGCCGAAAACTCCAGTTTGCGGTGGCCTTCCGGTGTCTGGGAAATCTTGAGCGTCAGGCGGTCCTTGGGAAGTACGTCCTGCACAATGTCGCCCCACTCCACAATAGCCACCATTTGCGGGTCGCCAATAAGCTCGGCAAGCTCGTCGGCTACTATGCCGGCTTCTGCCAGGCGATAGAAATCAAAATGGTGCATCTGGAAGTTTTTGGCCTCGTAGACTTTACTGATAGTGAATGTAGGGCTGGCGACTTTGTCGGTACTGCCTGCGCCGCGGGCCAGGCCGCGCACAAACGTGGTTTTGCCGCCGCCGAGGTCGCTTATAAGCTCAACCATCTCGCCTCCCCGTAGGCGCCGGCCGATTTTTTCGCCGATGCGCTCGGTGGTCACGGAATCTTCGGATATGGTTTGCCATGTCGTGACGGTACTCATATGCCCCGTATAGTACCGCGAGAAGCACCACTGTTGCAAGAATAGCTGGATGGAGAGGGCTTTTGCTGTCGGTGGTGTCAGCCACAAATGTGCTGGCCTTTGTAGTCTTAGCAGCCTTCTTTGGCTTTTTGGCCTTTGTGGTTTTGGCTTTAGCGGCAGTTGCTTTGGCGGCCGTCTTCTTAGTCGGCGCCGTCTTTGGG
>DATIIT010000022.1:0-7202 GCA_035479375.1 Saccharimonadales bacterium (SeqCode) | reverse complement strand
CCCCCCCCGGCTGTCCTGGCGCCAATGCCGACCCAGCACCCACCGCCAACTACCCGTGCCCAAACGGGGGGGTGGTGATTAATGGCAACTATTATGCTGACGCCGGGCAGGGACGGGTACAGGGTAAATTAACCTGGTCTGATGGCCAAAACAACGGCCCATGCCCCAATGCGGTCGTCACCGTCACGCGCATTGACGGCAGTGCCGACGGCGACATCGCCACCACCACCGCCGCAGACGGCGGGTTCGTGTTGATGGTGGGCGCTGGCAACCTCACCTTAAGCGCCTCAAACTGTAAGGCGACGAATGGCAATATCTGGTCTGGCAACTCCGCCACGATTACTGCGACCGCAGGCAAGATCACCGACGGCAGTTTCTCGGCCCAGGTACTCCAGCAAGCCGGCGCCAACCAGCCAGGCGTCTGTGACAACGTCAAATTTACCGAGCTAAACTGGTGGATATGCGCCGGCATCAACGTCTTAAAAGACGCGGTCAGCGGCCTGACGGATGGCGTGCTTAGTGCCATCAAAATTGACACGAACTCTATATTTAATGACGACAACACTTCACGGGCCGGCAATGCGTTCTTTGTTGCGTGGGCGGCATTCCGCAACATCGGGTACGGCGTGCTGCTTGTTGTCGGGCTGCTCATGCTGCTGTCCCAGATCCTCGGCCTGGACATCTTCAGCGCGCTGGACATTAAACATCTGCTTCCAAAATTGCCGGTCATCATTTTGTTGATGGCGTTTATGTGGAATATCCAGGACTGGGGGTATAACGCCTCCAATGACGCCGCCGGGGCGGTGCAGAGCATTATTGCCGCGCCGTTTTCGCGCATCGACCCGGGGCTTGGCAACACCGCCGGCAACATTACGATTGCGCTGCTCATCCCGCAGCTGCTGGCAACCAGCGTGGCAGTTGGTGTGGCGGCACTGGCGCTGTTGGGCCTTGGCGGTATTGCCGCGCTTATGCTGTCGCTCTTCTTGGCCGGGGCGTCGGCGTTCTTCCTTATTGAGGCCCGCGACGTCGTAGCCGAAATACTTATTATGTCGGCGTCGCTCGTGCTGGCGCTCTCTTTGGTGTTTAAAAAGATCCTCGATTTTTGGCTCGGGCTGACCGGGACAATCTTGTTGTCTGTACCGACGATGGCAGCGATCATGCAAGCCGGCGAAGAAGGCGCAAAGCTGGCTTACGTAAACGGCCACATTGTTGTCGCGCTGGGTATTTTGGGCGCGGTCTTTGGGCTGTTCTGGAAGACGTTTAAGACAATCGACAAGGTCAGCGGCAACATCGGCAACGCCACTGCAGCCGTTACGGATAAGGCGCGCAAGGGCCTGAACAACTACGCCTCCAAGAGCATGAAGCGGCGCACACAAGAAGCTGTGAATGGTACAAGAAGGTTCCGCGGGCCAGCGGGGACTGCCGTAGAGATGCTCCGCCGCGGCCAGATGGCCGACAAGGGTGGCTTGCAAGCGCTGCTGCCGGGCCGCGCTGGTAATATTGCCCGTATGCGCTATGAAGCCGCCGAGTCCGGGCACTTGCAACACGAGGCGGCAGAGGCACTCAAGCGTGACGACGGCCGCGCCGCCGGCGACGACCTCGCCATGAAACTTGCGCTTGCCCGCGGCATGACTGACGAGCGCTTCCTGCGTGAATACACTGCTGCAGCAACTCCCCAATTCGGCGCAGCCGAAGCAGAGCGGCGCGCCAGTGCCGCCTTGGGCTCAATACGTGACAACATTGGCCAACTTGGCTCCGGCGTGACCCGTGTGGCGGCATACAAAGCACTCGGCGCCTCCAAGACTTCGTACACTGATGAAACCGGTGAGAACGTCCAAGACAACTGGGAGGAGATGATCGGCGATGGTGTCAGCCTCATGCAGGATGGCCTTATGACTTCAGTGGACGTTACACGGGCGCTAAAATCGAATGGCGAACGTGGTGACCGCGCTGGCGTTGGGTTTGGCGGCTTGCAGGGGCAAGTGGAGCGGTCGTTTGGCCGCTACCAAGTGGGGGCTAGGCGAGGGCAGACATCTGCTGCAGCCGCCACAGCAGCAAACCCGTTGGGGAATTTGGTTACCGAAAACGAAGCCATCGGTATGCGGCGCGAAGCCGGTTATGGCAGTGGCCACGGCTCAATCATGAACGGCCGCCATGAGGCCCTGGAGGCCATAGCACCGCAGTTGACAAGGGATGTGCAGCAGGCCAACGCCAACCTGGCCGCATCGCAGGCAGCCGAAGCGGCAATTCCCGCTTTGTCCAACCCGGTCATCCGGCAGTCAACACTGGACACCGCCCGGGCCGTCCCGGCCGGCAGCCCGCTCACCGCAGAGCAAGCCGCCGTGCTGCAAACCGAACAGGCCAGGGACGCGCTTTTGGACCAGTTGGTGGACATCGACCGCAAGCACGCCAACCCGGCCAGCCCACAGCTGGCAGATATCCTGAAGCGGCGTGTGATGAGCCAGGACAGTGGTGCCCTGCAGCCGGCGATGATGCTTGGGCCGGACCCCCACAACTTCGGCAACGTCATACCGATTGCCAACCCCAATGCCGGCCAACCTATGACAGTCCAACAGCAAATCGAATTCAGCCGCACCCAGCAAGGGTGGGTGGAAAAACAACGCGAGTACGCTTCCACCATGGCGGCGCAAATGGCGCAGGCCACAGCCAACGCCTCAGACCGCCGCGTCAAGCGCAACATCGCGCCGGTGGGCATGGCTGGCAGCATCCAGCTCTACCGCTTCCAATACCTCTGGAGCGACCAAGTCTACATTGGGGTTATGGCGCAGGACTTGCTGGAATCGCACCCTGAGGCAGTGGTTACTGGCGCCGACGGCTTCTACCGTGTAAACTACGCCATCCTCGGCCTCCAGATGTACACCCTGGAAGAGTGGGAGGCCCGCACAGAGGCCGCCACAAAGGCCGCACCCGCCGCCTAGACCAGCGTAGGGCAACGAGCCCGCAAACCCTTCTGCCAGCTGGACGATTCCGCTATACTACATAGTAATGGCAGCGTACAAAGTCATTCAGGACGTGGAGGCCGAGGATAAACTGCTTGGGCCGCTTACGCTCCGGCAATTTATCTATGCCGGGGCAGCCGCGCTCATGCTGTATTTGTGCTACTTTGCAGCAACCCACCATGCCACGCTACTGGTGGCAGTCTTTCTGCCAATGGCAATTGTGCTGGCCTTCTTTGCCTTCCCGTGGGGCAGGGACCAGCCGACCGAGATTTGGGCGCTGGCTAAAATCCGCTTCCTGCTGAAGCCGCGGCGGCGCATCTGGGACCAAAGCGGCGCCAAGGACTTAGTAAGCGTCACCGCGCCTAAGCAAGTGCAGGTCAACTACACCAACGGCCTGAGCGAAACCGAGGTGCGCAGCCGGCTGCACGCCCTGGCAGACACCATCGACAGCCGCGGCTGGGCCATTAAGAACGCCAACCTCAACCTGTACACCCAGCCGGCGCTAGTCATTGGCGAGCCGACGTCAGACCGCCTAGTGGCGCCGTCGGCCTTGCCACAGCAAGTATCCGATGTTGACGTAGGCGCCGCCGACGACATCCTGGACGAGAAAAACAACGCCCGCGCCCAAGCCGTAGACACCATGATCGAGCGGTCCGCCAAGGCGCACCGCGACCAGATCGTGGAAAACTTACGGCAAACCACGGGCAGCCAGGCACCGCAGCAGGCCGCCGCACCGCAAAGCCCGCAAGCCGGCGGCCGCGCAGCAGGCCCGGGCGGGCAGCAGGAGGCGGCGCCGGGCGACCCTAATTACCGCTCCAACGATTACTGGTTCTTGAACCAGCCAGCGCGGTCGGCGAACATCCCGGCCAATATGGTGACCTTTAACACTCAGGTGGTGACGCCGGGCATGGGCGTAGCCAGCCCAGGGGCCAGCGCCCCTATGCCGGCAGCCGACGCCGATGAGCAAAACCTAGCGCGCGCCCTAGCCGCCAAGCAGCAGGAAATGCCCACCACCGCCTACTACAGCCACCTGCACACTATCCAGCCACTGTCTGCCCAGCAGCCGCAGCCGGCCATGGCCGCCGGCCAGCCGCAGCCGCAAACAGCAGCGCCTATGCCGGCCATGCCGGCCCCGCAACTATACCAGCCCGGGCCGCCAGCCATGCAATTCCAGGCCTCCCCAGCCGCGCAGCCCATAGCCCAGCCGCAATCGGCCATGCCGGCCGCGCAGCCCACCATCGCGCGCCCATGGGAGCCGGCCAATCCCGCGCCAGCGCCAGTGACACCCGCCAACCAGGCTGCTATACTACAATTAGCCAACAACAACGACCTTAATGTAGCAACGCTCGCCCGTGAAGCCGACCGCGCAACGTCGGACGAAGTGGTGATTAACTTACATTAATATGAGAGATGGTCGTTTCTGAGGGGCGAGACAAGGGCGATATGAATCCGAACTCCTACAACCAACCGGCACCAGGGCAAGCACCTCCAGGGGGAGGTTTTGTGCCGCAACCGCAGCACCAGCCAATGGCCGGCGGCCGGCCGATGCTGGCCAGCGACATGGTGCATGAAGCCCAGTCCCAGATGCTCCAGCAGCCCATGGTGAACCCGGCAATGGCCCAGCAGCCAGCGCAGGCCGGTGCGCCGCAGGGCATGGTCGCCGGGGCACCGGGCGTGCCCGGCCAGCCGCCGGGGAACCCCGCTGTGCGCACCAACCCCAACAGCACGCAAAATAGCCTGCTCATTGCCGAAATCCGCGACGGCATCGTCATTATGAATGACGGCAGTTTCCGCTCGGTGGTAATGGTAAAATCGGTTAACTTTGACCTCATGAGCCCGCAGGAACAGGAAGCGGTTGAGTACGCCTACCAAGGATTCTTAAACTCGCTGTATTTCCCAATCCAAATATTTATCCGCTCGCAAAAAGTCGACCTCATGCCGTATATTAGCAGGCTGGATAAAATCCGCACCGAGCACGACAACATGCTGCTAGCCATGTTGATGGAAGATTACATCAACTACATCGACCAACTCTCGCAGCAGACCAATATTATGGACAAAAAATTCTATGTGGTGGTGCCGTATTTCCCGCACGTTGACGTGCAGAAGGCAATCACCCAAAGCAAAAACTTCGTCACCGGCTTTTTGGACCTTTTCAACAGGAAAGAGCAGCACGTGGTCATTAACGAGGCCGACCTCGAAAAAGCCAAGACCGAGCTGCGCAACCGCGTCCAGGCCGTGCTGCAGGGCCTGATGCAGGCCGGCGTCCAGGGTCTGCCGCTGGACACCCAGGAACTCATTGAACTGTACTACGACACCTACAACCCAGATACCGCCACCCGGCAGCAACTCAAAGATTTCAACCAACTGAACGCCGACGTCATCACCAAGGGGCAGGGCTCTACGGTACAGGCGCACTTACAGCGGGAGCTTAGTTAATGGCCAAGAAGCAAAAACTCGACCCAGTGGCGCTGGCGCAGGCCCAGCAGGTCCGCGAACAGCAAGAAGTTGCCGCCGCCTTCCAAAAAGGTATCACCGCGCTGCGCGACTTTATCGCGCCCAGCTCCATTGAGCTGCAAAGCAACTACTTCCGGCTGGGCACGCGCCTGGCGCGCACCTACTACTGCTACGGCTACCCGCGCCAGCTGTACACCGGCTGGATGAGCGCCATCGTGAACCTCGACGAAGTCATGGATATTTCGATGTTCGTCTACCCGGTGGAAAGCCAGGTGGTGCTGGACAATCTGCGCAAGAAGGTGACGCAGCTGGAGGCCGGCATCCAAATCGACTCAGAAAAAGGGCGCGTCCGTGACCCGCAAAAGCAGGCCGCCATCCAGGACGCCGAAGAAATGCGCGACAAGCTGCAAGTGGGCGAGGAGCGCTTCTTCCGCTTTGGCTTCTACTTTACGATTTACGCCGGCGGCCAGGACGAGCTCGAATTTATTTCGCACAAGGTGGAGTCGCTACTCGGGCAGCAGCTGGTGTATTCCAAGCCGGCCAGTTCACAGCAAGAGCAGGGGCTCAACAGCACCGTGCCGCAGTTTACCGACCAATTGCAGATCCGCCGCAACATGTCTACAGGCGCGGTGTCCACCAGCTTTCCGTTCACGAGCGCCGACCTCAGCCAGGACAACGGCATTCTGTATGGCGTCAACATGCACAACTCCGGGCTGGTCATTTTTGACCGTTTCTCTTTGGAAAATGGCAACTCGGTAGTGTTCGCCAAGTCTGGCGCCGGTAAATCGTTTACCGTGAAGCTGGAGGCGCTGCGGTCCATGATGATGGGCACCGAAATTTTCATTGTTGACCCGGAAAACGAATACGAGCGCATGAGCGACGCCGTAGCCGGCGCGTATGTGCGGCTGAGCCTCAACTCGGCCACGCGCATCAACCCGTTCGACCTGCCGCGCGTCGTAGACACCGAGGAAGCCGACAACGCCCTGCGCAGCAACCTCATCACCTTGCACGGCTTGCTGCGCTTGATGATGGGCGGCGCGCAGGCGCAAATGCTGGGCGGCGCGCAAATGGTCATGCCGGCGCTGACGCCGGTAGAGGAGTCAGACCTGGACGCCGCGCTTATCGAAACCTACGCCAAAGCCGGCATCACCAACGACCCGCTCACCCACCAAGGGCTGCCGCCGACGATCGCCGATCTGTATGACACGCTCCTGCACATGGGCGGCACCGGCCCGCAGCTGGGGCAGCGCCTGCGCAAATACACCACGGGCACGTTTGCCGGCATTTTCTCGCAGCAGAGCAACATCGACATCAACAACCCGCTGGTGGTATTTAACATCCGCGACCTGGAAGACGAGCTGCGGCCGGTGGCCATGTACATTGTGCTGAACTACATATGGAACAAGACCAAGTCGGACCGCAAAAAACGCATCCTGATTGTGGACGAGGCCTGGCAGCTCATGAAGTATGAGGACTCGGCCAACTTCTTATTTAGCCTGGCGAAGCGGGCGCGCAAGTACAACCTGGGCATCACCACCATCACGCAAGACGTGGAAGACTTTATGGGCTCGCGCATGGGGCGCGCTGTGGTGGCTAACGCCAGTATGCAATTCCTGCTCAAGCAATCGCCCAGTGCCGTAGACATCCTGGCCGACGTCTTTAAGCTGACCACTGAGGAAAAAAAGCGCCTCAGCCAATTCCCGGTGGGGCAGGGCCTGTTCTTTGCCGGCCAAAACCACGTGCACATCCAGGTGGTGGCTAGCGCCACCGAAACCGGCCTTATCA
>DATIIT010000021.1:0-65245 GCA_035479375.1 Saccharimonadales bacterium (SeqCode) | reverse complement strand
CAGCTACCCAGACATCCCGGTACCGCAACAGTACCGTGACGTGGACCGTGTCCAGGCGGAAATTTACCTCAACCCCGGCGGCAACCTGTGCGTGTACGAAGACGACCCGCGCCTGCCCAGCACCGTAGAGTACAACCCGCAGCGCACCGCCGCCCAAGACCCGTTCCCAGGTGGGCCGGACAACAGTTACCAGGACGCGTACCACCCCGAGCTCGCGCACCCCGTCCCCAAACACAGAGCCGCAGAGTAAATTAGACATTTTAGCTAATTTATGCTACTATAAAACCAGTTATTTCACTCGCACAAGGAATAAAAAGTTATGACCCACCCCGGTTCAGAAGGCGACCCCACTGCACCAGGCGCTGCACCGGCGCCCGTGCCACCCAGAGCAGAGGCTCCTGGTGCGGCTAACACCGACCCGTTTGCCGGTCTGGACATCCCCGATGAATACCGCGCGCTTTTCACGTCGCGCATCGCCCGCACGTACTTTGATGCGGAGAATCCTCCAGACCAGTGGTCGGTTGACTTCGCTGCGGCCATACTAGACGAGCAGGCCAAGCAGCAGAGCCTCCGCGACCGCGCTGCCGGTGCCGCCGGCTCGGCCGCCACTGGCGCGGCCACCAAATCCGAGCAAGCGCCCGCGCCTGTTTCTGCCTATGAGGCTGCTGTTACTTCTGGCGAGCTGAGCAACTTCATTGAGCTGTTCCCGGGCGACTTATCAATGTGGTGGGAAGGCCAGCACGAGGAGCATAGCTATGACTTCGAGACGCCTACCGGCCACAGCTTTTACGAGGCTGTCGATTCTGGCGTAGGCCACCCCAACATGATAGCGGAACTAGATCTTGGTGGTAATGCCCCCCGGGAGGCCGTCGCCTTTACGCCGCTCCCCGGTGATATGCACACCCACGTGACAGAGGTCGAAGGCCTTCCTAAGGGCACCGACGAAAAACCGTTACTGTTCACCGTTATCGATTACGGCATCACGGGTAAACTTAAGAACCGCGACATTATGATAGCGGTGCAGCTTGTCTGGCCGCAGGACAGGGCCGCCCAGCTTAATGAGGCGCTGCAAAAGAACCCGCTCCGTGCCCGGGCACTCGTCGTCGACTCTATTAAGGCAACGCGGGCCCGCATCGGCGAGCCGCAGAACGCCCAGCAAAGTAGGCAACTGGAGCGGCTCGCGAGACTCGAGCAGACTTTTGCCAAGTTCACGAAAGACATCGATGGCCTGCCGCTGCCGATGCTTATTCGCCTGTCGGCCGATGATGCCATAGGGCTAGACCAGAAAGCGCGCCGCGGCTCAGAGTACAGCCGCAGCGTAACACCCATGAGGAAGAAAAAGTAGTGATTTTACCATAAGCTGTTATAATAAGCAGCATATGGCCCAAAAGAAAAAAACTAGCCGCAAACGAAAAGAGGAAGAGCCCGAGGAGCGCTCGCCGTTTTGGCCGCTGGCCGGGGCAGTGCTGCTGTTTGTGGTGGCGCTGTTTGTGCTGCTGGGCGGGTTTGGCACGGGCGGGCCGCTGCCCAAGGGAATGTTTAAGGGCGCGTATTGGGCGCTGGGCTGGGCATCGTATTTGTTGCCGTTTGGGCTGATTTACTGGGGCGCGTACAAGTTTAAGAGTGAGGACCACCGTATTTCGCTCGGCAAATTGCTGTCTGTGTTTGGGATTTTGCTGTTTAGCGCCGGGTGGCTGTTCTCGGCGTTTGCCAGCAAGGAGTTGGGCGGCAGCTGGCTGGGCGGGCACGGTGGCGAGGCCGGGCTGCTGCTGGGCGGCGCGGTGCGGCAGGCGCTGGACAGTTTCCCGGCGTCGCTACTGTTTGCCATTTTGGTTGGCTTGGCGGTGTTTTTTGCCTTTGGGCTCAATTTGGCCGTGCTGGCCGGTTTGGGCAAACTATTCCGGCGCCCGTCTTTGGAAGGTGAAGATGGTCTGCCTGGCCTGCGTGCGCGCGCCGAAAATAGCGGCTTCCAGCTGAACGAGGGCGTGCCCGTGGAGCACCACAACGGCAAACCCACGGCCGCCTTGAAGAACGCCGCGGCCGCCCTGGCGCCGGTGGAGGATCACCAGGCGCTCACGCTGGCCACCGACCCCAACTGGCAGTTCCCGGGCATCAACCTGCTTGACCAAAAGCAGGAAAAGGCTGACGCCGGCAACGTAGAGGGCAACGCCAAGACCATTGAGGAGACTTTTGGCAACTTCAACATCGATGTAGAGATGGAGGGCGCCAACGTGGGGCCGCGCGTGACGCAGTACACCCTGAAGCCGCCGGCCAACGTGAAGCTCACCAAGATTACGGCGCTGGAGAACAACTTGGCGCTGGACCTGGCGGCGCACAGCATCCGCATGGAGGCGCCTATCCCAGGCAAGCGCGCCGTGGGTATTGAGGTGCCGAATGTGAAGGCGGCCATTGTGCGGCTGAGCTCGATTTTGCAATCGGCGGAGTGGGCGGGCATTAAGGGGCCGCTCGGCTTTGCCATTGGGAAAGACATTGCCGGCAAAGCCGTGGTGGCCGACCTGGCCAAGATGCCACACATCCTGGTGGCCGGCCAGACTGGCTCGGGTAAGTCGGTGATGATCAACGCCATCCTCACCAGCCTGCTGTACCGCAACAGCCCGAGTGACCTCAAGCTGATTTTGGTTGACCCCAAGCAGGTGGAACTCAAGCCCTACGACGACATCCCGCACTTGCTGACGCCGGTGATTACCGAGCCAGAGAAGTGCATTAGCGCCCTGAAGTGGGCCGTGGCCGAGATGGAGCGCCGCTACAAGGCGCTGGCCGACGTCAACAAGCGCAACATTGCTGAGTACAACCTCATTAAAAAAGAAGAGGGCATGCCGTACATTGTGATTATTATCGACGAGTTGGCCGACCTTATGATGATGGCCGCGCGCGACGTGGAAGCACTGATTGTGCGCATCGCCCAGAAGGCGCGTGCCGTGGGCATCCACCTGGTGCTGGCTACGCAGCGGCCGAGCGTGGACGTCATTACGGGGCTCATTAAGGCCAACGTGCCGGCGCGTATTGCGTTTACTACGGCGAGCCAGGTGGACTCGCGGACGATTATCGACCAAATTGGCTCAGAGAAATTGCTGGGGCAGGGCGATATGCTGCTGCTGACCGCCGACATGCCCAAGCCCAAGCGCGTCCAGGGCGCATTCTTAAGCGACGAAGAGACCGTTAAGGTGACCGATTTTATCCGCATGCAGCGCCCGCCGCAGTATGACGACGAAATTATCAGCCAGCCGGTGCAGCTCAATGGCAAGGGCGGCGTGGTGGCCGACACCGGCGCTATGGACGCCGACGATGACATGCTGAAGGACGCCGTGCGCTGTGTTATTGAAGGCCGCAAGGCTAGCACCAGCTTGCTGCAGCGGCGCCTGCGCATCGGCTACGGCCGCGCGGCGCGCCTGATTGAGACCATGGAAGAGCAGGGCATTGTGGGCCCGGCCGACGGTGCCCGCCCGCGCGAGGTGTTGGTAAGCTCACTGGACGAGATCTTTGGTAGTCCAGCGCCGGCCGCGCAGGCCGCGCCGGCTCCGCCGCCGCCAATGGACATCTAGCCGCTGCAGGCTGGTGCGCCCGGCACTTGTCTAGCTTAGTACCGGTAGTGCTCGGGCTTAAACGGCCCGTTTACCGGCAGGCCGAGGTAGTCGGCTTGGTCTTTGCTGAGTTTGGTCAGCTTGCCGCCCAAGGCCTCTACGTGCAGCTTGGCGACTTTTTCGTCCAACTCTTTGGGCAGGCGGTAGACGCCAACTTCGTAGGCGTTGTTCCACAGCTCCAGCTGGGCGAGCACTTGGTTAGAGAACGAGTTGCTCATGACAAACGACGGGTGGCCAGTGGCGCAGCCAAGGTTTACCAAGCGGCCTTCGGCCAGCATGATGATGCGGTGGCCGTCCGGGAAAGTGTAGAGGTCCACCTGGGGTTTGACCTCTTCTTTTTTGATGTCTTTGCGGGCGTTTAAAGGCCCAACTTGGATTTCGACGTCAAAGTGGCCGATATTGCAGACAATGGCCGTGTCCGGCATTTTTTCCATGTGTTCCAGGGTGATGATGTCTTTGCCACCGGTGGTAGTGACGAAGATGTTGCCCTGGGGTGCGGCTTCTTCCATGGTGACCACCTCAAAGCCTTCCATCATGGCCTGCAGGGCGCAGATGGGGTCGATTTCGGTGACCAGCACGCGGCAGCCATAGCTGGCCAGGGATTGGGCGCAGCCTTTGCCCACGTCGCCGTAGCCGGCCACCACGGCGACCTTGCCAGCCAGCATGACGTCGGTGGCGCGCTTGATGCCGTCTACCAGGGACTCGCGGCAGCCGTACTTGTTGTCAAACTTACTTTTGGTGACGGAGTCGTTGACGTTGATGGCCGGAATTTTGAGTTGCTCTTTCTCCATCATTTGGTAGAGGTGGTGGACGCCGGTGGTGGTCTCTTCCGACACGCCCTTGATGTCCTTGAGCAGTTCAGGGTGTTTTTGGTGCACCAGGCCAGTGAGGTCGCTGCCGTCGTCCAGGAGTAGGTTGGGGCCTTTGCCGCCCTTAAACTTCAGGGTTTGTTCGGTGCACCACCAGTACTCCTCCTCGGTTTCGCCCTTCCAGGCGAACACCGGGATGCCGGCTTTGGCGATGGCCGCGGCGGCTTGGTCTTGGGTGCTAAAGATGTTGCACGATGCCCAGCGCACGTCGGCGCCCAACTCCACCAGCGTTTCGATGAGCACCGCGGTTTGGATGGTCATGTGCAAGGAGCCGGCAATGCGCGCGCCCTTGAGCGGTTTCTTGCCTTTGTACTCCTCGCGGATGGCCATGAGGCCGGGCATTTCTTTCTCGGCCAGGATGATTTCTTTACGACCCCACTCGGCCAGGCTGATGTCCTTTACTTTGTAGTCTTGCATAGTTTCTCCTAATTAAGCGATGGCAAATCTTCGTTGAAGGCGGCTTTGTAGCGCGCACGGACGGTTTCTAGGGTAAAATGGTGCGCCTGCGTGCCAGTGGCCTCGATGGCGAATGACGACGTTACCGCGCCGAGCTGCGCCGCGGCCTTGAGGTGCCAGCCGCGCACAAAGCCGTACAAAAAGCCAGCTCGGTAGGCGTCGCCGGCGCCGGTGGGGTCGCCCACCGCTTTGGGTTTGGCCACGCCCACGGTGATTGGCTTGGGCACGCGCGACCCCTCAATGACCGAGCCCTTTTTGCCAAATGTGGTGATGACAATGGGCACGGTCTGCTTGATTTCGGCCGCTTTCCAGCCGGTTTTTTCGGCCAGGACGCCCAGCTCGTACTCGTTGACGATGAGGATTTCCGCGGCGCGCACGCCCTCGGCCATGTCTTTGCCGGGCAGGTTGGAAACTTGCTGGCCGATGTCGTAGAGCAGCCGCAGCCGCCATTTGCCGCACTCTTCTACCTGGCGCTTCATGGCTTTGGGGTCGTGGGGCGAAACGACCACTAGCGGGTCGTCGTTTTTCCAGGGTTCAAAGCTGAGGCCGTCGCTGTCGAACATGGCGCCGGGGTAAAAGCCGCCCACTTGGTTTTGCTCGCTGTCGGTGATGACATTGAAGGTGGCGGTGTTGAGCTTGCTTTCGTGCACATGCGTGATGTTAACGCCGTCGTGTGCCAGTTTTTCGAGGTAGGCAGTTGCGTCCGGGCCAGCCGAGCCGAGCAAGTACGGCTCATCGCCCAGCAGCGCCAGGGAATAGGCAATGTTGGCGCCCACGCCGCCATACGCGTCTTGCAGCCCATCCAGGAAAATGGAGATGCTGAGGGCGTCGAGTTTCTCGGCACGGATGTGGTCGCGGTATTTGCCATTGAAGTGCATGATACGGTCTATGGCAATCGAGCCGCTGATGACAAGAGGAGTTTTGTTCACCCCACCATGGTAGCAGGGGTTGGGGCTGCGGCCAAGCGCCGCTCCCGGATTGCGCTGGCGATGCCGAGGTAGGCAAGGGCTTTTTCCCTCAGATACATCGGGTCGCCGTCCATTTCTTGCATAGCGGCGGCCACGGAAACTGCCTCGGCAATGAGGCCTTGGCGGGCAAAGGCTGGGGCCACGATGCGCCGCGCCGAGTTCTGGCCGGTGCGGCCGGCATCATCACCGTAGAATATGGCTTGGTTGAGCTGCCGCAGCACCTCTTGCGGATGCCGGCGGACGTCCAGCGCCATGCTGTGGGCAATCATGCGGTTGTAGCGCTCGGTTTGTTCATACTGGGCATGGCTGTTACGCCTCCGCCGGATATTGTGGCCAAACTGGTCCTGGCCTGCGGCGAGTCGCGCACCTTCCTCGACGGCCTCGTTGAAGGCTACCTCTGCCGCGGCACGTTCTTCTTCCAGGGTTGCCAGGCCGCCTTCGACGTCGCCCGTGTCGGCCTGCCAGTTGGCGATCCCAACGACGGTGTCTTCCTGGGCGCGCCGCTTCCGGGAACTGCTACCCTCGGGCGCCATGCACCGCGCCAGCTGCAGGGCGCGGGCGGTGTCGCCGCCACTGAGCACGTCGCGGATAATCTCGCGCTGCTGCCGGACGTTGAAGCACGGCCACATTGTCTCGATCGTACATTGGCCAAGGATTGAGGTGTCCGGGTGGTGCCCGTGGTTGTTCATCTTAAGTATGCCCCAGGCCTTCATTTTTTTGGAGATCGAGGCCAGTACCATGTAGCTGTCTATAGAGTCTTCCGGGTGCGCAGCAAAGTGGGCGTCGATGAGCGCCAGGCCGATCTCATCATGGGCATCGGTTAAGAAGGGGCTTTTCGCGGCCGCGCGGGTGGCCTGGGCGCCCTTAATATCCCCGCCCCGCGCCTGCTGTATGCCGACGGCGGCCAGGATCCCGAGCCGCTCATCCAGGGGACAGGTGAGGGCAATGGCGTGGAGCTCTCCGAGACGTGTGGGGTCGGTTTGCATGTTTGCCAGGCTTTCGAGGGCGAACGGCTGGTACGCCCCGAACCCGATCCGTCCCATATTCTGGGCGCTGGCCTGCGCAGCGCGCCAGCTAGCCCCGGCAAGCGGCCCTTCCTGCGACGCCAAGCGCGCCAGGGTACTCAGCGCCTGGATATTAAACCTTGTGCCGGCTGCCTGCTGGTATCCCTCCACGGCGAGTGGGCTCGCCGGCGCGGCCACGGCGGCCGCCTCACCCCGGATTTCCGGGTGGTTTGAAACGCCCAGGGCAACGCCCACCACGCGCTGTATCTGTGCGTCTGGAGGCAAGGCGAGCAACGCCGCAACGTCCGGTGTTGGGCGGGGGAAGGGGCACAGAGCCTCAGGGGCCATATGCTTACCATAGCACCGGGTTGTGCAATCGGCAAAATAACGGCCTGCAGCCGCTTAGCGCGAGTTGCAAACATCCCTGTTGTACGGTATAATTCCCCTGTTATTAACTAACCTGCGTGTGAGTGGAGCTTATACGCACCGTGCCCGTTTCAGCGGGGCGGTTCCAAAGGAGGAACATGAGCCAATACGAAGTTGCGGTCCTGTACCACCCAGACCTAGAAATTGATCTGGAAAAGGCCACCAGCCGTGTCGAGAAAATCTTCACCGACAACGGCGGCAAAGTAACCAACGTAGACAACTGGGGCAAGCGCAAGCTGGCTTACGCCATTAAAAAGAACGAGTCTGCGGTGTACGTCATTTACACCGTCGAATTCCCGGCCGAGAGCGTGCGCAAGGTGGAGAGCACGTTGAACATCACCGACGAAGTGATCCGTTTCTTGATCACCAAGCCGGACCTTAAGGCCATCGCCAAGGCTGAAGCGCTCAAGGAGCTCAAGGCCAAAAAAGCGGCCGAACGCGGCGAAGCCGCCGCAAGCGACGAAAAATCCGACGAAGAATAGGGTTGCATAAGCAGGCACGGGCTAGTACGCTCGGCCTAGAAAGTAAGAGAGGGTAACAATATGGCACGTAGTGTCAACCAAGTCATCTTAATGGGGAACTTAACGCGCGACCCGGAAGTGCGCCAAACGCCCAGCGGCCAAAGCGTCTGTAGCTTTAGCCTGGCGCTCAACCGCGCCTACAAGGGGCAAAACGGCGACTGGCAGGAAGCCACCGACTACATCGACTGCGTGGCCTGGGGCCCATTGGGCGAGCGTGTGGCGCAGTACCTTTCCAAGGGTCGCAGGGCGTTGGTGCAGGGACGCATCCAGAGCCGCAGCTGGGAAAAGGACGGCCAAAAGCACAGCAAAGTAGAGGTGCTGGCCAACGACGTCACGTTTGTGGACAGCCGCGGCGAAGGCGGCGGCTCAGACGGCGGCGGTAATGGTGGCGGCTACGGCCGCCCCGACAGCGCCAGCAGCGCCGCGGCTCCCGCGCCCAAAAGCGCTCCCAAGAAGAAAGATGACGTTGTAGAAGACATCGGCGACGAGCCCATCAACCTCGACGACATACCATTTTAAGTAATAAAGGAGCCAGCATAATGGCAAAGATTTTTAAGCACAAGACCGACGTGGCGTACTTTGACTACAAAGACGTCAAGACTTTGCAACGGTTTGTAAACGTCTACGGGCAGATCGAAACCCGCAAAAAGACCGGCCTCACCGAGAGCCAGCAGCGCCGCCTGGGTGCCGCCATCAAGCGCGCCCGGCACATCGCCTTGCTGCCGTTTGTGGCTAACAACTAGCAGGAATAACAGAGTTGGAAGAGCAGATGTCGCCGCCAGAGCAAGCCCGTGCGCTGCAGATGCAGCTGGCCACGCTGCTCTCGGCGGTAGACATTGAGGCGCTGCCGGCCGCGCCGCGCGAAACCTTAACGCAGCTGAAGCGCTTGGCCGGCGACCTGCGCCTGGACGTGCGGGATTTCATGCTGGCAGACAGCAAAGCCGAGCAAACGCGGCTGGGCACAGAAGCCGCCGCGCGGCTCAAACAATTAGAAAAAACTATTGCCAAGGCTGGCGAGCTGGGCCATTTCGGCGCTGCCGACGTCGCCCACCTCACCGCCGTAAGCCAGCAATTACTGGCAGATTTACAGGAGTAATTTCATGGGTTTAAGCATTACCGACCTCAAAAAAGGCGTCATCTTCGCGGTTGACGGCGTGCCGTACCGCGTTGTGGAATACGGCCAAAAAGTGATGGGCCGCGGCGGCTCAATTGTGAACGTCCGCATCAAGAGCCTCATCGACGGCAAAGTGCTAGAGAAGACCTACAAGGGCAACGAGCAGCTGGACAGCGCCGATGTCTCCAACCAAAACGTGCAGTATTTGTACAACGACGGCAACACGTTCTACTTTATGAACGGCGACACCTTTGAGCAGTTTGAAGTGCCGGCCGACCTCGTGGGCGACGGCGCCGGCTACCTGAAAGAGGGCGACGCGCTGCAGCTGCAGTTTTACGACGGCCGCCCCATCAACGTAGAGCTGCCCAAAAACGTCCCGCTCAAAGTTACCTACGCCGAAGATGTGGTTAAGGGTGACACCAGCGGCGCAGTCACCAAAGACGCTACGCTAGAGACAGGCATAACCGTGCGCGTCCCGGCTTTTGTGAAAACCGGCGACCTGATCTCTGTGGATACGGCCACGGGCGCCTACCGCGAACGCGTGAAGGTGTAGCTGGCGTGAAGCAACGGCTCGACACGCAGGGCAACTATGCCTAAGATGCGCCTGGACCAGGCGGTGGCGGCGCGCGGGCTGGTGCTGTCGCGCAGCCAGGCAGAGAGCTGGATCCGGCTCGGCAAGGTGCAGGTGGACGGCCAAACCGTGACCAAAGCGGGGACGTTAGTGGCCGACGACGCCGACATCTCGTTGCAGGCGGCCGAGCAGTACGTTTCGCGCGCCGGGCTCAAACTGGCGTCGGTGGCGGCCACCCTGCAGCTGGACTTCCGGGGCAAGGTGATGCTCGACGTGGGCAGTTCCACCGGTGGTTTCACCGATTACGCCCTCCAGCACGGCGCCCGCAAGGTGATTGCCGTGGAGCTCGGCACCAACCAGCTGCACCCCAGCCTGCACGGCCACCAGCACATTGAGCTGCACGAGCAAACAGACATCCGCGCCATGCAGCAGCTTTCCGAAACGCCGGGCATCGTGGTGATCGACGTGTCATTTGTGTCTTTGCGCGATATTCTGCCGCACGTGGCCACGCTGGCCGGGCCGCAGACGCAGATTATCGCCATGGTTAAGCCGCAGTTTGAGGCCGCAGCAAGCAACCTCAAGCACAAGGGCGTCATCAAAAATGACCACATGCGCCGCACCATCCTGAAGGATTTTGAGGACTGGGCACGCGAAAGGTTTGTTATCCTAGATAAAGCCGACTCCGAAATTAAAGGCGCCAAAGGCAACCTGGAACGGTTTTACAAATTACAGAAAGTGGGCTGATATGCGACGTTCCCCCATGAGAAATACCCCCGCTGCCGAACGGTTTGCGGGACAGTTTTTAGATTTACTGGATGTACTTCCCACCGCCACAAAGCACATTGAATCGCTGGTGGGAATGCCCGGCGCAGAGTGGGGGCCTGCCCAGGACAGCCAGCTTCCGGTGCTTGGCCTGCAATACTGCATGCCAGGCAGGGCAGCGCGTGAACGCCCGGTGCTGGCAGTCACCCGGCGGTACGGCGTTACCCGGGCTGGTGATTTGCTGGGCATATGCAGTATGCGGGACATCAGTGGCCGCGGCCCGTTGGTCCTCTGGCGTGACGAGCCCTCAAACCTGGAAGAAGTCGCTTTTTTGCGGCCACGGAATACGTGGGAAAATGATTTTGTACGTGTCGAGCCTGAGTTGCCGGCAGCGCTGCGCATTGCGAAATCGCTGGAATACGCCCAAGCTATCCCCCGGCCTCGGCCCAATGCCGGTGCCCCAGCCCTTTGTGGACCGCTTGCTTGACACTATGGCCGCGCTCGCAGTTCTGCAGGAGCCACACGACCCATACCAGTACGGATCCTTGAGAACATAAGCGGCAAAGTGTTACACTCCAGATATGTATTTCAAAAGCCGGGTCGAGGCCGGCCAAAAATTAGCCCAGCAAATCGTTAAAAAGTACGCCGGCCAGCCGTGCGCGGTGGTGGGCTTGAGCGACGGCGGGGTAATGGTGGGTGCGCAGATTGCCATCCAGCTGCACTGTGTGCTGACCATGCTCATGAGCGAGGCGATTGAGCTGCCGCGCGAGCCCGAGGCCGTAGGCGGCATCGCCCTGGACGGCTCGTTTAGCTACAATACGGCGTATTCCCCGGGCGAGCTGGAAGATATTTTGTCTGAATACCGTAGCGTCATCGAGCAAGAAAAGCTGGAGAAAATCCAGGACATGCACCGGCTGGTGGGGCACGCCGGCGGCCTGATCCGCAAGGATTTGCTGCGCGGCCACAACGTCATTTTGGTGGCGGACGGGCTCAGCAGCGGATTTTCGTTGGACGTGGCCATGCAGTTTTTGAAGCCTATCAACGTGAAGCGGCTCATTGTGGCCACACCGCTGGCCAGCGTGGCGGCCGTGGACCGCATGCACATCCTGGCCGACGAAATTTTTTGCCTGAGTGTGGTGGAAGATTACATCACCACCGACCATTATTACGACACGCAGGATGTGCCGGCGCACGAGCTGGTAGTGAAGACCGTGGACGAGATCGTCACGCACTGGAAATAAGGTAATATAGAAATATATGGAACATTTGTCACCAACTGGAGGCGCGACGGATGGAGCGCACGCCGGGAAGCCAGACGTCGCCGCGGGTCGGGCGCCAGACCCTGCTGTAATCGGCTGGGATGACCCGATTGACTTGGATGAACTCTTAGGCTCTAGCCAAGCGCAGTCGGCTGCCCCGGCCGAGCAAAAGGCTTTTGTGCCCGAACAGTTAACGGCTGTGTCAGCGCTTGACCCGGGGCGGACGACGCTTTTTGACATCGTCGCCAGCGAAGAGGTCGCCATGGGGGTCGAAGAAAAGCACGTTCGTACCATACGGACGCCGGACGGCAGGACCACCACCATGCTTGAGCGTGCCCACCAGGATGACCTTACTACCCCGGAACAAGCTTGCCAAGAGTACATAGCGGCCTGGAAGGCGATGCGGGACGCCGGCCTACCAGTTGTCCCGGAGGTATTTGTCACTTCCCGCAGCACATTGCTTGTAACAGATGTAAAAGCCGACGGCAGCGAGCTGTATGGCAAGGGCCTGCGGCGGGCGGCCGAATCCTACCACCCAGAAGAGGAACGTGTCCGCCCGCGTCCTGAACTTGACGCAACCTTTATAGGCATAACCTCGCCAGAGGCTATGCCGGCCGTTGTCGCCCGCGTGGACGAATTGTGCGCCCGTGCCCAAGCCCATGGCATAGAACTCCCTGTTGATGATCCGTTTGAGATGGTCGTCAGGCCAGATGGGAGTTGGGACCTCATAACCCTGGACGTGCGTCTCGGCAACGTGCACGACCTCACTACTATGGATGATGCCGAGCGCAGGCACTTGCAGGCCAACGGTTTGGAGGTTAAGCAGACATTTTTGGGCGAGCTAGAGAAACTGCGTAATGCTCTTGTGAGGAAGGCGGAGCAGGATGCGTACCTCCAGAATTGGGGACCCGCCTAGCGACCTTATTCCAAAAACTTGCGCAAGCGCTCAGTGCCCAACAGCGTAATGGTCAGCTGCCGGTTGGCGATGAGCCCCTGGCGCTCGAAGGCGGCCAGCTCGCGGCCTACAGATTCGCGCGTGGCGCTAATGGAGCTGGCGATGTCTTGGTGCCGCAGCGGCACATCCAGCACCATGCCCTCGGGGGTTTCGCGGCCAAAGCGGCGCGACATGCTCAACAAAAACGACACCAGGCGCTCGCGCACCGTGCGGTATTCCAGGTTGATGATGCGCTCGGAGTGCAGCCGGTACATGTCCACTAGCATGTCCACCAGCGGCAGGGCGGCGGCTGGGTTGGTGCGCACAAAATTGGTAAATTGCTCGCGCGTGATCTGCAGCAGCTCGGTCTTGGCTAGTGTGGCGTAAATAATATGGCGGTCTTCGCCGGTGATCGACCACGTCAGGCCAATAATTTCGCCGGGCTTGCGGATAATCAGCAGGTTTTCTTCGCCGTACTTGGTGATGTCGTAGGCCTTCACCAACCCCTTCAGGATATAGAAAACGCCCTGGGGCGGGCCACCCGGGCGTATGACGAACTCACCTTTCTCGTAAACCAAACGCGTTCCCTGGTGGAACAGGTTGATGAGGGCGGCTTGTTGGCTGTCGTCCGTCAACATACTTTTATTATCTCATAAGAGTATGACCTCTGCAAGATGTGACGTAAGTCGCACCCGGAGTGTGACGAAAGTTGGCGACCCTTATTGCCCGAACACCGTACGATAAAAGTACCAAGAGGCGATACTTGGGATAACGAGGGGAGGCGTCCATGGTAACACGCAATCAAGTAGAGGAGCAGCTGAAGCGGGTCGGCTGTAACTTCCGGTGGTGGGGCAGGGCCGAAATCCGTGAACTCGCAAACATTTTGCGGCCAGAGGAAACAATTGCCCAAGCCGTTAACGGGCATTACGAGGGTGGTTTCGCAATGCTCTGCGTCACCGACCACCGCTTGCTGTTGATCGACCGCAAGCCCATGTTTTTCACGCTGGAGGACATCCGGTTCGACATGATCTCGGAGATCGACTTCAGCGCCCGGCTGATGGATGGCACCATCCATGTCATCACGCCAACACATAAACTTATTTTTACCGCCTGGAACCAGGTGCGGCTGCGCCGTGTCATGGAATACACCCAGGAAAAAATCATGGAAATCCGCCAGCACTTCATGATGCAGCATTTGCAGGCGGCACAGGGTTACGCCCAGGCTACAAACGCGCCGTTCGTCGGCGGCCTGGCCATGCAAGGCAACGCTGCGGCCAACGCCCAGTTTGGCCTGCCCATGAACCCATACACCAAAATGCCGCTGCTCACTCGGCGTCGGCGGTACCCAAAGTTCTATTCCTAAATTAATGGGTGGCAGGCTGCCCGCACAGCTTGCCACCCGCAGAAACATTCGGTATACTCCCGCCATGAGTGGGAGGTTCCCGTTTTTGCGGGAGTTATTGGGTGAGGGGGTGGAGCTGCCGGTACGGCAACGCCAAGATGGGCTGAGCCATTACCTGGGTGCTACGACGTTTTTGTTAGGCAAGTATTTAGGCCATATCAGTAGAGACATCCAGGGGAGCGTTGGCTTCGCCTCACTGCATTTGCACGACGAGACGGGCGGAACGCTCGTGGTGGTAGACGCCAGGGCCTCGGCACGCGGGCTTTTGAACCCGCGCATCGGGCTGGTGGAGCTGGCCGGCGGCAAAGTGGCAGAAGAGTACCAATATGCAGTGGTTGAGGGCTATGTCACCCGCGCCAATATTACCCCCAACGAACCGGCCGCGGCCCCGCGCGAAATCCACCCCGAAGAAGCGCAGGGCATGCACGAGTACTTCAAGGAGCAGGCTGGCAACCGCCGATACAAGCCCGTGAGCGCCGAAAGGGCAGTGCAGCTGCAGGGCTTGTGGATGCTCGGGGGCTAGACGTTAAAGCGGAACTCAACCACGTCGTTGGGTTGCATGACGTACGTCTTGCCCTCGGTGCGCAAGCGGCCGGCGGCCTTGGCGGCTTGCTCGGAGCCGGCGGCGATGAGGTCATCGTACGCCACGATTTCCGCGGCGATAAAGCCCCGTTCAAAGTCGCCGTGGATCACGCCGGCAGCCTGCGGCGCCGTGGAACCCTGGCGGATTGTCCAGGCGCGCACCTCCTTTTCACCGGCCGTGAGGTAGCTTTGCAGCCCCAACACGTCGTACGCGGTGTGGATGAGCTGCACCAAGCCAGACTCCTGCTGGCCGTAGCTTTCCAGTAACTCCGCGGCGTCGGATTCGTCCAGGCCGCGCAGCTCGCTCTCTAGCTGGGCGCACACAAACAGGGCGCGCGCCGGCGCCACCAGCGCGGCCAGCTCTTGCTTGCGTGCGTCGTCCTGCAGGCCGTTTTCGTCTAGGTTAAACAGATATATGACTGGCTTGGCGGTGAGCAAGTGCAGGTCTTCCAGGTGCTCCAGGTCTAGGCCGGGAGCGCTGCTGAGCGGCTGGTCGCCGTTGAGCAGCTCCAGCGCGCGCCGCAAGGTGTCGGCCACCGGCTTCAGCTTGGGGTTTGCCTTGGCCTCTTTTTCTACTTTGGGCAGGCGCTTTTCCACGGTTTGCAAGTCGGCCAAAATCAGCTCGGTGTTGATGACGCCAATGTCTTTTTTGGGGTCAGGCTCGGCGTCCACGTGCACTACGTTGGGGTCGGCAAAGGCACGCACTACTTGCACAATAGCGTTGGTACTGCGGATATGGCTCAAAAACTGGTTGCCCAGGCCTTCGCCCTTGCTGGCGCCGGCCACCAGCCCGGCGATGTCCACAAACGTCACCGTGGCCGGCACGATTTTTTGGGTGTGGTACAGCTCGCCCAGTTTTTGCAGACGGGCGTCCGGCACCGGCACAATCCCGGTATTGGGCTCGATGGTGGCAAACGGGTAATTGGCCGCCAAAATGTTATTGTTGGTCAGCGCATTAAACAGGGTAGATTTACCGACGTTGGGCAGGCCCACGATGCCGATTTGCAGGGAACTCATGCAGACCAGTATACCAGAAGGAAGCTGCTGCAATACATCATAATATAGACATTTATATAAAATTATGCTATTGTTTTAACAGTTACCTAAAAAGTCACCTAAAGCCTGATAGGAAAATAAAAATGACTGGACCAAACACCGCCCCGGCGACCCCCGGATACAACCCGCAGCTATCCCCCAGCATTGGTGAGCTGCCGGCTAACTTTTTGGCGCCGGACGCCCTGGCTTTGCAAGAGTCAGCCGGCCGCGTGCGCAGCATGGCCGACCTAGTGGCAGCCCGCAACAACATCAACCAATCTGGAAGGGCGGGCCACACGACGGCAACCGGCCTGGCCGCAAACCGCGAAACCCACGACGATAACCGGCACATGCAGCGCGGCGCATCTTTGGCATGGGATCTCTTGCGGGATGCCGCCCCTGAAGCTACCCGCCCACGCTCGTCCATGGGCGCGGAGCAAACTGACGGGCAGGCCGGCAACCAATTGTTGCACGCGCGTGATGCGCTGATAGTCGCGCGGCGCACAAATGACCCGCAGCAAATTGACGCAGCAGTCGATGCCATCTTGGGCCAGTCAGGAATTAACGAAGCCTTCACAACGGCATTGGGTGGCCTGAGTGGCCCTGGCCTAGAGGAGACGACACTCTCTGGCCCTGCTCGTTATGGCGCCGCGCATGTAGTACTTAGCGCCGGCTACGCCAACACCTATCCCGCTGAATAAAGGGGGGTTAGGTAGTCGACAGTATGAGCCCGCTAGCGCTTGGCGTTTGAAAGCCGCCGCCTGCCAGCACCTGCCAGCCCGCGGATGCTAAACCTGCCTGGTGCTTGGTTTTGCTTTTTGGCGTACAACTCTGTAGAGCCGCGGCCATAGAGTTTGTTGTTGGCGGCGTAGGGGACGATGCTCATCATGTCGTCAACGCCGTCAACTTGCAATGCTTCATTCTTATCTTTGCCTAAGCCAACAACGCTGTGCAGGGCGGTGGCGCCGTGCTCGTCTTTCGAGCCGCAGACACCCCATTCGCCAGCGTCCAATTGGCGGCCGGTGATGGGCTCAGCCTGGGCGACGAAAGCCTCGGCGGCTGATGGGTAAGGCCAACGGATTCGTCTCCCTGGGCCGGGTCAAAACTGGCCAGGTACAGCGCACGCGAGCCAAGGTCGTCTTGTATTTGTAAGCCAACCACGTTCCGGTAGCCATTCTCTTGCCTCTCGTGCTTTGGGACGAGCGGGGCTGAGGTGTAGCGTTTACTGATACCAAAGGGGGGCGGTTTCCATATATAAGCATTAGCATAATATTGTGTTTGTGGCAATTTATTTATATAGCATACGGCCGGTTGGCCTGCATTTGTGCAGCGGCTGTGGACGGGGATATACTGGAGCAATGATCTTTATACAGCGGGCGCGGGCATACTTCGCGTTGCTGCTTATCTTGGCGGGTCTTTTGGCGGCGCCAAACGTTGCCAGTGCCCACGACTTGCTGTATGACGACTCGCACAGCGCACAGGCGCTGTTGCACATTGACCCGGACGATGACCCGGTGGCCGGCAAACAGAGCACACTATTGTATGGGCTGTACCAGCTGGCACCGGCCGCGGCGAAGGTGGAGGTAGGGCACGCCGGCAAGAGCGTGACTTTGCCGGCCCGGCTGGGCGCACACACGGTTACCGCGCAGTACAATTTTCCGGCGGCGGGCGCGTACCAGTTGGTGCTGCACGTGACTATTGGTGGCAAGATGTATATGTTCCGCCACACCCAGGTGGTGGCGGCCGGAAAAGGACAAGGGCTGCCGGCATGGATGGTGGCCGCGGGCGTGGTTTTGCTGGTGGCAGTGGCGCTGCTAGGCTGCCTCGGCTACCGGGCGCTCAAAAACCCGGCGCGCTAGGCCCGCGTGGGCTTGGCCGCGCAAGCACCGTCTGGTATGCTAGTGCCAAGATGAAGATAGGCGACGCGGAAACGCTGGTTATTTTAGATTTTGGGTCGCAGTACACCCAGTTGATTGCGCGCCGGGCAAGGGAGCTCGGCGTTTTCAGTATTATTTTGCCGTTTAAGTCTACGGCTGCGGACGTGGCCAAGCATAACCCGAAGGGGATTATTTTGAGCGGCGGCCCAAACTCGGTGTACGACAAACAGGCGCCGGATTTTGACCCGGAACTGCTCGGCCTGGAAGTGCCGGTGCTGGGCGTGTGCTATGGGCTGCAGCTGCTGGCGCAGGCGCTCGGTGGCAAGGTGGAGGCCAGCCTGACGCGCGAATACGGCAAGGCCACGGTGGAACTGCACGGCAAGAGCGCGCTCATCAACCAGAAGTACGACAAGAGCGTGGTATGGATGAGCCACGGCGACCACGTGAGCGTGCCGCCGGAAGGGTTTACCGTGACCGCCAAAAGCGGCGAGTTGATTTGCGCCGTGGAAGACACTAGCCTGGGCATTTTTGGCCTGCAGTTCCACCCGGAAGTGGTGCAGACCCAGTACGGCCGGCAGATTTTGGAGCGGTTTATTGAGCTGTGCGGGTTTAAACGCGACTGGGAAGCTGGGGCGATTATCCCTGAGCAAGTGGCGAATATCCGCGCGCTGGTGGGCGACGCACATGTGGTGTGCGCGCTGAGCGGCGGGGTGGACTCGTCTGTGGCGGCGACGCTGGTGGACCGCGCCGTTGGCGCGCAGCAGACCTGCATTTTTGTGGATAACGGGCTGCTGCGCCAGAATGAATTCGACGAAGTGCTGGAAATGTATAAAGAGACCGGCCTCAACGTGAAGCCGGTGCGCGCCGGCAAGCAATTTTTGGCCAAGCTGAAGGGCGTGACCGACCCAGAGCAAAAGCGCAAAATTATTGGCACCGAGTTTATCCGTATTTTTGAGGCCGAGGCGGCCAAGATCCCCAACGTGCAGTTTTTGGTGCAGGGCACGCTGTACCCGGACGTAATTGAGTCGGTGTCGGTGAACGGGCCGTCGGTGACGATTAAATCGCACCACAACGTCGGCGGCTTGCCAGAGAAAATGCACCTGAAACTAATTGAGCCGCTGCGCGAACTGTTTAAGGACGAGACCCGGGCGCTGGGCCGCGAGCTGGGGCTGCCGCAGGCCATTGTGGGGCGGCAGGCCTTCCCCGGGCCGGGGTTGGGCGTGCGGATTGTGGGCGAAATCACGCCGGAAGCAGTGCATTTGCTGCAGCAGGCCGACGCCATTGTGCGCTACGAAATTGAGCAGGAGCCAGAGATCCGCGCCCAGCTGTACCAGTATTTTGCCGTGCTGCTGCCGGTGCAATCGGTGGGCGTGATGGGCGACGGCCGCACCTACGAGAAAGCCGTGGTGGTCAAGGCCTTCCACTCCGACGACATCATGACGGCTGAGTGGGCGCATTTGCCGTACGAGTTGCTGCAGCGCATTTCGAGCCGGATTGTGAGTGAGGTGAAGGGGGTGAACCGCGTGGTGTACGAGATTACATCCAAGCCACCGGCGACTATTGAGTGGGAGTAGCGCCTGTGTTTGGCCAGATCGCGCATCTGCCTATTTCCTTCCAAGGCACGGTAGAGTACTATTAACATAAGTGCTATGGAAGCTGTTGTAGGACAAGCCGGTTCGGGGCGAGGGTTGCGCGGGTGGTATAATCCGCTGACGGTTGGCGCTGCCATTGTGGCGGTAGTGCTATTCGCGGTGGGCGGCACGGTGCTGTACCAGCACCAGAGTGCCCGGTCCCGGCAAACCAAAGAGGTGGATACGGCGATTGCGGCCTCGCAAGCGGCCTACGCCAAGGGCGATTACCAGAATGCGCTCGGCCTGGTAGGCGGCATGGCGGCTAAAGCCACAAGCAGCGGCCAAAAGGCGCGCGTCTACCAAATGGAGGCACAGGCGGCTAACGGCGCCAATAAACTCAGCGACGCCGCGCAGTATTACACCTTAAAGCACCAGGCTGACCCGAGTACGGCTGACGCCGACGCCTATACGCTGGGCGCTATTTACCAGCGCTTGGGGCAAAAAGACAAGGCCCTGGCCCAGTACAAAACTGCCTTGCAGTATGCCTCGACGCACCGTAACCAATACGGGTCAGACGCCCCGGCCATCCAGGCCACAATCGACCAGCTAGAGGGGAAAGCGCAATGAAAATAACTCTCCGGCGGCTATTTGTTATGGCTGCGGTGTTGTTTATTGCCGGTTCCAGCTTGGGGTTGGCGCTGCCGTCGCTCGCCCAAAAAGTGGGCGCTGCGGGGTGCCCGCCGCCGCCGATCATGTTTGGCCGCTACAAGTGGTGCGGCTATTTTTACAGCCGGTTTGAGAGCAACGGTGGGCCGGTGCGCGCTGCCGGCGTGCCAGGTGGCGTCAATACTGCGGCCGCTTTCTTGCAGCTGGTGAACCAGGACTGGAGCTCCGGCAACGCGCAGAAGCAAACCGAGGCGGTGTTTTTGGTGCGCACCATGATCGGCGACCCGCTGCCCACGCCGCCCTGTGCGCCGGGTACCTGCAAAACCATCTCTGCCGCACAGTGGAATGAGTTTGTGGCGCGCGTCAATTCTTACGCCAGCACCAGCGAGAACGGCAGCCAATCCTTTGGCCCGAACGGGCACATCGACTGGTACCACAGCGATTACATGCACTGCGGCGATTTTAACTCGTACTACCAGCCAACAGAGAACGACATTGCGCCGTATGTTATCACAAAGTCCAACACGCCGCAGTGCGACAACCCGGGCGCCGTGTTTGACCATATCTTTATTTACAACAATGCTGGGGCGGTGATTTGGCGCATCCGGCGTTTGTGTATGAACCCGCTGGGCACCATTGGCCCGCTGTCGCCGGCGCCGGCGTCCTACAATTTGACATCGAGCATTACGGTGACGTCCGGCGGCAACCCGCTGATCAGCGGCAGCTATGTGCAGGCCGGCGACCAAGTCAGCTTTAATTACAACGTCAATAACAGCACTAGTGGCACGGCCACCGGCGTGAGCTGCCAGGCGCACGCCAATAACAGCGCTGGTTGGCAGGCTGTGCCCTCGCCAGCCCAGACCACGGGGCCAAATCCGCCGGGGGTGGCCTGCACCGGCACGTTTGGCCCGGGCAACACCAGCTTGGGTACAGAGAATATTGCCAGCGCGCCCAATGATACGTCGTTGTGCCGGTCGCTTATTGTGAGCCCATCGACGCCCACGGGCGGGCAATCGGCAGTGGAAGTGTGTGTGTATGTCTCGAGCCGGCCGTACATGCGGGTCTATGGCGGCGATGTCTCGGCCGGCAACCCGCAGCCAGGTGCCTGCGGCACGGTCACCCAGGCGGGCATCGTTGGCTGGAGCAAGGACCTAACCGGCTACGCCGGCGCCGCCACGCAGTACGCCGCGCTGGCCATTAACAGCATTTATGATTTCTCCACCTCGCTTGGGAACGGGGCAGGCGCCGCCCCGGCCGGCAGCGGCCTGGCCTTCTCTAACACCGGGGCAAGCGGCGACACCTTTGGCGGCAACTTTGGCTCGCTGCCGTGCATTACCGACTATTACGCCGCGAGCCACGGCCCCAACTTTGCGGGCGGGGACATGAGCGCGGTGCCGTCTGGCTCCTACACGGCTACCGGCCCGGTCACCGTGCACGGTAGCGCCGCGGCTGGCCAGCAATTTGTGCTGTATGTGAACGGCGACGTGACCATCGACGGGCCGCTCCGCTACACCGGCCTGTTCACGCCTGGCAGCGTGCCCCTCATAAAGATTGTGGCCAGCGGCAATATTTACATAGACAAATCAGTTTCTGACGTGGCCGGGCTGTTTGTGGCGCAAGCCAGCGGCGTACCCGGCAGTGGCACCATCTATACCTGCACCAACGGTTCGGTGCCGTACTCTATTGACGCCACGGGCTCGTTTAACGGCCCTTGCCACAACACGCTCACTATTAATGGCGCTTTCGTGGCCAAGCAGGTACGCTTCATGCGCACCAACGGTACGGCCAAGCAGGCCAACCCGGGAGAGGCAAGCGGCACCAACCAGGCCGAAGTCTTCAACTACACCCCCGCGCTGTGGATGGGCCTGTCCGATGTCATCCCCACCGGCACAGCCTACGACTCCATCACCAGCTTGCCGCCAATTCTCTAAAATCTAGGGCAAAGCGGCCTTGCGCATGGTGCTTACGCTTATGTATAATCAAGGGAAATGAGTTTATTATCGGGCGTTTCGTCATTCTTCGGTCTGGATATCGGCACGACAGCCATCCGCGTGGTGCAGTTAAAGGGCAACGGCCCTATAAAATCACTGGTGCGCTACGCCTATGTGCCGGTGGACAGCAAAATTGTGCTCAGCGACTCCAAGACAGACCAACAGCACCTCGCCCAAGTCATTAAAGAGTTGGTGGACCAAGCGCATTTGAGCACCCGCAACGTCGCCGTGGGCGTGCCGTCGCAGCGCGTATTTACCGCCGTAGTCGACTTTGACCGCCTGCCACAGAGCGAGCTGGCCAAGGCGATCCGCTACCAGGCTGATTCGCTCATCCCTACGCCGCTGGAGAAATCCAAGATCGACTGGGCGGTCATTGGCGATTCGCCCAAGGACAAGACCAAGCTGGAGGTGCTGCTTTCCAGCGTGGAAAACGATTTTGTAGAGCAGCGCCTGGACATGCTCGAGTCCATTGGCCTGGACGTAGTAGCCTTTGAGCCAGACAACCTGGCGCTGACGCGGGCACTCATTGGCGGCGACGCGCCGCAGCCGCAAATGGTGCTGGACATCGGCAGCAAAAGCACCGACCTGGTGGTCACCATGAACGGCGCGCCGCGCCTGACGCGCTCCATACCCACCGGGGCAGAGGCAGTGATCCGCGCCGCGGCCCAAAACCTCAACATCGACGACAAGCAGGCGCGCCAGTTCGTGTTTAAATTTGGCCTGAGCCGCGACAAGCTGGAGGGGCGCATTTACGACGCCATTATTAGCACGGTAGACCTGCTGACCTCAGAAATAGACAAATCCATCAAGTTTTTCCAGAGCCGCTATGTGGAGTCGCCAGTGACGCGCATTGTGGTCACCGGCGGCGCGTCGGCGCTGCCGGAGTTCCCGCTCTACCTGGCCAACAAGTTTGGCTTGGAAGTAGAAATTGGCAACGCCTGGCGCAACGTGTCGTTCGCGCCGGAGCGCCAAAACGAGCTGCTGGCCGTGTCCAACCACTTCGGCGTCGCCTCCGGTTTAGCGGAGAGGGCAGAGTAACATGATCCAATTCAACCTGCTGCCCGACATCAAAATCCAGTACCTGAAGGCACGCCGCCAGAAGCATCTGGTGATGCTTGGCTCCACTGTGGTCATTATTTTCTCGGTGGCGCTGCTCACAATCCTTATCTCTATTGTCTTTGTGCTGCAAAAGAAGAATATTAGCGACCTGGGCCGCGACATCACCGATAAGGGCTCGCAGCTGCAAAACACGCCCAACCTCAGCCGCATGCTTACCGTGCAAAACCAGCTCACTTCGCTGCCGGCGCTGCACGACGGCAAGCCGGTGGTTTCGCGGTTTTACGGCTTTATCCAGCAGCTGGTGCCTACAGCGGCTAGCGTTTCGCGGGCAAACATCGACTTCCAGAAGAATTCTGTGGCGCTCACGGGGGCGGCCGACTCGCTGGCCACTATCAACTCGCTGACCGACGCCATGAAGCTCGCCAGCTACACCACCAAAGACGCGCCCAATGCTCCCCGGCCGGCTTTTAGCGCGGTGGTGCTGAGCACGTTTAGCCGGGACGATAAATCGGCCAGCTACACCATTAACGCGCAGTTTGACCCGGCGCTGTTCTCGGAGCGGTCTGACGTAACGCTGACCGTCCCGAACGTCACCACCCGCAGCAACGGCAGTGGCGGGGCACTCTTTAAAGACACGGGGGCGAAACAGTAATGGCACGCACCACATCATTTACCAAACGGGCGCTTATTACCAAGGCAAACAGCAACATGGTTCTGGCGACGACTATTGCGGCCTTTGTGCTGGTGTTTGGGCTGGTGGCTGGCAAGTCGCTGCTTGGCCAAATGGCGTACCAGAACCGCGTCATCTCTGCAAAGAAGGCGGCGCTTGCCCAACTCACTACCGACCTTAGCGCCCGTGACCAACTCCAGCAATCGTACAAGGGCTTTGTAGCCCAAGACCCGAACGTCATTGGCGGGTCAGCCGGCGGCACCTCTGGGCAAGACGGCGACAACGCCACGCTCGTCCTGGATTCGCTGCCCAGCGCCTATGATTTCCCGGCGCTCACCACCAGCCTTGAAAAAATCGTTGGCGGCCAAAACCTCAAAATTTTGTCCATAACCGGCACAGATCAAGAAGCCACGCAGGGCGGCAACTCCACCAGCCCCACGCCGAGCGCCGTGCCTATGCCATTCCAGGTGGAGGTCAACGGCGCGTACAGCTCGGTGCAGGCGCTCACCAACGTCTTCCAGAATTCGATCCGCCCGTTCCAAATCCAGACCTTGGAGCTATCCGGAGACGAAGGCAGCATGAGCGCCACCATCGCCGCGCAGACTTACTACCAGCCCGGCAAGACGCTAAACATCAAAAATGAGGTAGTGAAATGAAACAGAAAGACTGGGCGTTAGTGTTGGTCATGGCCTTTATCGGCGCCGTGGCATCGCTGCTCATTTCCAACATGCTGTTTTCTTCCCCCAAGAACCGGCAGCAGACCGCCGAGGTTGTCGACCCGGTTACCGCCAATTTCCCGGCACCGCCGTCCAAGTACTTCAACCCGACAGCGGTGAACCCAACGCAGCCGGTGCAAGTTGGCGGCAGCACCAACACGAACCCTTTCAATAGTCCGCAGTAAGGTGGTAGCGAGCGTATGAGCGTTTTATCGACTGCCGCCCAAAAGCAGGTTGAAGACAGCCTTGTTGCCGGTGGTGCCATCACGGCCGACCACCTAAAAGAACTCAAAGATAAAGCTGCCAAAGAGGGCACGCCGTTTTTGGCGCTCTTGAGTGGTGAGGTACCAGACGAGACGCTTACCAAAGCCATCGCCACCGCCGCAAAGGTCCCGTACGTCAACTTGTCGGCGGCCAAGATTGGCAACGAAATTTTGGAGCTGCTCCCAGAGGACGTGGCCGAGCGCTACATGGCCGTCCCCTTGGGCGAGATGCAAAGCCGCCTGGTAGTCGCCATGCTGGACGCCGACAACGTCCAGGCCGTGGACTTCCTGAGCAACAAGATCGGCCGCCCCCTGAAGGTCTACGCCGCCAGCGAGGTCGGCATCCGCCAAGTGCTGCACCAATACCAGGCCAATTTGTCCAAGCAGGTGGTCAGCGACATTAGCAACATTGGTGCGGCGCTGCCGCCGCCAGTAGGGAGTGCGCAGCAGGAGGGCACCGGCACCGCGGAAGCGCGGGCCGCGCAGGGCAGTAACATCAAGACCATTGTGCAGGACTCGCCCATTTCTAAGGCGCTCAGCACCATTTTGGACTACGCCGCCAAAAACGGCGCCAGCGACGTGCACATTGAGCCGCTGCAGGACGGGCTCAAAATCCGCTGCCGCATCGACGGCATCTTGCGCGAAATTTTGCGCCTGCCCAAGAGCACCGAGCCGCCGCTGGTGTCGCGTATCAAAATTTTGGCCAACCTCAAGATTGACGAACACCGCATCCCGCAGGACGGCGAGTTTTCGGTGCAGGCCGCCGGCCGGGAAATAGACTTGCGTATTGCCATTAGCCCCACGGTGTGGGGCGAGCAGGTGGTGATCCGTTTGCTGGACAAGTCCGGCACCAGCCTGCACCTGGAAGACATGGGCTACGCCGGCCGCGCCCTGCGCATGATCCGCGAAGGCATCAAGGGCAGCAACGGCATGATCCTTACTTCCGGGCCGACCGGCTCAGGCAAGTCCACCAGCCTGTACGCCCTACTGCAAGAGGTGAAGAGCGACGCCATTAACATCGTCACCCTGGAAGACCCGGTGGAGTACAAGATGCCGGGCGTGAACCAAATCCAGGTGAACGCCGACGTGGGCCTCACCTTCGGCAGTGGTCTGCGCAGCATTTTGCGCCAGGACCCAGACGTGGTGATGGTAGGGGAGATCCGCGACAAAGAGACTGCCGAGCTGGCCGTGCAGGCCGCGCTCACCGGCCACCTGGTATTCAGCACGCTGCACACCAACAGCGCCGCCGGTATTTTGCCGCGCCTTTTGGATATGGGCATTGAGCCGTTCCTTATCGCCAGTACCGTGCGCACGGTGATTGGCCAACGCTTGGTGCGCCGCATCGGCTCCGTCAAAGAGACGTACGAGTCAGACAAGGTGGAGACCGAAGCCATCCGCCGCACCGTCGGCCGCCTCCTGCCCAAAACCAAAGAAGAGGTCGAAAAATTCGCCGCCGATCTTGGCTACGAAACCTTGCCACTAGCCACCCAAACCGCTTATACTTTAACTAAGGGCAAAGAGAGCCCCGATGCGCCCGGTGGGTACAAGGGCCGCATGGGTATCTACGAGGTGTTCAATATAACGGCACCGATCCAAGAGTTGATACTCAAGCATGCCACCAGTGCCGAAATCCAGAAGGCGGCCGAGGCGCAAGGCATGGTCACCATGCGCGAAGACGGGTACCTCAAAGCTCTCGCAGGGCACACCACCCTAACAGAAATTAACCGCGTAGCGAGCGCGGATAGCGCCTAAAGAAGGTTGAGAGATAACAATGCAAGGTCTACCGCGAATCGAAGTACTCCTGGAAGAAGTCGTTAAGAAGAAGGCCTCGGACTTACACTTGCAGGTAGGCTTGCCGCCGATGATCCGTGTGGACGGCACGCTTATGCCGGTCGCCAGCGCCGACGTCCTCACCGACGAAGCGGTGGAAACGCTCATTTTTGCCATCCTGGACGAAGACCAAAAGCAGATCTTGCTGAAAGACAAAGAGTTCGACTTTAGCTTTGCCTTTGGCGACCTTGGCCGCTTCCGCGTCAACGCCTTCCACGAACGCGGCAACCTGGCCGCGGCGCTGCGCCTCATCCCCAACGAAATCCTGACCATTGAGCAGCTTGGCCTGCCGCCCATTGTCAGCAAGTTTGCCGATTACCCGCGCGGCCTAGTGCTGGTCACCGGCCCCACTGGCTCGGGCAAGTCCACCACGCTTGCGGCCATGATCCACAAGATCAACATGGAGCGCGCCAACCACATCATCACCATCGAAGACCCTATTGAGTACACACACCGCTCCAAGAAGTCGGTGATTGTGCAGCGCGAAGTGCACTACGACACGTATTCGTTTAGCGCGGCGCTGCGTAGCGCCCTGCGCGAAGACCCGGACGTGGTGCTCATTGGCGAGATGCGCGACCTAGAGACCATTGCCAGTGCCATCACCATTGCCGAAACCGGGCACCTGGTGTTCGCCACCCTGCACACCAACTCTGCCGCGCAGTCCATCGACCGCATGATCGACGTCTTCCCGCCGCACCAGCAGCCGCAAATCCGCTCGCAGCTCAGCAACATCCTCATGAGCATTGTGTCGCAGCGGCTTATCCCGGTGATTGGCGGCGGGCGCGTAGCCGCGGCCGAAATCCTCATTGCCACGCCGGCAGTGCGCAACATCATCCGCGAGGGCAAGACCCACCAGCTGGAAGCCGTTATCCAGACCGGCACCGAGTTTGGCATGCAGTCCATGGACAAAACCCTGGTCAACCTGGTGCACAACGGCACCATTAGCTATGACGATGCCCGCATGGTCGCCGTCGACCCAGACGAGCTTGACAGATTGATGAGAGGTTAGCGAAAGCGGCCATGCTCACGTTCAAATACACCGCCCGCGACCCCAGTACTGGCCAATACGTGAAGGCCGAGGTGCAGGCCGAGGACGAGCAATCGGCCAGCAAACTGATCCGCAAAGAGGGCTTTGTACCCATCGACATCGCCCTGGCAGAGAAGGCGGCCACCGGCCTGCTACGCAGCCGCCTCAACCGCGTGCGCATCAAAGACAAGGTGCTATTTTCGCGCCAGCTGAGCACGCTTATTAACGCCGGGCTGCCGCTGGTGCAGAGCCTGCGCACTGTCAATAGCCAAACAGAGAGCAAGCCGCTCAAAATTATCGTTAGCAAAGTTATTTCCGACGTCGAGTCCGGCGCCACGCTGGCCGACGCCATGGGCAAGCACCCCCAGGCTTTCAACCGCGTGTACGTCAGCTTGGTGGCGGCTGGCGAGGCCTCGGGCACGCTGGACAAAGCCCTGGAGCGCCTGGCTATCCAACAGGAAAAAGACGCCGAGCTGATCCGCAAGGTGCGCGGCGCCATGATCTACCCAATTATCGTCATTGCGGTGATGATTGGCGTGGTGGGCTTTATGATCGTCAAGGTGCTGCCGCAGGTGAAGACGCTGTACGAAGGCCTGCCTGGCGCCAACTTGCCAGTTATTACCCGGGCGCTTTTGGCGCTGTCTGACTTTATCATCCATTTCTGGTGGATTGTGATTATTATTTTGGGCGTGCTCGCGTTTTTCACCACGCGTTGGGCCCGCACCATGGGCGGCCGCCGGGCCATAGATAAGCTCAAGATGCGCGCCTGGCCCGTTGGCACACTGTTTATGAAAGTATACATGGCGCGGTTCTCGCGCACCGGCACCACGCTGGTGGCCAGTGGCGTGCCACTGCTGCAAATGCTGGCCATCACCGCTGAGGCCGTAGACAACATGTATATTAGTGAGTCCATCAACAAAGCCATCGAAAAGGTCAAGGGCGGTAAATCGTTGGCCGAGGCGCTATACAAAGACCCCAACTTCCTGGAACTGGTGCCTAACATGCTGCGCATCGGCGAACAATCTGGCTCCATGGAGCAAATGATGGAAAAAACCGCCGATTATTACGAGAAGGAAGTGGACGACGAAGTGAAGTCGATCTCGACCATTATTGAGCCCGTGCTGATGGTCATCCTGGGTGTTGTGGCCTTTACTATAGTTGCCGCGGTTTTGCTGCCAATTTACGGATTAGCAAACCAGTCATTTATACAACAATAGCCGGCAAATGCGCTTGCATTTTGGGGTATCGTTCCGTATTATTCAAGCATAAGCATTAACACTATCCATAAAGGGGGCTTGAACCGTATGCTGTCAAAACTACGCAAATCTAAGGAGGAGCAAGGCTTCACTATCATCGAAGTCCTGATTGTGCTCGCCATTGCCGGCTTGATCCTTCTGATCGTGTTCTTGGCTGTCCCCAACCTGCAGCGCAACTCGCGCAACACGCAGCGCAAGGATGACGTCTCCCGTATCGGCAGCGCCGTACAAGAGTTTATCAATAACAACAACGGCACCTCACCAACAGCCGCAGACAGCGCCACTATCCAGAATTTGACTGGTAAGATGGCGTACTTCACGGCTGCCAACGTCACTGTTGTGGGTAACGCCCCGGCTGCAGTAACCAACAACACCACGGTAGATACGGTTAACATTTACACCCAAGCGGTGTGTGGTACCAACGCCGGTAACCAGGGTGCAACCTCAACCGGTTCGACCACCCGCAGTATCGCCATCGTGTACTCCACAGAGAACTCAACGGCAACGCCGACCAAGCTCTGCACAAGCGAATAGCCCGGGCTATTCTGCAGCAAAAACAGCCCGGAAGGGCTGTTTTTGTATGCTACGATACCTACATGGTCCCGCTTGTGCTCATCCTCCTTGGCTTGTGTTTTGGTAGCTTTGCCAACGCCTTTGCCTGGCGCCTGCACGAGAAGCGCAACTGGGTGAGCGAGCGCTCGGAATGCCCACACTGCCACCACATACTGGCGCCCAAAGACCTGGTGCCGGTGCTCAGCTGGCTGGCTCTGCGCGGCAAGTGCCGGTACTGCCGCAAACCCATCCCAGACACGCCGCTGCCCGAGCTGGCCACGCCCGCGCTTTTCGTGCTCTCATATATATATTGGCCGCAGCCGCTGCATGGCGTTGGCCTGTTCCAGTTTGGGCTGTGGCTGGTTTTTTTGGTGGCGTTTGTTGTTTTGGCGGTGTACGACATCCGCTGGTATCTTTTGCCAGATAAAGTAGTGTTCCCGTTGATGGCGCTGGCCGGGGTGTGGGTGGCTGGCACCTGGGTTATTACCGGCGCGCACGGCTGGCGCGCGGCGTTTGGTTCGGCGGTGGGCGCGGCCATTATCTCTGGCTTGTTTTTTGTGCTGCACCAGGCGTCTAAGGGGAAGTGGATTGGTTTTGGCGATGTGAAGCTGGGCGTGGTTTTGGGCGCGCTGGCCGGCGGGGCGCTGCCGGCGTGCCTGGTGCTGTTCTGGGCGTCGTGTATTGGCGTGCTGGTGTCGCTGCCGCTGGTGGTTGCCGGCAAGGCCGGCCGCAAGACCCAGCTGCCGTTTGGGCCGCTGCTAATGGCGGGGACGGTCATTGCGGTGTTGTTTGGGCAGGGCATCGTGGACTGGTACGGGCGGCTGTTCCATCTTTAAGCCAGAAAGCGGCCAACCGCCAACGGGCTTATGCTATACTTGAGGCATATGGGTGGCCAACGTACTACCGGCCGATTGCTACAGGTGTGGCGCGCTCAGCGCGGCTTTACTATTGTGGAAGTTCTGATTGTTTTGGCTGTGACTGGCGCGCTGTTTGTGGCCGCCGCCATATTGATTAGCGGCAAGCAGAACCAGGCCGGGTTTAACCAGGCCATCCAGCAGCTGCAATCGCAAATCCAGCAGGTTATGAACGACGTTTCCACTGGCTATTTCCCGGGAGGCGCCAGCTTTACGTGTTCGGCTCCAGCTGGCGGGCCGGTGACGATCTCCGGCGTCGGCGCCAACGGGCAGGGCGCCAACGCCGGCTGCATTTTTGCTGGCAAGGTGCTGCAGTTTAGGGTATCTGGCACCAACCCCGAGGCCTACAACATCCTGACGGTCGCCGCCGCCCAGAAAAACGCTAGCGGCCAAGAGGCCACCAGCTTGGGAACGGCCACGCCCAAGGTGGTGGCGCCGGCCCTGGGCTCGCCGGCCAACTTCCCCAACCTCACGACCAGCACCATTTTGCAGAACGGCCTGGCGGTGAGCACCAGCCCCAACCCGGCGGTCAACATGTGGTACAACAACGGTGGCGCCAACCTGGCCGTGGGCGCCGTGGCCATTGTGACAAGCTTTGCCGGCTACGCCCCCAACGGCAGCATTAATTCCGGCTCGCAGCAGCTCAGCATTGTGCCGGTTACGGGCACTACACTGGGGATGACGCCCACAGCGGCAGCTACGGCCATTAACGCCAACCTGGCCGCCAGCGCCACGGCGCTTACCAACCCCACTAATGGCGTATCGGTTTGTTTTGCCAGCGGCGGTACCAACCAGTCTGGCCTTATTACTATTGGCGGCGGCGGGCACCCGCTGGCGGTGACGCTCAAAGTGTTCCAGGGGTCGCGGATATGTTAGCGCAGCTACGGCGGCAGGCCATGGCGGCCATACGCAGCGGCAGGTCCGTGGCGGGCAGGGCTGGTGCCGAGCGCGGCGACACTTTGGTGGAGGTCATGATTGCCATTATCATCGTCGCGTCGGTGATCGGCGGCGCCTATGTGGTGAGCAACAAGAGCCTGCAGACCACGCGCGGTTCGCAGGAGCGCCAAAACGCGCTCAAGGTAGCCGAGTCACAGGTTGAGCAGCTCAAATCACTCATTGCCGTCAACTCCGCCAGCATCTTTGGCGGGGGCGCGCCCGCAACCTTCTGCCTGGGCAGCGACGCCACCGGCACGCACGTGTACGACGTCACCATCCCGGCCCAAAAGGCCAACTGCACCGTAGATGCCAGCGGCAACCCAGCCACCGCAGCGCCGGATTACACCGTGCAAATCAAACGCACCGCCAACGACTTTGCGCTGACCGAGACGTGGGAGGACATATCTGGCCACTTCAACGACTCCCTGCAGCTTAACTACAGGGCGTACCAATAATGCGCAGGCAGCAGGGCGCCAGCCAAAACCGGCAGCGCGGCTTCACCATTGTGGAGCTGATGATGGCCACCCTGGTGTTCTCCATGGTTTTGCTGCTGGTGACGCTCGGCGTGCTGCAAGTGAACCGCGTGTATTATAAGGGCGTCACCGAGGCCAACACCCAGTCTGTAGCCCGCAGTATCATGGACACCATCTCCCAGGCTATCCAGTTTGACGGCGGCGCCGTGACGCCGCTGCCCACCATGGCCGCGCCAACGCCGGGCACACAGTACTATTTCTGCATCAACAACCAGCAGTTCATCTACCGCACTGGCTACCAGCTGGTAACAGGTGCGCCCGGCGCCAACCAGACCAACCAGGCCTTCATCCAGCGCACCATTCCGGGCAGCTGTACGCCACCCGGTGGCGTTATCACCGGCAGGGAGCTACTGAGCCCCAATATGCGGCTCAGTAATGTACAGATAACCCAGGTCGGCACCACCGACTTATACAGAATTGAAGTGCGCATTATTTACGGCGATGACGTGTCGCTCAACAACCCCACCAGCACCACGGCTAACTGTAAGGGCATCCGTGCCGGCAACCAATTTTGTGCCTTCAGCGACCTGACCACCGTGGTAGAAAAACGCATAAACTAGTACTATGGAGTTAACATGAGCATGATAGCAGGGAAGCAACAGCGGGCGGACACCCAGGCGGGCATGGTGTCTATTATGGTCACCATGATCATGATGATCGTGCTCAGTCTCATCGTCATTGGCTTTGCCCAGATTGCGCGGCGCAACTCGCGGCAGTCGCTGGACCGGCAATTGAGCACCTCGGCGTTCTATGCGGCAGAGGCGGGCGTAAACGACGTACGCGACCTTATTAACACGTACGGCACCCCGCCGGCCAAGCCAGACTGCACCAACGGTAGCGGCGCCACGGCCGCGTACTACAGCCACTTGCCAAGTGCTACACTCAACGCTGGCGCCAACGTCAAATACACCTGTGTCATGGTCAACCCCGCCACCTCAACCTTGCAGTACACCGTGGGCTATACAGGCACCGTGGTGCCGCTCATTGCCCAAAGCGGCCAGCTTATTGACGACCTAACCATTACCTGGCAAAAAAGCACGGCCAGCGCCACGCCCAAGGTTGGGTGTAACGGCAACTTAGTGGCTGTGGGTAGCTGGACGTGTGGGTATGCGGGGTTGCGTTTTGACCTTATCCCCACCAATGTCGCCTACGACATCAACACCATCCGCGGCAAGACGATGAGCAGCTTTGCCGACCCGGTGCAAGCCGGCGGTACACTGACGGCGCCGTTCCGCACCGATGGCAGCCAAGACCTTATCAAGACCCGCTGCAGCAACACTAACTGTACCCTAACGCTTAACAATGGCCTGGGCGCCCAGCAGTACTATATGCGCATCATGTCCCAGTACTACCAGAACGTGCCGGTGCAAATTTCCGGCACCGACAGCGGCGGCAACCCGGTGCAGTTTGTTGGCGCGCAATCGATCATCGACGTTACCGGCAAGGCGCAGGACGTGCTGCGGCGCATCCAGGTACGCATCCCGGCCGACGGGGCAGGCACCAACGGCACCAGCGACTACGCCCTGGAAACCACAGACTCCATCTGTAAGCGCTTCGACATCATGACCAACCACTACCAAAGCGACGCCGGCAACGCCGTGCCGGGCATGGACAACGGCGGCAACCCGCTGTGCAAGTCACCGTAAATATAGTAGAGTGATGCCCATGGCCGCCCATCTGCACGTGACTAACCTACGATGGTGGAAACTTATTGGCGGTTTGGTGGCTGGGCTTGTAGCCGCGGGCGCCGCGGCGCTCTTCCTGCGGTGGCCGTGGCAGCCGGCGTTCGTGCCGCATGCCGCTGCGCCGTTGTCTGCCGCCCAATTCGAGGTTGAATCTGCCAAGCTTAGCAGCCTGCTAGAGCAGCGCGGCGTGGAAGCGGCATTTAGCTATGCCCAGTCGCGTATCGCCGCCGACCCATCGTATGCCAAAGTGTGCCATCCGCTCCTGCACGAGCTCGGCCACGCCGCCTACACCTACTACGGCAGCTACGCCCCAGCCATTGCCTACCAAAACGAGTTGTGCGACTCCGGCTACACCCACGGCGTCGTAGAAGAATACTTGAGTAGCGGCCATGTGCCCATCGCTCAAGCGCTGCAAGCGGCATGCCAGCCCGGCGCCGCAACCTTCCGCCAGTGGCAGTGCTACCACGGGCTCGGGCATGGCGCCATGATTGCCTTGGACGGGGACGTGGCAAAGTCTATTGCACTGTGTGGCGGCTTACCCTCGTCTTTTAGTAGCGATGCCTGCGTCAACGGCGTGTTTATGCAGCATTTTGTTGTTACCGCGCACGACGGCAGTGTGCCAAAGGTGAACCCCACCGGCCTAGGCGATTGCCAATCCCAGCCCGCCCGCTACAAGACAGTTTGCTATACCTATGCGCCATCGGCCTACCTAACGGTCCATGACCGCCAATACCAGGCAGCGCTGCACTGGTGCCAAACGGCCGAGCAGGATTACGTGCCAGCCTGCATCACTGGTGTAGGCAGCCAGGCCATGAAAGAAAACATTGGCGACGCCGGAGTTGCACGGCGGGTGTGCCAGCTGGCCAGCGGCACCGCCGTGCACCATTGCATCAGCGGGGCAGTGGCGATGGACGTATTTTTCCATGCCTCTGCGGCTCACGGGCAAGCGTTATGCAGCGGGCAGTTTAAGGCCTACCGGGCAACCTGCCTGCAGGCTGTGGCCGCGCAAAAACAGCAGCTTCCCCTGTAGCGCTACTTCTCTTTGCGCTTGCTCTGGAACTCTTCGTGTACGCGTTTCAGCTGCGGGTCAGTAACGTGCGTGTAAATTTGCGTGGTAGAGATGTTGCTGTGCCCTAAGAGCGCCTGCACGCTGCGCAGGTCGGCGCCGTTCATGACCAGGTCGGTGGCAAATGAGTGCCGGAGCACGTGCGGCGTGACGTGCTTCAGGATGCCGGCCAGCGCCGCATACCGCAACATAGAGCGCTGGATACTGCGCGCCGTCAGCCGCAAAAAATTGCCGGACAAGTCTGTAGATTTTTTGCCGGAGTAGCGGATGAACAGCGGCCGGGAGTTGTCCTCGCGCTTGTCCAGGTAGCCCTGCACCCATTCGGCCGCGGCCGGGCTAATAAACACCGGCCGGTCTTTTTGGCCTTTGCCGCGCACCATAAACTCGCGGCGCTCCAGGTTGACGTCGCCGCGGTTTAAGCCCACCAGCTCAGACACGCGCAGGCCGCTGGAAAACAACAATTCCAAGATGGCGCGGTCGCGCAGGCCGCTCAATATGGATAGGTCTGGCTGGTTAAAGAGGTCGCTCAGCTCGTTTTGGTTCAAGAATACCACTTTGTTGTTCTTGGGCAGTTTGGGCAGCTCGATTTTGTCGATGCTCATGGCCGGGATGTTACGCTTGGCACAAAACTTTAGGAACATGCGCAAAGCCACCAAATGGTAGTTTTGCGTCACCATGCGGATGTCCTCGCCACTGGCATTGGGCAGGCGGTTGAGCCACAGCCGCCACTTGCGCACCAGCTCCGGCGTGATGTCGGCCACGGCCAGGTCGTCGCCGGCAAAATCGAGCAGCCGGGTGAGGTAATGGTCGTAGTTGGCAATGGTCTTTTGGGAGCGGTTTTGCTCAACCTCAAGGTATTCCAGGAAGTCGGTTTTGGCTTTCATGAAGAGCATAGCTTTATTCTACCACCTCTGTTACAATAACGGCAGCGACATCTAAACAAGGACCAAAACGTGGAACGAACATTGATCATCTTTAAGCCGGATGCCGTGATGCGCGGCGTGGTGGGCGAAATCTTGAGCCGTTTTGAAAAGGTGGGCCTCAAGGTTGTGGGCGCCAAAATGCTGGTAGCGTCTGAGGAGCAACTGTACGGGCACTACGAGGGTATCGGCACGCTCAAGACCCGCAAAGGCGACAAAGTGTTTGGCCAAACGCTGGCCATGATGCAGCAAGGCCCGGTGTTGGCCATGGTCCTGGAAGGGGTGGAGTCCATCGAGACCGTGCGCAAAATGGTGGGCGCCACCGAGCCCAAGAGCGCCGCGCCGGGCACCATCCGCGGCGACTACGCGCACATCAGCTACGGCCACGCAAACACCTACGAAACGGGCGTGCCCAACCTGATCCACGCTTCTGCTGACGCCGCCGAGGCCAAGCAAGAGGTCGCCCACTGGTTTGCCGAAAGCGAGCTGCACCAGTACGAAAACGTGCACGAAAAGTTCACGCAGCCGCGCAAAAAGTAACTTTACATCTGGGCGGCCGGCTTCCATGCCGCCGCCCACCGGGGTCCGGTAGTTCAATGGATAGAACACCACCGTCCTAAGGTGGGTGTTGGGGGTTCGAGTCCCTCCCGGGCCACCATCTTTGCCAGCGCCTTTGATATTTCAACAAAAGGAAACCCCTATGAACCCATACGACGCCCCGTCCCAGCCAGCCGACCAATTCCAGCCGATGATGCCTCCGTCGCCGGCCTACCAACACCCGCAGCCGCCACAGCCCGTGCACCATTACCGGCCGCCGTACGTGCCGCAGGCGGCGGCGCCCCAGATGGCACCAGTGCCGCAGCAGCCAGTGCCGCCCGCACCTATGCCGGCTCCAATGCCGCCGGCTCCGGCCGCTCCCGCGTTGCCGCCGCAACTGCCGCAGCAGCCTGAGCTACTGCGCCCTGTGCCAGTTGTCAAAGTGCTGAGCCCAGTTGGCGTCGAGTATGTTTTCTTGACCATCACGCTGCTCATTGGCGGCTCGGCGCTGGCCGGCACGTTGCTGGCGCTGTGTAATGGCGGCTTCAACTTTGCAGCCCTGGCGTTTCCGGCAGCAACCTTATTGGTGACCGTGCCGCTTTTTGCGCTCATTTTCTTGCACCTCAAGCGGTTGGAGCTGCGCATGCCCGAGCTTAAGCTCGACCCGTCAAAGCGGCGCAGCACCCAAGCCACCCAGATCATTACCTTTGTGGTGTGTTTGTTTACGGTTATCGGATTTTTTGCCGCGGCATTTGCGGCGATGGGCGGGGGCATCGGCACCTCGATAGGCAAGATGGCGCTCGACGCGCTGTCTGTGCTGGTGGTGGCTGGCGGCATCCTCTTTTACTACTGGCGCGACGAGCACGGCACGGGGCGCTAGCATATGCGTACTAGTGCATTTTCGCGCCAGCCGCAGCCGCAGGGCACAGTTCTGCGGCGCTACCGTTTGGGGCTCGGTGCCATCGCCTTATTTACGCTGTTCGTGGTGGTGGCTGTGCTGGTTATGGCCAGCGGCGCCAAGCAGGACACCAAGACAGAAGAGGCCGCCAACCAGGCGGCTACCAAGATCGATGATTACATCAACAACAAGCAGGCGGTTCCAGATAGCCTTGCCGCCGCCGGTGTTACCAATGCGCCCCGCACCATAACCTACAAAAAACTGTCAGATCGGTCCTACCGCTTTTGCGCCACTTACAAGGCGGCCAGCAGCGGTATTGAGACCAGCGGTGTCACAGACGTGGTGAGCCGTGGCTTGTATGGCATGAGCGGTGCGCCTGCGGCCGGGCTTGGGGCGGGTGACAGCACCTCAGACTTCCTCTACGTCAGCCCGGCGCACAAAAAAGGCGCTAACTGCCAGCTGATAACCCCGTACATGCCTGACTCGACCCTGCAACAGGGCAGTGGATCGCTCCAAACCATCACTGACCCCAAGCAGGCGTCCGTCGCTTCCGGTGCCCAAGACACTGCCTGCGACATCTCTGGCTATGGCACGCACTATTCCGGCGTCGTCAAAAGCGTAGCAACAACTGACGGCGGGCCGATTATCCCCACCGTCTCCCAAGATATTGTGGTCCACATCACGCCCAACGGCGGCACGGTAACCGGTGACCAAACGGTAGAGATGACCGCCGTCAGCTTCAACGTCTTCGACAGCTTGTGTACGGCGCACGACCACGCCGGCATCTCGGTGGGCGACGACGTCTCCGTCTTCTTGGCCAACAGCGACCAATACATGCCGGGCACCATCGTCGATTTCTCGTTCAAGCGCTAACCCGGGCGGCCGTAGCAACTTCGTCCCAAAAGCGATAGAATAATAAGGACGATATGGCTGACAAATATTTTGAGGATCAGTTCGACGACGAAGAGGTCTTGTTTGTCTTCCGCAAGCATCCCATTGTGATGCGCCGCGGGCTCATTATTGCGCTCCTGGCAGTGCTGCTCAGCACCGTGCCGTCGCTGTTTAAACCGGAATATTCGGTGTACCTCATTGGGTTGGCCTGTGGGCTGGTGGTGGGCGCGGGCATTATGCTGCCCGGTTGGATTGGCTGGTGGTTTAGTGTGTTTATCATCACGGACCAGCGCCTTATCCAGATCACCCAGCGCGGCCTGTTCCACCGTAGTGTCATCGACATGCGCCTTAACCAAATCCAGATGATCAACTACGAGGTCTCCGGCCTGCAAGAGACGCTTCTGGGATTTGGTACAGTTATGATGCAGACCTACGTGGGCGATCTGGTGATCCATGAGGTGCACCACCCGGCTACCATCCAGAAGAAGTTGCTGGAGGTCATGCGAGAGCATGGCATTACTCCGGTAACGAGCCCCACCGCAGACGACGCCCCGCAGCCTGCCGGGGCAAAGGAAGAGATAGCCGACGATGAAGCATAAGTTTAACCGTATCCTCAAGCACGTGCCGGGGCGCAAGCCCAAGCCAGAGGAGTCGCTGCAAGAGGCGATCCAAAGCATCCCGCGCATCACCAACGAGACCGTTGCCGAGCACCGCGAAGAGGTTCTTAGCAGCGCGCGTAAGTACATTTACCCCTTACAACACTCGCTGCGGCGCATCGTGGCCATCTCGGCCAGCATCTTCGCCGCATTGCTGTTTGGCTTTTTTGTGTACTGCGTGCTGGCGCTGTACCGCTTTGATTCGACTTCTATTTTTGTGTACCGCGTGACGCAGGTGTTGCCGTTCCCGGTGGCTCGGTCCTGCGGGCAATATGTGTCATACGAAAACTACTTGTTTGAGCTGCGCCACTATATCCATTACTACCAGACGCAGCAGAAGGTGGACTTCAACAGCGATTCCGGCCGGCAACAGCTGGCGGCGTTCCGCAAAGTGGCGCTGCAATCGGTGGTGAATGACGCCTGCGTTAAAAAGTTGGCCGCCCAGAACCACATCGGCGTCAGCTCCGCGGAGCTCACGTCCGAGATCAGCCTGCTGCGTAGCCAAAACCGCCTGGGCAGCAGCAGCTCGGTATTTGAGGACGTGCTGAAAGAATTTTGGGGTTGGTCGCTGGACGATTTTAAGCGCGAGCTCAAGAACCAGATCCTTGCCCAAAAAGTGGTATCCGCCCTGGACACAGACACGCACAACCGTGCACAAAATGTACTCAACCAGCTTAATAACGGGGGTGACTTCGCCGCCCTGGCGCAGCAGTATTCAGAAGACCCGGGTACAAAAGCGAGTGGCGGCGACTACGGCATTACCATAGACAAGACCAACCGCGACCTGCCGCCACAAGTTGTAGACGAATTATTCAAGCTGCAGGCCGGCCAAACGTCGCCAGTTGTGGAGACGCCGCTGGGCCTGGAAATCCTTAAAGCCCGCGAGCGCGACGGCGACACGGTGCGCGCTTCGCACATCTACTTTGCCTTCAAGCCAATTAGCACCTACCTGGCGCCGCTGGAAAAGCAGAGTAAGCCCAAACTGTACATCACGCCGTAGCCGGCCGCCCTCTGCGTGGGCGCGAGACTAGCCCCGCTGCTGGCTCCCGCCGGCGGCCCACCGCGCAGGGTAGGTGGCTGCCGCCTTGCTTTTTATGCCGAGGCCTGCTAAAATTACCCCTGTTACCATTCCGCCAGGCGGAATAAGGAGCATGCGGGCTCGTAGTGAAGTTGGCCTATCACGCCTCCCTGTCACGGAGGAGATCGCCGGTTCGAATCCGGTCGGGCCCGCCAAGTTGATTTATGACTAATTTATGATTATAATCCCACACCAGGATCTAGTGGGGATTTTGGTTTGCTGCTGCATGGGCCTAACGCCCTAAACCTGAACCGCCAACAGCTACACGACATAGCGTCCGGTATACGTACGCGGGGAATTACGCGGGAAGAACTTTTTGTTATAGCTGAGCGGAAGTTAACGCGCGGTAATCCCTTGCTCTCGCAAATTGTAGCCAACACCTCTGATGATGTACAACGGCGTGGCAGCGCTAGCGACCCGCTCTCGTTTAACCGTGGCGCCGCGCTCGGTATCCACCTTATTGGCGGGTCGTTGGGGCGTGGCATCCCGCCCCTGAGCGTAGCCAGCGAGGAGATTGTTTCTGAAGGCATGCGCCGTTTTCCGGCGCTGGATGGCTTAAGGGCTGCGGCCGATGGCTTACTCGCAAGCCAGCCTGCCCTGAATGGGGCTTTTGATTTTGCTCTTCCAGGTATGCCCGACGGTACGAGCCGCGATATGGCGAGGTTTGGCGCCGGTATCGTTGCCCTGGGGGTAATGGCTGCGGTGCAGGTTGGCGGTAATGGGGTGGAGGTGGCTCCCATCTAACAGCGGGGACAGGGTGTGCCACCACCCTTGCTAGAAGCTATAGTGCAGCACTGTGGTATTATGTCCCCATGTCACTTATTGTAGGAGAAAATCTCCGTGAGCCATGGTCGCCTATTACCGATAGCCGCATATTGCGGCCGCGCGATGAGCTCAAGTTAGTAGGCGCTACCGGCTTCGTAGCCACGGTCGCTATTTTAGACAGCCATAATCCGCTTGCCACCTTGGGGCCGGACTTCCGTGAGAACGGCAAGGCGCCGCTGGCCGAACACCATCACATGCTTATGCAGGTGGATGGCGGCGAGGAGTTGTGGCCCGCAGGTATGTATGTCGGTGAGGGCCCGCCCGAGGAGCTTATATTTTTACACCGCCCGCAGAGGCTTTTCAACGATGCAGTCCACGAACAAAGGCTCTGGCGGCTGGACGTGTTACTGGCTCTCGGCAACCACGGCCTGTACTATGCCTCTGGCAACGAACGGCTCAGCGCCACACCGCTAGGGCGGGTACATGTAAACGCCCAGGGCGGCCTTTTGATGTAGCTAAGACAGCATCGGGCAACCAAATAATTGCAGAAGCAGCGGCGGCAATCGTGTCACCAGCTGACGTATACGCTGTGGCGCGCGCCGCAGGCGAGCGTCTTGTTAAGCATCATGAATAGCGCAGGGCTTATGACAAATCGCAAAGCCCAGAAGATGCAGCTGCTTTTGAAGAGACAGCACAGGAATTGGAACGGCTAAGAATTGATCACCCTGTCGCACTGTGCGGCTGACTTTCAGTAAAGCCTTTCGCAAAGTGCGGGTTTGCTATAGTTAAGGCATGACCCGGCAACAGCGCCTGATTTTATTGGTGAGTATCCTGGCCTCGTTTGTGGCATTTTTAGACGGCTCGGTAGTAAATATTGCGCTGCCGGCCATTGCGCGTGAGCTGGGCGGCGGCTTGGCCACGCAGCAGTGGACAGTGGACGCCTATCTTATTACACTTGGCTCGCTTATTCTGGTGGCTGGGTCATTTTCAGACATTTTTGGGCGCAAAAAAGTTTTGGCCAGCGGGCTTATAGGGTTCGCGGTGGCATCTGTATTGTGCGCGGTTGCGCCGTCTGGCTTGGTGCTTATTTTGGCGCGGGCCTTGCAGGGCGTTGCCGGCGCGCTATTGGTGCCCAGCTCGCTGGCGCTGATTATTTCTGGGTTTAGCGGTAAGGAACAGGGTAAGGCCATTGGTACCTGGACGGCCTGGACGGGGATTGCCTTTGTGGTGGGGCCGCTGCTGGGCGGGGCGCTTATTGGCCTCGGCTCTTGGCGGCTGATCTTTGCTATTAACATCGTGCCTATTGCGGTGACGCTGTGGCTCATGGCGCGCCTGGACGCCGAAAAGGGCCGGCACAAAGATGCGCGGGTGGATGTTGTGGGCGCCCTGCTGTGTGTGGTGGGTTTGGGCGCCCCGGTATTTGCGCTTATTGAGCAGTCGCATTATGGCTGGTCGAGCCCGGCTATTTACGGGCCGCTTGTTGCTGGGCTGGCTGCGCTCACGGCCTTCATTGGGTACGAGCGCCGTGCTGCGCAGCCCATGCTCCCCCTAGAATTGTTCAAGGTGCGTAACTTTTGGGCGGGCAATGCTGCGACTGTCTTTATATATGGCGCGCTGTCGGTTGCCACCTTTGTGGTGACCGTGGCGGTGCAGCAGGTGGGCGGTTATACGGCGCTGGAGGCCGGGCTGGCATTGCTGCCAGTGACGCTGATTATGTTTGCGCTGTCGCCACGGGCAGGGGCGCTTGCTGGCAAGTTTGGCCCGCGTTTGTTCATGACCTTTGGGCCAATCTTGGCCGGCGCTGGCTTCCTGGCCATGCTGCGTGCCGACGCCCACATGCACTATTTGCCGCATATACTGCCGGGTGTGCTGTTATTTGGCGTTGGTTTGGCGGCCACCGTTGCGCCGTTGACCTCGGCAGTGCTAGGCGACGTTGCGCCGCGGCAGGCGGGGATTGCCTCGGCGGTGAATAACGCTGTTGCCCGGATTGCCGGGCTCGTTGCCGTGGCGTTTCTAGGCCTGGTTATTGGGGAGCGCATGGATGTGGGTGGTTTTCGGCGGGCAATGCTGCTGACCGCGCTGCTGGTGATTTTTGGCGGAGTAGTGTCGGCAGCGGGGATCCGCAACCATCCGCACCAAAGTGAAGACCAGCCGCTAGCCAAGTAGTTGTACTCACCGTTGGAAGTAATTGTGTTCAACTTCCTGTGCCCTAGCAGGGGCGTGAAACGAGTGAGTATTTTTAGTGTTCAATAGTGCAGGGTCGATGGCACCCCCTGCGGGCACGAACCGCTGGTAACTCAAGGATCATCTGATATAATACGTTTTGTTGTTGCCACCTTAGCTCAGTTGGCTAGAGCACCGCTTTCGTAAAGCGGGGGTCCGGGGTTCGAATCCCCGAGGTGGCTCCACAGTCCCTGCGGGTATCGTATAGTGGTTAATATGTAGCCTTCCCAAGGCTGAGCGGAGAGTTCGATTCTCTCTACCCGCACCACAAAAGGCTTCCCCATTTTCCCGTACACAGCCGATTTACGCCCAGGCCCAAAAAGGCTTACAATAGAACCAATATGATAGCTATGCCCCGGAAGTACCTTCACGACAAGCTCATCCTGCTGCTCGTCAGCGGCAACATTTTTTTGGCATTTCTATCGGTGGTACTTGTCTTTTTGCGGCTTAACATCGGCCAGGGGAGCGACGGGTATATCATCCAGTACCGCTCAAACTTGGGCATCAGCGCGTTTAAGACGGGCAGCATCAATGGCATCATAGCCTTTGCGGTCTTTGCGGCGCTTATCTTGCTGGTTAATGTTGGGCTGAGCGTCCGGACATACCAGATCCGCCGGGAATTGGCGGTAGCTGTTTTGGTTGCCGGCATCCTATTACTTATCCTAGGAGTTATCGTAAGCAACGCGTTAATGGTCCTGCACTAGATGAAGAGCATTGAAATTCCCCACGAAGCGGACCGCACCCGGCGCTACCGATTTTTTGAGGTGCTGCCCGGCGCGCTGTCCTGGTCCTTGTTGGCCTTGCCACTGCTGCTCAGCCTTATTAATGTGACCTTGGCGGCCTTTTTTATCCTGGCATACATCCTTATATATCTGACGCGTTCGGTAGCGGTGAGCGTGCGCGCCTTGGCCGGCTACAAAACAATGCGTGAGCACGCCAAAATAGATTGGAGCACGCTGCTTGCCGAGGTCGAGGCCGGCGAAGTCGCCGACCCCCAGGCCAAGCGTCCGCGCTGGCACTACGACAACCTGTTGCGTTTGAGCGTGCAGCCGCCTGTGGTGAAACCTAGCGAGCTCTACCACGCCATCATCCTGGCCACCTACAACGAGAGCCGCGACGTCTTGGAGCCTACCATCCAGGCTGTCTTAAATTCCGAATACCGGATGAAAAAGGTGATTTTTATCTTGGCATACGAGGGCAGGGCCGGTGAGCAAGCCGAGCGCCAGGCGATGGAGCTCGTAAAGCGCTACGGCCGGCACTTCCACTTCGCTGCCGCGGTCAAGCACCCATTTGGCATACCCGGCGAGGTGGTGGGTAAGGGCGGCAACGTCACATTTGCCGGCCGCTACCTAGAGAAGTACCTGCACGAGCACAAGATCGACCCTTTAAAAGTCGTCGTTACCACCTTGGACGCCGACAACCGGCCCGACAAAAAATATTTGCCGGCGCTGAGCTATTTATACACAGTGGCGCCCGACCCGGTGCGCGCCTCCTACCAGCCCCTCCCAATGTTTACCAATAACATCTGGGACGCGCCGGCGCCGATGCGGGTCATTGCCACCGGTAACAATTTTTTCTACATCGTGCTAACGCAGCGGCCGCACCTAGAGCGGAATTTTTCGGCGCACGCCCAAAGTATGCGCGCGCTCATCGACATGGACTTTTGGAGTGTGCGGACCATAGTCGAGGACGGCCACCATTTCTGGCGCAGCTACTTTTTTTACGATGGGGACTACCGCGTTTACCCCATGAGCGTCCCGATCTACCAAGACGCCGTATTATCCAGCACCTACCTGAAGACGCTCAAGGCGCAGTTCATCCAGCTCCGGCGCTGGACGTATGGCGCCTCGGACATCGCCTACATCGCCAACCAGGGGTTCTTTAAGAAGAACAGCGCGCCTAAGTTTGATGTGATGGTGAAGTTTTTGCGCACCCTGGAAGGGCATGTGAGCTGGGCGGCTGGCTCGCTGCTGTTGGCGTTTGCCGGTTTCATCCCGGCGCTCGTTAACCCACACAACGCCTATGCCGCGTATGAGCTCCCGCTTATCATTAGCCGTATACAGCAAGTGGGGCTAGCTGGCATTTTGGTGTCGCTCTTTGTGGCGCTCAAAACCTTGCCGCCGCGGCCGGCACGCTACAAGCGCCACCGCAGCCTGTTTATGGTGCTGCAGTGGGCGTATATGCCGGTGACGACGATTGCCTACGGCTCGTTCGCGGCCCTATACTCACAGACGCGCCTGATGTTTGGTTGGTACATATCCAAGTTCGACGTTACCGACAAAGCCGTAAAGAAGTAGGCCCTAAGCCCTCCCAAGGCTTCTTATGTCGCCGCGGGCGCCGGATGGTACGCGGCATACACAGTTGCCGCCGTTGTGTCGAAGCGCGCAAGCACCGCATGCGTGGTGCGCGAGATGTCGTCCCGGGTGATGATGCCGCCGTGCTGCCGCGCCACCAGCTTGGCAATAATTGTTTGGGTGAGTGCGCCGGCGTCGTCGATACTGCTGGGGCGGTGCTTGCAGCTGTCGTGCACCGAGGCAAAGAGGTTGTCACGGCTAAAAGGCAACAGTTGCGCCCCCGAGCGGGACACCATAAGGCCTGATTGGAGCGCAGCGTGCTCTTCGGAGGTAAACAGGGCACCGCAAGCAAGGCATTTGCGACGTCGCCAAATATGGTTGAGTCGCCTCTGAAGCCGGGAGTTTACCACTTGTGTCCGTGCGCCGCAGTATATACAAACCATGACAACATATTGACATACCGCTGGAGAAAAGGCCAGTGGAAAACCTACGACAGGGCTGTGGATTGCTGGCTTTTACGGTTGCTGCGGGCGGGCACCAAAAAGCCCGGCACAAGTGGCCGGGCTTTTTATAGGGTGGGTGATCCCTATTTGGAAGGGATAAACACCCGGGAACGTCGAATACGGTTTGCGATCGAGGAAAAGGATAACTCCTCATAAAACAGCTTGAACTCGTCAAGCGTGCTTTGTTTTTTGGCACTCACATATAAGCCTCTTAACACGGTTATGATAACACAACGGTCGTTTCTGGTCAATAGCGCCTAAGGTGTTACGCTAGTGCTTGCCGTGCCTTTTGTTGGTTGCGCATTTGGGCGAAATACGCTATATTTACAGGGTTAACCACCCGGAATCCGGGCCCTTAGCTCATTTGGCTAGAGCGCTTCATTGACGTTGAAGAGGTGAGAGGTTCGAATCCTCTAGGGCCCACCAATCCCAAGCATGGCTGCCGCACCCGCACCGAGCGGGTGTTTTATTTTTGCGACAAATACTATGTAGCTGTCCGCGGTGGTGGACACCGCTTAGTAGGCGAGCGTAAAAACTATATCAGATACGACGTCAGGGACGATGCTAGCCACATATGGTTATCCACAGAATTGTGGCAATCATGACAACAAAATAGTACTAGCCGGATCGTACCAACCTTGCTATAGTCGTACGTGGAGACTTATGAGATGAGGTTTTGACGAGAGGTTCGTCATGAACGTGATATAATACGTTTAGAGCGATGAGGCGGACTTCACCACCCGCGGAGCTCCATAGGCAGGTAGAACAGTGAACCAAGTGCTACCACGAGTGCTTCCCAAAAGGGAAGAAGTCCGGTGGAACCACCCGAAGAACATGAGACATTCTCGGGCCCGAGACGCGAAGAAGGACGATTAAATACCATGCGAGAGTATTGAATCGGCCGGAAGCGCGTCTTTTCTATATATAAGAAGGAGTTACCATGGCAGACAACAACGAACATGTGATGACCATCCGCCACAGCTTGGCGCACCTATTGGCCGCGGCCGTCCTCCAGATGTACCCGGGCGCCAAGAATGCCATCGGCCCGGCAATAGACGACGGCTTTTACCAGGACTTTGACCTGCCGGAGGCGGTTTCCGACGACGACCTGGCCAAAATTGAAGCACGGATGCGCGACATCTTAAAGACCTGGGGTGCTTTTACCCGTAAAGAGGTGGGCATCGACGAAGCGCGCCAGCAGTTTAGTTGGAACCCCTACAAGCTGGAACTCGCCGAAGACTTGGCACGTGAGGGTGCGCAGCTTACTTTTTATACATCCGGTGATTTTGTAGACCTCTGCCGGGGCGGCCACGTACAGGACGCACACGAGATTAGCCCCAAAGCCTTCAGGCTGACCCGCGTCAGCGGCGCTTACTGGCGCGGCGACCAAAGCAAGCAACAGCTGCAGCGTATCTATGGGGTTGCATTCGAGACTCCGGAAGAGCTGAAAGCGTATTTGCAGATGGTGGAGGAGGCTAAACGGCGCGACCACCGTAAACTCGGCCAAGAGTTAGACCTTTTTACATTTTCTGACCTCGTTGGTGCCGGACTGCCGCTGTTTACGCCGCGCGGCACCATCCTCAGGCGCCAGCTCGACGCCTTCGTGCAAGGCATGCGCGACGAGTATGGCTACCAAGAGGTGGCGGTCCCGCACATCACCAAAAAGGATGCCTACATTGCCAGCGGTCACTGGAAAAAATTCCAGGATGAGCTCTTCCGCATCACCACTCGCGAAGGCCACGAGTTTGCCATGAAGCCCATGAACTGCCCGCACCACACGCAGATTTTTGCGTCGCGCGTCCGCTCATATAAAGACATGCCGCAGCGCTACCGCGAGACAACCATGTGCTACCGCGACGAGCAGAGCGGCGAGCTCTCTGGGCTGAGCCGCGTACGCGCCTTTGCCCAGGACGACGCCCATGTATTTTGCCGCACCTCCCAAGTAGAGGAGGAAGCGCTGAAGATCTGGGACATCGTTGACCGTTTTTATGGGACGTTTGGGTTCGAGCTCCGGGTGCGTTTTTCTACGCACGACCCGGCGCACCCGGAGGGCTACTCGGGCAGCGCAGAGCAGTGGGCGAGCACCGAGGCGCAGTTACTCTCTATTGTGAAGCAGAAAGTCGGGGACAAGTACACCGACGGCGTTGGCGAGGCGGCCTTTTATGGCCCCAAAATTGACTTTATGGCCAAGGATGCGCTTGGCCGTGAACACCAGGTAGCCACCATCCAGCTGGACTTCAACCAACCCGAGGGTTTTGACCTGACGTGCATCAACGAGAACGGCGAGAAAGAGCGGGTCGTCATGATCCACGCCGCCATTATGGGCTCTATAGAACGGTTTCTGTCGGTGTATATCGAGCACGTTGCCGGCCGGTTCCCAGTGTGGCTGGCGCCCGAACAGGTGCGTATCATCACGCTCAACCAGCAGGAGAATGTCGTACGCTATGCCGATGAGCTGGCCGGTAAAGCGAAATTGCTTGGGCTGCGGGCTATCGTGGACAGCGACAATGAGTCGGTCGGCAAGAAAATCCGCAGCGCCGAGCTCATGAAGATACCGTATACTGTTGTAATTGGTGACAAGGAAATCGAGAGCGGGCAGCTCCAACCGCGTATCCGTAAGGATATGGAAGTGGGCGAAACGGCTGAACCGCGGACGGTTGAAGAGTTTTTAAAGACCGTTGCTAACGAGGCAAAATCGCGCGTCAACAAAACTTCTTTGTAGTATATGAAACAACGAAAGACAATTGCAGTAGATATTGACGACGTGCTGTCCAAGAGCGCTGAGGGCTTCATTGCGTTCAGTAATGAGCGCTGGGGCATGGCCCTTAAGCCGGAAGACTACCAGGAAGAGTGGGCGGTGGTGTGGGGCGTGTCGCTTGATGAGGCCTTGGAGCGGAGCATTGCCTTCCACGCCTCGGGTGCTGTGGGCAGGTACCTGCCCAACGAGGCGGCAATGCCGGCGCTTAAAAAACTGGCCAAAGCCTACGACTTGGTTGCGGTCACCTCACGCCGCAAGTTGCTACAGCCAGAGACAGACGCCTGGATGGAGCGGCATTTTCCGGGTATTTTTAAGGAGCTGCACTATGCTGGCATCTGGGATGACCTGCAGAAAAAGGGGGTGGAAGGCGCGCTAAAACAAACCAAGGCTGAGCTCTGCCGGGAAATTGGTGCTGAGTATTTGGTTGATGACCAGATAAAGCATTGCGTAGGCGCTGCAAGTGCAGGGATTAAGGCGCTGCTTTTTGGCGCTGGCACCGGCACCGCAGTGCCGTCAGGAGTGACTCCGGTAGCAAATTGGGCGGCGGTGAAGGAGTATTTTCGTGTCTAGGGTAGACGCCGAATTTGCCGAGCGTGTCTACGGGCTAGTCGCCCAGATACCGCAGGGGCGCGTGATGACATACGGCCAAATTGCGGCCCTGTGCGGCGCGGCTTGGGCGGCTTGGGAAGTGGGGCAGATTGCACATACCGGCCCAGTTGGTTTACCCTGGCAACGAGTTGTTAACAAGCAGGGCGGCTTGGCCGCCGGCTGGCCGGGTGGCGGCAAGGACGCCCATGCTGCGCGCCTACGCGCCGAGGGCGTGGCAGTTTCGGATGATTACAGGGTGGACATTGGTACGCTCATATGGGATCCCTCGCAGACAACGCTCCTTTAGTGGTCATCGTCGGGCCGACGGCCTCTGGCAAAACGGCGCTGGCGCTGGAGCTTGCCCGGCAGTTTGGCGGGGAAATTGTTGCCGGTGATTCGCGCACGGTGTACGTTGGCGCCGACATCGGCACCGCTAAGCCAACTGCCGAGGAGCGCGCCATCGTCCCGCACCACCTCATTGATGTGGCAACCCCAGATGCCCAGTTTACCGTTGCCGACTTCCAGCGGCTGGCGCGCGCTGCAATTGCCGGCATCACGCGGCGCGGCAAGCTACCAATCTTGGTGGGCGGCAGCGGGCTCTACATAGACGCGGTTATATATAACTTCAGCTTCCGCAGCGGGCATAACCCGGCAGGGCGCGGACAGTACGACGGCATACCGGTTGCGCAGCTCCAGGCACTGCTCTTGGCGCGGGGGATCCCGCTGCCGGAGAACTCGCGCAACCCTAGGCATCTTATGCGTTCGCTGGAATCCAACGGGCAGGCGCACAGCCGTGATGCGCTGCGGCCGTATACTGTCATTGTTGGGCTGGATCCGGGGCGCGAAGCCCTGCGCCAAAAAATTTCCGGCCGCGTTACCCAAATGGCACAGGCCGGCCTCGTAGACGAGGTGCGCCGGCTCGCTGAAGAGTACGGATGGGACGCGCCTGCGCTACAAGCGCCAGCCTACCGTGCGTTCCGCGGCTACGTCGAGGGCGCACTCACCCTTGCGCAAGCCGAACAGCTTTTTGTACAAAACGATGTGCGCTACGCCAAGCGCCAGCAGACATGGTTCAAGCGCAACCCAGACATTCACTGGATCAGTAAAACGGCCGAAGCTGTAGATCTCATCACAACACTACTGAACAAATGATCTATAGGTTTGGCAAAGGGTTTGCTACAATAGAACCATGATTGAGCAACTGTTTGGGTCAAAGACCAGGGTAAAACTGCTGCAACTCTTTTATAGCAACCCCAATAGGTCATTTTATGTGCGCGAAATTACGCGTAAAATCGATGAGCAAATAAACTCGGTACGCCGTGAGCTGGCTAATTTGCTCAGCATAGGAATCATCGCCTCCGACACCACGAATAATCGTTTGTACTACGAAGTGAACCAGTCGTATGAATACTATGAGCCGCTGCGCCTCATTTTTGGCCAGGGCGGTTCGGCGCCGGCTGAGCCGGCAGCGGAGGCTGGTGAATCTGCCGCGCCTACGAAAAAATCGGTTGCCGTTGGCGGCACCACGAATGCCGAGCGCGACAAAATCAAGGCGCTTGGCAATGTTGAGGTTGCCCTCTACACCGGCCAGTTCACCCGTGACGAATCCAGCGGCATCGACGCCCTCATCGTTGGCGACGTGAACCAGCATGCGCTGCAAAAATTTATGGCCGAGCTTGAGTCCCAAGAGGGCAAAGAGATCCGCTACACCGTTATGCCTGCCCAGGAATTCAACTACCGCATGCAAATCAAAGATCGTTTTATAAGTACGGTGTTGACCGCTAAAAAGCAGGTGCTAATCGACAAGAACGGCATCCTATAGAGATTGGAGGAACAAGATGGATATGCAATGGTTTGGCGCAAACTGCGTCGTTATGAACAACAAACAGGCTCGCGTCGTCATCGACGACAACTTGGCGGGCCTCGGGGCAAAGGGTGTGACTAAAGAAGGGGACATCGTGCTCTTTACCGGAGACCATGCTGGTTCGGCGCCGCATGATCCGCGCCTGCTCCTAGACCAGCCGGGCGAGTACGAAGTGTCCGGCGTGTCCATTTATGGCATCGCCGCCCGCTCGCATATGGACGAGGAAGGCAAGATGTCGGCCACCATGTACAAAATTGTTGCCGACGACGTCACTGTTTTAGTGACCGGCCATGTCTATCCTGAACTCAGTGAGAGCCAGCTTGAGGCCATTGGCATGGTAGATGTCATGTTTGTCCCGGTTGGCGGCAACGGCTACACCCTCGACGGCGTTGGCGCGCTAAAGCTCGTCAAAAAGGTAGAGCCTAAAATTGTTGTGCCCACGCACTATGATGACCCCAAGCTGCGATTCCCCGTGCCCCAGCAGCCGCTGGAAGAGGCGCTGAAGGCGCTTGCTATGGAGTCTAAAGAGGCAATTGCTAAGCTCCGCTTCAAGGCTGCCGAACTTGGTGAGGCTTCCATGGAGCTGGTCGTGCTTGAACGGGCATAGTCCTCTGCTAGGGGAAACAAAAATAGCTCCTTTAGCGGGAGCTATTTTTCTAGATTGCCGTAAAGGGCAGGCTATTTTTCAGCGGGCTCAGCCGGCTGGAGCAACCCCTTTTTCTTGAGGGTACGCAGAGCCTGGGTGCTAATCTTGAGCGTCACTTTCTTGCCGTCAACGATAATCGTCTTCTTCTGCAAGTTTGCCTCCCACACCTTTTTGGTGTGGCGCTGCGAAAAGCTCACATTGTTACCAAACTGTTTGCCTTTACCGGTAATATCACACACGCGCATAGCTTTTTCCTTATGTTCAGTGTTTTATTTTAACGGTTTTTACTCTGTAAGTCAACCGGGCCCCTCTTTGCTATACTAGTGGTATGTTTAGTGGCTTAGGCATTGGTGACATCGGTGAGGTCTTCGTGGTCATACTTATTTCTATGGCGGCCCACGAAGCAATGCACGCCTATGTGGCACATGCGCTAGGCGATACCACTGCGCGTGACCAGGGAAGGCTCACGCTCAACCCCTTTAAACACGTTGACCTCGTGACGACGGTACTTTTGCCCGTCGTGATGATTATCGCCCATCTGCCGCCTATATTTGCCGCGCGGCCAGTGCCGTTTGACCCGCGCCAGGTGCGTTTTGGCGAGTATGGCGCCGCGCTGGTGGGCGTCGCTGGCCCGTTAACTAATCTGCTGTTGGCCGTGATTGGAGCGGTAATTATCCGTTTTGTGGGTTTAGGAAGCATACTTACCAATCCAGTTATGCTTTTTATACAAGTGAATATATCATTTTTTGTATTTAACATGATCCCGCTGCCGCCACTCGATGGTTCGCGCCTGGTGTACGCCTTTGCGCCTGAGCCGGTGCAGGAGTTTATGCACCGCTTGGAGAGCGCCGGCTTTTTACTGACAATCGGCATCCTACTGGTACTTTCGCCGTTCATCATGCCCATCATTTCAAACATTGATAGCACCATCTTCAGGTTACTTCTCTAAACGGGTTGTTTGCGGTATACTAGCTGTGGCTGGGCAACAGCGGGCCGAACAATGATTTTCTGAATAATTGTTCGCATCGGGAGTCTAATATTTGAAGCAGCCGTGGTTGCTTTTTGAGGACACCCACCTGGATACCGCCAGGAACATCACATCGGTCCCGCCCAGCTTTGCATTTTCGGGGTGTAGCGCAGTTGGTAGCGCGTACGGCTGGGGGCCGTGAGGTCGCAGGTTCGAGCCCTGTCACCCCGACCATGATTTCACTGTATGAAGACACTTAAATTCCGCCACCGTTTTGCCGACGCCATCCGTAAGGGCATCAAAACAACGACTTGGCGGGTTGATGATACCAAAGACATATCGGTTAACGACGACCTAGAGTTGATCGACCAGGTTGACCCTGCAGATGCACGTTCTTGGCGCGTGATCGGCACGGCGCGTGTGGAGGCGGTGGTTGAGAAGCGCCTTGGCGACGTAAATGAAACCGACCTGCAAGGCCATGAAAGTTTTGCCTCGCGGGAAGAGATGCTCAGCCGCTACACGCGCATCGCCGGCCGGCAGGTGGGGCTCGATACGCCTATAAAAATTATTCATTTTAAACTTACAACAGCCGACGGTTTAGCAATAAGTGATGTACCAGTTACATCAAAAATAACAGAGGTAAAATTGTTCGCAGACGGCGGATCACGTGGGAACCCGGGGCCGTCTGCCGCAGGCTACGCCATCCTGGAAATGGGTGGCCGCGTCATCGCAAGCAAGGGTGAGTACCTGGGTATAACCACCAACAACCAAGCCGAGTACCAGGCCCTTAAGCTGGGTTTGGAAGAAGCGCTGAGGATGCACGCCGTGGAAGTCCATGTCTTTATGGACAGCATGTTGGTGGTGAACCAGGTGTTGGGCGTGTTTAAGGTCAAAAACCGCGACCTCTGGCCGGTCCATAGTGATGTCATGGGCCTTGCGAAGCGCTTTACGCACATCTCCTTTACGCACGTCCCCCGTGAGCTCAATAAGCTTGCCGACCGGGCAGTCAATGACGCCCTCGACCTTGCTGCGAAGCGCCAGTAGTTTCATAATTTTACCATTAGTGTTATAATAGTTCTACGCCAGATCATCGGCTGGCCGCTTGGGCAACCAAGAGGAAAGTCCGGGCAGCGTAGGGAAAGGCAGTTGCTAACAGCAACCGAGGGAAACCTCAGGGAAAGTGCCACAGAAACAAAACCGCTTTGTTGTCCTAAAAACAATAAAGTAAGGGTGAAAAGAGTGGGGCAAGAGCCCACAGTTTACATCGGTGACGTTGTAAAAAGGTAAACCCTGTCTGCTGCAAGGTGATGGATTAGTCGAGCTTGCTCGTGGTTCCCGCCATAATCCATCAGAGTAATCCGCTCGATCATGGCGGCAACGCTATGACTAGATAGATGGTCAGCTAAAACAGAACCCGGCTTACGGATAATCTGGCTAAAAAATACCCCCGCAAAAGACGGGGGTATTTTTATGACCGGAACCCAGGGGGTATGGCTACTTTGCAGCGCTTTTTACGACGGCTTCGAAAGCTTTTGGCTCATTGACGGCCAGTTCGCTTAAGATCTTGCGGTCAAGCGTCACATTCGCGGCTTTGAGGCCGGCGATCAACTTGCTGTAAGTGGTGCCGTTTAAGCGGGCGGCTGCGTTGATGCGGGCGTTCCACAGCTCACGGAATGTGCGCTTGCGGTTTTTGCGGTCGCGGGTGGCAAATTGCAGCGCCTTGGTGACGGCTTGCTTGCCGCGCTTCATGCTTGAACGGTTCGACTTGGTCATGCCCGCCGTTGCGCGGCGGATCTTGACGTGTTTTTGGTGGGCGGCAACGCCGCGTTTAACGCGCATCTCTAGGCTCCTAATTGCTTCTTAATGTTTTTGCTGACTTTACCGGTTAGGGTGGCCAGGCCGGACAGGCTGCGCTTGCGCGCGGCGCTCTTCTTTTGCAGGAAGTGGCCGACGTCTGAGTGGGTGGTACGGACTTTGCCGTTTTTGGTTACGCGGACGCGGTCTTTTGTTCCGCTATGCGTTTTTAGCTTTGGCATGGTTGCTCCTTATTACGAAGTTTAGCTGCTTTCCGGCGAATTCCGGTGTGCTGTCCACAACGATTTTCTCTCCGAAATCAGCGATAACCTTATCAGCAAGTTTAAATCCAAGCTCTTTGTGGGCGAGCTCACGGCCGCGGTAAAAAATGGTAATTTTTACCTTGTGGCCAGCCTCCAGAAAGTCGGTGACTTTGCGGAGTTTCACGCCCAAATCGTGCTCACTAATTTTTAACCCAAACCGCATCTGCTTCATGTCGAGGACTTTTGTGCCCCGCTTGTTTTTCTGCATTTGCTTGGTGCGCTGATAGTTATATTTGCCCCAATCGACAATTTTAACAACCGGCGGGCTGGCGTCTGGTGAAATCTCCACCAGGTCCAATTCCCGGTCCGCAGCCATTTGCAGCGCTTCTGCACGTGATAAGATGCCCAGCTGTTTGCCTTCTTCGTCAACTACGCGCATTTGCGGCGCCCGAATGTCCTGGTTCAGGCGGGTGAATTTGCTGATAGGATGTCTCCTTTATATTGTTAGTGCCACCATTGTAACAGAAGCACTAACAGAGGTCAAGCAAGGCCGAGCGTCTGGGTGTTTAATGGCCGGTATTGGAGCGCTTCGCTGATGTGCGCTGGCCCAACTGCGTCGGCGCCATCGAGGTCGGCAATGGTGCGCGCCACCTTCACAACCCGCATATAGCCGCGGGCAGATATACGGAGCTTGGGCGCTGCGGCGTTAAGTAGTTGCGCCGCGGCCGCCGTGACGTTGGCGAGGGAAGTGATCTCGCGGTTTGTTAGCGATGCATTGAGTAGCGTGCTAGAACTGTGGCGCTTTGCCTGGGCAGACCGGGCAGCGGCAATGCGCGCCTTGACCGGCTCATCGTCCTCGGCGGCATCACTTAGTAGCAGGCTGTGGTCGATGTCTTCCACCTCTATATGCAGGTCAATTCGGTCCATAATGGGGCCGGATAGTTTCTGGCGGTATTGGGCAATGCGGTGTGGCGGGCATACGCAGGGCTTTGGCGTGCCGTAAAAGCCACACGGGCAGGGGTTGGCGGTAGCCACAAGTATAAAGTCAGCCGGGTAGGTGGCCGTATCCCGTGCGCGCGCCAAGGTGATGGTGCGATCTTCCAGCGGTTGCCGCAGCGCCTCAATAGTGCTCCGACCAAATTCCGGCAGTTCGTCACAGAAGAGTACTCCACGGTGGGCAAGGGTGACCTCTCCTGGCCGTAGCTGTGCGCCACCACCAACGACTGAGATATGGCTTGCACTATGGTGCGGCGCCCGGAACGGCCTAGTGGTAACGAGCTGCCCGTATTCGCCAGCCACGAGGCTGTGCAGGTGAGTGACCTGGAGCATCTCCTCGCGGGTTAAGTCCGGCAAAATTGCCGGGAGCGCCTTAGCGAGCATGCTTTTGCCAGTCCCGGGCGGCCCGCTCAGGAATATGTTGTGGCCGCCGGCGGCAGCAATCTCGAGCGCCCGTTTGGCGCGCACCTGCCCGCGTACTGCAGACAAGGTGTGCTCAGTAGCCTTTTGTGTGGCGCCGGGATTTGAGCCTGCTCCGCTGTCTTGTGGGCAATATTCCCCCTGTCCCTGCAGATATGCATACAGTTCTTGCACATTTTTAAGTGGTACGATGCTAATACCGGGCACGAGCAACGCTTGCTGGAGGTTGGCTGCCGGTAGGAAAAAGCAGCTCATGCCGCGCCGCTTGCCCCATAAAAGCTTGCCTATGATGCCGCGCACGGCGCGCACATCGCCGCCCAAGCCTAACTCGCCGATAACAACACTGGCAGCCGGCAGGCTGCGTGCGCAGCCACCACCAGACTGCATAATTGCCGCCGCAATGGCTAGGTCGAGGCTGGTGCTGATTTTAGGGATATCTGCCGGCGCCAGGTTTATGGTGATCCGTTTGCGCGGCAGGGGGATGCCCGTACTGGCAAACGCACTGCGGATCCGCTCCCGCGCTTCGTCCACGGCTTTGCTGCCCAGGCCAACAATGAGCATGCCGGGCAGGCCATTGGAAAAATGGCACTCCGTGTCCACGATGAGCCCGCCGGCACCGGCATCGATAATGGTTTTGACCGCTTCTGCCACGCCGCTTTTTTAGGCCATGTTGCCCCAAAAGTAAAGCCCGCTTATTGCTAAGCGGGCTCGTTTTTGGTTTGGTTTTGGCTTTTGGAATGATTGTTTGTGGTTGGGTTTTTCATGGAACAACGGCTTGCGAGAAGCCGTTGTTACTTGAGTCGTTTTTGTTTTTGAGCACTTTTTTTATTCAAGTGCTACAGGTATCTTATAAATTACAATTCAGGCTGTCAATAACAATTATGTTTAGTTTTTCACAAACCTGTGCATAACTTTTTGCCGCCCAAATTCTGGGTGGCTGGGCCGCCGTACATAGTGCCGGATCGGCCGGGTGGCAGGGCGCCCGGGGCAAGCATAACCAGGTTGACTTTTTGGTCTGTTTGTAGTAGACTTCTAGTTAGTAAGTCAAAAACAAAAACTTACAAAAACAAACACAAAATCCATCGCTCTTCGTAACCCTAAAGGTTGCAAGAGCGGTCAGTCGAAGCCGATTGGGTAGTAAGCGCCATACAGTTTTATAACGGGCGGATTTACTACCCGCGGCTCCAAGAAACCTCTAAGCGTGTACTGCGTGGCTTGCCCCGCAGTATTTTGTAGTCAGCGCGGGCTGGCCGGAAGGGGAGAAAACAAGTGAACCGCAGCAGTAAGCTCATCATTGCATGTACGATTGGCTTGCTCGTGCTGTTCATAACAACCGACCCTGGCAGACTGCCCGGGCCGGTTCTTGCCATACCTTTTGTACTCATGTGCACGCTTCTTTTGACGCTTTTTGTTGGCCTTTTCCGCTGGCGTGGCATGGCTGCGGGGAAAAGCCTGCGGCTTGGTTTAATGGCCACGTCTTTGCCGATGCTCGTCCTGGTACTCCAGGCGCTCGGGCAGCTCACCGTCCGCGACCTTTTAACGATCCTGACGTTATTTGCCATAACGCATTTTTATTTATCCCGGATAACTGGCCGCCAGAGCGAGTAAAGGAAAGCAGGGAACAGATAATGAATAGTAGCCCTTAACACCACGAATCTGGTATAATCAACGTAAGAAGACTATGGATCATCACGTTGGCACTACACCAGGTCTAGGTTTGCCGCAGCCCTCACCGGAACAAGGCGCTGCCGCTCATGGCTCCCATTGGGCACCGGAAGCGGCCTCTGTTGTGGCAGAGCAAGCACCCCAGCTTCCGTCCGCTGCGCCGCCATTGGCTCCAATGGCGCAAGCACCAGCCGCCCCCCTCCCGCCTGCCACTGCTGCTATGCCGCAGGCTACTACAGTGCAGGCAGCCGGTTCCGCATCGGCTGACGACGACTCTGACGCTCTTGATGAAGAGTGGGTCAATAAGGCGAAAGCGATTGTCGAAAAGACAAAAGCCGACCCTTACGTAGAGAGCAAAGAACTGGGCAAAGTAAAAGCCGAATACTTACGCATCCGCTACAACAAGCAAATTAAAGTTGCCGAAGACCAAAAATGACGCTACTTATTATTGTCATTGTCTCGTTGCTGTTAATTGCCCTGGTTGCGGCGCCGGTTATCTATTTGCAGGCGCGTAAGCGCATCCGCGAGCAGAAAAACTATGAGCGCGGCCTAAAAATGGTGCCGCTGCTTATCCATTTGCCGCCGCCCAGCGAAGATACTGAAGCCGCCGGCCGCGACGTCCGCGACCTCGTCGACGAGAACATCTCCAAAGCGCAGGTCATCTATAACATTATCTCCAGCTCGGTTCAGAAGGGCTTCAAGGCGCGGCTATATGGCCAGCGCCATTTTGGGTTTGAGATCATTGGCACGAAGGGTTTTGTGCATTTCTATGCGGCGGTGCCGTTGGCGCTGTCTGAGCTGATAAAGCAGGCCGTGGTAAGCGCTTACCCGGCCGCGCGCCTGGAAGAGGTGCCGGAACACAACATCTTTAGCCCTATTGGCAAAGTGGGCGGCACGCTCGGGGGTGAGCTGGAGCTGAAAGAAGAGTACGCCTTCCCAATTGCCACCTACCAAGACCTGAAGCGTGACGCCATGCAGGCCATCCTGAACGCCATGTCCACCTTGGATAAAGAAGATGGCGCCGGCATCCAGCTGTTGATGCGCCCGGCAAACCCAGTGTGGCGCAAAAATGCCCTAGGGATCGCCGGCAAGAAGCGCAAAGGCGAGCATGGCAAAAAAGGTGGCTGGTTCTCCGGGCATTATATTAGGCAGCTGCCAATGGCCTTTGTTAAGCCGCCAGAAGATAAGGGCGACCACAAGAAAGAGCTCTCCAGCCTTGAGCAAGCCACGCTAGACGCCATAGAGGACAAAACGCGCCACCCTGGTTATGAGGTGCTGATCCGCGTCGCCGTGTCTTCTAATATGAGTAGCCGTTCCCAGGCCATCCTGAATAACTTGGTGGCGGCGTTCTCGTTGTTCGACGCGCAGGGAAAGAATGGCTTTAAGTTTGAGCAGGCCAAAGACATGGACGAGTTCATCACGTCATATATATTGCGCATGTTCCCGCAGAAGCAGACAGAGAATGTCTTGAACGCGGTGGAGCTGGCAACAATTTTCCATTTCCCAGACCAGCGCGCCATCCCAACGTCCCAGCTGGAGCGGCAGGACTCGAAACAGGTGGATGGCCCGCGCAACGTGCCAGAGAAGGGGTTATTGCTTGGCTACAACCTGTTCCGCGGGGTGAAAAAGCCGATCCGCCTAGCCATTGGCGACCGCCAACGCCACATGTACACGGTTGGGCAGACTGGTACCGGTAAGTCGACGTACCTAGAGAACCTGGCACTGCAGGACATGATGAACGGCGACGGTTTTGCGTTTGTTGACCCACACGGCGACACCGTGGAAAAGCTGCTGTCCATGGTGCCGCGCGAACGCACAGAGGACATTATTTATTTCTGCCCGGCTGACATGGACTACCCAATGGGCCTAAATTTGTTCGAGTTCAATACGCCTGAGCAGAAGGACTTTTTGATCCAGGAAGCGCTCAACATGCTCTACAAGTTGTATGACCCACAACACCAAGGAATCATGGGCCCGCGTTATGAGCACCTTTTCCGCAACGCGGCACTGGCTATTATGGCTGACCCCGCCGGTGGTACGTTCATCGATATTCCAAAATTGTTCCGCGACCCACAGTATGTGAAGCAAAAATTACAATATGTGAGCGACCCGAACGTGCTCGAATTTTGGCAAAAAGAAATGCCGCAGTCGCAGCGCTCCAATGAATTTGGTGAAGTGGTGAGCTGGTTCGTGAGTAAGTTTGGTGCCTTCCTTTCTAACGAAATGATGCGCAATATTATTGGCCAGACGAAGAGTGCATTTAATTTGCGCGACATTATGGACAATAAGAAGATCCTGTTGGTTAACTTGAGTAAAGGCCGCACTGGCGAGCTCAACTCTAAGCTGCTGGGCATGGTGTTTGTTATGAAGTTCCAGGCCGCGGCTATGGCGCGCGCCAACATTCCAGAGAGCGAGCGTAAGGATTTTGCCCTGTACGTTGACGAGTTCCAGAACTTTTCTACGGATTCGTTTGCCACGATTTTGAGCGAGGCCCGTAAGTATCACCTGAACTTGATTGTGGCCAACCAGTTTACGACGCAGCTGACCGAGGAGATCCGCGACGCGGTCTTCGGTAACATTGGTACAATTGTGGCCTTCCGTGTTGGCCAGGACGAGGACGCTGAGGCGCTTGCCAAGCGCATGCGCCCGGCCTTTGACACTACCGACCTTTTGCGCATGCCAAACTATAACGCGGCGGTGCGCACCTTGATTGGCGGCGTCCCGACGCTGCCGTTTAGCATGGCGACACTGCCGCCCCTGGGGAACCCAAACCCCAAGCTCGCTGAGGCCTTGAAGCAGCTGGCCGCGGTGAAATATGGCCGCCCGAAGGCCATTGTAGAGAAGGAAATCTTTGGGCGTTTGGCGACACAGGCCCCCGAACCGCCATCTGCCCGCGGCGGGTTCGGCCAGGGCGCGGCTCCTATGAGTGGCGCGCAGTTTGGCGGGCCAGGCGCCGGGGCATTTGGCTCAGCAGCTGCCCCTGGCCGCCCGGCGGCGCCACCGCCCGCCAACCGTTCATTCCTTGATGAATGGATGACCAAGCGCAGCGGGCCGCTCACTATGCGCCCGTCTCCTTGGGCCGGCCAAGCGAAGCCAGGGGCAGGGGCTGCCGCCCAAGCTCCGTTTGGCTCCCCGGCCTCCAGCCCTATGCCGGCGACGCCATTTAGCGCCGCGCCGCCCGCAACGGCCGCTCCAGCGCCTGCAGCTGCTCCCATAGCGCCCCAATCCATGCCGCAGCCCGCTATGCCCGTTCCCGCAGCTCCTGTGGCCGCTGTGACGCCTCCAAGCCCCGCAGTGGCAGCGCCGGTAGTGACGGCCACTGCGCCCGCGGCAGCTGCCTCGCCCGCGGCAGGCCTTACCCACGGCGATACCATCTTTATTGACCAGGAGGGCAACATCCACTCCAAATAGGTGGTGCTGCCTCAGTTGCAATCTGTTGTATACTGACATATACTAATGGGTAAGTGGGATCACCGTAACTGATTTCGAGAGGGTTATTGGAAGTGGCAAAAACAAACGACTATTCGGCCGATCAAATTCAGGTTCTTGAGGGGCTCGAGCCCGTCCGTAAGCGCCCTGGCATGTACATCGGGGGCACGGGCATTGAAGGCCTCCATCACCTGGTGTGGGAGCTTGTAGACAATGGCATTGACGAAGCGTTAGCTGGGCACGCCACTGCCGTAACGGTTCGTTTGCTTGCCGATGGCGGCGTCACGATTATTGACAACGGCCGCGGCATCCCCACAGATATCCACCCCAAGACCGGCAAGAGCACGGTGGAAACCGTGCTTACTGTCTTGCACGCCGGCGGTAAGTTTGGTGGTGGTGGCTACAAGGTCTCTGGCGGCCTGCACGGTGTGGGCTCCAGTGTGGTCAACGCGCTGTCTTCACGCTTACTTATTACTGTGCGGCGGGACGGCAAGGAATTCTACCAGGAGTATGCCGCTGGCGTGCCGCAGGGTGACCTCAAGGTAGTGGGCAAGAGCACCGAGACCGGCACCGAGATTACTTTTTACCCGGACGCCACTATTTTTGAAACCGTGAAGTTCAACTACGACACTATCCTCGACCGCCTGCGCCACCAAGCATATCTCACAAAAGGCGTCAGGACAGCTTTACAGGATGAGCGTACAGGAAATAGGTACAGCTTTTATTTCGAGGGTGGTATACAGTCCTATGTAAAACACCTCAACCAGGGTCGCGAAGTAGTTGACGAAGATGTTTTTTACGTCGACAAACAGGTAGAAGAGGTGCAGGTGGAGATCGCCGCCCAATACGCCGACAACTACACCGAGACCATCAAACAGTTCGCCAACAACGTCTTTAACCCCGATGGCGGCACGCACCTCACCGGGTTCCGCTCGGCACTGACGCGCGTGGTGAACGACTACGCCCGTAAGGCCGGCCTGCTGAAAGAAAAGGAAGAGAACCTTACCGGTGAAGACTGCCGCGAGGGCCTAACGGCTATTATTTTGGTGAAGCTGCCCGACCCGCAGTTTGAGGGCCAGACCAAGAACAAGCTAGGCAACCCGGAAATTCGCGGGTACGTTGAGCAGGTCATGACCGAGTACTTCAACTATTATCTGGAAGAGCATCCGGCCATCGCCAAGAAGATCGTTGGCAAGGCGCTGTTGGCTGCCCGCGCCCGCAAGGCTGCCCGCGCCGCGCGCGAGAATATTATCCGCAAAGGGGTGCTGGAAGGTGCCAGCATGCCCGGCAAGCTGGCCGACTGCAGCAGCAAAGACCCGGCATCATCAGAGATTTACCTGGTAGAGGGCGACTCGGCCGGTGGTTCGGCCAAGTCTGGCCGCGACAGCAAGACGCAGGCCATCCTGCCGCTCCGTGGCAAGGTGTTAAATGTAGAGCGCGCTCGCCTGGACAAAATGCTGGCCAACAACGAAATCCTCAACCTCATTAAGGCGCTTGGCGTGGGCATTGAAGACTCGTTCTCCCTGGACGGCTTGCGCTACCACCGCATTATCATCATGACCGACGCCGATGTTGATGGCTCACACATTAGTACGCTGCTGCTTACGTTCTTCTTCCGCTTTATGAAGCCGGTTGTGGATGGCGGCCACGTGTACCTGGCTAAGCCGCCCCTATTTGAACTGGTGAAGCCTGGCCGCAAAAACAGCGTCTTTATATATGACGAAGACGAGCTGGAGAAGGTGCTCGACCAAACTATCGCCCGGCGCCGCGAGGAAGGCCTCAAGGTAGGCAAGGACGACGACCGCCTGCACCAGGCTGGCTTCATCGAGCAAAAGCGCTACAAGGGCTTGGGCGAGATGGACGCCGAGCAGCTGTTTGAGACCACCATGAACCCGGAGCGCCGCGTGCTCGTCCAGGTAAAGGTGGCCGACGCCGAGAAAGCCGACGCTATCTTTAACAAACTGATGGGCACTGAGGTAGAGCTGCGCAAGAACTTCATTCAGACCAACGCGAAATTTGTGAAGGATTTGGACATTTAGCATGGAGCCGCAAGACAACACCGAAGACACTTCTATGGAAAACCAGGCGCCGCTGGAAGGCGAGGTACTTGAACCCGTGCAGACCCACTCCCGCACCGTGGAGCTACGCACCGTTGAGAACGTTATGGAGGACAGCTACCTCCGGTACTCCATGAGCGTTATCATCGACCGCGCGTTGCCGGACGTCCGTGACGGCATGAAACCAGTGCACCGCCGCATCATGTACAGCATGAACCAAGACGGGCTGCGCTCCAGCGCGCGCCACCGCAAGAGCGCCAACGTCGTTGGTGCGGTCATGGGTAAGTACCACCCCCATGGCGACTCGTCTATCTATGACGCCTTGGTGCGCATGGCGCAACCCTGGAGCTTACGCTACATGCTGGTGAATGGGCAGGGGAACTTTGGCTCCATGGACGGCGACCCGCCCGCTGCTATGCGCTACACCGAAGCCAAGATGCACCGCCTGGCCGATGAGCTACTGGCTGACATCGACAAAGACACTGTGGACTTCCGCGACAACTACGACGGCACCACCCAAGAACCCACCGTGCTCCCAGCCAAGTTACCCAACCTGTTGTTAAACGGACAACTAGGTATTGCTGTAGGAATGGCAACGAACATCCCGCCGCATAACCTCGGTGAGCTGGTAGACGCCACTGTACACCTCATTGACCACCCTGACGCCAACCTGGACGACCTACTGGAGTACATCAAAGGCCCAGACTTCCCAACCGGCGGCATCGTTTTTGGCAAGAATTCCATGCGCCAGGCGTACGCCGTGGGGCGCGGTGGCGTGGTAGTGCGCGGTGTGGCCGACATCCAAGAGAACAAGAAGGGGCGCCACCAGATTATCATCACCGAGATCCCATACGGGCTCAATAAGGCCAGCTTCATCGAAAAGATCGCTGACCTCTACAAAGAGAAGAAAATCGTTGGCATCAGCGACCTGCGCGACGAGTCTGCACGCGGCGCAGTGCGCATTGTGATTGACCTTAAAAAAGACGCCTACCCCAAGAAGCTGCTCAACCAGCTGTACAAGCTGACGCCGCTGCAAACCTCGTTCCACTTCAACATGATGGCGCTCATCGACGGCATCCAGCCGCGCGTGCTCGGCCTGCAGGACATCCTGCAAGAGCACATTAAGCACCGCCAAGTGGTGGTGCGCCGCCGCACTGAATTTGAGCTGCGCAAGGCCAAGGAGCGCGCGCACATCTTGGAAGGGCTGAAGATCGCCCTCGACCACATCGACGAAGTCATTGCCGTCATCCGCGCCAGCGAGACCACCGAAGAAGCGCAGAAGAACCTCATGGCCAAATTTGGCCTGAGCGAAATCCAAGCCCGCGCCATCTTGGCCATGCAGCTGCGTACCCTGGCCGGCCTGGAGCGTAAGAAGATCGAAGATGAGCTGGCCGAACTCTTGAAGACCATTGCACGCCTGGAGGCCATCCTGGCGGATGAGAAAGAAATCCTGAAGATCATCCGCGGCGAATACCTGGAACTCAAGCAGCAGTACGGGGACGAGCGCCGCACTAAGGTGGTGCCGCAAGAGCTTGACCGCATGAGCGACGAAGACTTGGTGCCGGATGAGCAAGTGGTGGTGACGCTCACCAGCGCTAATTACATCAAGCGCAGCCCAATCGCCGAATACAAGCGCCAAGGCCGGGGCGGCAAGGGGCGGCGCGGCATGACCACGCGCGAAGAAGACGTCATTGAGCACTTGGTAAACGCCAGCACACACGACTTCCTACTGTTCTTTACCAATAAGGGCCGTGTCTTCCGTCTGAAGGCCTACGAGCTGCCTATGGCCAGCCTGAGCGCCAAAGGTATTGCTATCGTCAACCTGCTGCAGCTGCAGCCCGAGGAAATGGTGAGCGCCGTCATTAACATCAGCAAGGAGCACAAGGCTGCCAACCTCATGATGTGCACCATGCGCGGCGTAGTCAAAAAGACACCGTTTGAGCAGTACCAGAACGTGCGCAGCAACGGGCTGATTACCATCAACCTTGACGCTGGTGACGAACTCAAGTGGATCCGCCTCACAAACGGCGACAACGAGGTGGTCATTTCTACCTCACAAGGCCAGGCTATCCGCTTCCATGAGAAAGACGTGCGGCCTATGGGGCGCGTCTCGCGCGGGGTACGCGGCATCCGTTTGCGCCCGAGCGACCAAGTCATTGGCATGGACATTGTCGAAGAGGGTTCAAGCATCTTTGTGATCAGCCAGGCCGGCTACGGCAAGCGCACCAAGGTGGCGCAGTTTACGCCGCATGCCCGCGGTGGCGTCGGCATCCGTTCGGCGGTAGTCAACAGCAAGACAGGCAAGCTCATTGGCGTGAAGTCGCTGGGCGGGGACGAATCGCAAGAAGTGATCATTGTGTCGTCGCAAGGGCAGGCTATCCGGCTTGGGCTGAAGGACATTCCTGAGCTTGGCCGCGCTACCCAAGGCGTACGCATTATGCGTCTCAACAACGGCGACGAAGTAGTCTCCCTGGCGCTCGTTGACGCCGCGATCGACGACGGCGAAGAGCCAGAAGACGAACAAGTCGCCCAGTAACAGCGTAAACCTGCTGTAACAATTACTACTTTAGCTGCCATATTCTATCTTGACATACACCTATGGTTTAACGTACTATACTTGCAGTTATTTAGAGGTCTTTCTATGAGTCTCTCTGAGGAACGTTAAAAATTGAATAGTGCAATTCAACGTCAATTCATTTGATTTGTTTATGAAGTCAGCGTTCGCGGCCTTCGGGCCAAGAACACTCGATTGAATCAGAGAACAAATTCTTTTTTTGGAGAGTTTGATCCTGGCTCAGGATGAGCGCTGGCGGCGTGCCTAATACATGCAAGTCGAGCGGTAAGGCTCCTTCGGGAGTACACGAGCGGCGGACGGCTGAGTAACACGTAGGAACGTACCCCAAAGTGAGGGATAAC
>DATIIT010000020.1:0-73238 GCA_035479375.1 Saccharimonadales bacterium (SeqCode) | reverse complement strand
CAGCGCCGCGGCTACGCCGGAATAAGCGTGCCCGGCCGCAACTGTGCAACAATGTGGTGCGCCTGGGTAAGTTCGCCGGCATCATACGTGGTAGTGAGGGCGATGCAGCGCATCCCGGCACTGCGCGCCGCGGCAATGCCGCTGGGCGCGTCCTCTACCACAATACAGGCTTCGGGCTCCACGCCTAGTGCGGCGGCGCCCTTTAGGTAGCCCTCGGGGTGGGGTTTGCCGTGGGCAACGTCTTCTGCGGCCACCAGGGCGCTAAATGCGTTCTCTAAACGGAAGGCGCGCAGCACCAGCTCCGCCTCCGCCCGCAGTGAGCCGGTCACCAGCGCAATCGGCACCCCTTGCGTAACGAGCCAGTCGATATATTCCAGCGTGCCAGCACAGGGCTGAAAGGCAGAGCCAGCAGCCACCGCCTGGTAGGCGCGGGCTTTTTCGGCCAGCAGGCCGCGCACTGCCGCGGTGGTCATTCCCACCAGTTTGCCGTACTCGGTAAAACCCTCTTTGTCGGTCTTGCCGCCGAAGTGGCGCTTGTATTCGTCGTAGGTTAGGTGGTGGCCGTGGCGCGCCCAGGTACGCTTGGTGGCCTCGTAGTGCAACGGCTCGCTGTCTAACAAAACGCCGTCCATGTCAAATAGCACTGCTTGGTAGGGCATGCGTCCTTCTGTCTCCGGTTAAGTTGCTGGGTATTATAGCAGCATGGCGCGTGTTATGCTTATGGTATTGTGACTTATGCAGCGTTATGCGCCTGACTCCCCACACCCGCGACCCATTCCGGTATATTGTCGTCGGATTGCTTGTTGGCGTGGCTCTGGCCAGCGGTGTTATCGCCTTTGTACTGGGGCGCAACACCGCCCACCAAACGCATATTGAGCTGAGCGAGCGCAGCCAATCCATCGCCGCCGCGCTCGGCTCCATGCAGGTGGCCAAATTACAAGGCAACAGCGACGACGCCAGCGCCCCAACCTACAAAGGCCTCAAGGCGCAGCTGGCCGCGGTTAAGCGCGCCAACCCAGACGCCCGCAGCGTCTACCTCATGGGGCAGCGCGGCGGCCGCCTGTTCTTTTACGTGGATTCCGAGCAGCCCACCAGCAGCCAGTACTCACCGGCCGGCGAGTGGTACGACACCGGCACCGCCGCCGACCACGCCATGTTCCAAAACGCCCAGCCCCTGGTAGAGGGCCCCACCAAAGACAGCTACGGCACCTTTATCTCTGGGCTGGCGCCGATTTTTACCCCCGGCAGCCACAACGTTTTGGCCGTGTTGGGCATCGACGTGGACGCCAGCACCTACTGGCGCGACATCGCTGTGAGCGCGGCGCTAGCGCTGTTCACCGGGCTGGCCATCATCTTGTTGGTGGTGGTGTTTGAGTCGATCCGGCGGCGCAACTTGCAGCTGTTGGCGCTGCGCTCCGAGCTGGTGTCCGTGGCCTCGCACGAGCTGCGCAACCCCATCACCGGCATCCGCTGGGCGTCAGACAGTTTGCGCAAAATGGTGCAGGACGACAAAGCTGTGCGCATGGCCAACGCCATTTACAACAGCGCCGTGAGCCTGCAGGGCACCACCGACGACATCCTAGAGCTAACACACGCCATGAACCGGCGCGGGCTCAACATCGCACCCGTGGACATAGCCGCCCTGGTGCGCGGCGTCATTGAGGTGCAAATGCTGAGCGCCCAGCAAAAAGGCATGGTGCTGGAAATGGACAAATCCTGGCCGGAGCAAGTGCTGGTAGATTGCGACGCGGACCAAATTAAGCGGGCGCTACACAACATTGTCTCCAACGCGGTAAAGTACGGGCGCGAGCGCAGCACTGTCAGCGTGGCCTACAAGCAAGACGAGGGCATGCACCAGATTGTGGTCATCGACCAAGGCATTGGCATCCCGGAGCTGGAGCAGGCCAAAGTGTGGCGCGGGTTTTACCGGGCCAGCAACGCCAAGGCCAGCAATATTCCGGGCACCGGGCTTGGATTGTACCTGGTAAAAGCCGTGTTTGAGGGGCACGATGGCAGGGTGAGTTTTAGCTCGGTGCAAAACCAGGGCACCACGTTTGTGCTGGAATTGCCGGCGCATCGGCGCTAGACTGGGCGTATGAAGCAAAAACAAAAACCATCCAAATTACGCAACCTTGGGACGCCGCTGCTGGCTGTAGCCTGCAGCTTACTGGTGGCCGCCGCCATTATTATGGGCTGCTTTGTGCACGCCATGTGGGAGCGCCAGCAAACAGATACGGTAACGATCCGTGGCCTTATCCGCGACGCCGTCACGAACTTATACCAGCCGGCCGTGGTAAGCCCGCGCGAAAACCTGCAATACGCCTACGAAGCCAAGGTGGATTTCCCGCTGTCCAGCGTTGGCCAAAACCAGAATTTCCGCTACAGTTACGCGGCGGAAGGGCCTGGCGTACAGCACGCCCAGCTTGACCTCACCACCAACACCGTCCTGACGGCCGACTACTCGCAACTGTACGTCAGCACCCAACACGACTTCTTTAAGAACGTGCCGCAGTACCAGCGCTGCAGCAAAGAGTTTTTTGTACGCTTCGACGCCTCTGACCCAGGCGAGACGGGCTTTACCCGCGTCTCATACGTCCCGCTGCATGACGGCCGCGTGGCCTACCTCTACCAAAACACTGGGTGCAGCGGATTCTACCGCAGTAAGGGCGTCACGGTTGACGACAACCTCGCCACACTGAAGGCTATCCAAAGCTACTAAATTAAGCGGCCAGGGCAGCAGCGAGCGGCGCGCCGCCAACCACCACGTTGTTGGCGTGCAGCCAGCCTTCCAGCGTGCCGCCATCTAGATATGTGCCTTTGATTGGCACCACTGGCAAGGCGTTGCCCTCGGCCACGTATTTGTCGAGTGCGTTTGTCACTTGGTATTCGCCGTTTGGCGCCGGCGGTTCTTTCATGACCTGCTTGGTAAGGTCAAACAATCGCTTATCAAACAGGTACTTGCTGATGTTAACGAGCGTGCTGGGGGCGTTGGCCGGGTCCGGTTTCTCGATGATCTGCTTGAAACCACCTTGTTCGTCCAGGGCAATAACACCGTAATTGCCGGTTTGCTCGCGGGGGACGTTGGTGGCCAGCAGGCCGGCGGTGGCGCCGGCAGCTTTTGCGCCCTGGATCAGGCGGGCAAGCTCGGAGCCGTTGCCACGGTTAAATTCAAAATCGTCACCAGAGGCCACGATAACTTGCTCGCCGTCTTTCACTAGGTCGGCGCAGAGGGCGACGGGTACGGCCGTGCCATACGGCATATCTGGCGTCTGCACCACGTAGTGGAAGGTGGCCTTTTGGCTGGGCTCCAAAATGGTCTCGATGTGCTGGTGCTTGCCCACGCGCTCCAGGTAGTCGTGCAGGTTTTGGTTGGTGCCGTAGTAGGTGCGCAGCTGCTGCGATTGCTCGCTCACCACAAAGGTGATGTCGGTGACGCCGGCGCGGATGCAGTCCTCCACCACGTAGTCCACGATGGGGCGGTTGCCGATGGGCAGCATGCACTTCTCGACAGCTTTGGTGATAGGCAGGCGGCGGGTGCCGTAGCCGGCCAATAAAATAATTGCTCGGGTAACGTCGGCCACGATGGACGTCTCCTTTTACTACTGAATAGAAAGGCATAGTATACCACATCTGACGTTAAAATGCACTAATAAATTTCTGGCATAGATCACCAAAATATGATATAATATATATATGCTTTACCGCAGTCCGCTCGTAGAAGCTACCTATGTCCCCGCAGTGCCAGAAGCCGGTCAAAAGGATGCCGGTGAGCGCATTGATGCCTTTCGTGCTAAGACACGGGAAGGCTTTTTGAGAGCGTTCGCCAATCTTGAAGATCTGACCGGAATTAACAGAGGTCGCGTAGAGCAGTTTGCGCTGGCCTATAACTTGCCGCTGAACGATATTGTTGTTATTGACCGGCGACATCGGCAAAGCGTCATAGATCATCTGCGGAAAGCGGGCGTTGGCGGTAATTCTGAAGCTGACGGCCTGGCAACGACATTTCTTGGTGTCGGCGCCGTTTTCCGCGGCAACAAAGAGGATCCGATGGCAACCGAGGGTAAGATAGTACATGAACTCACCCATCTGGCGTCGCCGCGGCTTACAGTAACCTACAGCAAAGCTGAGGGGAGCGACAGATTACACATAGACACGGTCGATAGCGGCATGGTCCGAACAACAGCCACAGGCATGCGCACTGGCGCTGCTTTTGATGAAATACCACCAACAGCACTCCAAGCTCGCTACAAAGCCTTAGCTCACGGCAATACAGACTGGGGAGACACATTCATGACGAGCAGTGCACCAGATGGCAACGGCGGAGAATATACCATGCTATTCTCGCGCCATTACAGCGAGAACCTGTCCGCTTTCTACCTGCCGAAAGGTGCCGAGGTCGAATTAAGAGACTCGGCCCTCCCGGCAGTTGGCCTAGAAACACTCGCTGGCGCCCGAGATCCGCTACTTGTACCTGCCGCACTTGGCGCACTGTCCAGCGATCTGTATTACACAGAGCTTGCTGAACGCATGAACAGTATACGCCCAGGGCTCTACGATACTGTCAATGCCTGCCAAGACACTAGCGAAGGCTACATGCAGGCAATGCATCTTGCGCTAGACGCCGCACGCTAACCCGCAGGTGTATGGCGCGCCTATTTTGAAGTCCAGTGAGCACAAGCGCCTGCGCGTAGGTCGCCGCCGCAGTTATCGTGCTGCTCATGCTTGCAAAATGTTCAGTTAGTGATACGCTACAGAAATAAGAAAGGTGGTAGTAAACCATGAAAGTAACAACATCATCTCGGAGGTCCCGCAGCGCGGCAATCGCCTGCGCCTTCGTTTTATCCGTTTTTAGTCTGAGCAGCCCGTTTATGCGGGCGCACGCCGCCGGGGCCAACCTCATTGCCAACCCGTCGCTGGAGACTGCGAGCGGTAGCAACCCCGCCAACTGGCAAACAGACAACTGGGGCACAAACACCGCTGCCTTCAGCTACAAAACAACCGGGTTTAACTCCGGCCACAGCGCCTACGTTTCCATGACCAAGTACACCAATGGCGACGCCAAGTGGGTGTTTGACCCGGTCACGGTCAGCCCCAACACCACATACACGTTCTCGGAGTCGTACCAATCCAACGTTGCCACGCACATTGTGGCCGAGAGCCTCAACAGCAAGGGCGCAGCCACCTATTTTGACGTGGACGTCAACGTTGCGGCCAGCGCTAGCGCCTGGAAAACCGTGACCTACAGCATCAAGACCAAAGCTGCCACGCAGAAACTGACCATACTGCACCTGCTGGAAAAAGTAGGCTGGCTGCAAACAGACAATTTTAGCTTGGTTGACCCGGCCGGCGGCACCACGCCGCCGCCTGTGACGCCGCCACCGGTCACGCCTCCGCCCGTGACCCCGCCGGTAACCAACGGCCTGGTGCCCAACCCATCAGTAGAAACCGTGAGCCCATCTAACGCCAACCTACCCACCGATTGGTCGCACAGCAGCTGGGGGACCAACACGCCCACCTACCAGTACATCAAAAACGATGGCCACGACGGCACCAACTCCGTCAAGGTCACCATGGGCAAGTATACCGACGGCGACGCCAAATGGGTCTACACGCCCCAAGCCCTGACCCGCGGCGCCGACTACCGCTTCACCGGCTGGTACAAGACCAACACCATCCCGCACGTCGTTGCCCAGTACATCAAGGATGACGGCTCCGAAGACTACTTTGGCTTGCCCGACCCAGAGCCGGCCGCCAACAGCCAAACCACCTGGCAAAAATACTCTGACGTGTTTGGCGTGCCGCAAGACGTCAAGGCCGTGTCGCTGTTCTTCTTCCTGAGCAACACCGGCTGGGTACAAACCGACGATTACAGCGTGGCACCGTACACCTACACTGGCTTCAACCGCGGCCTCATCAGCCTGACGTTTGACGACGGCTTTGAAGAGAACATCACCACCGCGCTGCCGGTGCTCGACCAATACGGCTTTAAGGCCACGCACTGCTTCGCCACCCAATACGTGGAAGGCCTGCCCACCGCCGAACAAGAGGTCAAGCAAATTGCAGGCGACGGCCAGGAAGTCTGCGCCCACACCGTGACCCACCCGTGGCTCACCCAAGACACCACCGCCGACGTGGACTACGAGCTCCAGCACTCCCAGCAATACCTGCAGCAGCTCACCGGCCAGACAGTGAAGGACTTTGCCAGCCCCTACGGCGACTACAACCAGAGCGTCAACACCGAGATCAAGAAGTTCTACCAATCGCACCGCACCACCGACGAAGGCTTTAACAGCAAAGACAACTTCAACCCGTACCGCTTGCGCGTGCAAAACATGGGGCCGAGCACCACATTGGCACAGTTCCAGGGCTGGGTCAACAAGGCCAAGGCCGACCACACTTGGCTGATCCTGATCTACCACGTCATCACCAACGACCCGTCCGAGCTGACACCAGACGAATTCAACACCGCCAAGCCAGACTTCGACGCCCAAATGCAGTGGCTGTCGCAGAGTGGCATCACGGTGGAGCGCTGGGACCAAGCCCTGGCCGAGACCAGCGCCCAGTAACAAGCAGAGGGGGTGGGCTACTGCTGCGGGGGCATGCCGGCAAAGCCAAAGCCTGCCGGATACGGGTCTAGGCCCTCTAGTATAAGGGGCGGCGCATAGCCGTAGACCTTATCATGGCTATCTTGCACCGCAATGCCCGACCCGGGCGGCATAAGCGCAAGCGCACCAATAATGCGCAAGCCGTGGTCGATGGGGTTCGCCAAGTGGTAGTCATCTGACTCATCACGAAGCAGCCACCGCACGGCATCGCGGGCAGGGAGTGCCAGCGTAAAATGGTCAACCTCGTCGCCAGGCAGCGGCCCGGTGGGTGGCAGTGGCGGCAACCCGTGGCGCTCGGCATGCGCATCGCCTTGGGCGGTCAAGAAGGGCACAAGCCCCTCATGCTCGGCAAATAGGCGGAATGTTGCCGCCAATATGGCTACATTGTATAGGGTATTGACGCTGTGCCCTGGTACAGCGAACATTGCTTCGTAGTGTACCCACCTGTGTGCTTCTGCACTTATCCGAAACGCTATTGCCGGGACGTCGGCCGGACAGTCTAAGCCATGCGGACCTACGACTGCCTTGTGCCTTTCTTGAAACTGGTCAACGGTAGGTGGCTTATTGCGGCCACCTGTACCCCAAAGTCGCATAAATATATTATAACATAAAAATACTTATTGCGACAGGTACGTTGAATCGCCCGTCATAAAGATGGTGCTTACCTTGGCGCAAGTGTCAAACTGGAAGGAGACCACCACGCCGTCGGCCGAGGCGCCTACCACCAGCGGTGCGGCAAAGTAGGCCTTGAGGCTGTGCGAACGCCAAATGCCCAAGGTGTCCCCAGATATATCAAAGTTCCACGGTGCGCCGCCCTGGTCTAGGAATTTGAGGTCAGTGAGCGCCTGTGCCTGCGGCTCCTGGCCGCCCTTTTCTTGGCCGGCGATCACCACATTGACGCTGTCGGCCATATATTTCTTGGCCAGGGCGTAGTTTTGGTTCTCGACAGCGGCCACGAGGTCATCCTGCTCGCTTTGCGACGGCGTGGTGGCGGTGCAGGTCTTGGCGCCAAAGCTGCTGGAGTTGGCATTGGAGGTGGTGCCGGTTTGGCCGGCAGGCTGCTGGGTGAGGTCGTTGACCTTTTTCTGCAGCGCGGCATTGGCGGTTTTGAGTTGCGCATTTTGGCTGCTCACCGTCGTAAACTGGTACGCAAAAAACACCACCAGCAATACCAGCCCTACCAGCACCAGCAGGGCGACCATGCGGGAGAGCACCTGGCTGCGGTTGGGCGGAGGCGCCGGCAGGTACACGGGGTGGTCGTTCATGCGCTTAGTATACCAAAAAGCCCCTCCGTACAGGGAGGGGCTTTCGGACGAGATTGTGGTCCCGCATGACGGTTACGCCGTCATGTCCACTAATGTCCACGATTGCTCGCCAGCGTTGAATTGCAGGCGGTAGTCGCGGGCGCCGTCGGTCATGTCGAAAACCTGGACCATTTGTGCACCCTTGTGTACCAAGTAGCGCAGGCCGTCCATAAAAGTGTACTCGCGGCCGCCAAACTCCATGCGCCGGGGGTAGCTCTTGAGCTGGCCCTCGCTTTTGAAGTAGACTTCCGGCACGCTCACCTCTTGGTTTACGATTTTGCGGCTTTTTGTAAAATTGTTCATAGGTCAAGCTCCTAGAAAATTTAGTGGTTGTTAAGCGTTCGGACGGGGTGAGGTTTAAGAGTGAGTGGCCAAGCAGATACCGTCCATATCTGTTTGTGAATGCCACACGCACTTGCTTGATTGGTGGGAGGCAGGGACGCGGCCGCCTATAGCGGACCGGTGAGTATGCAGCCCAAATTGTCTCTGGAAGCCTGTATGTAAGAAGCGCCTCGGCGGGAAGCCCCGGCCCAGCACACACATTGCTAATGCTTAGTATAGTCCTATGTGGGCGCGGCGCAACGGTTTGGGCGTAGCGATATAGACATCAACGCGCCGGTGTTAGCTGTGTGTTGGTTTGGGCGCGGGCGGGCAGGGCAGGTCGCGGTCCAGGCCTTGGGTGTACTGGCCGAGCCACAGCGGGCCGGCGGTGAAGCTGGGCTGGGCACAGAAGTCGCGCGCGGTTTGCACAGTGGTGGTGCCGGTGGCCGCCCAGGCCGGGAAACGCGGCCGCCACTTGCCGGTTATGAGGTCCCACTGGCCAGGATAGGAGTACACGCCCACCTGTGCCACCAGCGTCTCGTGGCGCACAGCGTCGAGGCTACCCTGGATACTGGCGCGGTTCGTAAGCGGGTCATCGTCCCAGCTGTTATCGATTTCTACGTCTAGCCACCAGAGGCTGGAGTGCAAGCCCTGGCGGGCCGCTAGGCTTACGGCGTAGACGCCCTCGGCATAGCCGTAGTTGTAGGCCAGGCAGCGGGCGTCCTGTGCTTGGCACTTCTTGGGGCTGCGCAAGGCCAGCACACGCGGCGTGGCACCAGGGTAGCCGGTGTTGGCATACAACGTGTATGTCTTAAACCAGCGCGCCTGCTTCACCGCACAGAGGTTGGGGCGCAGCGAGATGCCGCCGGTGATGCCCACCACACCCCACGAGCTATCCTTGGGCGGTGTGGCGCCGCAGTTTGGCCATGAGACGTCGTAGCCGGCTTTCATGCCTTCGTGGGGGTTGCCGCCGGCGTAGTGGCCGGGCGTGGCGCGCACCACGCAGCCCATCAGGATGGCCAGGCCAAACAGCAGCACATAGAATGATTTAAGCCGCTCGAGCAGTGCTTCTAGCATTACTCTATTACACGATGCCTGGCTGCGGATGTAAAGGAGGTTACGGGGCAAGGCATTAGTATGAAAAAGTTGGGTCAAGCGTAGTGCAGCCCAGGCGCATATGCGCGTGGCGCGTAACGCACAACTTTTTCATACCAATGCCTTGCCCAATTTACATCGCCCAATTACCTCCGCAAATCTCCAGGAAAAGCCGTATAATACACCTAGCATATGATGCACCGCAAAAAAGACAAGCCGGTGAAGCCAGCCAAACGGGTGGCCGGCCAGCCGGAAAACTTGCTCGACCTTAACCGGTCGCTGCCCAATTACTCGTACCATCCGGGGCGGGCGACATTAGGGCAGGTAGAGGCTGTTTCGGGGCGGGGCTTCTCTTGGAAAAAATTCTTTAAACGCAGCGGGCTCACGGTTTTGGTGCTGGCGCTGCTGGCTGGCGGCTGGCTGGGGTGGAAAATCCTGCGTAACGAGCTAAAGGTCTTTGGCTGGAAGGGCATTGTGAGCATCGTGCGGCCCACCAAACTCAAGGGCGAAGACGAGGGCCACGTCAATATTTTGGTGGCCGGGAACTCAGCCGACGACCCCGGGCACAACGGCGCCGACCTCACCGACTCCATCATGGTGCTGAGCCTGAACACCAAGACCAACACGGCCTTCATGCTCAGCATCCCGCGCGACTTTTACGTCAACATTCCAGGGGAGGGCTACGCCAAAATTAACGAGGCCTACCAAGACGGCAAAACCGATGGCTTTGCCCAGGCTGGCTATCCCGCCGGCGGCATGGGGTTGCTGGAGAAAACCGTGGGACAGGTCACCGGCCTCAATATCCAGTATTACGCCTTGGTGGATTACGGCACGGTGCGCGACGCCGTAAACGCCGTGGGTGGCATCACCGTGGATATCCAAAGCAGCGACCCGCGCGGCCTCAACGACCCCAGCCCAGACTACGGCAACAACGGCAAACCGCTGGTAGACCACCTGAGCAACGGCGAGCACACCCTCAACGGTGTCCAGGCGCTGGGCCTGAGCCGCGCCCGCGGCGACACCTGGGGCTCCTACGGCTACGCCACGGCCGACTTTACCCGTACGCAAAACCAGCGGCTCATTTTACTCGGGCTTAAGACTAAAGCGACGTCGCTGGGGACGTTATCTAACCCGGTAAAACTAGGGAACTTGTTTGATTCGCTCGGCAATAACGTCAAGACGGATATGACGCTGGGCGAGGTAGGGCGCATGTACTCGCTGGTGAAGAATATACCCAACAGCAAGATTGCCTCGGCCGGGCTCAATGACGCCAATGGCAAAAACTTGCTGGCCAGCTACACCACCAACAGCGGGCAAAGCGCGCTCATCCCGGCCGCCGGCCTGGGAGACTACGACACCATCCAGGCGTACATCCAGACGATTTACAATCCGCCGCAGCCGGCAGCCAGTTCCTCTGGCGGCAGTACCAGCAGTTCTAGCGGTGGGGCGGGTGGCAAAAGCAGCTCCGGCGCGTCAGGTGGCTCGCAATAGCCCGGGCGCATAGCCGGCCCGCGCCAGAGTATGCTACGCTGACGGTATGAGACTCCACCGCGCCGCCAAACAAGCCGATTGGGAACTCATCCCGCCAGGCAGTTGGAACCACTGGCAGCGCTTGGCGGCGCGCACCCACAAAGTGGTGACGCCCGGGAACATCGTGAGCTTGTGCGGGTTAATGTTAGTAGCCATAGGGCTGGTTTTGGTGGGCCGGCACCACCTGTGGGCAGGCGTAGCCGTACTGGGCGCCGGCCGCTTGCTGGACATTGTAGATGGCTTGGCGGCCGAGCACACTGGCACCAAAAGCCATATTGGCGAGGGGATCGACGCCGGGTTCGACAAGCTGGCCGCGCTGGGGACGCTGGCGGTATTCACCATGTCGCACGTCGTGCCGTTGTGGCTTGCAGTATTGGTGGGCGTGCAAAATGCTGCCACTGCGCTCCTGGGGCTGCTAGCTGACATCGCCGGGCGCACTATCCACCCGAATATTGCCGGGAAATTGGCGGCGGGCGGCTTGTGGGTGGGCTTTGGCGCGCTGCTGGCCGGGGCGGCTGCGCCGGCACACTGGCTGGCGAGAGCTGGCGGCATCCTGGTGCTGGCCGCTGTTTTACTTGGCACCACAGCGACGTTGCACTATATGCGCGGCACGTTTACGCGGCGGTAGCTGCCAAAGCCTAAATTGGCCGCTCCTTAAGGTGCAGCAGCCACCCAACATACGACGCCACCAGATGCACCACCAACCACAAAATGATTAGTATCGCATACTGCGTGAGGCTGAGCGCCACAAACGGCAGCGAAGCCAGCGCCGCGCCAATGATGTAATCTAGCTGGTCCCACGGGAACCACCCCTGGCCGGGCGGCGTGCCGCGCTGGCGCTTGAAAAAGCTCTCTACGGCGTCGCCGCCCAGGGCGCCCACACCAAACAACACGCCCAGCACCAGGGTGGGGAAAGCGGCGTAATCCACTGAGCTGGCCAGCGTGTGCGCCCAGCCAAAATGCGCCACGGCCAGCTGCTGCAGCCACAATGTGAGCGTACTCATACTGACGCCGGCCACCAGCCCGCGCCAGGTTTTGTGCGCGCCCAACACGCGTTTGCGGTGGAACGTCCGGCCAAAATCCATAGGGGCGGTAAGTTTTTTGAGGCCGGGGATGGGCGCCACCAGAATAGGCGTCACGTTAGCCATCCCAGCCGGCAGGAAAAACCACAGGGCGAACAGGATTTCTTTAAACATGTTCGTCCCTCCGGGCGGCATGGCCTATTTTTTTCCGCAAACGGTTCAGTTTGGGGTAAAGCACGCCGCGCAGGCCGGGTGGGGACGCGGCAAGTTGCGCGTCATATAGCAATGTTACAAGAGTGGCGTGGGTGGGCGCCGCCGCCAGGACGCTATATGTTTTACCCCAACCAACTGCGCCGTGGGCGTCACTGCTGGCCGCGCCCGGCACGGCATGCTTGGCCGCCCAGACCCCGGCCGCAGCCGAACGGTTTTGGAAAACGGCGCGGCCGTTGCGCGTCTCTATAATGTCTACGTCTGCGGCAATGGCTTCCAACGTGGCCACGTCCAGGCCCTTGCGCACCGTCTCAAACGGGTGCGGGATGTACACCAGGCCATGTTGCTGCTTGATGCGCCGCACCGTTTCCTGCGCGGAAAGGCCCGCGGGCACCGCAGACTCCAGGTACAAACCAATAATCTCGCCCTCACGCGCGGTGATTTCCTCGCCCACGATGACCCGGGCGCCTAACTCGGCACGCAAGCCCAGGGCAAAATCCACACGGTTGTGGTCGGTGACGGCAACAACGTCTAGCCGCCCGTCGGCCAGCATGCGGCGGTACTGTACGGCCGTGATGCCGCCGTCCGGGGACGCGGCCGAGTGGGTATGCAGATCCACCTTGCACATATTACAACGCCCTACTAATACGGATGAGCCGCTGGAAGGCAGTGTAGGTAGCCAAAACGGCGATGAGCGCCACCGCCAGCATCACCCGGCCAGTGACCAAGCCCGCCAGCAGCACAAACATCCGCACCTCAAAGGTGAGCAGGCCGTCCTTAAACAACTTGTTGAGGGCGGCATAGCGCACGCCTTTATCCGCAGCCACAATGGCCTCGCCCTTGGCCTTGACGTAGCTGACGCACAGCGAGGCGCCGCACGCCGCCACCGCCCATACCGCCGTGCCGGGGTTAGTGGTGTGGGTGGCCGCGTACGCCGCCCCTATATATAAGAGCACCTCCTTCATGCGGTCGGTGGAGGCGTCCAGCAGGCCACCGCGGGAACTTTCGCGGCCCTGCAGGCGCGCCAGCTCGCCGTCCAAAGTATCAAACAAGCCAAAAATAAACAGCAACACCGCGGCCCACAGATTGTAGTGCCCCAGCCCAATAAGCACGGCAATAGGGATGTGCATAGCAAAGCCGATGAGCGTCACCAGGTCTGGGTGCAGCTTGCCGCCGGTGAGGGCGTTGAGCCCACGTGCCAGGTGCCGCATAAGCGCCCGCGCGCGCTGGCGTATCGCTTCTATCAGCTTCACCCGCCCATTCTACCACGAACCACCTGGCCAGGCGGGCGCGATTTGCTACTATACAGGCATGGTCGTGCCCGTAATTGCCTTTATGCTGGTAGCCGCGCTGGTTGGCGGCGCCTATGTCACCAACCCGTTCAGCCGGTTTACGATGGTGAAGCAGCCGTTTGTAGCCCAAGCCGTGGCCGACGCGCTGCAGGCCGTCAATAATAACCACCGCCTGCACGTGGCCCAGGCTTGGCCGTGGCGGCTGTTTGCCACGCTGAAGTGCTGGATCCATATTATGGAGACGCGCTTTGTGCGCAGCGAGCGCTCAGACGCCAAGACCCTCAAACATATCATCACCGATATACACGCCAGCCGTTTTGACCCCAACAAGCTGCTATTAACCTCCGGCGACCACTTTAGCGCGCTCTTCGTGCGCAACCTGGGCGTGTTTTATTACCCCACGTGCGACCCGCGCATCCCGTCTACAACAGAGGAGTGGCACAACCGCCAGGTATCTTATTTACAGACCGTGGCGTACGCGCTGGGCGTGTTTGAGAAGCGGCCGGTGCCGGTGACCACCATCGTGCCCACGGGAGCGTACCGGGCGACGTGCATGAATTTTTGGCGGTACCCGTCGGACACGGTGTACGGCGTGTTGTACGCGCTAGCGGCGTTGCAGGGCAAAGAGTTGGCCGCGCCCGTGGATTACGCGCCGGCGCAGCAGGAGCTCGGCACCGTCCGGGCGGCAGAACTGTTGGTGCGAGAGTACCACACCACGCTGGTAAAACTCTACGCCCATTACCGTGACACCGTTTTTGACGAGAAGGCTGGCCTGTTGCGGCGCGACGTATACATCTGCGGCGCCAAAGATATAACACTCAGGGCATGCTCGTTTTACGACAACGTGGTGTTTTGGAAAACTACCAGTCTGGCCATGGAGCTGGGGATCATCCCGCGGGACCGGCCGTTTTTGCGGCGCCTCAAACAAACCATCTTGCTGACCTTTTGGCTGGAAGATAAAGGCTACTTTTTGGACGAACCTTCTGGCGAGGCTATGGCCGGGGCGTATTACTCGTCTGATTGGCTCATTGCGCTGGTAACTGGGTTTCTTGACCCGGCTAAAGCCGCCGAACGGCCGTATTTTGAACGCAGTGTAGCCTACATACAAGCCGCCGGCGTGGACAACCCGCTGCCGCTCAAATACCAAGCCGAAGGCAGTGGCCGGCAGCAGTTCTTCCTGGCGCGCCTGGCGTTTGCCTCGTACCAGCGCGACACGGCGTGGAGTTTTTGGGGCATGGAGTACATAAAAACGCTCCTCTTGCTCTATACGCACACCGGCAAAAAGCAGTACCTGAAAACAGCAGACAAACACATTGCCAGCTACAAGCACGCCATGCTGCGCGACAGTGGATTCCCCGAGGTATACGACACTAAAGGCCAGCTGTACCAAACCTGGATGTACCGCAGCGTGCGCAAAACCGGCTGGGTAATTGGGTTTGAGCAGGCCTTAGCCATGCGCAACGCCATAAAAACAGGGGTTGGCCATGGTGCGTAGTGGAGAGGGCGGGGAAAAACGCAGGGGCAACACACTACACTTCCGGCGTATCCTGGTGGTACGCAACCCGGCAAGCACCCGGGCGGCGGGCGTGGGCCGGCACATCCGTGCGCTAGAGGCAGTAGCCCGGGACAAAGGCATCGGCTTTTCTGCGGTAGAGACCTCCCCCGGCGGGCGCCAGGCCAACAAGGCGCTCATCCACTCACTGGGCGCACAATTAGGGCCAGAGACGCTGCTGTGCATCGCCGCCGGCGATGGGACGGTCAACCTTTTTATTGAGGCACTCCTTACCGACCCGGCATTGCCGCCGGCGGCGCGCAAAACAGTCGTGCTCCCGCTATGGGGCGGCAACGCCAACGACCTAGCGCACATGCTCAATGGCGCACCGTGGCGCACCTCGTTGCAGCGCATCCTGGGACAAGGGACAGTGGTTGCCGTACACCCGCTGGAGTGCCGCTTGAGCCCACCTGACGGCGCAAAACAGCAAACACAACAGCAAACCCACCTGGCAATCTGCTATGCCAGCTTTGGCGCCAGCGCCTTTGCCGCGCACCGGCTGGCCACACCAGCAACGCGCCACCATCCGCTGGACGTGCTCCCCGGCGGGCGTGCCGTAAAGGAGCTGGCCATCGTCATTAAGGCGCTTATGGATGCGCCGCAAGTGACAGTACACGAAGGTGCCCGCACGCGCAAGCTGTACGAGCACATTTTTATAAACGGCCCGCGCTTCGCTAAAGTGCAGGGGATTAGCCTGGAGCTGACGGCGCCGCACTTTTACCACATGGCAATGCGCGCCAAACGCGTGCGCACCCTCTTCTTCCACATCTGGGAGCTGACCGCGCCGCGGGCCGTACGGCGCGTCGCCGCCGGCCACGTTACCTTTACGCCAACCACCACGCTCTGGGCGCAGGTAGACGGCGAGGTCTTTGCCCTGCCAGCCGGCACAACAGTGGACGTGCAACTATCCGCGCAGCCGGTGTATGTGCTGGCCTCGCGCATCGCAGCCGCCAGCAGCCCGCGCGACACCGGTGATAATTGAGCAATTGCTCGTTTTCCGCTTACGCTATGGTATTATGGGCTCATGTTCCGAGCCGTTCTTCTTTCGCTCCTCGCGGCTGTGCCCGCCAGCACTAACTACACCCTGAGGACGTACGATTTTGGCACAGGTACCAACACCGGCAGCAGCTCCAGTTACGTGCTGCGCGGCGCCACGGGCGGCACAAATGGCGTGCTGGCCAGCGCTACATACGCGCTGCCGGCCGGTATAAAGGCCTCTACCACCGCTGCGGTGCCGCCGGCGCCCACGCTCACCGACCCGTTCAATGCCTACAGCAAACTGCACGCCGTGCTGAACACCGCCGGCTTCCCAACAGATACCAAATACCTGGTGGCGATTAGCAGCGACAACTTCGCCACCACCAACTACGTCCAGCTGGACGACACCGTGGGCGCCACGGCCACCGTGTCTAACTACCAAACATACGCGGCGTGGGGCGGGGCGAGTGGGTTCGACATCTTGGGGCTGGCCAACAGCACCACCTACAAGGTGAAGGTCGCCGCGTTGCAAGGCAGCGCCACCGGCAGCGGCTTTGGCCCCACGGCAACAGCCAGCACACAGGCACCAAGCGTTACACTGGGGCTGCAAACTTCACTCACGGCCACGCCGCCGTTTAGTGTGGCGTTTAGCAGCCTGGCTGCCGGGAGCGTGGTTACCGGCAACGCAACCATTATTAGCAGCGTCACCACTAATGCGGCCGGAGGCGGCAGCCTCATGGTAGGGGACCAAAACAGCGGTTTATTAAGCACGGCCAACGGGTTTACCTTGGCCTCGGCCACGGCCGACCTGGGGGTGGCCGGCAGCGGCTACGGCACGCAGGCCAGCGGCGCCACACAAAGTGCCGGCGGGCCAGTGAGCTTGGCCAGCCCGTTTAACGGCACCAGCAACTCGGTGGGTGCGCTCAGCACCACCAAGCAGGCCTTTGCCAATTGGCCAGCGCCGGTCACATCGGGCGGGGCAACGCTGTCGCTGCTGGCCAAAAGCAGTACGCTCACGCCAGCGGCCTCCGACTATGCGGATGTCATAACTATTTCATTATCGCCGCTCTTCTAGCCATTTTTTAATCAGAATTTTAGACTTGAATTCCTGCGAACAAAGCCTCATACTTCATTGCAAGCATAAACAATAAGGGGTAGTACATGTACCGAATTGTCAAGGGGAAAACTAACATAAAGAAAGCGAGCCTTTACTCGCTTTCAGCATTGTTGCTGGCTGCAACCGCACTCGTTGGACTGCACCCGGGGGAGGTGCAGGCCGCATCGCTGACGCAGACGCTGGTACGCTTTGACCGGCTCCAGGTCTCACAGGGGACTACCGGCACCGTCTGCGCCAAGCCGGCTACCACGGCCACAGAGGCCAGCGTGCAGGTGACCTACCCGACGGGGTACACGCTCGGGTTGGCGGCCACCTTCACCGTGACCACCACCAACACGAACTGGCCAACCGGCGGGACCGCTTGGCCGAGCATCGCTACCGCCACCAACGTCACCGGCCAGGTGGTAACGTTCCCCAGCGGCGACCTCACCGTGGGCACGCTGTACTGCTTTAACTGGAACAGCGCCACAGCCGTCACCACCACCGGTTCGGCTAGCACTACCAACAGCGGCAGCGTTACGACCCGTACCAGCACGCCCACCAACATCGACACCGGCAACTACGTCACCGACAGCCTAACGGCTGACTCCATTTCGGTGAGCGCCAGCGTGCCGCAGACCTTTACCTACGCCATTAGCAACACCGCTGACGCACTCGGCAGCCTCACAGCCGGCTCGGTTAACTCCAGCCCCACGCCGCGGGTGCTCACCATTAACACCAACGCCGGCGGCGGCTGGATGGTGTGGGGGCAAGACCAATTTACCGGCCTGAAGTCAACGGCCACCGGTACCACCATCGCTTCTACCACGCCGGGCACCAACAGCACCATTAGCGGCACCACCGAGGGCTACAACATGGGCGTCACCAGCGCCCAAACCGGCGGCTCAGGCACCATCACCGTGGCAGCCCCGTTTGTGGGCGGCAGCAGCGGCAAGGGCGGCGGCCTGGACACCAGCATGCGCACTGTGGCCAGCTCCACCGGCACGGCGAACAACGCCCAGCTGACGCTCACTAACAACGTCACACTCAACGCCACCACCCCCTCGGCTACGGACTACGCTGACACCATCACGTTGCCCGCGGCAGCCATGTTCTAAGCCCCGTACCGACACACGTACAACGTCCCTTGAGAGATCCCGAAGTTTGACAATAAAAAGAGAGCAGTGTGATGCGATCCAACCATGTACCCCAGTGGTTGCGGAGTGGGTTACGGAGATGGCCTCTGGGTGTGGCGGCCATCCTCCTGGCATGCGTGCCGCGGGTTGCGGCCCATGCGGCCGGTAACGACTTTACTATCCAAGTTTCGCCGTCGCCGTTGGTCGTCAGCCTAACTCCCGGCCAGACCCAAACCAATACCGTAACTATCCGCAATTTTTCCAACCATCCAGAGACGCTTGAGCCCAGCTTGAGCGGCATCAATATAAGCCGCGACAGCGAAAAAGTGTCACTTACCAGCACACTGCCGGCGGACATTTCGCAGTGGCTGCACTTTTCCCAGCCGGGCATTACCGTGCCGGCCGGAGGCACCTCGCAGCTAACGCTCACATTCGCCACGCCAACAAACGTGGGGTTTAGCTACGCCGTTGCCGTAAACCTTACCAGCACACGCACCACACAGTCCAGCAGTGGAGCGGGCATTAAGCCGCAGGTGGTGGTGTTCTGCCTCATCAATATCAACCGCAGCGATGCGAAAAGCGCGCTGTCGCTGGACAATTTCAGCAGCAGCAAGTCACGCTACGCCTTCTTGCCGGCTGATTTTTCGCTGCATATCACCAACAGTGGCAACACCATTAGCCAGCCAAGCGGGAATATCTTTATCCAGCGCTCTTTTGGCGACAGCAAGCCAGTTGCCACGATCCCCATCAACCCCTCAGGGCGCTATGTGCTGCCTGGCACGGCGCGGGCATTTGCGGCCAGCTGGGGCAGCGGATTCCCGTATTACGCCGCCGGCAAAGACGGCAAGCGCCACTTAGTGTGGGACTGGAAGCACCTAAGCGACTTCCGCATCGGCAAATATGTCGCCCGGGCCGTGGTCACCTACGACAACGGCTCACAAGACGTCCCGCTAACGGCCAGCCTCACCTTTTGGGTAATCCCGTGGTGGCTCGTAACGCTGCTCGCCCTGTTGGTAGTTATTGTGGTGACCGGGTTGCTCGGCTGGGGCTGGCTCATATTTAAGGGGACGAAGAAGGTACGCGGCTATGCGCAGCACCGCAAGAAGTAACCGCGCCGGCCTTGCCGGCCTGGTAACAGGGGCTATGCTCGTGGCGCTGCCAGCCCACGGCTTTGCCGCCGCACAGCCAGGCGGTGGGGCAGCAGGCGGCGTCACCGTTATCCCAGCCGCACTCACCGTGTCACTGGCCAAGGGCGAGGGGATGGCGCAGGCCGCGTTCCGCGTCAGCAACAGCTACAGTTCGGCAGTGGCGCTGCATTTCTCCTTTGAGCAGGCAGCAAAGGCGCCAGGTAACAACGCGCTGCCAAGCCTCAGCATAACGCCGGCAGACGTGGCCGTGCCCGCTGGCGGCAGCGTTGCCGAGTCAGTGACGCTCACCGACAGCAGCAAGCTCGCGCCAGGCGGCCAGCAGGTTGACCTGGTGATGGCCCAGCAGTCGTTGCCCGGCGCGCAGGTACAGGTAGTGCCGAGTGTCCGCCTGCCGCTCACCGTTGTTAAAGAAGACGGCGCCTTGACGCGCTTCAGCGCCGTGCCGCAGGGCACGGCGGGCTTCTCGCTTAACCTGCCGGCCAGCGTGGCCGTACTGGTTAAGAACACCGGCAATATGATCGTCATCCCGCGCGGTTTCGTGAGCGTCACCGACCCACGCGGGCGGACGGTGCGTAAAGGCGTACTCAACACCGCCTCATTGGCAGTGGCACCCGGGGACCAGCTGCGGTTGCAGACGCCCCTGGCCCTGCTTGACCATCCGTGGCCGCCAGGGCCATACCACATTTCCGTGTCGTACGGTATAGGCGGCGGGCAGGCCATGGCGCGCACTGCGGTGCGGCTGTTTTATATGCCGGTCTGGCAGATGCTGCTGGCGGTGCTCATTGTGGCGCTCGTGGTTTGCTTCCGCCAAATCTGGGTGGAGTGGCTGGCGCTGCGCATGCGGCGCCCAAGCGGGCAAGCAGGGCAGGCGCCCACCCCAACCGAAACAGGGGGCACCACAGCATGAGGCGGCTCCGCCTCGCGCTCCTATTGGCAGCCTGCGCCAGCGGGCTATGGATGTTTGTTACCGCTACGCCGGCCTCGGCGGCCATCAACAAACAGATTAGCTTTGAAGGCAAGCTCACCAACACCGACGGCACCAACGTCACCGACGGCACTTACAGCATCCGCTTCCGTATCTACACCGACCCGTCGCTCGACGCCGGCAACACCTGCTCGGCTAACACCTGTAAATGGGAAGAGACCCAGGCCTCGGTGAGTGTCAGCGGCGGTTTGTTCCAGGTCAACTTGGGCAGCTCCACGCCCCTGCCAGCCAACGTGGACTTCAACACCGCAGCCTTATACCTGGGCGTCAAGGTGGGCAGCGACGCCGAGATGACCCCGCGCATCCAGCTCACCGCCGCGCCGTACGCCTTTAACAGCGACTTGCTAGACGGCATTGACTCAACCGGGTTCGTCCAGCTATCGAGCGGCAACATCAATATCGGCTCTGGCACGATCACCTCTGGCGCCATCAACGGCAACACCTTTAGCTCCAGCGCGCTGACATTTGGCGCGGCCAGCACGGCCACGGTGCAATCAGCGGCCAGCCAGGCGCTGACGGTTACGGGCAACGCGGCCAGCACCTGGAGCACCACAGCCGGCAACCTCACGCTGCAAGCCGGGTCGGGCACGGTAAGCCTTGGCTCCAGCACGGTGTTGAGCAGCAGTGGTACCTTGGCCGTTAACAGCGGCGCGGCCACGGCGCTCACCATCGATTCCGGCACCACCGGCGCGCTCAACCTGGGCACGGGCAGCAACGCCAAAACGATCAACATCGGCAACACTACCGGCGCTACGGCCATTGCCCACTTGGTGGGGGCGAGCACTACGGCCTTCACCGTACAAGGGGCGAGCAGCGCCGTGTACCTCTCGCTGGACACCAGCAACAGCCGGCTGTACGTGGGCAACCCCACGGCCGACACCACCGGGCTCCTGTTGGTGCTGGACACCAAAAACTCCACCGGCGACCCCACCGAAGTGGACGGCGGCATGTACTACAACTCGGCCAACAACCGCTTCCGCTGCGGGCAAAACGGCGCTTGGGTGAACTGCATTGGCGGCACCATGAGCACCAACACGGCGGCCTCCAGCGCGGTCAACACCTGCACTACGGCGTGCGCGTCATTCACCACCAACGCTTCACTACCGGCTAACTTCTGTGTGCCTGGCCGCGTCTTCCATGTGGTCGCCAGCGGCGTGTACAGCACTGCCGCGTCAGCAACGTTGGCCATGGGCGTATATATTGGAACGAACGCGGCCACCAAGACGTCAGATACGCTCATTGGCGCATCGTCGGGGGCGCTCACCTCCGGTGCCGCCGTCACCAACCAAGGCTGGAACGTCGATTTTTACATCGGCTGTTTCACGAGTGGCTCCAGCGGTACGGTTACCGGCCAGGGCAACTTCAGCATGGCCACCAGCGCCACGGCCAACGCCGCCGGCGGCCGCATGTACAGCAGCGCAACAACCACGGTCAATACCACCACTGCGCAAAACATTTATCTCTTCCCGGCGTGGGGCACATCCGCCGCCGGCGACACGGCCACAGTGCAGCAATTCATCGTCACGGCAATGTAGATGATAGGCAGCCCTAGCCATACATCCAAAAAGTTGGGTCAAGCGTAGTGCAGCCCGAGGACATATGTCCCCGGCGTGTAACGCACAACTTTTTGGATGTATGGCTAGGGCTGCCTTCCGCTAAATGTCTAGTTATTGCTTAGTAACGTAGTCGTACACCATCTTGGACACGTCAGCGATGAAGGTGTTGGCTTGGTCTTCCGGCAGGCCTACCATGGCGCAAATCACGTACGGGCGCTTGGGTACGTACACGATGCCGCAGTCGCTCTCTGCCCACGCGCCGGAATTGTACACGCCAATTTTATGTGCCACCTTGACGCCGCCGGGGAGCTCGGCAACCAAACGGTTGGTGGCCGTGGACTGCGTCAAGTAATCCAAAATCTGCTGCGAATCCTGCTTGTTGAGGTAGGCCGAAAAGTACAGACCCTTGAGCACCGAGGCGTACGACCGCGCGTTAATTACCGCCTGCCCATTCTCGGTGTCTTGGTCAATATCCAGCCGCGCCAGCGACTGCTCATCGTAGCTGAGCTTGTTTTGGGTGTGGTCAAAAATGACGTGCGTGGCGGTGTTGTCTGACTCCTCCAGCATGTACCGCATGGCCTCGCGCAAAGTGAGCTGCGCGCCGGAGCCGCGCTGGTAGAGCGTGCCGTAGGCGTCGTCCAGCTCGGCGGGCGTGATCGTTTCGGTCTCGTTCAAGTTGATGCGGCCGAGCTCGGCGGCTTTGTACAAATTCATGGCCAGCGGCACCTTAATAAGCGAGGCGGCAGTGAGCTGCTCGTCGGCGCCGACGCGGATCGACGTGCCATCTGGCAAATACTCAAAATAAAAGCTCTTTTGCACATCCAGGCCGTTAAATTTAGCCTGCAATTGTTTGCGCAGCGGCACAAAGTTGATCAGGATGTCGTTGGGCGAGTCACTCAGCACGTCGCTTGCCAAAAACGGGTAGGCTTTAGTTAGCGCAGCCATATTGGGCGCCGAGGTGGCCGCGCCGTCGCCGCGCACCAGCCAGCCAATGTTCCCCAAAAGCAGCAGCGCGCACAAAATTGCCAGTACCCTCGTTGCCCGTGTTTTGCCCAGCACACTCATCTCTGGTGTATTGTAGTGGCCGGTGGGATTATTAGCAAGTTATGCTTTTTTGGCTGGCGGACTGGGCCGGCTGTGCTGGTGCCGCTTGCACGCCGCCAACATATATGACGCAATGGCGCCCACTGCCTCGTGGTGGATCGGCGTGCCTGGCAGCTCGCGGTAGTGCCCGGTCACGTCCATTTCCACCGCGGCCAGCGTAAGGTTAAAGCACACCGCCAGCTCACGGGCGGTGATTTCTGGGCAACGCTTCTGCAGCACAGCAGTAAACGAGGCCACAAACCGCACCCAAATCGGCCGGCTCAGCGCCCCCAGCCGCGGGTTGGCTTTGGCCGAGTACAAAAACTCAAACGGGCCGTTTAAGCGCACATAATTCACCCACGCGTCGGCCAACAAGAGCAGCACCTCGTCCCAAGACAAATGTTCCAGCAGCGGGTGGTTGCCGATGTCCGTAAAAATCTGCGACAAATCGTCTACCACCAGCTCAGTGAGGGCTATGATAATCGTGTCTTTATTGGGGTAATAGCGGTACAACGAACCGATGGGGATGCGCGCCCGCTCGGCAATGTCGTTAGTTGTTACCTCGGCCACGCCGGATTCCTTAAACAGGGCGAGCGCCGCCGCCAAAATGACGCGGACGCGCTCTTTGCCACGCGCCTGCGAGGGCTGGCGCCGCGCCGCCTTATTCCGAAACTTATCTGGGTCGTACATAGCTTGTTTGTAGTGTAGGGGATGGCCGGTAGCTTACGCAACAGATTTGCCGCTTCGACAAAAGCACTGGCGCTTTGGTATGATTGGAAGACGGCATGGACACGGGCAAACCCTCACTGGTATTTTTACAATATTTAACCTCGGTTTTTGATAACATCGCCGACGGCATTGTGCTCATCAGCATTGGGCCGCAGGACGAGTACCGGCTGGCCATGGCCAACCGCCCGTTTTATACCTTTTCCGGCTACCCGGAAGATTCGGCGGGCAAGAAACTCTGCGAAATCGCTTCGCCGGATTCCAGCGTTTTTGTGGCGCGGCAGTTTAAGAAAGTCATTAAGTATAAGCGGCCAACCGACTATTTGCGCTGGGCGGACGTGCCCATTGGCTACCGGGCGTTTGACGTGCGGCTGGTACCCATCTTGGGCATTACCGGGGATGTGGTGCAGATCGCCTGCATCCTCCACGACGCTACCGAGCGCGAACAAATGCGCGCCGAGATAAGCCATTTGCGCGAAACAGTGCGCGGCATCCGCCATTCATAAAGAAGGCCGTGCGCCCTGGGGCGGTCTGGTGGCTCGGCGGCCGCGCCTGGTGCAGCAGGGGCGCTAGGCGCTCCAGACGCTGGGGCGCTTGACTTCGCCATAGCGCTTTTGCAGGTCTTGGCGCACCTGGCGGCGGACGCGGGGGCTCCGCTCGCTGCGCAGGGTCATTTCTACCGCCCCATGTGACATGGCCAGCAGGGCAGACAGGCGGTTACGCATGCGCTTGAGCCGTTCATTTGCCCAGCGGCGGGCGTTGCCGCGGCGGTCTTTTTCGGCTTGCGCCCACCACGAATAACTGGGGTTTTCCGGGGTGATGTTTTGGCGTGGCTCGTCGTTTATGGGTTTCGGTTGCTTTTCCATAATAATCCTCCTTTTGGCTGTGGTACGGCCTGCGACCCGGGCCGCTAAGACGACGCCCGCGGCACTTTGCCGCCAGCTTTGCGCGCTTCGCCCAGGCCAATGGCCACTGCTTGCGTGCGGCTGGTCACTTTTTTGCCAGAGGTGCCGCTCTTTAGGGTGCCGTGCTTCATCTCGTGCACCGCTTTTTTAACTTTGGCTTGTGCTGTGGGGCCGTACTTGTTCATATGTGCCTCCTATTACAGTGTTTTTAGTATAGGTTGCGGGCTAAAAACCGGCAGTTAGGAATCTTACAGGGACAAAGTTTTGACAAATGGGCGAGTACTTTCATAAAATGAAGTATGGATACATACAAACCCGCCCTTACATTCGACGACGTACTGTTAAAACCACGCTACTCGGGATTCTCCCGCGAAGAAATCAACCTTGAAACCCAGCTGACGCCCCGCGTCCGGCTGAAGCTCCCGGTAATGAGCGCCCCCATGGACACCGTAACAGAGGGCGAGCTGGCTATTGCGCTCGCCAAAGCCGGCGGCATCGGCATCATCCACCGCAACCTGACCATTGCCGAACAAGCCACCGAAGTAGCCAAAGTAAAGGCGCTTGGCCTGCCGGTGGGCGCGGCCGTGGGCTCCACCAGCGGCTACGAAAAACGGGTCGAGGAGCTGGTCTCGGCCGGTGTTGACGTCATCGTGGTAGATTCCGCCCACGGCCACTCCATGAAGGTCCTCACCGCCGTGGCATATATTAAGAACCACTACGACGTTGACGTCATTGGTGGCAACGTGGCTACCGCCGAGGGCGCAAAGGCGCTCATCACCGCCGGTGCCGACGCCCTGCGCGTGGGCATGGGGCCGGGTGCCATCTGTTCGACGCGCATCGTGTCCGGCATGGGCGTGCCGCAGCTGACCGCCATTTTGGACACCGTTAAGGTGGCGCGCCACCACAACGTCCCGGTGATCGCCGACGGCGGCATTAGCTACTCCGGCGATGTCATGAAGGCACTGGCCGCCGGCGCCTCGTGCGTCATGCTCGGCCGGCTGTTTGCCGCCACCCAGGAGTCGCCCGGCAAGACCGTAATGCTCAAGCCGGAAGAAGTGCCGGCACGCTTCCGCAACATTATCGACGGCTCAGAAGAGTACTGCTTTAAGGAGTACCGCGGCATGGGCTCGGTAGCGGCCATGAAAAAGGGCCTGGAAATTAGCTCCGAAGACGAATTTCACGGCAAGAACTACAAAAACGACGTCTTGGTGGCCGAGGGCGTGGAAGGCCTGGTGCCATGCAGCGGTACGGTTGCCAACCTCCTGGCGCAGATGGGCGGCGGCGTGACCTCGGGCATGTACTACGTGGGCGCCAAAACCATCCCAGAGCTGTGGGAAACCGCCGAATTCATGCAAATCACCCAGGCCAGCCTCACCGAGAGCCACCCGCACGACCTGTTCATCACCAACCCGGGCGCCAACTACTCGTAGCAGGACGGCGCAGGCGGGGTGTGCCGGGAGCTTGCGCGCACCATGGCTGCGGGCTGGCCACCCCTATGCCTCCAGCCAACAAACAGGGTAAATAAGGTATAATGGCAGCAAGATGAAGTTGGTTGTGCAAATACCGTGCCTCAACGAGGCGGAAACCCTGCCGCTGGTGCTAAAGAGTATCCCTAAAAAAATTGCCGGTATTGACGAAATTGCCGTGTTGGTTATTGACGACGGCTGCACCGACAACACCGTGGCGGTGGCGCGCGCCCACGGCGTGGAGCATTTTGTGCACCATCCCCAACGGCAGGGGCTGGCCCGCAGCTTCCGCGACGGGCTGCTGCGCTGCCTGGAGCTGGGCGCCGACGTCATTGTGAACACCGACGGCGACAACCAGTACCCCCAAGCGAGCATCCCAGAACTCATCCGGCCCATTGTGCGGCGCCAGGCAGATATTGTGATTGCCGACCGCCAGGTGCACCGCATTGCCCACTTTTCGCGCGGCAAAAAAATACTGCAGCGGCTGGGCACGCGCGTGCTCAACGCTGCCGCGGGCACGCGCGTGCCAGATGCGCCAAGCGGCTTCCGGGCCTACTCGCGCGACGCGGCGCTGCGCCTCAATGTGGTGACGCGCTTCAGCTACGCCATGGAGACACTCATCCAGGCTGGCAACAAGGGCCTGGCCATTACGAGTGTGCCGATCACCGTCAACCCCAAGACGCGCGAGTCGCGGCTGTTCCGGTCTTCGGCTGAGCACGTGGTGAAGTCCGGGGTCGCCATAGCCCGGGCGTTCATTATGTACCGGCCGTACGTGCTGTTTGCCAGCCTGGGAGCCGCATTGTTTGTAGCCGGGGCGGTGCCGTTTGTGCGTTACCTGTATTTTGTGGTGGCCGATACCGGGCGCGGCCACTTGCAGTCACTGGTGCTGGGCAGCGTGCTGCTGATTGCCTCGTTCATCGCTTGTACGCTCGGCATCGTGGCCGACCTCATCCGGATTAACCGCGTACTTATAGAAGACGGGCTGGAGCAGGCGAAACGCACCCGGTATACGCAGGCCAGCAAGAAGTAAATCTGCCCCAAGTCCACGATCCACCACAGCCACAATCAATAATGGCTGTCACCCTCAATAACAAGTGGGTCGAGCACGCGGCGCGCGGCATTATTGGCGTGCACTACTACCGGGGCAGGCCAGTCCCAGCTACCGTCGCTGCGCAGAATAAAGCTGGCTACGCCGCCGCCTTGCAAAAAACACAGCAGCGCCACCACAATAACGCCAACGCGTAAAGCCGCCCACTGGCGCAGGGCAACGGCCAACGCCCGGCCGTACACGGCCGCAAGCGGGAACAACACCACCAAAAAATACCGCCCGTTAATAGCCACCGGCTGGCCGGTAGCCGTAAAGTCTTTATAATTGGTGACCCACAGCACAACACCGTACAACACCGCCGTTAACAAGAGGAACGCCAACGCGCTGCGCCCGGCAAATACCTGCCGCCAATAACAGGCCAGCGCCACCGTGCTGGTAACGGTGAGGATGAGCGCAGCAGCGCTTGGCAGCGGCATGGGCTGGTCGTTGGCGTAGTCTCCCCCCGGGCCGGTGATCATGAAAAAGATGCGGTAGTGCATGCCCTGTACCCATTGCCAGGTGTAGTGCAGGGCGCTGTCGTCAAAATCTCCTTTTTGTTGCTTGTAGTAGTAATTGCGCGCCCATGGGCTGTATGACATGCACTCACCCACATTGAGCACGGCGTCGCAATCTGGCAGCGGCGTATGGTATGCGGCCACATTCAGGCCATAGCGCTGCACAAACAGGCCGCCAGCCAGCACAAATAGCCCCAGCAGCGCTAATGTAGCCCGCCTAGGGATAAACCGGTAATTGCGCCGTACCGCCTCGCGCAGCTGGTGCCCATGCCCCCGGAACGCCCGCCAGGCCTGCACGGCCACAAATGCTGCCGCGGCCAGGGCGATCGGCAAAAAGGCGTATTTCACCAAGCACGACAGCATGCAGACAATACACAAGGTTGCCAGCGCACGCAAGTCGATTTTTTGCTTTGCCAGCCGCTCGTTTATGCGCACCACCAGCAGGCACGTCCAGGCCACCAGCGGGAAGAGCAAATTATCGTAGTTAATAGTGGCCGCCAACAACGGGACAATAGGGACCAGCACAAACATCGCCAGCGCGCCATTGGCCAGCAGCCGCGACGACCCCACCCGCCGCAGCAGCCGATAAAAAAGCGCCAGCCCCAAGGTGAACAGGCCAACGTTCATAAACCGCAACACAATGACCTGCACCATCTGGCTGTGCGTGAACAGCCCAATAATCCGGTACGGGAAGCTCATAAGATAGTGGTACAGATACGACGGGTCGCTGCTGACGGCGCCAAACTGGCTGGTGTTTTGGGGCTGCTGCGAGAGGAACGGCAGCCAGTGGTGGCTATAGAATTTGATCAGCCCAAAGTGGAAGTCCTCGTCAAACGCCATAGGGTACACGGCCGAACACGCGATCCACAACCCCTCAAATACAAAGAAGGCGAGCACAGCCACAGCGAAGCGGCGTGAACGCAGCCCGGCAACACATACTCTCATAAAACGTTTGAAGCCCATGCAATTACTTATTATTATACATACCGTTCTGAAGCGCGGCTGAAGAGGCGGGCACCGGCCGGCCGCGGGCGGCCGCGCAGCCAGCCCCTAAGTGGTATACTGGCACCAAATGAAGCGCTTGCTCAAACCGATCCTGGCAATGGCCGTCCTGGCGGCGACGGTGGCCGCGTTTGTCTACTACGTTGCCCGGCATCCAGAGACGCTCACTAAGCTCAAACAGCTGCCGCCGCTGACGCTCGCCGGGCTCCTGCTACTTAATATCGTGTCCTTTGGCTGTTTTGTGTGGGTGACGCGGGCATCGCTGGGCCTGTATGGCAAAAAGATGGGCAGGCAAGAGAACCTACTGTTTAACGCCTACTCGTCGCTGGTTAATTTTTTTGGGCCGGGGCAGTCTGGGCCAGTCTTCCGGGGGGCGTACCTCAAAAGGCGGCTGGATTTGGGCGTAAAGCAATATATATTTGGCACGCTGGTGTACTATGGATTTTTCGCGGTTATCAGCGTACTCTTTATGTTTGCCGGGGCGCGGCCATGGTGGCAGACGGGGATGTTGGCGCTGGCCACGGGCGCGGCCAGCGTCGCAGCCATCCGCTGGTATAAGGCGCGGGCACACATTGCCGGGGCGCGGTTAGACATGCGGCATATTGGCTGGATTGGCGGCGCCACGCTGCTGCAGCTGCTCGCCCAAGTGGCGCTGTACGGGCTGGAGCTGCACGCCACGCATGCCCAGGCCTCGTTTGGGCAGGTGCTCAGCTACACCGGCGTGGCCAACCTGGCGATTTTTGTGGCGCTGACGCCGGGCGCCATTGGCGTCCGCGAAGCGTTCTTACTGTTTAGCGAACGGCTGCACCACATTGGCAGCGCCAGCATCGTGGCCGCCAATGTGGTAGACCGCGGCGTGTACGTGGTCTTTTTGGGGCTGCTGTTTGTGCTGGTGCTCAGCCTGCACGCCAAGAAAAAGCTCGGCGTGTCCGGAACATAAGCAAAATACGCACGTTCCGCAGGAAACCAGAGTATAGTGAAAACAGCATGGATCTTCTTGACGTCGCCATTGTACTGTTTTTGGTCACGGCGTTCGTGCGCGGGGTAGAGATTGGCTTTATCCGCCAATTTTGTTCCACGGCCGGGTTCTTTGGCGGGCTGTTTTTGGGCGCCTGGGCCGAGGGCAGGCTGGTGGCGCACGCCCACACCGCCAACACCAAAGCCGTGGTGGCGCTGTTGTGCATTGGCGGCTGCGCCGCGGTGTTATGGGGCGTGGGCGAGTACGTTGGGCTGCGCGTCAAATTCGTTATTGGCGATGGCAGCATCATCGACCGGCTCGATAAAATCTTTGGCTCTTTGCTGGCGGCAGCCACGCTGCTGGTAGCTGTCTGGCTGGGCACGGCGGCATTCCGCGGCCTGCCAGACGGGCTGGTGCAGCGGCAAATCCGCAGCTCGCGCATCGTGGCCATTATTAACCGTGGCCTGCCCAGCGCGCCAAATATCCTTACCAGCGTCGGCCGCTTCATCGACCCTAACGGCTTCCCGCAGGTGTTCTCTGGCTTGGAGCCGAGCGTCCAAACTGACGCACCGCTGCCGGATATGGGCGCCCTGAACATCGCCGTAAAAGCAGATGAGCCATCGGTAGTAAAGATTGAGGGCAGGGGCTGCGGCGGCGTCATCGAGGGCTCCGGTTTTGTCGCCAGCAGCGATGAGGTCATTACCAACGCCCACGTCGTGGCCGGGGTTGGCCAAATATTCATAGCCGACCAAGCCGGGCAGCACCGCGCCAAAGTTATTTTGTTTGACCCAGATTTGGACATCGCCGTGCTGCAGGCCTCCGGGCTCACCGGCCGGGCGCTACGCATGCCAGACAACACCGCCGCCAGCGGTACAGCTGCCGCCGTGCTTGGCTATCCTGGCGACGCCGGGTTCACCGCCAAACCAGCGGCCGTCCTCGACTCTTTTACCGCCACCGGCCGTAACATTTACAACGATGGCCAGACCCGGCGCGATGTCTACTCCGTAAAAGGCGACGTCGAGCACGGCAACTCCGGCGGCCCGGTCATTGGGCAGGACGGCGCGGTTATCGGCGTAGTCTTTGCCAAGTCCACCAGCTACAGCAATGTGGGCTACGCGCTCACCATGCACCAGGTCATCAGCGAATTTAACGCCGTGCACGGCAACACGCAGGCCGTAGGCACCGGCTCATGCGCGGAATAAGGTATACTAGAAAATATGAAAATCTTCACCAAAAAGGTAACCTTGCGCCAGGCAATGCCCTGGATTTTGGTGGTTTGCGGCGTTATCGCCCTGGCGTGCTCGCTCATTATTATGTACGACAAAGTGGAGCTGCTCAAAAACCCGTCATTCCGGCCCAACTGCGACCTGAACCCGGTCATTAGTTGCGGCTCAGTCATGGCCTCCAAACAGGCCAACGCCTTTGGGTTCCCCAACCCGTTTTTGGGCATTGCCGGGTTCTCGGTGGTGATCACCATTGGTATGGGGATGCTGGCCGGTGCCAAGTTTAAGCGCTGGTTTTGGCTGGGGCTGCAAGCCGGCACTATTTTTGGCCTAGGCTTTGTGCACTGGCTGTTTTTCCAAAGCGTCTACCGCATCCACGCGTTGTGCCCCTACTGCATGGTGGTGTGGGTGATGACCATTACGCTGTTCTGGTACACGCTGCATTACAACATCCAGGCTGGCAACATTAAGGTGAAGGGCGCGTGGCAAAAGGCGGCGTGGTTTGCGCGGCGGCACCACCTAGATATTTTAGTGCTGTGGCTGCTGGTGATTGCGGCGCTTATTTTGAAGCACTTTTGGTACTATTACGGGCAGCATTTGCACTTATAGGGAACCCTGGCCGGGCTTAGGCAATGCCGCCAGGATATGGGGCAGGAGGCAAGGCTGGCTGCAGTGGAGTTACGGGCAATTCGCCGGCAGCCGTCGGCTGCGCATTGGCGCTTTGGCGCAAGGATGCCAGGCGTGCTTCGATTTCGGCCGTTTGGGCGGTGGCCCGTACGGTCAGGAGCCGGGCGTCAGCTACTCGCAGGTCGTATTCGGCGGCTTCGAGTTCACCCATACCCTTGTACGGGCATGTGCCGCAGTGCAGGTCAGCCATGGCGGCACGAACCTGGCTCGTCGCTTGGTCAGCGTCTCTAGCGCTTACGGCCGCTACAGGATCCAAACCTTTTTGCCGCAACCTATGGCACGCAAGCGTTGCCACGTGTCGGGGAACCGTTACCTCTCTCTGTTCTACGCGATAACGACCACCCTCAAACTCATATCTTTCGGTGTCGAGACCCTCACTATATGTATGCTTTGTCACGAGACCCTTGTGGATAGGTATCGTGACCCGTTCTACTTGAGTAACTTCCTGGATGTTTTGACGAATGGCCTGCAAGCCACAGTCCTTAGGATATCGAGGGCCTTTACTAAACAACATAGTAAATTATTATAAACTATAGTTACATAAACTGCAATACCTCCTCCCGTGGCGCTTACGTTTCTGCTACAATAAGGGCAAGCGAGCTGTAATGCCCACAACATCACATAAAATCATCACCAAAACGGTAGAGGCACCAGCTGCCATGTTGGGGCGGGCAGTGTTGATGACCCAGGTGGTGCGCGAGGCCAGCGCCAACAACCCCGTTGTCCGCAAAGGCCGTGACTACTGGCTGATGCTCGGCCCCGGCCTGACCACCGGCGCGTCAGACGACGACCCGTCTGGCATCGCCACCTACTCACAAACCGGGGCGCAGTTTGGCTTTAACCTGCTATGGCTGGCACCGTGGACACTGCCGCTCATGGCCACAGTGCAAGAGATGTGTGCCCGCATCGGCTTGGTAACGGGCAGGGGATTGGCCGGCAATATCCGCGTCTTTTACAGCAAAAAAGTGCTGTACATGTGCACGCTGCTGCTGTTCGCGGCCAACGCCTTTAACATCGGTGCCGACCTCGGCGCCATGGCCAAGGCCGTGCAGCTGCTGAGCCCGCATTTAAACTTTAGCTGGCTAGTGGTGGGGCTGGCGATTTTTAGCCTGCTGCTGCAAATCTTCACCCCGTACGTACGCTATGCAAAATACCTCAAATGGCTGGCGCTCATCCTCCTGTCTTACATCCTGAGCGCGGTGTTGGCGCACCCGCATTGGGGCACCGTGCTCAGCCATGGCTTTATACCACACCTTACCTGGAACAAGGACGAGATTCTGCTGGTGTGCGCTATTTTGGGCACCACCATCTCGCCGTACCTGTTCTTTTGGCAAACCAGCCAAGAGGTGGAAGAGCAGGTACTGGAGGGTAAACTGACCCTGCACGACCGCCGCCACACCGAGGCCGCGGACGTCAAAGCGATGCGCATCGACGTCTGGAGCGGCATGTTCTTAAGTAATTTAGTAATGTTCTTTATTATTGCGGCAACTGGTGCTATTTTGTTCCCGCACGGCATTCGTGAGATCACGTCTGCCGCGCAAGCTGCCGAGGCGCTCAGGCCATTCGCCGGCAACGCCACGTATTTTCTGTTTGCCATCGGCATTATCGGCACAGGATTGCTGGCTATACCGGTGCTGGCCGGCTCCAGCTCTTACGCGTTGGCCGAGTCCTTGCGCTGGAAGGAAGGGCTGTACCGCGACCTCGGCCAAGCCAAGGCGTTCTACGGGATTATTATTATCTCGATGCTGGTGGGCCTGGGCATAAACTTTATTGGACTCGACCCCATAAAGGCGCTCATTTATGCCGCCATTGGCAACGCCATTGTCTCGCCGGTGGTGATTTTCTTCATCGTGCGTATTAGCAGCAGCAAAAAGGTGATGGGCGGCTGGGCAAACAAAAAGGCCACCACTGTTGTTGGCTGGCTGGTGTTTGGGCTGATGTTGGCTGCGGCGGTGGCGGCGATTTACTCGTTGTTTTAAGTGTGTAAGGCGGGCCGGGCGCGTTCATGCGCTGCCAATTTACTCGTGCCGCAGCGCCTGGATAGGGTCCTTGCGCGCCGCCTTCAGCGCCGGCGCCGTGCCGAATAGAATGCCAATCACCAAGCTCACCGCCGTGGCAATGCCCACTGCCTCCCAGGAGATAACCGGCTTCAAATTAGTGTAAGCATACAGCAGGCCCACGCTTGCCAGCGACAAGGCAATGCCGATAACGCCGCCCACCAGGCTCAAAACAGTGGCCTCCAGCATAAACTGCGCCATAATCTGCCGCCCCGTGGCGCCAATGGCCTTACGCACGCCAATTTCGTGCATCCGCTCGGTGACGCTCAGCAGCATGATGTTCATAATGCCCACGCCGCCAATAAACAGCGAGATAGCCGCCACCGCCCAAATCCACACGCTCAGCAAGTGCACCACCTGCGCACTGGCCGTGACGCTGTCTTTTGGCCCCAGCACGGTGAAGTCTTTTTGGCCGCCGTGCGCGCTTTGCAGCCGCCCGGTAAGTGCGCCCGCCACTTGCGGCTCAGTTTTGGGGTCGCCGGTTTTGGCCAAGATAGCGTACAGCCCGGCCGTGCCGTTGGTCACCCGCGCCGCCGTCTGGTAGGGGATGAAAATGGCGTTATTAAAGTTAGCCGTAGGCGAGAACGGCACATTGACCCACTGGGCAAAAACGCCGCGCACGGTGAACTCCTCACCGCGGAAGGTGAAGGTGCGGCCTAACGGCACCGGCTCGCCAAACAACGCCCCGGCCACTTTCTGCCCGATGACCGCGAAATTCCGGTTGGCACTGGCGTCGCCCCAAAAATCGCCCTCCTCGACATTTTGCTTGAGGATGGCCGGGAGGTCTGGGCCAGTAGCCAGCACGAACACGCCGGGCGCTGTTCTGCTGTCGGCCTGCGGCGTGCCCGGCACCACGCCCAAGGGCGCCACCTGGGAAACACCGGGGGTGCGGCGGGTGGTAGCGACGTCGTCCGCGCTGAGGCTGCTGGTGTTGCCCATGCCAAACAAAACGTCGCTGTTATTGGCAGAGACCATGCCGCCGCCAGTGACCTGGCCGGGGCGAACAATAATGAGGTCTTTGCCGTAGTGGCCAACCGTGCCGGCTACCTGGCGCTTCACGCCATCGCCAATGCCCACCACCGTCACCACGGCCACAATGCCCACAATCACGCCCAGCATGGTCAACACGCTGCGCCACTTGGCGCCCTTAATGCCGCTGAGCGCCATGCGCAGGTCGCCGCGCATCATGGCGCTCATTTCTTGGCTCCCGTGGTGGCGCGCTTACGCGGCTTGGTGCCCTTACGCTTTTTGGCTGCCGCTTTGGCTGGGGTGCGCGCTTTTCCGGCTTTGTCGCCGCCAGGTGTGGACTTCATAAGCGTGGAAACGCCGGCCAGGTCGTCGTCCTCGGTCTTAACCGGGATGGTGTACATGACTTTGCGGGCAGTGGGGGCGATGTCGCCGATGGCTGTTTGCTCGTCGTGCACCACTTGGCCGTCGTGCATGTAGACCACGCGGGTGGCGTAGCGGGTGAGCTCTGGGTTGTGTGTCACAAACAAAATGGTGTTGCCGGTTTTGTGGATTTCGCTGAGCAGTTCCATGACCAGGCGGGACGCGGAGCTGTCTAGGTTGCCTGTGGGCTCGTCGGCGATAATAATGCTGGGGTTATTGACCAGCGCGCGGGCAATGGCCACGCACTGCGCCTGGCCGCCGCTTAGGTGGCGCGGGTAAAAAAACTCTTTGCCGGTGAGGCCGACGCGCTCCAGCATGTTAAGCGCCTGCTTCATGCGCCGGCGCGAGCCAATGCCCTTATAGGCCAGGGGGAGCGCCACGTTTTCTACCACCGTCAGCCGCGGCAACAGGTTAAAAAACTGGAACACAAAGCCGATGGTGTCGCGCCGGATTTTGGCGCGGCGGCGCGGCCGGAGCAGCTCAACCTGTTTCGTGCGCAGGGAGTAGCCGCCGTGCGTCGGCCGGTCCAGCAAGCCAATAACATTCATAAGCGTGGATTTGCCGCAGCCGCTGGGCCCCATCACGGCCACAAACTCGCCCTCGTCAATCTGTAAAGAGACTTCGTCCAGCGCCAATGTGGTCGCGTCGCCGAAGCCATACAGTTTACTAACGTCCTGCAGGTCAATAAGGGCCATCTTTTCTTAGTGTACCTGGGTGGCATTCCTGGCTGCAAGGTGTTTTTGTTGTGTTTTTGCGGTATAATACCCGGCACGCGGAGAGGTCGCATAGTTGGTCTAGTGCGCTCGCCTGGAAAGTGGGTACAGGGGCAACTCTGTCGAGGGTTCGAATCCCTCCCTCTCCGCCATGTAGAACTTGTAATTGCTGGCGCCCTGGGGCGTATGATTTACTAAGCATATGGACAACCAACACCAATTTGGGCAACCGCCGGCCGCCAGCGCGCCGCAACCCTCTATGGCGGCGCCGCAACCGCCCGCATCCTTAGACAGAACGCAGCGCTTTAAACGCCTATTTTTCCAAATAATGATCGGCTGCCTGGTGCTAGCGGCGGGCATCGCCGTGGTGGCCGTGCTGGTGGGCAAGTTTAGCGACACCTTAGGCCGGGCGCTGGCCACCATCGCGATGGTGGCGCTGCACGCGGCGTTTGGCCTGGGCTACATTACCGGGGCAGAAAACCGGGGCAGAAAAGATGGCGGGCGCAGCATCGAGCTATTTGGCAACGCCGTGTTTACGCTCATCGTCGCCAGCTTTGTGACGTCTATCTTTGCCATCTGGCACATCCTGGGCGCCTGGCTGGCCATAAAAATGTACATGCTGTACGGCGTGCTGCTGTTTGCCACGCTGCACGCCGACGTCCTGTACCGCATCCGGCGCTTTGAGTCCCGCATAAACACGGTGGTGGCCGCCAACTACTTCTTCATGGCGGCTGTGGTGGGCATGCTCGTCACGGTTATCTTTGTGGAGCCGCACCACCTGGGCGACTTCTTTTTCCGGCTGCTGGCCGCCTGCGGCATCGTGGACGCTACGCTGAGCATCACGGCCATCATCATGCACAAGCTGTACTTGCAAAAGCACCCGGAGCTGACAGCCAAGGCCAACCACGCTGCCGCAGCCTCTAGCAACTTTTGGAAAAACCCACTGGTGGTGCTGCTTATTATCTTCCTGGGGCTGCAGGTTGCGGGCAGTGCGGTTGCGCTGGTGCTGCGTGGGCACTAAACTGGCTACATGCACCCGCACATCATCACCTCTTGCTACCGGTTCGTAGATATTGACGCCTACGGCGCCATGGTGGGCTACGCCGAGCTGCTGCGCATCCAGGGGTTGGACGCCCGCGCCGCCACCACATCCAAGCTCAACGAAAGCATCCCGGAAAGCCTGCGCCGCCTGAACGCCCCGGTAGAGATCGGCTACCGCCCCAAGCCCGGCGATACTTTTTGTGTGGTGGACGTTTCTGAGCCGCAGGCCTTTGACCCCATGGTCAACCCGCAGCGCCTCACCGAAGTCATCGACCACCACCCCGGCTTTGAGGCCTACTGGCGCCAATACCTGGGCGAGCGCGCCCAAATTGAGGTGATCGGCGCCTGCTGCACGCTTATTTACGAGCGTTGGGCGCGCGCTGGCCTGCTCAATACCATGAGCGCCCGCACCGCCATGCTGCTGGCCGCTGGCATCCTGGACAACACGCTCAATTTCCAGGCGCACATCACCACCCCGCGCGACCACCAGGCGTACCGCGACCTCGAGCAAATCGCCAAGCTGCCCGCAGGCTGGGCGGCCTCGTACTTTACCGACTGCCAGCATGGCATCGAACGCAATCTGGAAGAGGCCGTTAAAAACGACACCAAGATCATTGAGTTCCGCGGCCACCCGGACGTGTACGCGGTGGGGCAAATCGTCATTTGGGACGCCCAAAGCATTATCAACGACCACCTAGACACGGTGAAGCGCGTGGTGGCGGGCATTAAGCCGCAGTGGTTCATGAACGTGGTCAGCATCAAGGGCGACCGCAGTTATTTTGTGTGCGACGACCTCGCCATCCAGCACTGGCTGGCCAACCTGCTGGGCGTACGCTTTAGCGGCAACATCGCGCCCGCCAACCGCTTGTGGCTGCGCAAAGAGATTGTCATGGCCGCGCTGCAGGCCGGGGGGCAGTAGTGTACCCGGACGCCCGGCAAGCGTTATCGCACGAGACGCCGGACGCGGTGTACTTTTTCTCGCACGCCTTTGACCCGCTCAACAACTGGTCCGCGCACCAGGTGGAGATCTGGGGCAAGCGCTTTGCCACCGTGGAGCACGGCTTCCACTTCCGCAAATTTGCAGACGCCGAGCCAGAGGTCGCGGCGCAAATCTTAGCCGCGCCCAGCCCATTTGCCGCGCTGCAGCTGGCCAAAACCCACAAAGCCAAACGCCGTGCCGACTGGGACGCGGTAAAGGTAGGCCTCATGGCCGAGCTAGTACGCGCCAAAGCCGCCCAGCACCAAGACGTGCGTGAGACGCTGCTGGCCACCGGCACCAAAGCCATTGTTGAAAACTCGCCGTGGGACGACTTCTGGGGCTGCGGCAAAGACGGGCTGGGCGCCAACCACATGGGGCACATTTTAATGGATGTACGCGGCCAGCTGCCCCGGATAGCAAAGACGCAAGGCTAGGAAATAAAGCTGCCCACGGGCTCGCCCTGGACGGCTTTTAGGATGGTGCCCGGCTCCATGGGGTTGAGCACAATAACCGGCATGTGCTGCTCCATGGCCAGGCCAAGCGCGGCTTTATCCATGACCTTGATGGCCTCGTTGGCCACGGCCTCGGCGTAGGAGACTTTAGGCAGCAGCTGGGCGTCCGGGAATTTGGCCGGGTCTTTGTTAAAGACGCCCTCTACCTTGGTGGCTTTGAGGACCACGTCTGCCCCCAGCTCCAGCGCAAAGCTGACCGCCGCGGTGTCGTGGGTGACGTAGGGCCGGGCCAGGCCGCCGCCCAGCACGACCACGCGGCCGCGCTCCAGGTGTTTTTCGGCCAGGCGGAAGGTGTAACTTTCGGCAACTTGCTGGGCGTAAATGTTACTCATGCAGCGGGTGGCCACGCCCTCGCTTTCAAAGATGTCGGTGACACCCATGGCATTGATGAGGCCAGAGAGCATGCCCATTTGGTCTGCGGTGACGCGCTTGATGCCGTTGCCGGCCACCTCGGCGCCGCGCACCATGTTGCCGCCGCCCACCACCAGCACCAGCTGGCAGCCAGCCTCGGCCACTTTTTTACATTCTTGGGCCAGGTAATGCACCACGGCCGGGTCAATGCCCGAGGCGTGCTCCCCAGACAATTGCTCGCCGGAGATTTTGAGGACTACGCGTTTATACATCGCACTTAGGGTAGCAGAGGTTACACAAAAAAGCCAACTATATGCTAGACGGCGGATGGTCTGGTACGGTAAGCGCCGCCAGTGGGCAGCCCTCGCAGGGCTTTTCGATTCCTGCTTGCATCAGAACACTTGCCGCTAGGGATCGCTCAAACTCCCTATGTGCCTCTGGTGAAGTGTTGCCATACAACACATTAACCATACCACTGCCAGTACGTATATCACCAATCCCTATAACGGCGCCCGCACAACCCTTTTGGTTTCCGCAATCTAGTGATTCCATAGTCCCGCAATATAACATCTTACCTACAGTGCCGCAAATCGTGCTAGGCTAAGGATATGCCCAAGATATACTCCTGGAACGTCAACGGCATCCGCGCCGTTACCCGCAAAGAACTGTTTAAGCCGTTTATCGACGCCGAGCAGCCAGACATTTTGTGCCTGCAAGAGACCAAAGCCGAGCAAGGGCAGGCCGTCCTGGACATGCCCGGCTACGGAGAATACTGGAACTCCGCCGAGAAAAAGGGGTACAGCGGCACGGCCATTTTTAGCAAAATTAAGCCACTTAGTATCACTAACGGCTTCCCGGAGCAGCTCATCGCCAAATATAAGGTGACGGGGGACACGTACGGCGACCCTAATAAAGAAGGCCGCGTCATCGCCGCCGAGTTCGACAAGTTTTACGTGGTAACGGTGTACACGCCCAACGCCAAAGACGACCTAAGCCGCATCCCGCTGCGCGAAAAACACTGGGACCCGGCCTTTTTGGCCTACTGCCAGGAGCTGGAAAAGAGCAAGCCGGTGGTATTTTGCGGCGACCTCAACGTAGCCCATACCGAGGACGACCTGGCCAACCCCAAGCCCAACCGCGGCAAAAAAGGCTTTACCACCGAAGAGCGCCAAGGCTTCCAGAACTTTTTGAACCATGGGTTTGTGGATACGCTGCGGCTATTTAAGCAGGGGAACGGCTTTTACACCTGGTGGTCGCATTTTGCCAATTCCCGGGCGCGGAACGTGGGGTGGCGGATTGACTACGTGCTAGTGTCCGCCGGCCTCAAAGATAAGGTCAAAGACGCCCAGATCCACCCCAAGGTCATGGGCTCGGACCACTGCCCGGTAAGCATCACGTTGGAGGTATAAGATGGCAGCTTCAGCTTCCGGCGACGCCAGTACAGGATCCGCGTCCATGACAAATGACGCCCACACCACCATCCAAGAGCTAAAAGACCTGGTGGCCAAATTCCGCGATGAGCGCGGCTGGGCCGTGCACCATACGCCCAAAAACCTGGCCATGTCCATCGCCATTGAAGCGGCCGAGCTCATGGAGCACTTCCAGTGGGACGATTACACCCAGGCGCAGCAGCAAGGCATCGCCGACGAGCTCAGCGACATCTTGGCCTACTGCTTCAACCTGGCGGACACGCTGGGCATTGACGTGTCCGCGGCGTACCGTGACAAAATCCGCCGTAACGCCCAAAAATTCCCCACAGACATCTTCAGCCCCGGCCACGATGACGCCGCGGCATATAACCGCATCAAAAAAGAGTACCGGGCACGCAAAAAATGAAACAACACGCCACACTGTTATTCTTACGGCGCGAGGGTGAAATCCTGCTGGCCATGAAAAAGCGCGGCTTTGGCGCAGGCAAATGGAACGGCGCCGGCGGCAAAGTAGAGGAGGGCGAGACGCCGTTGCAGGCCGCCATCCGCGAAACAGAGGAAGAAGTGGGCGTCACGCCGCTTAACCCCCGCAAAGTGGCCGAAATCGACTTCTACCTCACCACCGACCCGGATTTCAACAACTACGCCCACGTCTTCATAGCCGACGCTTGGCGCGGCGACCCCCACGAAACAGAGGAGATGCGCCCGCAGTGGTTCCCGCTAGACGCCATCCCATACCCCCAAATGTGGGGCGACGACATCGACTGGCTGCCCGCGCTGCTGGCTGGCAAACGCTTCAAAGCGACGTATACTTTAGATGGCGGCGACGTAATCGTCCATTCCGACACAACGTACTTAAAGGACGGGGAGGATTTTGCATGACACCAGACGAATTCACCAACCAAGAACTGCACCTTGACGTGGGCGACGGCCACAGCTTGTACATCTGCGACTGGGGCGACAAGCACGCCAAAACACCGTTTATATATCTGCACGGCGGCCCGGGCTCGCAGATAAAAGATGGCCACCGCGAGGGGTTTGACCCGCAAAAACACCGCGTCATTTTCTTTGACCAGCGCGGATGCGGGCAAAGCACGCCGTACGGTTCGCTCGAGCACAACACTACTGACGACCTGCTTGAAGACATCACCCGGATCGCCACCCACCTCAAAATAAAAAAATTCCGCCTTATCGCGTCGTCGTGGGGTAGTTGCTTGGCGCTGTTGTATGCCATCCGCAACCCCAAGAACGTAGCCGGCCTGGTGCTGGGCGGCATCTTCAGCGGCAGCCGCGGCGAGTGCGAATGGGTTGAGCAAGGCCGCTTCAACGGATTTTACCCAGAGGCCTGGGAAGAGTTCCTGGAGCGCACGCCCAAAGAACACCACACCGATGCTGCCGCCTACCACTACAAAAATATCCTGCGCGGCGACGCGCACCAAGTGTTTAATTCGGCACTGGCCGTTGAGGAACTGGAGCACAGCATCATGAGGCTGGACGACCGGACACACCCCATCGACCCGGCCACGTTTGACCCCACAAGCGCACGGATTTTCGCCCACTACTTCAGCAACGAATTGTTCATCCCCGATCTCTACATACTCAAAAACGCCAGCAAGCTAACCATGCCCGTGTGGTTCGTGCAAGGGCGCTACGACATGGAGTGCCCGCCCTACATAGCACACCTACTGCACCGGGCGATCCCGGGCAGCCAATTGTACATGACCATCGGCGGGCACCTGGCCGAGCACGAGACGCGCTCGGTGCTGCGCGCCATCTTGCTGCAACTCGACGCCCCACATGAGTAGAGTCTGCATCATATACGGCTTCTGCGAGGGCCGGCACATGGCCAGCAGTTTGCTGCGGGCGCTGCAAAACGCCGGGCATGAGATAATCCGCGACCCATACCAAGCCGACGTAGTCTTTGCCCATTCCGGCGGCTGCTTTTTGGTGCCCCCGGATTTGCCCGCGCGCCGGGTGGTTATGGTTGGCCTCACGTATTGGCCGGGCAAATCGATAGTGCGGGCGCTCATCCAAAAAAATGCCAACGATTTCCACGCCCACCGCGGCGACCGCAACCTGCGCGCCTGGGCGCACAAATTTACCTGGAACACGGTATATTTTTGGAATATGGCGCACAACGTGCGGATGCTGCGTGCCCGGGCGCGGGGCGAATTCTGGCACGCCACGCACGCCACGCACGCCACCGTGGTGCGCAACAAGGAAGACTCGTTCTGCGCGCCCAACCTCGCCAGCCTGCCGTTTACCCATCCGCCGCACCTGGTGGAGCTGGCCGGCCAGCACGACGATTGCTGGCTCCACCCGGAGCGCTACCTCGCTGTTATACAATAAAAGCATGGAGCGCACCTATTGGCACCGGCAGGAGCCGGGCAAACTACTGTTCCCAGACATGGAGTGGAGCCGGCCGGAAAACCGCCAGCAGGCCGGTAAATTGCTGGTGGCCGGCGGCAGCGCGCACGGCTTTGCCGCACCGGCCGAGGCTTACGCCGCCGCGGTGCGCGCCGGCATTGGCACGGCGCGGGTGCTGCTGCCGGACGCGGTGCAAAAAATCGTGGGCGGCGTGCTGGAACATGGCGAGTTCGCCCCCAGCACCCCGGGCAGCGGCAGCTTTAGCCAAAAGGCGCTCGGCGAGTTCCTGGCCTCCGGCGCCTGGGCCGACGCTGTGCTGCTAGCCGGCGATTTTGGCCGCAACAGCGAGACGGCCATCCTGCTGGAAAAATTCCTGGCCAAGTTCCCGCACGCCGTAACCCTCACCAAAGACGCCGTCGATTACGCCACCAGCGCGCCGCACACCGTGCTTGGCCGCGACAGCACGCTGCTGGTGCTGAGCCTGTCACAGCTGCAGCGCCTGGGCACGGCCGCGCGCTCGCCATCACCCATCACTTTTAGTATGGACTTGCTGCGGCTTACGGACTGGCTGCACAATTTTACGCTGGCGCACCGGCCGTACATCGTGGTGAAGCACCTGGATACGCTGTTTGCGGCCGCGGATGGGCAGGTGAGCACCACCCGCCTCACGCAAGATGTGCCCATCTGGCGGGTGGCCACTGCCGCCGCGGCCAGCGTCTGGTGGCTGCAAAATCCCAGCAAGCCGTTTGAGGCCTTGACGACCGCCATCGCAGTATGAAATAGTGCAAAAATGTCACGGAAAAGCAACCCCAATTCGAGCCTTGGTGGAGCGGGCCGCGGCACCAGGCGCCTTGACAACATCCCAGACACGCCCGTCGGCCAGCGCGCAGGAGCAGGCTATAGCTCATATTCTGGCGACGAGCTGGCCGGCCTACACCAAAGAGCCGCAGCAAAACCAAAAGCGCAGCCAGCGCCGCCGCCCCGTGTATCCAGCCGGCAGGGAAAGAAGAATGGGTTTCTCGTTATGCGCGGCTTTGCGCCCGGCCAAGAGGATGTGGTTGCTGAACTCCGCAGGTTGCGCGGCGGGGTCCACGCCATCCTTGAGGAATGCGGCGGGAGGCCAACCAAAATCTTGCCGGGAAGCCTAGAGGGCGCCGTGTTACTAGGCAAACTGGCTATAGGGGATGCGCACCGTTCGCAAGCCGTCCGGTGCCTTAGCAAAGACCAAATCATCGGCCATATCCGCGAAAGGCAGCCACCGTCATACACAGACACCATTACCGCGGTAGTTGGTGGAGTCGCCATTTTGGGAGGCGATGGCAACAGGGCGGGCCAGGTGGCGATCACCATAATCGGCAGCAATATCCAAACCGAGACGGACGCGGCGCACAAGGCGCTCCAGAAATTAGCCGACCGGGATCCGGACAGCGATGTGTGCTTGAGGTGGGGCAGCGCGTCGATACCACTCAGTGTTGGCGGGTTGCATATCCCCGCTCCAGAGCAAGAGGCCATAGTGCAGCTCGGCACCGCCGCCTTCCCGGTAGGCACCCCCCTGCGGCTGGCGCCAGACCAGTTCCTTCCTTGACGGCAGCGGCTGGGGTGTGGGATAGTGCATAAATGTCACGAAAAAACCATCATAGACTCAATAGCTCGCAGTTGCCCGCAGCCGGCCACGGCCTAGCCATGAACCAAGTCAAAGACACTCCCGTTGGCGAGGGCGCAGACACACGAAGCGTCACAAGATACACCGGAGAAGACCTGCAAAGGTTGCGCGACGAAGGGTGGCAACTAGGAAAAAGCCCAACCACAGCCTCTGCACCGCCGCGGCCAGAGTTGCCCAGTACAACGGAGCCCCACGTACAAGAAACCCGTAAGCTGCAAATTGTACGCAATTTTGCGCCAGGACAACATGGGCTACTTAACAGGCTCGCCACGTTGCGTGACGAAGTCTACGATATCATGATGGCGCACGGCGGGCGGCCGAAGCGGGTTCGGCCCGAAGTCGCACTGGGCGCTGTCCTTGTTGGCCCGGAAACGTTCGGCTATGCAAACCACTCAGCCGGCGTCCAAGCGCTCGAGCCGGACGACGTTATCGCCCATATCCGCGAGGGGCAACCACCATCTTCCAGGAGAATTATTACCGCCACCGCTGGCGAGGTTGCCGTTTTTAGTAGCGTAGGCCGTTTGGGGACAGCGGCACTGCTCAGGCTAAAGGGCGACGTCATCGCCACAGAGGTGCGTGCCGCAACCCATAGGCTGCAAGTCCTGGCAGACAGGGATCCGGGCAGCGAAGTAGAAATACGGCCTGTCTCCGCAGCAATCATGCTCGGCACAGGGGCAGCACGCATTCCCGAAAGCGCGAAAGACGAGATACGGGCGGCTGGCGTTGCCGCCTTCCCACCGGAGACGGAATGGCAGCTCCTGCCGAGCCCGCAACTCGTGCCGCCGCAGCCAAACGCGCCAAGCCAGCCGGCATAGCAGCTTGGGCACGCACGCCTTGACATAGCGCCCATAGCTAGGCATGATGTGGTGCATGGCTGAACAATCCCCAAACGACTCCTACTTCAAAATCCAGCGCAAGGTGGTGGCAGCTCCCCACAGTGAAACGGCGAGGCGGCTGCTTGCCGCCCAAGACCGCCTGGGGAGGGCTGGGCAACGTTTAGGCATGACAATGGAACTAACAGAGCCAGACACCTGGCATATCACACTGTTGCGCGCCGGCACTATAAGATATGCTCTCGAGAATACGACTAGGCCAGGCCTTACCTTGGCAGGATTGCGTGAGGTTCTGACGGCTGCGCTCCCCAACCCCGATGGCTACGTGCCGTTTAAGCCGCATGCCGGATACGGCAGGGATGCCAGCACCACAACTGAAAGAATCGGAAGCGCCTACGGCTTACAGATTGCCACGCCCGCGCTCATAGCAGAAAAACGCACCCTAGGAGGCGCCCTTGCGGATGCGTCGGGAGTGGCCATAGGGCCTGGCGTAGTCCGCATAGAATTAGGCCGGTCGCCCGATGAAAGACCGGAAGATTTTAGTAGCACGATCAAGCCTGAACTTATGGTTGGTCTCCACCGCTTCCGCATGCTGGCCGGTGCCGTGGAGTTTGTACCCCTCCCGCCGCTGCCTGACGTACCTGCATAAAAAACGGGCGCCTTCACGGCGTCCGTTCCTGCATGTCCAATTGGTGGGCGGGGAGGGAATCGAACCCTCACGAGTGTAAGCTCACAGGATTTTGAGTCCAGCGCGTCTACCAATTCCGCCACCCGCCCAAGGAGTGTTTTAGGCTTACAACGGCCAATTGTACTATACTTGAGGGGATAAGGCGAGCATAAGCCTATTTATATGGACGCATTATTTCCTGACGAACCAAGCCAACCCGCGCCGGCCGACAACGGCTATGTCTTGCCGCACTCCAAACGCCGCATCGAGCCGGATGGCAGCAGCAACCCGGCCGCCGACCTTATCCGTAGTAAAATAGAGGCGTTGTACGGCGACGAGCCCAACGCCCGCCAAGAGCGCGCCGAAGCCGAGGCTGCCGCGCCACGCTCCAAGCACCAAACCTTTATGCACGGCCTGAGCACCAGTGGCAAGTCGCTGGCCGAAATACAATCCGCCTGGCACGCCTACTACGTCAAATTGCCAGACGATGAAAAGCGTGAGGTCTGGCAGGAGTTTTACGCCGCCAACGGGCACGCCACGTCGCCGCAGACGCAGCTCATCCAACAGCGCAGCGGCGTGGCGCGGCCGCACAAGTCGCTGCAGCACGCCGTAGCCGCCACCAAGCAGGCCGCCAGCGCAACCAACCTGCCGGCCAGTACGGAGGCACGCCATACCGCGCGCGCCGCGGCCATTGCCGCGCATGCCCAATCCCTAGAAAAGCCGGTTGTGGTGGTGGCCGAGCACGAACACACTACGCCAAAACGCCCCAGCGCGCGCCGCAGCGTGGCCGCCATCCGGCGGCAAGTGCTGGCCCGCGTCCGCGCCAGCAACAACGCCCAGATTAAGGCCAAGCAACACCTTCAGTCGCTGGCCTTTGGGTTTGGGCTGGCCGCGCTGGTGGTGGTCATCTTCCTGTTTAGCTTCTTTAACGAGGTGATCATCGCGCCGTTCATCCAGCCCAACAACCACGCCGAGGCTACGCCCATCATCCTGAGCCAGGGGAGCCTGGCGCCCAACGCCACGCCAGAGGTCATCATCCCCAAAACCAATGTGCAGCTGCCCACCATTTACGGCACCAGCGTCAACGAGGACGACGTGGAAAATTCGCTGCAGGACGGCGTAGTGCACTACAGCAGCACCAGCGTGCCGGGGCAGCAGGGGAACGCGGCGTTTTTTGGCCACTCCAGCAACAACATTTTTAACAAGGGGAAGTACAAATTCGCCTTCGTACTGCTACACGAGCTGGTGCCCGGCGACATCTTTTACCTAACATACAACGGCAAGGTCTACACTTACCGCGTGTTCCAAAAACAGATTGTGGAGCCCACCGACACCTGGGTGCTCAACCCCGTGGCCGGCAAAACAGCCACGGCCGCGCTCATCACCTGCGACCCACCGGGCACTAGCTTGCACCGTTTGGTAGTGTGGGGCGAGCAAGTGGATCCCGACCCCAACACTGCGGCCCAAGCGCCGGCGGCCACGGTTACCGCGCAGCAGCCTAGCCAGCTGGCCTCCAACGGGCCAACCCTGCTGGGGCGCCTCTGGCACTGGGCCACACCCTGGTAGTTATTGGTCGCGCGGGGTGCGCAGCGGCGTAGCCAGCAGCGCGTTTTGCGCCGTGAGGGTGTAGAGCACTTTGTAATCGGGGCGGAAAGCCGGCGCGTAGGCCGGGGCGGCAGCAGACAGGGTAAACGGGTTGGCGCCATCGTAATCAAACATCTGCACCTTGCCAGCACTCACCAAGTCCAGGTGGTAGCCATCCAGCCAGGTGGCGTGCGCCTGCGGCGCGTCGAGCGGCGTTTTGACCTGGTAATTGTAGCCCTTGTCGTTTTCCAGGTCGTATACCGAGAAGTAATCGTTGTTCTCGGCCATAACGTAACGGGCCGTGTCCGAGAACGCGGCGTAGGTGGGCGTCGTGACCTTCAGGATTTGCACCGGCGCCAGCGGCACCCCAGGCGCACCCTTGAGCTGGGCAAGCGCGTCTTTATACACGTACACTTTGTTTTCACTTTGCGCGCCCGCGGCAATAAACGGCGTGCCGTTGTAAGAGGCGATGTCCAGCACATAGGTGCTGCCGGCGGCCACGCTGCGCACCGTGTAGGCCGGGTCGTCGCCCTGCTTGAGCCGGATAAGCACTTTGCCGGCTGGCGCATCCAGCGAGGTGGCATACAGCACCGCATTTTTGTCCGTCGCAACATTGAGCACATGCTCTAGGTAGAGCTGCGGCGTCGGCTTTTTGAGCGCGGCGGTAAACAGCGTGCCGGCCGCTTGGTCAAACGCCAGGTACTGGTCGTAATTGCCGTCCCGGAACGCGATAGTAGTGGGGTTAAAACCCAGCAGGGTGGTGAGGTTTTGCGATTGGCCCGCGTCCTGGCGGTCCACCAGCACGTACTCGCTGCCCGTGCCCACATCCTTTTGGTAGGCGCGCCGGAGCAGCACGTGGCGGTCGTCATCTGCCCAGCCAACCACTGTCCACCCGGTGGTCGTGCCCGCAGACAATATGTCTGGCGAGATGGCTACCGGTTTGGCCACTGGCTTAGGCGCGCTGAGGTCGTAGAGGTCAAAATCGTTGGAGGCGCCGGCGCCCACCAGCAGCCAGCGGCGGTCCAGGCTCTGGGTGCTGACGCTTGGGGTGTCGTTGTACTTCTTAACGGCTGCGCCCTCCAGCTTGGCCGGGACAAGGATCGGGTAGTCGAAGCGCTCCACGGTGCCGCCGTCCACGCTGACGGCGCGCTGCCAATCCAGGTAGCCGTCGCGGTGGATCTGCATGGTGTATTGGCCGGCAGGCAGGATGACGCGGTTGTTGGTTTGGTTGTTATACAGGTGGCCATTGAGGTAAATGCTGGCTTTGTCCGGCACCGAGGACACAAACAGCAAGCCGTTCTGGTACACGGTGCCATTTTTGTCTATGCCAAACCCGCTGGACTGGTAGAGCAGGATAGTGGTGGCCAAAACCAGCCCCAGGGCGATCACGGCATAGCCCACGCCGATCCGGATAGCGTGCTGTTTTTGTTTTTTGGGGTCAAAAAAATCCATAGGCGTGCACCTATTATATGCCATCAGGGCACCCCAGGCGCAAGGTTTGCACACTATTTTAGCGCCTTTCGCGCCGGTTAGTGCAGCCGGTTAGTGCATGGGCCGGGTTACTGCGTGCGCGGCGGGAGATACTCGTACGGCACTGGGGGAGGGGCGTCCTCGCCTTGGCGCAAGGGCTGGACCATATCGTAGCGGCTGGGGCCGCCCAGGATGAGTTGCTGCCAATCTGCGCTGTTTAGGGCGCGGTCCACCGGCACCCCTGGTCCGTAGCGCTCTTGCAGGATTGCGCCGGTCATCTCTGGCAGCGGGTCGGGGACGAGCACCATATCGCCCTCCTGGCCCCGCGGGATATGCGAACCGTCCCACTGCAGCCCCTCCAAGCTGTCGCGAACGCGCAGTTGGCCACTAAACGGGTCGAGGTCTATGTGCCGCGTCTGTACCACCATGGAGTCATCGTGGCTCACGTGCCGGACATAGCGGAACTCGGCCGAGGTACGCGGCGGCTGCCCGGGCGTATCAGTGGCGTGGGTCACGGTTACTTCCAAAACAGTTGGGCCAGAGTCGCCCTTCTGCCCAATAAAGCTCATGGCCGTGGCGCTGTGCGTGCCGGCGGCCTGGCCGTCTTCAACGGCCTTGGCCTGGCGGCGGAATTGCTCGGCGCGGCGGTCGGCAAAATTGGTGTGGTCCGGGGTGAGAGCCACCGGGAAATCCCCCTGGGGCGTCAAAAGCATGTAGGTATCTTCGTGATAGTCTGGGCGGCCAAGGGACCGCGCGTCGTCTTCGGTGCCGCCAGGCGGCGTAAACTCTTCCTGGGAATGCAACCAATAACTGCCATCATCGCCTTGGAAGTTCAACTGGGCTTTCCTCACGATGCGTTCGGCAAACTCCAGCTGCTTAGCAACATCCGGCCGCTCGGCGTCGGTCACCGGCAGTAAATCCGGCTGTGGCATGTGCTCGGGCATATAGCATTATCGTAGCACAACCAGAAAGAAACGCGCTTGCCATAAGCGCTTCCGGCGCGGTACTATACATGTAATGTACGCCGTTAGGCGACGAGGGCAAAAACAGTGAGTCAAAACGTCATTGAACTGAACGGGAAGCGCTACGACGCCGTCAGCGGGGCTTTTCTTGGCAAAAGCACTGCCAGCGCGGCACGCGCAAAAGTTGCGGTACACCACACCGGCCGGAGAGGGCGGACGCTGGATGGGGTCATCCGCAAGCCACACACCCAAGCTGCCGCAGCCAAGAAAACACCCGCCCCAGCACCAGCCGCACCGGCGCACCGGCACGTGCCCGCCGCTGCCAAAGCCGCACATGCCGTGACGCACCGCGTGCCGCATGGCGAACGGACACCGGTACAGAAAAGCACTGCACCCCAGCGGAGCATCTCGCCAGCGCTCGTCACCGCAGCAAAAGCGCTCATGGCCGCCCGTAAAGCCGCCAGGGCTGGCACGCCCGCGCCGCACAGCAAAGGCAACGGCATCCGGAGGCACCAGCCAGAGCACGCCAAAACCCTCATGCACCGGGCCGTGCACAAACCAGAAGTGCAGCTGAAGCCCGCCATTAAGCCGCAAGCACCCGCCGAGGTAGCGCCCGCACAGGTCGCCAGCCCGCTTGCGAAACTCTCGGTGGGGCAGGTTGACGTCGGCCGCCTGGAGCGGGCCCGCGCCGCGCTCAAGCACGCCAGCGTGCAGCGGTTTGCTGCGGCAAATGCCGGGTTGGCGCCAGCTACGCTCGCCGTGCAGCACACGGCCACAGTGGTGCCGGTTATTGCCGTGCAGCAGCCACCGCTCAGCGCCTACAGCCATGCCGTAGCGCAAGCACCCGCAGACATGTTTGAGCACGCCATCAAACACGCCCGCAGCCACGAGCAGCCGCCCGCCAAGCGCCGCGGCCGGCACACACGGCTCGTAAGCTCCCTGGCCGCAGCTGGCGCATTTGTGGTGCTTGCCGCGTTCATAACCTACCTCAATTTGCCCAACATCCAACTGCACATCGCCTCCATGCAGGCTGGGTTCCACGCCACCATGCCCGGCTATAAGCCCACCGGCTACGCTTTGCAAGGCGGCGTCCACCACGACGGCGGCACCGTGTCTATGCACTTCGTCTCTGGGGATAGCAGCTACGACGTCACCCAGCAATCCTCCAGCTGGGACAGCCAGGCGCTGCTAGACAATACGCTGGCGCTCAACGGGCCGCACCAGACCCTGGAGCGGAACGGCCGCACCATTTTTGTATACAGCACCAACGACAGCGTCAACGCCGCCTGGGTCACCGGCAATGTGCGTTATGACATCACCGGCCAGGCCAGCCTAACCGCAGAGCAGCTGGCCAATATTGCCGCCAGCATGTAGGCCGGGCTTGCCAGCTGGGCAGGGCGGGAGAATAATAGGCATATGCTAGCAGCCACATCGCGCCCACTATCCGCCGTTTTTTGGAATGTGTGGGTAGAGAGCCAACTGTCCGGCACCCGGCTACAGCACCTCCTGGCACGGTTCGACACGATTATTGCCGAGCACCAGCCCGACGTCTTTGGCCTCAACGAGGTTTTGAGCCACGACGGGCGGCAGTTGCCGCCACTCCTCGAACACCTGGAGCGCCGCGGCTACCACACCTTTTTCGCGCCGTTTAGCCCGGAAAGCAACGGCAATTTTAGCGGCTCGGCGTTTGCCAGCCGCGTGCCCGCTGATGGCATCACGGTGCACGAGCTGGGGCCAGATAAATACGGCGCGCGCCGCGGCTATAGCGGCAACACCATTAAGCTGATCCAGGCGCGGCTGCTGCACGCCGGCGTGCCGGTGCATATTGTGGTCAATTACCTGGCGCACCTCATGCCGTACAACTGGAATATGCACCTCAAGCACCACCGGGCGTTCCGGGCTGTGATGCGCGCGCCAGAGCTGCAGCGGCGCACGATCATCGGCGGCGACTTTAACCAGTTTAAGTTTATGCCGCGGCTGTGGGGCGCGCGCTCGCTATACGACCGCGCCACGGGCACGCTGCTGCACCCCACCTGGAAGCTATTGGGCGGCAAAATCCCGGTTATCCGGGCTAACTATGACAACATCTTTTGGACAAAATGCGGCACGGTGCACTTGCAGGATTTCCGCGTGCTGGAGCGCGCGCCCTCAGACCACGCGCCGCTGTTCGCGCGGTTCCACGTGCAGCCGTAGACTTTACCCCTGTTTGCCAGTATAATTCCAGCATGGAAAATTCCCATGCCCGTACCCGTTTTGCGCCCAGCCCCACCGGCGCCTTGCACTCTGGTGTGGTGCGCACAGCGCTGTTCGCCTGGCTGCTGGCCAAGCAGAGCGGCGGCCAGTTTTTGCTACGCATCGAGGACACCGACCAAAAACGCGAGGTGGAGGGCGGCACCGAAAACATTAAAGAAAGCCTGCGCTGGCTCGGGCTCGACTGGGACGAGGGCCCAGATGTGGGCGGCCCGTACGCGCCGTACATCCAATCTGAGCGCCTCAGCATCTACAAGCAATACGCCCAAGAACTGGTAGGCAAAGGCCTGGCCTACGCCGACCCTTACACCCAAGAGGAGCTGCAAGGCCTGCGCGAGCAAGCCCAAGCCGAAAAACGCCCGTTTTTGTTCCGCGACCACCGGCCAGAAAACCCGCCAACATGGGATGGCAGCCAGGCGCTGCGCATCAAGCTGGAGCCCAAGGCCTGGCAGTGGGACGACGCCGTGATGGGCACCATCAGCATGGGGCCAGAGATGGTGGACGATTTCATTATCATCAAGGCCGACGGCTTTCCCACGTACAATTTCTGCCACATCATCGACGATTACCTCATGAAAATCACCCACGTCATGCGCAGCCAGGAATTCATCAGCAGCGTGCCGAAATTTTTAGCCGCGCACGAAGCGCTGGGGCTGACGCCGCCCATCAACGTCATTTTACCGCAAGTCATGGACGAGACCGGGCGCCGCAAACTCAGCAAGCGCCACGGCGCAAAGCCGGTGCTGGAATACCGGGACCAAGGCTTTTTGCCTGAGGCGCTGCTTAACTTCATTGCCACCATCGGCTGGAATGACGGCACCGAGCAGGAAATTTACACCGTGCCGGAGCTTATTGAAAAATTCAGCCTAGCCCGGGTGCAGCGCAGCGGCGGCATCTTTGACGAGCAGCGGCTGGTGTACCTAAACGGCGTGCATATCCGGCGGCTGCCGCTCGACGAACTCTACGAGCGCGTGGCCAATTTCTGGCCCGCAAGCGCCGCCGGCAGGGAAGACGCCTACAAAAAACAGGTGCTTGGGCTGGTGCAGGAGCGCCTCAAATTCTTTGCCGAGCTGCCCGCGCTCACCGAGTTTTTCTTTACCGATTTGCCCGTAGACCCGCAGCTATGGCAAGACCACAAGCAGCTCAAAAAACTGGCACCCGCCGAGCTCAAAACCCTTTTGGAGCAGGCTAAAACCGCACTCACCGGAAGCGATTTCACGGTAGATGGCCTCACCGCGTGCCTCAACAACCTGCTGGAAACCACCGGCCAAAAGCCGGCTGTGCTGTTTAGCCTGGTGCGCATCGCCACCACGCAGGCGCCAAACAGCCCAGGGCTGGCCGACACGCTGGCGGTGTTAGGCAAAGATACCAGCCTGCAGCGTATCGACGCCATGCTTGCCGCGTTGTAGCCAGGGGGGGCGCCAAAGCCGGGCAGAACTACAAATCTACTTCCAAGAGCAGCGGCAGGTGGTCGGAAATTTCGTTGTCGATAACCGCGAATTTCTGCAGCGCCAGCGCCGGGTCAATAAAGACAAAGTCGGCAAATTTCTGCGGGTTGTCTGGGAAGCGCTCCCACGCCAGGCGGTTGCGGGTGGTGGGCACTTGGAACTCGGCAACTAAGTCGCGGTAGCCGGCCCTAGAAAAAAGCTGGATGCTTTCGGTGTCCGGGAACAGGTTAAAGTCGCCGCCGATGATGCGCGGGCCGCGCTTGCCAGCCATAAAGTCAAGGAAGCCGCGCGACTGTGCCAGCCGCTCCGGCGTGTCGCGTTTGTGGCCGGGCAGGGGCAGGCCGTGCACGTTGCAGAGGTGCAGCTCGCGGCCGCCCACCTCGCAGTGCACGTACTGGCCAAGGCCGCCGGTGTCTGTGGCTCCGCCAAGCACCACCGCCGAGTCCAGCAGCCGCACCGTGCCCGGTTTATAAAAAAGCGCTTGTTCAAAGCGCTCGGTGTGCATGCTGATGATTTTTTTGGTAATGGGCAGGGCGGTAAAATCCGCGCCAAGCGCCTCGGCGGCAAGTACCGGGAAGGCGTCGTACGCCTCCTGGAAACAGAAGATGTCGGTGCTCGGTGCCTGCTGGCGCAAAAAAGCGGCAAGCGCATCTGCCAGCTTGCCGCCGCTCCATACATTGAGGAAAACGACCTTCATCCGCCGGTACTATACCAAACGCTGCGCCACTGCCGCAAGGCCAAAAGCCGTAAGCATATTACTGCCAGAAGCTGCTACAATAGGTGCATGATCGACGACATGCGTCCCCGCTCGGGCAGTAAACCGGGCCAGCCGGTGCGGCGGCCAATTTTAGACTACCATCCTCGGCCCGTAGCCCGGACGGCGGCCGCCTTCCGGCCGCCGGAAGAAGTTGCCGCCCAAGAGGACGCCCAGCCCGAGCCAGAAGAGGAAATCAACATGCAAGATGAAGCACAGCAAGGCAACGCCGGTAAAACCAAAAAACCACGCCGCTCGCTAAAAGAATGGCTCAAAAGCCGCACCAAAAAACAGTGGGCCATTATTATTGTGGTGGCCGTGGTGGTGCTGGGCGGCATAGGCACCGGCACGTACCTCTTGTTTTTCCACAAAAAGCCGGTGCCGGTAGCCGTGGTGGTTAAGAAACAGGTGAGGGTGGCGCCCAAACCTACCACCGTACCGTCCAGCCTCACCGGCCTGCAAGTTGACCCGGCCATTAACCAACGCCCGGTCACCGCCGTGATGATCGAAAACAGCGACGACGCCCGCCCGCAGTCGGCGCTGGACCAAGCCGGTGTGGTCTTTGAAGCCGTGGCCGAGGGCGGCATCACCCGCTTTGAAGCGCTGTTCCAGGACACGCAGCCCGGCTACATCGGGCCGGTGCGCTCGGTGCGGCCGTACTATATCCAGTGGGGCATGGGGTTTGACGCGGCCATCGCCCACGTCGGCGGCAGCCCCGAGGCTCTGCAAGACATGAAAGACTGGAAAGCCAAAGACCTGGACCAGTTCGCCTACGGCGGCTACTACCAGCGCATTGGCAGCCGCGTGGCGCCGCACAACGTCTACACCAGCATGAGCCAGCTCAACGAAATCGAGGGCAAAAACAGCTACGGCGCTGCTAATTTCACTGCGCTGCCGCGCAAAAAAGACGCGCCGGTGAAGGCACCGAACGCCGCCAGCGTAGACGTCAACATCTCCAGCGCCGATTTCAACTCCCACTACGATTACGTTGCCGCCACCAACAATTACAAGCGCAGCGAAGCCGGCGTGCCACACATGGTAGTAGACCAAAATGGCACCCAGACCCAACTCCAGCCGAAGGTGGTAGTGGTGCTCACCATGGCACAGGGGCTTGAGGCGGACGACCACCACACCTCGTACGGCACCATCGGCACCGGGCACGCCTATATTTTCCAGGATGGCACGGTCACCGAGGGCACCTGGAAAAAATCCAGCAGCCAGGAAAACTTCACCTTTACTGACGGCAGCGGCAAGGCCATCGCGCTCAACGCCGGGCAAACGTGGGTGGCCATTGTGGGCGACACCAGCGACGTAACCTATAAATAACATGGACAACCTCCAACGATTCATCTCCCAGGTGCGCAGCCGCTTAGTGGCAGTGCTGGTGGTGAACAACCTGCTCATTTTTGCCGACTGGTGGGTCATGGAAAAAATCATTGGCGCCGACGGCACGCGCCTGGTTATCAGCATGGTAGTGATCTCTATTTTGAGCCTGACGTTTTTGCCGTGGCTCAGCGCCAAATACCTGGCGCAGCCTACCAAACTCATCTGGCAGGCAATTTTACACATCGCGCCGGATGCCGCCAACGTGCCCGCGCCCAACCTCAAAAAACGCACCATTGGCTACGACTTAGTCATGAACCTAGTGAGCCACGTATACCAGCTGGCCAGCGTGGTGGACACCATTGAAAAAACCGAGGGCAGCCAGCGCCAAGACCTCAAAACGGATTTTGTGGCCAACGCCATGCCGCTGCCGCTGCTTGTCCTGGATAAAAACGAGACCGTGCTGTTTGCCAACCGCGCCACGTGCGACTACCTCCACCGTGCCGCCGGGGAGGTTATTGGGCAAAATGTATATTCCGTGCTGGACATGTCCTTTGGCACCGAAGAGACCTTTGACACCTGGCTGGCCGCCGCCAAGCAAACCGCGGCCGTAGAGACCAAACAATGGGAACGCGTCCGCCTGCAAGTGGAGGGCGAGGCCACCCAAGCGCAATTCGACCTCACCGCCTACTTCAACGCCGAAAACCCCCAGGGGTTCGAGACCATGCTGGTGCTCTTTGACCGCACCGCGGCGTACGGCCGCGACGACCAAGGCCTGGGCTTCATTGAGCTGGCCGTGCACGAGCTGCGCACGCCGGTGACGCTGCTGCGCGGCTACATCGACGTCTTTGAGGAGGAGCTGGACGGCAAACTGGACCCCGAGCTCACCGGCTACCTAGACAAAATGAACATCACGGCCAACGGGCTGACGGCGTTCATTAAAAATATGCTCAACGTAGCGCGCGTGGAAAATGACCAACTCACCCTGAAGCTGCACGAGGAAAAGTGGCCGGAAATCGTCAAATCGGTGGTCAACGACTTTTCGCTGCGCGCCAAAATAGAGGGCATTGCCATTGAGGCCACCATCGCCAAAGGCATGCCCACGGTGGGCGTTGACCGCGTGGGCATGTACGAGGTCTTGGGCAACCTGCTGGACAACGCCATAAAATACAGCGGCACAGGCAAAAAAATCACTATCCACGCCGGGCTCAACAAAGAAGGCCTGGTAGAGACAACCGTGCAAGACCAAGGCGCTGGCATCCCCACCAGCATCATCGGCAATTTGTTTGATAAATACTACCGCTCGCACCGGTCCCGCGCCGAGGTGGGCGGCACTGGCCTGGGGCTGTACCTGAGCAAGGCCATTGTGCGCGCCCACGGCGGCAAAATCTGGGTCAACAGCCGCGAAGGCCAGGGCAGCACCTTTGGCTTCACGGTTATGCCATACGCCAAGCTTGCCGACGAGCAAAAAAACGGTGATAATAACGACATCACCCGTGGCGCCCACGGCTGGATCAAAAACCACTCACTGTATAGCAGGTAACATGGAACCACAAGACACTTCCCGCACCAACCGCCGCATCCTCATCGTTGAGGACGAGCATTTTATTACCGAGCTGTACGTCCGCGCGCTCACCCGGGCCGGCTACGACGTCACCACCGAGGTGGACGGCGCCCGCGGGCTGGCGCTGGCGCTCACCAACAAGTTCGACATCATCCTGCTGGACCTCATGGTGCCGAGCGTCACCGGGATCGACATCCTGCGCCGCTTGCGCGGGCCGGACGCGGCGCCGCTCAAGGCTAAAATCGTCATTACCACCAACCTGGAGGAGCGCGAATCGGTGCGTACCGACATCGAAAAGCAGGCCGACGCCTACTTAGTAAAAGCCGAGATCACCCCGCGCGAGCTGGTGCAGTTTTTAGGCACAGTTAAGTAGGCAGGTCGAGCGCCCGGCGCGCCACGGCGCAGTGCATCGGCGAAAAGTTGGGGATGTTGTTGGCGGCCGACACCAAAGTGGCGGCGACGTTACGCAAAGGCGTCCACTCATCCATGCCGATAACGCCCAGTTCAGGCACCAGCACGTCGCCCTCGCCCCGTCTGGCAACGATAAGCTGCCGGGCGCTGCGTATCCGGCGGCCGGGGTGGCCGGGGCTCGCCACAATGACATTCTGGTACATGAGCGTCAGGCGGGCGACCGGCTGCAACACGGCATCGGCGCCGTGGGTGATACCGTCGTCTAGCCCTAGGCGCTCAATGTCGACCTGGGCGCTGCCACCGATGCTGAGGGTCGGGAAAACTATGGTGGCCTGGTCAGTTTCCAGGACCGGGCCAGGGGCGTCGTTGAGGTCGCTCAGGTTATCGACGACTCCGGGCCGCTCCAAAAGGCCGATGGTATCAAGGCCGCGCAACTGCCCGTGCAAGTTGTGGCGCACGGCGCGGGTCTGCTCGCCAAACACGTCGAGGAACGTCTCGCCGAGCTCATCGGCCTCGGCGGCGCCAGCACGGGCGGCCAGGGGGCCAAGATGCCCGGCGTACAGTCTTTGGAGCGGCCTCGCCTCATCCGCCATGACCACTTCCGGGAAAAACCGCCAGCGGTTAATCGCCGGATCGTACGTGCCTACCACACCGCCGGCTACCGCGCCGCTCAGCGGGTCATGGGTAAGGATACCGGCAAAATCACCGTCGCGGCCAAAAGCACGGTGGTGCACCTGCACTGCGGAAGGGTCAGAGAAATACGCCGGGGTAACTTCGGTAATGCCGGTGGTGGCGGCGTAGCGCTCGGCAAGGGTGGCAGCCGGGACAACTCCGGCAAGCAGTTCGTTAGGGGTGGCCATGTGCGGATTATACCAGCGGCAGCGCGCCTGGCCTACGAGATAAGCCCAGCAAGCCGCAAAAAGTTGGTGAACAGCGTTTCGCCAGTGTGCGTGTAGGCGTCTTTGACCTTGGCGAACTCGGTGCGCAGGGCGTCGTAGCCAATGGGCTGCAGGTCCGGGTCCTCGGCCGCCCACACCTGCAGCAGCTGGTCGGTCAGTTCAAAATGCGACTGGATGCCGTAGGCCTTAGGCGCCACCCGCACAATCTGGTTCGGGGATACCGGCGCCGTACCCAGCAGCTTCATATCCGGCATAAGCTCCACCACCTCGCCGTGCAGCTGGAAGACCGGCAGCGGGGAATCGAGGCCGGCCAGCAAGGGGTCTTGGGAGCCGTCAGGGGTGATTTGCACCTGGAACGGCGTCTTTTCCGGCGAGATAAACCCAGCTTCCAGCCGCGCGCCCGGCACCACCCGGCCACCAGCGGCCTTTACCAACACCTGCATGCCCAGGCAAATACCCAAGTAGGGCAGGCCGTTGTCGATGGCGTACTTAATTTGCTCGCGCTCTTTGGCCATCTTGGCCGAGGCGTCGTTGGCGCTGTCCGACCCGCCCAGCACCACCAGCGCTTTGTAGCCCACCAGGTTAGGGAAGTCCTCGCCTTGGTCCAGGTCCGCGACGTCGAAAGACACCTGATGTTTGGCGAGCATGCCCTCCAGCAGGCCGGGCCCCTCGCGCGTCACGTTCTTAATGATCAACAAATCGCCCATTATGCCACCTCCTGTTACCCAGCCAGTATAGCAAAACCGGCGTACAATAAGGGCATGATCGAGGACGGACCGCAACCCGGCGTGAGCATCCACGCCGGATTTCCCAACCCTGGGGCAGACACCAGCCTGCACGGGCTGGATTTGCACAAACTGCTGGTGCGGCATCCGGCCAGCACGTACCTGTTCCGGGTGCGCGGCAACGCTTGGGAAGATGCCGGCGTGTTTGACGGCGACGTGGCCATTATCGACCGCGCGCTCGACCCGCGGAAGGGCGACGTGGTCCTGTGGTGGGATGGCACAGGCGGGGAGTTTGCCATCTCTTCCTACGCCAAGATGCCGGCAGATGCCATGTGTTGGGGCGTGGTCACGGCCAGCGTGCACGAGTTTCGGAAGCGGCTGCAGGCATGAGTGGCGTTACCGGCGCGCCTTTGGAGCGCCGCATGAAAACCTACGCCCTCATCGACTGCAACAACTTCTTTGCCAGCTGCGAGCGGCTCTTTCGGCCGGAGCTGGAAAACCGGCCAGTGGCCGTCCTAAGCAGTAACGACGGCTGCGTGGTGGCGCGCAGCAACGAGGCCAAGGCGCTCGGCATCCCCATGGGCGCGCCGGCCTTCCAGTGGCGCGAGGTGTTTCAGCGCCACAACGTCACGCTGTTTTCGGCCAACTTTGCCGTGTACGGTGACATTTCCAAGCGCATCACGGCGCTGCTCACCACCATTACGCCGCGGATTGAGGTGTATTCGGTGGACGAGTCGTTTTTGGACATCACCTCGCTGGATATTGCCGACTACGCGGCGTGGGGCAAGATGGTGCGCGCCGCGGTCCAGAAAAACATTGGCGTGCCGGTGAGCATTGGCATCGCGCCCACCAAAACCCTGGCCAAGCTGGCCAGCGACATTGGCAAAAAGCAGCCAGAGTACGGCGGCGTGTTCAGTTTTGTGGGCTTGCCAGAGGAGGCGCGGCGCACGGCGCTCAACAGCGTGCCTGTGGGCGACGTGTGGGGCGTGGGCTGGCGCCTGGCGCCCAAACTCAAGGCCGAAGGCGTCAACACCGCGCTCAAACTATCTGAGTTGCGCCCGCAGCACGCCCAGCAGCTCATGGGCGTCCACGGCCGGCAAATGGCCAGCGAGCTGAACGGCACCGCCTGTTACGTCCTCACCCGCGAGCAAACCGCGGCGCAGAGTATCATGCGCTCGCGCACTTTTGGCGAGGACACCTCCGAGGCGCACGTGCTGGAGTCAGCCATTGCCACGCTCACGGCGCAGGCCGCCTTTAAGCTGCGCCGGGAAGGGCTGCTGGCCAAACGCATTGGTTTCTTCACCAACACCAACCGGCACAAGCCGGGCTACCGGCGCTGGGTGCGCGAAATCAAGCTGCTGCAACCCGCCAACGACACCGGCGAGGCCATCGCCGCGCTGGTGGCCGAGCTGGGCCAAGCCTTCCAGCCCGGCCAAAAATACCACCGCCTGGGCGTGTTTTTGTACGACCTCGTGCCAGAGGACGCACTGCAGACCGACATCCTCGGCCAGGTGAGCGTGGCCGGGCACAACCGCCGCGCCGCGCGCATGGCCGCGCTGGACGCCATCAACCAAAAGCACGGGAAGGGAAAGCTGTACTACGCCGCCGAAGGCCTCGGCGCCAGCTGGCAGCCCAAACATTCCATCCGCTCGCCGCGCTACCTGAGCGATTGGGACGAGTTGCCCGAGGCGCACATCAGGTAAGTATGGTACAGTGTACGTCTTATGTCCGTGGAACAATTCCGAAAACTGGAAGCTAATGCCCATCAGTCTTTCGAGGCGAGCCCATACCCAGTCACCTGGGGACTCAGCGTGCTCGACGCTTGGGGAACCGTGGCCATGGAAGCTGGCAACTACGGCGCCAACACCCGGTTCCCAGCCGGCGCCATCAGCAACCTCGCCATTGCCCGGGCGCTGGACGTTACGCCGGTAGACCTTGCCGAGACCGCTTCCAGAAAGCTCGAAGATGTGATTGGACCCCAGCAGCCCGGCCCGGCCGTCTTCCTGGAAGAAGGCGCCGAAATGAGCCGGGCGGTACTCGCCGAAGGCATGCTGCGCTGGGGAGATGACCTTGCTGGCCGCATGCTCGTACGCAGTTTAGGCGGGTACAAGGCCGTGCTTGACGTATTGCGGGCCGAACCGGCATTCAAGGACGTCAACGTCCGGCGGCTCCTAACCCGCCCCGAAGGCCTCGACGGGATAGAGGGCTATGAATCTGTCTTTTTCCCGGGCCACATCGTACCACGGGAAGGCGCCGCCTTGCTGCAGCAGGCGCTTAAAAACCCGCACTACAACAGGGTACTGTCAAGGAATATCCACGCTGCCAGCGGCCTAGCGGCTGCGCTCCAGCTCAACCTGGATAGCCAATGGCTACGGTATGGCATGGGGCTCGCCGATTCCGAGGGTACGCTCAAGCGCCTGGCTGCGGTAATGCGCGGTGAGCGGCTGCCGGCCAGCCAGGTAGAGATCATGTTTAAGGAGCCACACCTATTCACGCGCCACCCCAATGTCTTTAGCCACAGCGGCCCAGCCGCAGGCGAAGTCGCAGAGATTGGCGCCTATACGGTGGCACTCATGGTTGGCGGCTGGCCATTTAAGCGGGGGCGCTACAATCCCATGTGCCATCCGGAGTTCCGGCAGCTGGCCGCGCCCATCGGGGAATTCGTCTGGCGCATGCAGCACTAACAGCGGTAAAATGAGGCCATGGACAACCCCGACGCCTACACACACCACCGCGTGCCCAACACTCCAGCCAACCACTTCCAGGGGCAGCTGCTCATTTCCGACCAAGTGTCCGCACGCGACGTGGCCCTGGTGTGGCACGAGCTGGCCGCCGTACTGGGCGCGGGCGTGCCAGGCGCCGTGGTAGAGTTTGGCTGCTACGCCGGCACCACCAGCCTGTTTATCCGCCGCCTGCTGGACCAAGCCGGGCAATCTGGCCGGGAATTCCACGCCTACGACTCCTTTGAGGGCCTGCCAGACAAAGCCGCACCAGACCAGAGCGCCGCCGGCGCCGATTTCCAGGCCGGCAAGCTGGCCGTCAGCAAAAAAGAATTTTTGCACCAGTTCCACGCCGCGCGGCTCGTGCCGCCGGTGGTGCACAAGGGGTGGTTTAGCGGCCTGGGCGCAGCGGACGTGCCGCACCGCATCGCCTTTGCGTTTTTGGACGGCGATTTCTACGGCTCTATTTTGGACTCGCTGCGGCTGGTGTGGCCGCGGCTGGAGCCGGGCGGGGTAGTGCTCGTCGACGATTACCAGCGGCCAGAGTTGCCCGGCGTGGAGCGCGCCGTGGCCGACTACTTCCGGGAGATTGGCCAGCCCGTGCCGCGGCTGCGCGTGGAGCGCAACATCGCCATCATACACACATAAAAAACGCCCGCCGGGAAGGGCGGGGCGTTTTTACGTGTGTACGGGGGAGGCTGGGCTACAGCTGGTTGACCGCGTTGTAGTCAACATCCACCCGCGTGCCGGTGAGGTGGGAGGGGTCGGTCTCGCTGCCCACCGTGGCCGAGGCCGGGCCGTCAAAGCCGTCGCCGTGGTTGGTGAGCTGCACCTTAAAGCTGACGCTGAGCTTGTCCGTGGGCTGGTGGTTGTCCGCCAGGGCGTTGAGCTCCTCAAAGGTGCCCACAATGTAGGTATTTTTGCCGCTTTGCACGCGCTTCCACACGCCCATGCCCAGGCTGTCGTTGGTGCCGCCGTGCGGTTTGGCCGGGCTTTCCTGGACGTTGGTGGGGTTGGTGCTGGCCATAGTGCCGTCGTCGTGGAAGGTAAAGAGGTGCGGCGCGTAGGGCGCCACGGCCGCCACTTCCCAGACGCCCACGATGCTGCTGGCGTCGTGCTCGCCCGTAGCCGAGGTGCTGTGGCCAAGCCCGGCCGTGGCCGCGCCAACCGCCACCGTCAGCGCTGCTGGCAGGATAAATGCAAATTTTTTAAGCTGTGCTGTCTTCACTGGAACCCTCCGTTAATGGTTACGCTTGTATTGTAACGGATTTGGGCAGTTTTTAGGCAGATTTGCGTGGCCTTACCGGCGCAATTTCAGGACTTTTTTAGAGTTTGCTGGTGAGGCGCCGGAATTTGTCGAGGTCAAACTCCACCTCCAGCCGCGACTCGTCGGCCGCGCCCAAGGTGATGTAGCTTTCCGGCCGAAACGGCGGGTTGTTAACCGCGGCAACCACAAAATCCGCGCCCGGGATGGTGTAGTGCGCGGTATCCGGCGGGATTATAATGGCGTCGCCCTTCTTGGCGTCGTGGGCCTGCCCGCCCACAAACACGCGCGCCGTGCCAGACAGCACAAAGTAGAACTCCCAGTTGTCGGCCGGGTGGTAGTGCGGCTCGGCCACTTTGATGTTGCGCATGTCACAGATGGCAAAGCTCTCGTGGAGGCGGTTTTTGAGCGGATTGGGCAGCTCATACACCGAGCCGCAGCCGGTCTGCTTGGGCACCGTGCCGCGCACCAGCGCCTGCCAATCGGTTATCCCGGCGCAGTAGCCGCGCCAGGCAGCCACGAGGTCGTCGATGTCGGATTGTTGGAGGGGCATAGGGAATATCGTACGGCATTAACGGCAAAAAGTCCCGCAAAACCGCGGTCTACCCCTCTGGCGCCCAAACCCAAACCACCGTCTTGTCCGGGTCAGACTCCGCCCAGATCCGCCCGCCCATGTAGTCCATGGCCAGCTTGGCGATGTACAGGCTCAGGCCGGCGCCCTCGTGGGTGAAGACCTCGGCGCCTTCGGCTTTGGAAAAGGGCTGGAAAAGCGCGGGGAGTTTCTGGGCGGGGATGGGCGTGCCGCTGTCGGTTACTGAGAACAACGTGCCTCCCTGGGAGGACGCGGCGGCCAGCTGCACGCGGCCACCGTCGTTGCTGTAGGCTACGGCGTTGTCTGCCAGGCTGTGCAGGACATACTGAAGCAGCTCTGGCTCGCGCACGCCCAGCCGCTGGGCAGCAGGTGGCATGGCCGGTGTAATGGTAACGCGCTTGCCGGCCGCTTTCTCCTGCAAATCCTGGGAGATAGCCCCAAACATATCTGGCAACCGCACCATGCGCGGCGGCGCCTGGCTATGCCCGCCGCGCAAACGCGCCACCAACAAAAACTTGCCGAGCAGGCCGCGCAGCTGCGCCTGCCCAGTACGGATAAAGCCAGCCGCGCGCCCAGCGCCAAGGCGGGCGAGCGGCGCGTCTAGCCCATCCACGTCGCCCTGCAACGCCTCGCCGGCGCGGATAATGAGGTCGTCGCGCGCCTGCATGGCGGCCGCCTCCCGCTCCAGCACCGCTTGCAGCAGCCGCGAGTCGCGCCGGTGCAGCTGCGCCTGCCGGAACAGGTAATACGTGGCGCTGGCCACCAGGCAAAATACCACGGCCTGCGTAGCAACATTGCCGTGCGAAACCGTAAACGAGCCGGCGCGCACGGTGAGCGCCGTAAACCCAAACACCAGCGCGCCACCCGCACAGAGGGGCACAAGCAAACCCGGCCGCCATACAGGGAGCCGCGCGGCAAGGCCGGGCGGCGGCGCCTGCTCCTGCGTGCCGGCGTCTACGCGGGCAATGAGCGCCTCAATTTTGCCGCCCAGGCGTTTCTGTACCGCCGCCAGCGTGGCCACAGCGCCGCCATGCCCGGCGGCTAGCTCAATGCCGCCGCCCATAACGGTGAGCGGCGTGCGCAAATAGTGCGACACCAGCGCCAAAAACGTCTTTTTGCCCTCTTCCATGGCGCGGTTACGGGCGAGCAGCTTTTTGATGGTGGCGTATTCGCTAAGCTCGCGCTTGGCCTGCAACAGCAGCACCACGGCATTGCCAGCCAAGAGCGCCAGCAGTGCGTATGGGAAGGCGTAGACCACCGGACGGGGCAGGGCGCGGATTGCCCGCTCGGCACTGGCCGCGGCACGCTGGAGCACGCCAGCCAGGCCAGTGGCCGCGCCGCCGTCGGCCACGCGCGGGGATGCCGGCCGGCCAGCGGCGCGCTGCACCAGCACAGGGGCGGGGGCATCTTCCACGTGCACGGTGAACTCCTGCGCCGTGATCCGGCCGTCCACATCGGTAACCACCACGCGCACCACGCTGCCCGGGAATGCAGCCGGGTCCCAGTGCCAACTGGCCGTACCAGTTTCGCCGGGCAGCACGCCCGCCTGCACCAACACGCCGTCAATATAAAAATCCACCGAGCGGAAACTGCTGCCGCGCCCATTCACCGGCGTTACCACAATGGTGTAGCCACTGCGCGGCACCACCTGGCCGCTTACCAAGTTCACCGAAATTTCCAGGCCAGAGGGCAGGGTGGTTTGGGTAGACACCGGCGGCGCAACTGGTGCGCACCCAGCGTAAGCGCACGACCCGAACGAGTCCCGGCCATACACCCCAGCCGCCGCCCGCGCCGGCCACAACACCGCGCAAAACAGGAGCGCGAGCCCGCACAAGACAGGGGCGGCAAAACGGTTATGGTAGCGCATCGGCGGTATTATACCCCTAACTCGTGGGCAGTGGTACAAAAATCTGGGCGCACCTCACAAAACCGGAGCCGCCTCTGGGTTATACCGCCACGCGGCCAATGAACAGGGGGCGCACATCTGGCAGCTCGCTGGGCGGCGGCTCAACCTCCAGCACTTGCATACCAGCGTCAACCATGGCCTGGCGGTACGTATCCTCATGGAGCAGGGCGAGATCGTGGTCCTCGGTAAAAGCGTCTATTTGGAGCCGCCCGTCTTCTGGGTCGGGGCGCGAATATAGAAACCCCATCTGCATATGCACCGTGCCTTCCTCGCCAGCCGGCGGGCCGTGCAGCACCACCCGGCGGACAAGCTCGCCGCCGTCTGCCTTGGCCTCCGTCGGGTGGAGCATATTATCTGTATAGAACTCCTGCGGATGGAGCCATGGCTGCACCATAACGAGCCCGCCAGGAAGCGTGTGACGCACCATGTTGGCCACAGCCCTCCTAACCCCTGCTTCTGTCGCCAAGTAACTCACTGCCGAAAACAGGCAAGTAACCACGTCGAACTTGCGCCCTAGCCGGACTGTGGCCATATCGCCCTCGTACAGGGAAATGCTATCGGGCAGCCGCTCCCTGGCGACCGCCAGCATGTGGGGGCTCAGGTCCACCCCGGCGGCCTCACCAAAATACGCGCCGGCGTGCCTCAGGTGGTCGCCAGTGCCGCAGGCCATATCCAGCCAGCTAGGCGAACCGCGCAACCCATGCCGGTGCGCCAGGGCGGCCAGCCAGGCCACTTCGCCGCGGTAATCCTTGTTGTATTGCAGGCCGTACACTTCGGCAGACAACGAGGAGCCGAAGGGTTCTTGGGAGTAGACTTTCACGCCATCATAATAACAGAGGGCGAGCTTTCAGAAAAAACCTGCTTTCTACAGATTTTACGGCCGGGGCGCAACCGGTATTTGCAGACGGGCATCAAGCGCGGCCAGATCTGGCACGGCGACCTGGTCTATGAGAAAGCTTATTGGCGGCGTGCGCTGCTCAAAATGCCAGCTACCCTTGCAGGCTGTCGCGGCCGGGTCAAGGCCAACGGCTGCCATTGCCGTTTCCGCCATACACATGGTAAGCCCGTAGCGCACCCGGGTCAGCCGGTCGCCATCTACAAACGGCGCACCCTTAGCCCTGCCAATTATCGAGTTAAACCAGATGACGGCACAGCCTCCTTTGACCCAACGGCATATGTGTCAGTCAGGACGGTCTGGATGGGGCGCCTAATTATATCATGTAACTATAGATGTGCCACATAGCCCGTTTGGGTTTAAACAACTCTAGGCGGAGCCTACGCCCGCTTATACCGCATCCACTGCATGCCGCCTACCAAGAGCAGCACAACGGCTACTGCCAAGGCAACCATGCCCATGCTTTCCATCATCATGGCCTGGCTCGAGGCGCCGTAGCCGCCAAGCAGCATCAGGCTGCGGCTCGTGTCCAGCTGAAACATAGTGGCTTGCTGTTGCTGGAGTGCCACGTTGGTGGGGTCAGCCGCCGCCATGCCGCCTACTTCAAACGTGGTCTTGCCGTTGCCCACCAGCTTGAGCTGCACGGCTAAAACGTCGTCGGCATATGCTTTGGCGAGCTTGCCAGTGGTGACCTGCTTGCCGGCATATTTTTGGGCATCCGGGAATACTGCCGAAGAAAATGCTGGGTTGCCAGCCGGCGGGAAGTAAATACGCTGGTCCGCCAACCCCTTGTTCACGTCAGTGACTGCCTTGTGGCCCATGCCCCAGCACGCCAGACCTACCACCAGCAGCACAAACGCCACTATAAAACTCAAACAACTAAAAACTTTAGCGCTCGTTTTGTCCTGTTTTTTGCCCACCGCCATTGTAGATGTCCTTTTTTTAAAGTTTATGCTTGCAGTATACACTGCATGTTGTATTTGCAACAATCGTACCGCCGGCGGGGCGGTGTCTGGAAGGCAAAATGGGATATGGCGGAAATTAATGCCTAGTGGTCAGCCAGATATAACGCCCACGCCGTGATAGCCAAAACTATCCCGCCCACAAGCAAACTGTCCCAAAAAAATCTCTTCCGTAAAGGAGGTAGCTGCTTTATCTTTTTGGCTGGCGCTAGTGGTTGCAGCTCCGGGTTAAGCCATACGAGTTGGGCACGGCGGGTCGCGATGATGGTATGCTTTACCCGAAATAACTGGTAAAAGCCCAACAGTGGCAGCCCGGCGCCTAACAATGTCGTCGCCAGTTGTCCTTTTGCCATGGCAGGGCTATGTAAATTGCCTGCCGGTAAAATAGCTAGGACAAAGAAGGCCACTCCTACAAAAATAATAGTTACCGCCCTCGTGACAATAGTATGGCGCAAGGAGCGGTATGCCTGCCACTCGAGGAATGCCAAAGGGTTTCGGTATTCTTCGATAAGGCGAGGATCGATTTGTTTCATCTTAGTTGATTATAAGTTAAAAATAGCATCTGCCGATAGCCCGCGGAGCGTGCCAAACTCTATCCTCCTCCGCCTTAAAAAAGGCACATTCTCCAGGCCGTACGACACCGCAGAGGGGTGCTACTATTGTGGCGTGTCGCAAGAAAAATCCGCAGTTCCATATTATGAGGGGCAACCGCCTCTGGAAGTGCATTATGCAGTCCCCTTTTACTACAATCGTGTTTGTTCCACTCCAGGGGATCAATGCCTTGTTGCTAATATTATGTCGGTGCTTGGTTATTTCATGCCCAATAACGGCCTAGACAGACAGCAAGTCGCCCAACTTTGCGGTTACGAGCGCGGCAAGGGGGCATGGCAAACTCAAAGTCTACTCAGCTTAGCTGAACTTGGGTTTGAGACACGCTGGATAGAAGATGCCGACGTGCCAAGTTTCGCAATCGATCCAGAGGCGTACATGAGAAAATGCTTCCCTGATCCGACGGCACTCAGAGACCAACTAGCTAACTCAAATATACCCCTAGAGGCAAGGCGTGTCGCGAGCTATCTGGAAAGAGGCTTATCATTCGAACGGCGCCCAGGGACAAAGGAAGACATAATAACCTTGCTTGCAGATGGGTACTTAGCCCGGGTCCCTATAAATGCCGCTGTCTTAGAGGAGTGGGAGCGCCCTAGCTGTTACAGCCCTCGGTCAAGGTGGACACCCCCTAGACGCTATGACCCCCATTCGGTACTGATAGTAGGGTACGACGAAAAAGGCGTTTCTATGCACGACGCGGATAGCAACACCTACAATAAGCCTAATCGGTTTGTCCCGTGGGAAACACTCGAGAGGGCATGGGCAGGATTTAGTAGTACTAGGGCGCTCAATGCTTACAAATTGCCGCTTGAAGAGCCGGCCTAAGTGAAATACGATTTATCGAACCTCTATTTGCTGCGCCAGTGGGGACGTATTGGTGCACTACGATTCATCCCACCCTCTTGTAAGTCATCTTCTACTTTTTGGTATCCTTACCCCATAGATCGAGGCAATCGGGGAGTGCTGCAATCAGCTGCTTCATAACCATCTCAGCACCTTCCTTAAAATGGCCGGGGTCGCTGTAAGCCAGCGATTCAGTCTCACTAACAACATCAGAAACACCACGAATTATGAACAGAGGCACATTGTTCTTTTTGGCAGCCCAGGCAATCGCCCCAGACTCCCAGTCGGCAGCCGCTGCGCTATACTTGCTTCGTAGTGTCTTTATGTCACCTGGGGCTATGTCGCGATCGCCAGAGATAAGGACACCATGCTGCACACCCTCTAAGCTTTGAGCCCATGAAGTGTCAAATACGGTTGTATACGCATTGATAGCTTCATCCGGATCTCCCATTTGTTCTACGATGTCGTACACGACAGTCTTGTCGGCTAACAGTAGATTGCCCCTTTGCATAGATTGATGGAAGCTACCACATGTACCTATATTCACGAGCAGCTTGGGCTGGAAGGTGTCAATAGCATACTGAGTACTTGCAGCCGCGGCTATCTTGCCCCAGCCTCCATGAAAAAATAGCAATTCGCGTTGTCCTATCTGTGCCACGAATTGTTCACCAAATGGTGTCTTTGATTCTTCGGTTGCTGTGACAATTTTTTTGACTATCTGCCATTCAAAATCTGACGATATTAACACAACTACTGGCCCTGTGTTTACAGTCATGGCCGCATGGTACCACAAGTTGCCCAATAAGTACCCGCATATAATGCGTTGCTGTAGACGTATACCGTTAGATCTAATAAAAAGTCCCAAAGATTGAACCTTTGGGACTTTCATAAACCGATGTGATAATTGCAATGGTGACCCCTGCGGGAGTCGAACCCGCGATCTTCAGGATGAGAACCTGACGTCCTGGACCACTAGACGAAGGGGCCAAAGCGGAGAAATGAAATTTGTGCTCGCACAAAATTTCATTTCGGGCATTTGGTTCCTATGCGAAGCATAGGGGCCGAAGCGCACCTAGGAATCGTAAGAAACCAGCCGCGCCGCCAGCCCAAAAATCATACCACAACAGATACAGAAAGGCAACTCTGCTGGCGCGCGGCGGGTCGGCTGGCGGCGGGCGCAGGGTGGGGAGCAGCACAAAGGCTATGGCTCCGCTGGCGCCACCTGCAACACCACCCGCTCAACTGCCCAGCTGCCCAGCGCGCCACACTCGCCGCCCATCTGGCCAGGGCAGGTGAGCACACCGTGGCGGAAGGCGGCGGCCAATTTCAGGATGGTTGATGTCTGCAGAGTCCGGTCAAAATCTGGGTGGTCAGGCTCTATGCCCAACTCATTCCAGTGGGCGGCAAGCTCGCTGCGGAGCAGGGCGCCAAGCCGCAAAGCGGCGCGGCCGGCTGGCGAGTCAGCCGGAAACGTCGTCTCTTGAATGCCAACGAAGCCAGTCATCTCTCCGGTCGGCTCATCGTAGGCTAGGAAGTCCCCAGATACGACCACGCCTGTTGGCGGAAAGCCCTCGTCACCAAGCGGCTCCACCCGGAAGGCGAGGCCCATATCAACGAGGTTAAGGCCCTCGGCAAAACGCTCGGTCGGGCACTGGGGTCGGGAGGGCACAAAGATGTGCGAGGGGACATACATCCGGGCTAGTATACAATATTCTGCGCTTACCGCCAGGCCTGGTGCGCACCCTGGGCACCCTCGCCCACACAACCATAAGCGTAGTATACTTATGCCAATGGTCATCGACGACTTCATGTTCCACGTGTCAAAAATCTGGTACCGGGTGTATTGGATTTTGATCGTCGTGCTCAACACGCTGCTCATCGGCGGCTGGGCGCTGGCCAAGTTTGCGCCGGCGGTGCTGCATGGCAACGGCCACACCTTTAACCTGGACGACCCGGTGACGCCGGTGCTTTCCGGCATCACGCTCGTATATACCGTGGGGGTTTTCTGGATTGTGCGGCGCGCCGGGCTGGCGCTGGCCTCGATGGTGGCCACCATGCTCAACGCGCTGGTGCTGCTCAACGGCATCAACAACACCGACCCCACGGTGGGGGCGTGGCCGTACATTGCGCTGTGGCTGTTTACCACCTCGCTTAACGGGATTTACGGGCTGCCGCTGCTGCTTGGCTCGGCGCTGGTGAGCGGCATTTATGTGTTGCTGCGCAGCGGGTTCCATATAGAGAGCATTACGCACGAGTCGTGGGTAATGCTACTGGGCTCCATTGTGCTGGCCACGCTGGCGTATCCATTTTGGAGCCGCCGCTTTGTGAGCCCGCAGGACCAGCAAATGTCTGAGCTGTCTGGCATGCTCAAGACCAACCAGACGCAATCGGCCATCCTCATCCAATCTATTGCGGACAGCGTTATTGTGACCAACACCGAGGGGCAAATCACGCTCATGAACCGCGCCGCCAGCAACATGACCGGCTGGACAGTGGAGGAGGCGGTGGGCGTGGACGTGAAGCTGGTGGTTAAGCTCACCAAAGAAGATGGGTCGGAAATACCGCAAGACGATTTCCCGTTTACCGCCGTGCTGGTGCACAAGGCATTTATTAACCGGGCGTTGCAGATCACCTCGCGGGCAGGCAAGAAGCAGGTTATATCACTGGTGATCTCCCCGGTGGTGACGCCGGCCGGCGAAGTCTACGGTGCCGTGGCCGTGATGCGTGACGTCAGCGAGGAGCGCGCCGCCGAAAAGCAGAGCGCCGAGTTCATCAGCACCGCCAGCCACGAGATGCGCACGCCCGTAGCGGCCATTGAGGGCTACCTGGCGCTGGCGCTCAACGACAAAGTCAGCACCGTAGACGCCCGCGCCCGCGGCTTCCTGGAAAAAGCCCACTCCAGCACCCAACACCTTGGCCAGCTCTTCCAGGACTTGCTCACCAGCGCCAAGGCCGAGGACGGCCGCCTCACCAACCACCCCGGCGTGGTAGAGATGGGCGCCTTCCTGGAACAACTGGTGGAAGACCTCAAGTTTGCCGCGCAAAAGAAGGGGCTCATGACGGAATTCGTGGTGGGCAGCAACCAGGCCATCGACGCTACCAAGCAGGACGACACCGCCCGCAAGGTGCTCAAGCCGCTGTACTACGTCTATGCCGACCCGGACCGCGTACGCGAGGTCATCACCAACCTGTTTGACAACGCCTGCAAGTACACCGAGTCCGGCAAAATCAGCATTGGCCTGACCGGCAACGAGGAAGTGGTGCAGCTGTACATCCGCGACACCGGCGCCGGCATCCCGGCCGAGGATATCCCGCACCTGTTCCAGAAATTTTACCGGGTGGATAGCTCGGCCACGCGTACGGTGGGCGGCACCGGGCTGGGGCTGTTCATCTGCCGCAAAATTATTGAGCTGTACCAGGGACGGCTGTGGGTGGAAAGCCAGCTGGGCAAGGGCAGCACGTTCTTTATTAACTTGCCGCGGCTCAGCACCCAAAAAGCCCAGCAAATGCAAACGGCCGCTGCCCAGGCCACGCCGCCCCAGGCGGGCTAGGGGAGCGCGGCGCCAGGAAATCGTGCTACAATGATTCTAAACATAAGCAACGGGTAACAACAGGTAAAAAGGCACATTCGATGGCAAAAATTCTGCTGGTGGAAGACGACAACAACTTGCGCGAAATTTATGAGGCGCGCTTGCAGGCTGAGGGGTATGACATCGTGGCCGCCAAAGACGGCGAGGAAGCGCTCAGCGTTGCCAAAAAGGAGCAGCCCGACCTTATCATCTCTGACGTCATGATGCCGCGGATTAGCGGCTTTGAAATGCTGGACATCTTGCGTAACACCGACGGCCTCAAGGACGTGAAGGTCATCATGCTGACCGCGCTTGGGCAAGCCGAGGACAAGACCCGTGCCGACTCCTTGGGCGCCGACCGCTACCTGGTGAAGTCACAGGTGACGCTGGAAGATATTGTGAAAAGCGCCAGCGACCTCTTGGCCGGCGTACCGGCTGGCGCGGGCGTGGCCGCAGCCGCGGCCGAGGCAACCCCAGCGCCTGCAGCTCCTGCTGCACCCGCGCCCAGCGCCCCCGCGCCAGCTCCAGCACCCGTAACACCGGCGCCCGCGCCCATGGCCGCCGCGCCTGCAACGCCAGCCGCGCCAGTGGTAGCGGCGCCCGCGCCAGCCCCTGCAGCCCCAGCAACACCTACACCCGTTATCCCAGAACCCACGCCGCCTACAGTAGCAGCGCCTACCGAACCGGTTGCCGTAACACCTGCGGCAGCCACGCCCGCACCGGCGCCCGCGCCTGTAGCAGCCCAGGCGCCTGCCGCGCTGGCCACGCCCGCGCCAGAGCCGGCTTCGGCCCCAGCCCCCGCAACCCCCGTTACCGTAACCACAGAAGAGGAACAGGTTGCCGCCTCCCAGCCTCAGGGCACATCCGCTGAGCAGGCAGACGTACAGGCCCAAATCGAACAATTTGCCGCCGCGCCGGCAACCCCCGCGCCTGAGGCCACGCCAGCACCAGCACCGCCCGCCGCCGCAGCCCCAGACAGCAGCACCGACAACATGATGGCCGAC
>DATIIT010000019.1:0-3702 GCA_035479375.1 Saccharimonadales bacterium (SeqCode) | reverse complement strand
GCTGCCACAGCTCCCAGCGCACCAGGGCCACCAACTGTTTCATGAGGTGCCCTCGTATAACTTTAGGAATTCGTCCTCCAGGTTGACCTCGCGCTGGTCCAGCTGCACCACGCGGTGGCGGGCAAGCGCGCGCAAGAACTGCGTCAGCTCGCCGGTGACCTGGATGGTAAGGTGGCGCGGGTCGTGGGTGGGCAGGGCTTTGACGTGTTTGAGGCGCTTGAATTCGTCTGGCGACACCGGCTCGGCAAAACTTACCTCAAACGTGTGGGAGGCTAGGGCGGCGAGCTCGGCAAGGCTTTGCTCGGCCACCAGTTTGCCGCCGCGGATAAAGCCGATGCGGTCGCAGCTGCGCCGCACCTCGGGCAGGTTGTGGCTGCTAAAGAATACGCTGGCGCCGCGCGCCCGGGCGCCGGCGACCTCGGCAAAGAAGACTTCTTGCATGAGCGGGTCGAGGCCGGAGGTGGGCTCGTCTAAAATGAGCACGTCTGGCTCGTGCATGAGCGCCTGGATGAGGCCAATTTTTTGGCGGTTGCCCTTGCTGAGCGTCTCGATGGGCTTGGACAGTTCAGCCCGGAACGCGCGCGTCAACGAGCGCAGGTAGCCAGGCCGCTTCAGCGGCTGCAACGCGGCCATATACGCCAAAAATTGCTGGCCGGTCATGCGCCGGTACAGGGCAAGGTCGCCGGCCACATAGCCCACCGAGCGCTTCACCGCCACCGAGTCGCGCACCACATCCATGCCCAAAATATCGGCGCCGCCAGAGGTGGGCTCGATAAAATTAAGCAGGCAGCGGATGGTGGTGCTCTTGCCGGCACCGTTTGGCCCCAAAAAACCATACACCTCGCCGCGCGCCACCTGGAGGGTCACTTTATTGAGCGCTGGCTTTTGCGTGCCGCGGTACGTCTTGGTAAGACGGGTGATGTGGATCGCCGCGCTACTTGTTTCCATCCTTGGCCACCGCTGCTGCTTTTAGGGGAAAGGCACTGGCGCTTTTGGGCACGCCAATTTTGGTGAGGGCAACAACCGTGAGGATGAGTAAAACAAAAAGCACTGTTGTGCTTAGGCTTCGTTTCATACTACTAGTATAGCGCATTGTGTAAAGCGAAAAACGAGTATATAATAACATAAATGCAACAGCTGTACAGGACCGAATCGGCAGTATACCAACCATCGCGCGACATTAGCCATTGGCACCGCGAGGCCTTTCCCGCGGTATCCCCGCGCTTTGAAGCATTGGCTGCCGAGGGCGTAAATATGATGGGCGACGCGACGGGTCACCTCCGGCCAACTCTGCGGCATGCACCCCTTTTGGCCCATGACAATGCCGGCCGCCGGATAGTAAATCCTACGCTCACTGATAGGGTGGGGTCCAGTGAAAGCACCTGGGGTACGGTCTTCAAGCACGGCGCCGCCTGCTTGGCGCTGGCGCGTGGCGCATCGGCCATAAGCGCCCATCCGGACAGCCGGCCGCACGCTCGTGGGGACGGCGCGCAGTTTTTTATACCCCCTGCGCTGCGCGAGAAAGTAAATGTGCAGTTGCGCCAGGGCGACGCGCCGCTCTTAGTACTGCCTGGGCCGCCATCATTGATTGGGCTGGGGTGGAAACGCGGGCAAGACCCCTCGGGCGTGGTTATGACCCTCCCCCAAGTTGAGGTGGCCGTTTGGCAGTATGGCGAATTCCCGGACCGCCCCAGCGTCCTAGTGCACGCCGGCGCCGGGCAGGACCCCAATTCTAGCAGGGCGGACCAGCGGCGCTTTGTTGCGGAGCTCCAAGACACCGTGCCGACGACGCGCACCGCAATTGCCCCGGAAACCATTGAGCAGCTGGGCAGCGCTATGGTGTTCGCCGCCAGCGAACTGCCACCAGCGCAAACGACGTATTACGCCACCGGCTACTAGCTAAAAAACGAGCGGCCGCCCAGCTCCGGCGGCAAAAAGCCCTTTTGGTGCTGGAAATCGGCCTCCCATTTGTAGCCTTTGTTGTAGCCGAGGTCTTTCATGAGTTTGGTGGGCGCGTTGCGCAGGTGCAGGGGCACGGGGAGGTCTGGGAACTCGCGCGCCGTGGTTTGGGCGGCGTGCATGGCGTCGGCCACCTCGCGCGATTTGGGCGCCTTGGCCAGCACCGTGGCGCAGTGGTACAACGCGTAATTAGCCTCGGGCAAGCCAATACGCTCCACGGCCTGGAAGGCCGAAACCGCCAAGTTGAGCGCCGCCGGCGCGGCCAGCCCAATGTCCTCGGAGGCAAAAATCACCATCCGGCGGGCGATAAATTTGGGGTCTTCGCCAGCCTGCAGCATGCGCGCCATGTAGTACAGCGCCGCGCTGGGCTGCGAGCCGCGCATGCTTTTTATAAACGCGCTGATGATGTTGTAATGCTGCTCGCCGGCTTTGTCATAGCCGGGCACGCGTTTTTGGGCGGCGGTGATGACTACCTCTGGCGTGACGGTTTTGTCGGTGAGCTGCAGGGCAAGCTCCAGGTTGCCCAGGGCCACGCGCGCGTCGCCGCCGCTCAGCTCGGCCAACAGGTCGATACTCTTGGCTGGCAGCCGCTTGGCTGTCAGCTTTTCCGCTTTGGCGGTCTTTTGCAAGATAGCTATGATGTCTTCTTTGGTGAGCGGCTCCAAAACGAGCACGCGCGAGCGGCTCAACAGCGGCGTGATCACCTCAAAACTGGGGTTTTCGGTGGTGGCGCCAATCAAAATAAGCGTGCCATCCTCCACGTAGGGCAAAAACGCGTCCTGCTGCGCCTTGTTAAAGCGGTGGATTTCGTCCACAAACAAAATAGTGCGCATGCCCAGGCGCTGGTTGGCCTGGGCGGTATCCACCACCTTGCGGACGTCCTCTTTTTTGGCGGTGACGGCGCTGAGCTCCACAAATTCGGCGCCGGTTTCGCGGGCAATAATCCGCGCCAGCGTTGTTTTGCCGCTGCCCGGCGGCCCCCACAAAATGAGGCTGGTGGGCTGCTGCCGCTCAATAATCTGGCGGATAATTTGGCCGCGCGCCAAGAGGTGCTGTTGCCCAATGACCTCATCAATGGAGGCGGGGCGCATACGTTCGGCAAGGGGCTGGGCGGGTATCATAACATATAGTATGCCATTTTTTGCCGGTTTATGGTATACTGCGGCCATGCCCGCTTCAGCTGAAAATCCCATTAGTATAGCCTATGGCTCCGTAAGTCTTGTGCGGCGACAGGATAAGCCTATGCTAAGCCCACGCCCTCGCATTAAGGTTCCGGTTGGGGTCACGAACCATCTTTCTCTTGACCGCCAGGACTCCACAGTGCACTTCACCCGTGTCCAGGGCGCCGGCGGCCTGCCTGCCTTTTTGTACTTGACAGGCGCAGCACGCCCAGAAGACAATTCGGCCGCACACTCCATAAATCACAGTATTATCTCCGTCCCGGCCGATAGCGACCTATGGGGCGATACGCCAGGCTCAGTACAGGCCGCCTACATCATGGGTGAAGAGGTAGGAGGTGAGTCGGGTGTGATCATGACGCGTTTAGACCGGCTCGTCCCTCGTCTCGGGAGTGCCGTGGTCGAGGCGGGGATCACCGTCGACGCCCTAGGGGCTGCTGTACTGCTCGCCGGCACAAACGTGAAGCCCGACTTCGTTCCTGACGTGGTGGACATTATGGGGTCGCCCATTACGCCAAACGTGATCAACCTCGCTTTCCGTGAGCTTGGTAACCTCAACCCGCCC
>DATIIT010000018.1:0-10162 GCA_035479375.1 Saccharimonadales bacterium (SeqCode) | reverse complement strand
GGCGTGGGAAACGCTGGCTGCGCCGAAACAGTGCCGTGGTGGGTGGTGTTGAAGTAAACCGTTGGCGCAGCGCCAACAGCCCCAACAACACACAGCAGTGCGCCGGTAATCAGTGCGATTTTGTGGATTCGTTTCATAATGTCTCTATAAAGGTAAAGCCGCACTACTGGAGTGCGGCTTTCCTTGCTTTGCTCTAGCCCGAAGGCCGGGAGCCTACGCCTTGCTGCGGGCCTGCGCAAAAGCGGAGATGCCCGAGACAGCCAGGGTAATGACACCGAAAGCCAACACTGCCAAAGCGACCACAAACAGGGGGCGGTAGCCACCAGTGTGAGGCAGCACAGTTGCAGTAGTAGCGCCGGTAACAGCTGTAGAAGCACCAAGGGTAGTACCGTAGGTCATCACAACTCCTCTGGGTTAGGTTAGTAGGGCTGAGGTGCACCCCCGTTTCCACGGGACACTGTTCAACTCATGCACATATTACTACATAAGTGCTATTTTGTAAAGTATATTACATCGAATGCTTATGGTTATGCTAAGGGTGTTGCGCAGAGACAACAATTATGCTAAAATTTTTTCTTAATTTAACAGTCAGGTAGCTATGTCCACCCCAGAATCCACTCTTACGCAAACAAGCGGCGCCGAGACGTCGCGCCGCGCCTTGCTTGCCGCTGGCGTTGGCGTTGCTGCCGGGCTCCTACTGGAAGCCTGCACCGGCGGCGCCGGCAACCCGGCCGCCACTGGCTCCGAGGCGCCGCACCATGACGCCAGCCCATCAGCTTCCGCCGCTGCCACCCCTGAAGCAAAGCGGGGCAGTGAATTTGGCGATACCATGGTCTTCGTTGACATGCCCGCCACCGCTGAAGCAGCCCGGAACCAGGCCGACGGCGTCGCTGCGCAGCTGCGCGCCATCGCAGCCAGCGGCCGGAAGCCGTTTGTAGTGATGGAGCCCAATAGCGTTGACCTGCATAACGTCAGCGCGGACCCCTTCAAAGCCTTATTTGCCGCGCTCAAGGAAAATAACATCGACCACAAAACCATTGGCACCTGGGCACCATTCCCAGAGGCCAATATACCGCAGTGGGGCGAAGACAAAACCACCGACCCTGATTTGTTCCGCCGAAACTTCGGCACATTCAGCGACGCTCTTAAGGGCGCGTTCCCGGAAGCCCGGACGTCGGTGCTGCTTAACTCCACCAGCTACCTGAACGGCGACTGGGGCAACCCAAGCAAGGCCGCAAGCGCCCTCCTGCCCTATGTCCAAGGCACCGGTGCAGACGAGTTGTGTTTCCAGGGCTTCCCCTGGTGCAACGATACCACCGACCCTGCCAAATTCGCAAACCCTGAAGTTGCCATCACCGTAGCCGCCAGCATGGGCGGCCCAGGCAAGGTGGGTGTGCGCCTTAATACCGGTACCTACAGCCAGCAGACCAACCCAGATACTGGCGCCATCGACCGCATGACTGACGACCAACGCGCCGCCACCCTCGAAGGAGAATTGCAGACCGCTAAGGCTCTCAAACAGGCTGGCTACGACACCACGCTACAAGTCTTTGCCCAAAACAAGTTCCCAGCCGAAGCCGACTGGTCGTACCCCGCCGGCTCGCAAATCAACCAAACACTCAACAACGTCCTGGACGAAGCAACAGCTGCCGGCATCAATACTGCCGTCTTCCAAGGCTGAGCATTAGCCCAATTGTTCGGCTTATGCTCTTGACTTCTGGGGCATAAGGGTTTATAGTTTGCGCTAAGTCACTTTTATTATATAAGTACAGAATGTGGAGAGCCTCATGAAGCGACTTGTTTCCCTGTTTTTGTCACTCTTAACCGTTGCCTTTGGCCTGCTGCCTGCGGTGCGTGCCGCAGCGGCCTCGCCTAACCTCGTGGCCAACCCCTCGGCCGAGACAAGTACCAACGGCACCACCCCAGACAGCTGGCAGACCGGTAAATGGGGCACCAACAACGCCACCTTCACCTGGGCAACCACCGGCCACACCGGCACGCGCAGCCTCAAAGTCCAAATGACCAGCTACACCGACGGCGACGCCAAGTGGTACTTCACCCCTGTTAACGTCACCGCCGGCAGCACCTACAACCTGTCCGAGTGGTACCACGCCACCGTCCCCACGGATCTATTGGTACAATTCGACAATGGCACCAACTACAGCTACCTCGACCTTGGCACCAAAGCCACTGTCACCCCCTGGACGCAAAACACTGCCACCTTCACCGTACCAGCCGGCTTTACGCACGCCACGGTTTTCCACGTCATTAGCAGCATTGGCATCTTACAAACAGACGACTACAGCGTGAGCAAGGCCGCCAACACCACCGTCAGCGTGACCGCACCCGCTGCCAGCAGCACAGTCAGCGGCAGCGCCGTTTCCCTAGCCGCCACCGCCACCAGCGATAACACCGTTGCCGGCGTGCAATTTAAGGTAGATGGCACTGCCGTGGGCAGCGAAGTCACCACCGCGCCGTACCAAACCACCTGGGACAGCACCGCTGTGGCCAACGGCCCGCACACCGTCACCGCTGTGGTGCGCGACGCCGACGGCACGCTAACCACCAGCGCCAACGACGCCGTTACCGTCAACAACCCGGTGGCCGCAGGCACCAACCTCATCCCCAACCCCGGCCTGGAAACCGTTGACCCGGCCAACAAGAACATGCCGGCCAACTGGACCACCAGCAGCTGGGGCACCAACAATGCCACCTTCCGCTACGTCACCGACGGTGTCCACGGCGGCACGCACGCCATTAAGGTCAACATCGGCACCTACACCGATGGCGACGCCAAGTGGTACTTCACCCCGCAGGCCATCGACAGCAGCAAAATGTACGACTTCAGCGACTACTACAAGTCCAACGCCGAAAGCTACGTGGTAGTTGACTTTGGCATGAGCGGCGGCACCGACCAATACGTCACCCTCGGTACCCTGTCACCGTCCAGCGCCTACACCAAGTTCGAGGAGCAGTTCTCTGTCCCGGCTGGCGCCCAAACCGCCACCGTCTTCCACTTGATGAGCCGCGTGGGCTGGGTCGTCACCGACGATTACTCGCTCAGCAGCTACGTGCCGGTTGGTTTCGACAAGGCGCGCATTAGCCTCACGTTTGACGACGCCTGGGCCTCGGTGTACCAAAACGCCCTGCCCGTGCTAGACAAATACGGCTTTAAGTCCACCCAGTACCTGCTCACCGGCAACACCGCCGACCCCAACTACATGAACCAGTCCATGATGCTTGCCCTGAAGAACGACGGCCAAGAGATCGCCTCGCACACCGTAGACCACCAGGATCTCGTTACCCTGACTGCCGCCCAGCAAAAATCCGAGCTGAACGACTCCAAGACCAGCCTGCAAACCTGGACGGGCGCCACGGTGACCGATTTTGCCTCGCCATACGGCTCACTGGACCAGAACGCGCTCACGCAGGTCAAGAAGTACTACAGCTCGCAGCGCGGCGTGGTAGCCGGCTTTAACAGCAAAAACTACTTCAACATTTGGGACATCAAGGTGCAGGACGTCACGTCTACCACCACGGTCGCCCAGATACAGGGCTGGATCGCCCAGGCGCAGGCCACCAACACCTGGCTCGTGCTCGTCTACCACCAGGTAAGCACCGACCCGGCAGCCGGCGACTACAACACCCCGCCCGCCGACCTGGACGCCCAGTTCAGCGCCATCAAGGACAGCGGCATCGCGGTAGAGACTGTGTCGCAAGCCCTGAACGAACTCAAGCCACAACTGTAGCAACATGGGGGGGCCGAGCCCGGCAGGTAGGAACCGTCGCCCCAACCCCAACACTGGCACAAAAATAGCGCAGACCGAGCTGCGCTATTTTTTACGCTAGACTTGTGGTGGGCGGTGGCAGCTTACTCGCCAACCCCAAACATGAACGGGACACCTTGCCCGGAGGCCATACCGATGCCAGCAATCACGCTTTGGTAGTCGGCCGGGCCGTAGCTCCAGTCGGCGCCGCCTTGCGGATAGTTGTTAAACATCTCTACTTGCGCGCTCACCAAAAGGCCATCACCCTTCAGCGCAGCAGCTCCCATAACAGTGGTAGCGAGTTGGCGGCTACGGTCTTCGGCGGTCTCGGTCACTGGGTGGCCGTGGGCGTCATGCGCCTTGCTAAAGGTACCGGTATCAACCCACACTATGTTGGCACCCACTGTCTTCGCCGCGGTTGCGATGCCCTTTACGGGCAGGTAATGGGATACTGGGTCGCTAGCGCTAGAAGGAAGGGCTTGGACGCCCAGGACATCCACTAGGCCGCGCGGTATGCCTTCTACGTAGGCTTGCATCGGGTCTGAACCATCAAACATAAGCCCCACCTTGGCATCCCAGTGCGTCTTAATGGCCTGCGCTGCCGGCACAACCCGGCTTTGGTAGTCCGCCGGACTTACGGCTCCGCCCTTTTGGGAAGTGTCGTTGGCGTCGGGCAGCAGCATCCACGCGCCCATTTGCTGGTCGGTAATGCCTGCGCGCTTGATGTAGGTAAAGTACGCGTTGAGCGTGTCTTGGTAGGCGCCGCCCTCCACCTTGGGCAGCTTCTTGCTGCGGGCATCTCGGCCGGATCCAAAGAACACAAAAGGTTCAATGCCTTGCTTGCTGTATTCTTGTAGCCTGGTGACCATAGCCGCGGCCTTGGCCTCGGCGTCGGCGGGGTTGGCGGGCATTTCGGCGTGCATAGCGTTGGCGTTTGGCGCGTAGGAGTACTGCTTCTCGAGCGCAGCGAGCTTTCTTAGGCCCGGGTCGGTGCTGTTGGCCAGGCCTAGGCTAACATGGTGGTTACCCGGGTCAATCTGGCCAGCGCGGGACGGTGCGCTGTTGATGCCGCTGGGGTCCCAGTGGGAGGTGGCGGCGTGGCCGGTCTTAACCCGATCAACAGCGGTCCATACGCCGGCGCCAACTAGGGTAGCGCACGTCGCCGCTATGACCACTGCGGCAACATTAAACCTCCGCGACATAGTGTGTTGGTGGGTGCGCTCTTCAATGGTCGTGGGCAATGAACCATCGGGGTTAAGGATGGGGTGCCTGTTGTGGCCGTTGCCTCCATTTCCGTGTGCCATAATAGTGCTTATATTAACATAACAGGCATGGGATGTCAATCTATGCCCTACCTGTTATAATAGGGGGGCTTTTGCGGGTGTCGTATAACGGCTATTATCCCAGTTTTCCAAACTGGTAACGCGGGTTCGATTCCCGCCACCCGCACCAAACACTGCTACAATTAGTGCCAAGCCCCGGTAGCTCAGCTGGATAGAGCAAGAGACTTCTAAGCTCTGGGCCGGTGGTTCGAGTCCACCCCGGGGCACCACATCTAAACCAAGGAGGTTGTATGCGCCGTAACACATTGTTTGCCACCGGGTTAGCATTACTCTTCATTATCTTTGGGACGATTTTTGGCGTGGTACAACAAGTGCTGCGCAGCGGCGCCAACGACCCGCAAATCCAGATGGCCGAGAATGTTTCCGCATCGCTGGAGATGGGCGTGCCCACTTCACAGCTGATCACTGGTGTGGTACGGCTTAACGCCAACCTCGCGCCCTTTGTTATGGTGTACGATAAAGCCGGCAATTTGCTGTCCGGGAACGCGCTCATCGGCAAAACAGCCGCCAAGATCCCGCCCGGCGTGCTCACCGCGGCCGACGGGCGCGACTACAATGCCCTCACCTGGCAGCCGCAGCCAGACATCCGCGTTGCAACGGTTACTGTGGCCAGCGAGCACTACTACGTGGTGAGCGGCCGCTCGCTTAAAGAGGTGGAGAAGCGCGAGCAGCAAACGCTGAACATCGCCTTATTTGGCGGCGTGGCTGCCGCGGCAATCTTGCTGGCCGGGTTCCTGCTGGATATGCGCCTGCGGAACCGCCAAGCCGACGGCGCAGCGGCTACGCCAGTGAGACAAGCACGACGCCAAAAACCATTAGCCCGGCTACATATTTTTCGGCGCGGGTAAGGTGCTCGTGGTGCCACAGCGTGGCCGCGATGATCGAGACCACGGCGTTAGAGTTGCCCAGCGTCGCCACTAGCCCCACGTTAAACGAACGCAGGCCAATAGTAAAACTGAGCGTGCCGAGCGCAATCAGCGCGCCGTTTACCATAACGTCCTTGCGCGTAGCCTCCTTGGGTACAAATGGCTCGCGGCGCAGCCAGACGTGCACGGCCGCCGCCAGCACCACGCCCACCTCCAGTAGCAATGAGGCAATCCACGGCCCCAGCCAGCGCGTTGCATAGACAAGCAAAAAAGCCACCACACCCCAGCCCACCGACGCCACCAGCGCATATGGCACACCGCTGGCCATTTTGAGGATGTTGGAATCGCGCAAGCTGCGGAAATTAACTGACGCCAGCACGTTGGCAAGTACCACCACCCCGATGCCCCACCACTGCAGGCCATGCAGCTTGGTGTGCAGAAAAACCGTGGACAAAATAACCGTGATGAGCGGCGCCGTGCTGGCAATAGGCGTGACGATGCTTATACGGCTCAGCTTGATGCCGTGCGAAAACGCCAGCGGCGGAAGGTACCCAAAGACGCCGATCCCCACGGCCGCAAGCGCCGCCTTCCAGTTGGCAAGATGGGCGTACGCCGGCAGCGCCGCTACTGCCAGCAGGGCGACAATCGCCAGGCCGCGTACCCATAGCATACGCGCCGCGCCCAACCGGTGGATTATCGGGCGCGTGAAGGTGTTGGCCAGCCCGTAGCTGAACATGGAAATAAGGCCACAGAGGAGGGCGCCGGCAATCATGCGGCTAGTATAGCATGCGGGCTACGGCCGGACGGAGTAGGCAGAACTGAAGCTTACCGAGTCATCCATAACCGGAACGCGGATGGGGGTAACTTCTACAGGCCGCCCAACCCAACACTCGAGCGGGTCTTCAAAGCCGACGTGTGTATTTTTTGACACAATAGTATCGCCTGTTATGCTAACTACCTCGGCAACGATGGCTGCGGCGTCACGCCCAACGGTTTCTGCGCTAACGGGGGCTTCTGGGTTAGTCGTGGCGGCTTCGGGGGCAATTGTCATAATATACACCTTTCAATAAAAAAGAGGGGCTTTTGGAGCCCATCATTTTTGATACGCATATTTTACTCCTGCGCAGTTAACACGTCAAGTATGTGCGTAAGGGGCTAGATTTTGCCCCTTAAAAATGCTAAAATACACCGGTCTCATGTGGCGAACTTAGCTCAGTTGGTTAGAGCGTCGGGTTGTGGTCCCGAAGGTCGTGGGTTCGAGACCCATAGTTCGCCCCAAATTGTCACCGATAGGGCTGCCAATGCAGCCCTGTTTTTTATATACTGGTACAGATGAAACGTTTTTTGCGCGCTGCGCGGCACTACTATCTGTTTACTGCGGCGTGTTTGGGCGTGCTGTTGGCGCTGGGGCTGCAAGTGGGCGGGCAGCACGCGCTGGCCAGCGTGCTTTTGGTGGTGATAACGCTAGCCGAATGCGTGCCGTTTTTTGCGGAGATCTGGCGCGACCTGCGCTCCGGCAAGTATGGCGTAGACATTTTGGCGGGCGTGGCGGTGCTGAGCTCGGTGCTACTGCACCAGCTGTGGGCGGCGATGGTCATTATTTTGATGCTCACCGGCGGCCGCGCGCTAGAGGATTACGCCGGCCACCGCGCCGAGCGCGAGCTGGACGCGCTGCTAGCCCGCGCCCCGCGCCGGGCCCGGGTGCTGCGCGGCCGTAAGGAGGTGGAAATTAAGGCTGCTGAGGTGCGCAAAGGCGACGTCTTGATTATCCGCGCCGGCGAGCTGGTGGCCGCCGATGCCGAAATCGAAACCGGTGAGGCCAGCTTTGACGAGTCGAGCCTTACCGGCGAAAGCCTGCCGCAAGTTAAAAAACACGGTGGCATGCTGCTGAGCGGCTCGGTCAACCTGGATGGGCCGGTGACGGCCCGCGCCGTCCGCGCTGCGGAAGATAGCCAGTACCAGCAAATCATCAAACTGGTGCAGGCGGCGCGTGCCAGCGAGGCGCCGTTTACGCGGCTGGCGGACCGCTACGCCGTGCCATTTACGCTGCTGGCGTTTGTTATTGCCGGCGTGTCGTGGGCGCTCAGCGGGCATGCTATCCGTTTCCTGGAAGTGTTGGTGGTGGCCACGCCCTGCCCGCTGCTGTTGGCCGTGCCGATTGCACTCATCTCTGGCATGAGCCGGGCGGCGCGCGAGGGCATCATTATTAAGAATGGGACGGCGCTGGAGCGCCTGGCCGAGACCCGCACCTTTGCCTTTGACAAAACCGGCACGCTGACGCGCGGCGAGCTGCGTGTGGAAAAGGTGCAAACCTTTGGCCAAATGTCGCGCACGCGGCTGCTGGGCCTGGCCGCCAGCCTGGAACAACACTCTGGCCACGCCCAAGCAGCGGCGATTGTGGCCAAAGCCGCGGCCGAGCGCGCCAAGCTGGTGCAGGTGAAACAAATCCGCGAGGTAGCCGGCAAGGGGCTGACGGCCACAGCCAAAGGCGAGGACATTATTGTGGGCCGTTTGGGGCTGCTGGAGGAGCGCGGCGTGGCGCTGCCCACGGGCTTTAGGCCGGGCGATTACCACCAAACGTCGGCCTTTGTGGCCGTGGACGGCACCCTGGCCGGGGCGCTCACCTTCACCGACGAAATCCGTGAAGAAAGCAAGCGCACACTGGCCGGGCTGCGCGCCCAGGGCGTGCAGCATTTCCTGATGGTCACCGGCGACCACCCGGCTACCGCCCAAAAAATCGCCAAGCAACTGGGCATTACCGATGTAGTAGCCGGGGCGCTGCCAGGGGATAAAATCCGCGCCATCGAGGGCATAAAACAGCGGCCGGTGGCGTTTGTGGGCGACGGCGTCAACGACGCGCCGGTGCTCACCGCCAGCGACGTCGGCATTGCGCTGGGCGCCCGCGGTGCCGCCGCGGCCAGCGAATCGGCCGACGTGGTCATTATGCAAGACGACCTCGCCCGCGTGGCGCACAGCGTAGCAATCGCTCACCGCACCTTTGCCATCGCCAAGCAGAGCGTGCTAGTGGGCATCGGCCTGAGTGTTGGCCTGATGTTCATTTTTGCCAGCGGCAAATTCATGCCGATTTATGGCGCCGTTGTCCAGGAATTGGTGGATGTAGTGGTCATTTTCAACGCCCTGCGCGCGCACAAAGGCTAACACCGGCTTCGGCATCCTGGGCGCTCATACAGCCCTCACTTCGGCAACAAAAAACCGTTCCTTTCTTCGGGCGGGACTGCGCCCTCATACAGGAACGGTTTTTTGTTGCGCGGCCACCTGTGGTCTGGAGAAAACTGCGCGCCTTAGTTTACCCAGGGCAAGCTAAGGGGAACGACCTTCTCCCTATTTGCGGTGGCCGCGCACCTAAAAAAGGTTTCCGTATGAGGGCGCAGCCCCGCCCGAAGAAGGAAAACTTTTTTAGGTGCTGAAGGAGGGGCGTCGCAGTAGTAGCTGCAGTGAGGGCACAGAGAAACAACCTACGAGTTGCCGCGCTGCAGCATCCCCTGCACATCTTGCAGCGTAATATGGATCTCCGAACCAGCCGCCGCCTGCCCCGCCAGCATCTGGTTGGCCACAATATTTTCCACAGCGCGCTGCACCACGCGGCGCATTGGACGGGCGCCTAGGCGCGGGTCATACCCAGCCTGCACCAGGGCTTGCTTGGCGTCTTGGTCCACCACAACAGATACTTTCTGGGTGGCCATGGTGCGGTTCACGCCCTGCAAAATTAGGTCGATGACCTGCAGCAGCTCCTCTGGCTTCAGCGGGCGGAACAACACGATTTCGTCGAAACGGTTCAAAAACTCTGGGCGGAATACGCCGGCATTTATCAGCTCATCGGTGAACTGCTGCTCAAACTGTTCCAGCTGCTGGCCGGCCTCAATATGGGCGCGGATTTTGTCGGCGCCGGCGTTGCTGGTGGCGATGATGACTGCGTCCCGGAAAGACACCTCGCGGTTGTTAATGTCGCGCAGAATGCCTTCGTCGAGCATCTGCAGCAGGACGTTTAAGACGTTGGGGTGCGCCTTTTCGATCTCGTCCAGCAGTACCACACTGAAGGGGTTGCGGGCAATTTGCGCGGTCAGGCTGTGTTGGTCCTGCGAGGCTTCGGCGATGAGGCGCTGCACGTCGCCCTCGCCGGAATATTCGTTCAGGTCAACGCGCACTAGGTGGTCTTCGCCGCCAA
>DATIIT010000017.1:0-23447 GCA_035479375.1 Saccharimonadales bacterium (SeqCode) | reverse complement strand
CTCTATGTGCCGACTGGATATACGGCGCCACTACCCTAGCTGCACTCAGGAGCGCTGCGTCCCCACCCAGCTTACGCAGCTCCATAGGCGAATAAACCAACATGTTACCTGCCATCATCGGAACCTTCAAAATTACGTCGGGAATTACTATGCGCTTGGCTGCGTAAAAGCGCAAGTGGCTATTTTATGGCTGCGCCAAGCGGGCGTACACGGCCGCGGCTACCACCGCTTGCGGGGCGGCGTACTCCAGGAAAAAATATTGGCCGCGCAGCATAGTATTCGGGTCGTCATGCGACGCGCCGGTGCGCTGCATGCCGTTATGCACCCAAAACCAGCGGGCGGCCATGTCCTGCACGACGGCTGAGGCGCTCAGTTCATCGCCCCCTGTAATGTGTAGTTCGCGCAGGGCGAAGCCGAGCAGTGCCGAGCCAATACGCTGCCGGCGCAACGGCGGATGCACGTCGATTTCCACAAAGGCGACGGCGTCATCGTCTATACGGTGCACCAGCAGGGCGCCAGCCATGCCACCATATTCTTGTACCAGAGGGCTGCGGGCGACTACAAAAGCCATGTCGCCGTCTTCGGCCAGCGACGCTGACGACCGGGCAATGCGCTCCTTGAACCCGGCCACTGCCGCAGGGTTGCCCGGCGCCTTCAGGGATATGGGCAGCCCGAGCTCCCTCGCAAAGGCCACCAGCCGCGTGTCCGACTGGAACGCCTGCAGGTCCGCCGCGTCTTGCGGGGTGGCAAGCGAGATGGCCAGGCCTTCAGGCAACGGCATACCCGCCTCAGGCCGCCATGTCTTTTGCGCCAAGCCCATCAACATACAAGCCACGCGACGTGTCGGCAGAAAATGCCTGCAACGGCGCGGCCGTGGCGTCAGCCTCGTTGGGCTGCAGCCGGGCAATTCCCAGGCCTGCGGGCGCTGGCACGGCCGAGCCCTACGCCTTCGGCGGCGAGGTGATGACTTTGTCCACCAAGCCGTATTTCTTAGCTTCTTCGGCGGTCATCCAGCGGTCGCGCTCCATGTCCTCGTGCAGTTGGGTGATTTTTTGGCCGGTGTTACGCGCCATGATCTCTTCCAGCAACTTCTTGACGCGCAAAGACTCACGCAGGTCAATTTCTTGGTCGGTGACCTTGCCGCGCGTGCCACTGGACGGCTGGTGGATCATCACCGTGGAGTGCGGCAGGATGAAACGCTTGCCTTTGGTGCCGCAGCTCAGCAAGAAGGCCGCGGCCGAGGCCTGCATGCCAATGCCCACGGTTTGCACGTCGTTAGTCACGAACTGCATGGTGTCGTAGATGGCCAGCGCGTCGTACACGCTGCCGCCCGGGCTGTTGATGTAAAAGAAGATGTCTTTCTTGGCGTCCTCGGCCTGCAAAAAGAGCAGCTGGGCAACTACCAGGTTGGCGGTGTGCTCATTCACATCTTCGCCCAGGAAGATGATGCGGTCTTTGAGGAGCCGCGAGTAGATGTCGTAGGCGCGCTCGGTGCGGCCGTCGTTTTCGATAACTGTGGGGATTAGCATGCTGTGGGGTTTATTCATGGTTTTAGTATAGGAAACTAGCACTCATGCGTCAAGAGTGCTAATTACGCTTGCCGTTCCTGCCGCAGTTAATCTTCTTCTGGGAACTGCTTTGTGAGCTCTGCAACGTAGCCGTTCAAGTCGTCTAGGGGTGCACCGAAGATGCCTTCCTCAAATTCCTCAGACTTATCGATAATATCCATGGTATCCTCGTCAGGGACATCGCCAAGGCGGAGTATTGGGTTGCCACCTAAATCATTAGATCGTAAAACGGCGAGTAAGTAGCCCTCTTCGCGCACATACTCCTTGCCATCCGGATCAGCCACAACGTGGCCGTCATCCATGGGTGCGGCATCGGACGGCTGCTCTGGCAGTGGTATAACCACCTCGAGCACACCGAGGCTGCCCAAGAGACGGTGGTCGGGCGGCGCAATGGTGTTCCCCTCCCAGTGAATAAGTACTTCAGGGTTTTCTGGCATTATGTGCACTATACCTTCCCGCGCTTACGCCGTGGCGTAGCCCACCAACCGGTCGATGGTTTTCTCGGTAAGCATGCGGCTCATGATATCGCGGCGCGCCTCGGGCTTTTGCAGCTCGGCCTGCATTTGCTTGTCTGGATAGCGGGCCAAAAGCTGCATCATGTAGGCGTCAACTTCTTCGGCGGTGACGTCAATTTCCTCAGCCTCAGAGATGGCCGACAGCACCAGCCCAGCCTTGACGCGCATTTCGGCGGCGGCGCGGTTCTGCTCGCGCCACTTTTTGTCGTCCAATTTCTCGGCCTTGAGGTATTCTTCCCAGGTTTGGCCGCGGTACATCAGGTTTTGGCGTTGGTCGCGCTCCAGGCGGTCCAGCTGCTCGCTTACCAGGGATTCGGGGATGGAAACGTCTGACTTGTCGGTGATTTTGGTGAGCAGGCCGTCGGCGTGCTTTTGGGCGGCTTCTTGCTCTTTGCGGGCGGTGAGCTCTTTCTTGATGTCATCCTTGAGGTCGGCTACGGTCTTGAAGGGGCCCACCTTGGCGGCAAAGGCATCGTCAATTTTGGGCGCCACCAGCTCGTGCACGGCTTTAGCGGTAACGGTAAAGGCCACTTTGCGGTTCTGCAGCGCGGCCACGCCGTAGTCTTTGGGGAAGGTCACTACAAAGGTCTTTTCGGCGCCCTTTTTGAGGCCAATAAGCTCCGGCTCAAAGCCCGGAATGAAGGTGTTGCTGCCAATGGTGAGCGGAAAATCAGTGCCGTCGGCGCCCTGGACCGGCTCCTTGGTTTTGGCGTCCACGCCCTTGAAGTCCATGGTCACTTGGTCGCCGTCTTTGGCGGCGCGCTCCACCTCTTTTTTCTCTGACTCGCGGCTGGTGAGCTGCTGTAATACTTCGTCTACCTCTTTGGCCGCAACGCTGACTTTCTCTTTGGCGAGCTTGATTTTCTTGTAGTCGGCCAGTTTCACTTTGCCCACGATTTCCACCGTAGCCTCAATTTCCAAGGTGTCAAACGGCACAAACTTGGTAATTTTAACCTCTGGCTGGTCCACCGGGCGCAGCTTTTCTTCGTCCAGCGCCGCGACATACAGGCGGTTGATGGCTTGCTCAATAAATTCAGATTGCAGCCGCGCCGGGTCGGCGTGCTTTTCCACCATGGTGAGCGGCGCCTTGCCCTCGCGGAAGCCCTGGATTTTGACGCTGCCGGCAAACTGCTGCAGCACGCGTTGTTTTACTTCGTCCAGCAGCGCTTGGTCGGCCACGAGGCTTAGCTGGACTTTGGTGTCGGAGAGATTTTTCTTGGTGATTTGCATAGCTATTGACTGTACCAGATCACGGCCTCTTTGGCTACCCTTTGCCGCGCGCCGTGTTTTGTTGCCCGCGGGAGCGAACACGTTTGCATTCCGCTTGCCGCCGTCCTAGAATGGTTCGATATGGCAGCGGAACAGCACATCCGTCACTACACAGGCGATCTGGAAGTCTGTATTGACCTGGGCTCCCGGTTTCCGGGAATTGGCATTGGCGACCGCAAGACCCGCATACGGCGGCTCAGCGCCGGCCTACTTTTTTTAAAGCGTGGTGGTGATGCGCTCGTTTGCCTAGCGGACCTGGTGGTTGGCCTGCCCAAACTTGGAGATGGCCACCCCGACCCCGTCATTGCCGCGCTCGTGTATACCGCCGCCACTGTTAAAGACCCGCGCACCGGCATGCTGCCAGAGGTTGTCAGGTTTAGCGTGGCGGGTCGCCGCCAGCCCCGGGTCGTAGACCATCTGCGGGCTGTGGGCGTAGACTTCACGCCGCCCATCCGCCGTGCTACGTCAGATGAGCCAACTGTTTTTGCGGCGTCCCCGCTTGACGGCGGCAGGCAATCTGCATGGGCAGAGGGGCTTCCAGCAATTGGCGCAGAAAAGGCCGTGCACGACCTGGCTGAGCAATTCGACCCCCAGCTGGTAGCAGCGGCGCGCGTCCAACCTACCGTCATCACGCTCTAACGCCTAATCCGCCCGGTAGTCTTTCACAATAGAGACGATGCGCTCCAGGCTGTGTTTTTCGGCCACGCCGGTGAGCAGGTTCTTCACCTCAAATTGCTCGTCGTGCAGGTCTTTTTCGCCGATGAATATGGCGTAGTGCACGCCCTTTTTAACGGCGGCCTTTAGTTGCTTGTCTAGGGCGCGGCCGCTGAAGTCAACGGCTACGTTGGCGCCCATCTCGCGGATGCGGGCCACGATGCGCTGGGCGTCCTGGTACACGTTGCCCACCAGCACCACGTACAGGTCGGTTTCTGGGCGCAAAGCCGGCAAAAGGTCGTGGCCGCGCAGGAAGTTTTCAAAGGTGACGTCCCCAAAGCCAAAGCCCACGGTGGGCACCGGCTCCACGCCAAACAGGCCAACCAAGCCGTCGTAGCGGCCGCCGCCGAGCATGGAACGGTTGTTCTCTGGGTTTTCGTCAAAAATTTCAAATACAATGCCGGTGTAGTAGTCGAAGCCGCGCATCACGGTGAGGTCGAAGACGGCGTTGGTGATTTTGGCGTCTTTTAAGGCGTGCAGCAATTCCTGCAGCTCTAATGCCGAGGAGTGCTGGCGCACCATGTCCGGCAAGTGCTCCAGCGTCTTGGTCTTGAGCAGGCCCATGAGCTTGTTGCTGGCACCTGCTTCGCGCTGGGTGGGCGTAAACACCGCGTCTACTTCGGCGGCAAAGACCTCTGGCGGCAGTTTGTGCATGCGGTCGATGAGCTTGGCGATGGTGTGGCTCTGCACCCCGTCCAGCTGTAAGTATTCATGCAAGATGAAGTCCATGAGCTTGCGGCTGTTGAGCTTGATGCTGTACATGTCGTGCGTTGCGCCGGCCGCACGCAAGATGCCGTCGGCCACCTGGATGGCTTCGGCCTCGGCATAGTGGCTTTCTACGCCAAAAATGTCCACATTGAGCTGCCAGTGCTCGCGCAGGCGGCCGCGCTGCGGGCGCTCGTAGCGCCACAGGTTGGGGATGCTGTACCAGCGCAGCGGGTAAGCCAGCTCTTGCCGGCGGCCAGCCACCATGCGGCTGACGGTGGGCGTCATCTCTGGGCGGATGACCACTTTGCGGCCGCCGCGGTCGTCAAAGACGTAGGTCTGCTCGTTGACGATCTCTTCGCCGCTCTTGGCCAGGTAAATTTCCACCGGCTCCAGCACGGGCGCGTCGTATTCCTCGTAGCCGTATTCCTCAGCCACGCGGCGCATGAGGCTAAACATGTATTTTTGTAGGCGCTTGTCTTCGGGGTAGAAATCGCGCGCCCCTTTGTAGGGCTGGGTTGGGAGTGCCATGTGGGTTGTTCCTTCAGGGCATAGTATAACAGATGCGCATTGCTGCGGTGAAATTCTGGCGCGCCCGGCAGCTGTGCTGTCCCGGGACGGGCTACCGGGTGGGTTGTACTGCTGCCGCCGGTGGAGGTGTAGGGTTCTTTTCTGCGGTCGCAGCTGCAAGCTGGGCGCTGGCGCGCGCTACATCGGCCTTGGTGGCCGGCCCTCTGCCGACTTCTGTTGCCTCTTTCTCGCCATCTCGCCGCCTTCTGCGGATTAGTATTGGAGACTGGCCCGCATTTATTACAAGCGTGCTGGTTTTCTCTACAAAGTAGTTACTGCCCTCCGGTTTTGCGCGCTCGCGCTCGTAGTCCACGACTGCCGTCCCGCCCTTGCCATCCCGCTGGACATCTCCGTACCAGTACTCTGCGCCTGGTATCGGCGCGCCATCAGCACCGAGCGGCCGGAAGGTTGCTTCTGCTCCCAGTGAATCTGGCCTGAGGCGGGCAAAGGTCACATACGTTGAAGCGTCCTCCGCGAGCATCCTACCATCCTCCTCCGTGGCGAGATTTGGATCCTGTGCGTGCTCAGCGCCAGCAGTTGCGCCATCTATGGCTGTCTGAGCAATAGATGCGGCCTGTCTGAGGGCTGCTTGTGTTTCTGCGCCCAGATCCGCACCCGAGCCTTGTTGTTCTTCGAGCATATTCAATACCCCTTGCTATTAATCCTCATGGTTAATTCTAGCACAGCCGAGCTGGACAATTAAGGTTATACTACATACATGGCAGCGTCAGAAACCTCACCCAAGAGCATAGCAGCCGATGAAGCGATGGCTGCCCTAGAGCCAATTTTTGCCGGGCAAAAGCCCAGCGAAATAACTATGCCATCCGGCCGCACCCTGCACGCAGCGGCAGAGCCGCATCAGGTGCTCATCGAACACCATACGCCTGACCCCGAGAACCATACTAAATTCCTGGCCACCCGCATTGCAAAATTTGGCAGCGTCATAATGAAGGCCAGTATCCGCGCTAAGGACAGTGCCGGCCAGCGTAATACAGACCTTCATGCTGGCCGCTTGCTGCGCCGCAGCCTTGAACATTTTGACGCCACCAACAAACGGCCCGTTGACACGTTCGTCGCCGACTGGGTAAGCGACGGGTCGGCCAAATACCACAGCGACAACCACGAGTCCTACACGCGCGCTCTCGCCAATGACGCCGGGTCGGCGGGCCCCGCCGCCCAGGCACGTGCCGCACGCCAAACCTGGACCGGCAAGCAAATGGACGAGCTGGGCTTTACGTGGATTACAAATATCAAAACTCAAAAGGATGGGAGCGTCCTCACCACCTTCCAACGGCCATCCGCAATGAAGGGGCCGCGGGCTTGGATAGCCCGCCGACGGAGCAAAAAATACAATACGTGATGTTTTCTTGGTGCGCGGGAGAGGACTTGAACCTCCACGGGTTGCCCCACTAGCTCCTAAGGCTAGCGCGTCTACCATTTCGCCACCCGCGCGTCGGTGGTATTATACCTTTAGAGATACATATGGCCAAGGACTCGCGCAAAAAACGTACTGCCCAACCGGCGCTGTTTGAAAACCCGTTCCGGATGGTTCCACCCGGCTTGGCCGCGTTGCGGATCAACTTTGGCACAGTGTGTGGGCTGGTTTTGGCGCCGCCTATTGTGTCGTTGCCTTTTTTCTTCTTGCTAGTGGTGCTGGCCACTTACTTTTCCACGCACGGGCAGCACGGCGGCGGTACGGCCACTTTCACGGCCGTATCAGCGGTGCTATACCTGACGCTGCTGGCGCTGGCGGTGCTGGTAGCCTTTGGGCTGGTGCTGGTAACGCTGCGCAGCGCCGATGGCGAAAAAACCAGGCTGCGCGAGGTGCTCCGGCTGGGGCTGCGCTCGTTTTGGCGGTTTACCGGCCTGCTGGTATGCGTTGTGCTGGTTGTGGCCGCGGGGCTGGTACTGTTGGTGGTGCCCGGGGTTATTATGCTCAAACGCTACTTCTTGGCGCCGTTTTATATGGCCGACCAAAACCTGGGCGTCTTTGAGGCAATGCGCCGCTCAGCCGACGAAACCGCCGAAACCGGCGGCGTATGGAGTATCTTAGCCGCCTTTGTGGCGTTGAGCGCGCTATCGCTCATCCCGGGCGTAGGCTGGTTCTTGGCGCTAGCCGCCACGGTGCTATACATTTGCGTGCCAGCCATCCGCTACCGCGAGATACAAAACGTACTGGCCGCCCGCGCCAAACGGGCGGCGCCAAGCAAGCCAACAGACCTAGCGCCAGAAGAAGCGGCGCCGCAGCCCAAAACGGCTCAGGCAGCTAAGGCCGTGCCCTCCCCACAGGCCACTACGTCGCGGCACGCCAAACCTAAGTTTGCGCACAAGCAATCGCGGCGGGAACGCAAATCGCAAAAAACTACAGATCAATAGCCAGGTCGGTGGGCGCCACGCCACGGTAAAAGATGAGCTGCGCGTCGCCGTAACCCTGCTGCTTGATTTGCTCCAGCCGCGGGAGCTCCGGCGCCGGCATGCCTGCCGGGTAAGAGAGCACCAGCACGCCGTGCGGGATAACGCGCGACGCCAAGCGCACCAGCAACGCAGGCTGGAGGTCGTCGTAGGGCGGGTCGCACAGCACCACGTCAAACTGCTCGTCGTAGGTGGTGTTGAGCCACGCGCCAGCCGCCGCCTTAATAAGTTGCACCTGGCCGTCCAGGCCGAGCACGCGGATATTTTGCTCGATGGTTTGCTGGGCCTGGCGGTCGTTGTCTAGCACCACCACTTCGCGGGCGCCGCGGCTGGCCGCCTCAAAGCTGAGCGCGCCGGAGCCGCCAAAGGCGTCCAACACCACCAAATCGTTGACGTCGCCCAAGATGTTAAACAGCGCGCCGCGCATTTTGTCGCTCATGGGGTGGGTGCGGTGCGAGCCGGGAGAGTCGAAATTGCGGCCGCCTAATGTTCCGGCAATAACCCTCATGCCGGCTGCCCTTCCACAATCCCGGCATCAATGGCCGCGGCATACCACGCCAGCGCCACGGTGCGCACAATGGCCGGCACCAGCCGATTGCGGGCGTCGCGCGCCAGGCGCGGAGTCCAGCCGGTGTGCTGGTAGGCGTCGTACATGCCCAGCGCGCTCACCTCTTTGGCTTTGCGGCGGAACAGCTCCAGCACGCCAAATTCCCGCAGCTCGGCAATGTCTTCCGGCCGCGGCGCCAGCGGCTTGGCGCCCAGCGGCTTAATGAGGAACGCTATGCCAAACTCAAAAAACCCATGCGACAGTAGCAAGCCGCCCGGCCCCCACATTTTCCAGTTGTTGCTGACCTTTTCGGCCGGGGTGCCGCCGGGCATGACCATCTTTTTTACAAGTGTGGTGCGCGATTCTAGCCCCTCGCCGCCGCGCAGCTCGGCCAATTTTTCCTCGTAGGGGTAGTGATGCGCCGGGGTCAGGCCGTCTACAATGGCGTGCGCCAGCCAGGCGGCCTCGAAGGCGGCGCGGACGTCGTCTTTGCCCTTCAGCGCCGCTACCAGGTGGTCGTAATGGCTGCCAATGAGCTCCACCAGCTGCGTGTCTTGCTCGTTAAACGGCTCAAAATAGTGCCACGGCTCGTCTTGCGCCGGGCTTTTGCGCTTGATGGCGTCCGGCCCGTTAACACCCTCAAAGTGCAAAATAAGGCGCTGCGAAGGAAAGGCTGCGTCCTCGCCCCGCAGCAACTGCTTCAGCGAGCTGCGGCTCAGGCGGTCGATCTTTTGGTGGGCGCCCATGACCCGGCCGGACATAGGCGTAAGCGTGGTTCCAGAATACATATGTTAGTTGAGGTTGGTGACCGCCCTCGCGGCCATAACGTGCTGATGTAACTGCGGATATTGTAGCAGATTTTCCCCTTGGTCTATAAACGTTTGCGCCATGCGGCGGGCCGCGGCAATGAGGTGCGTGTCGCTGAGCTTGGCGATGCGCAGGTCCAGCGCGCCGTGCTGCAGCGTGCCGTAGATGGCGCCGGGGCCGCGCAGCTCCAGGTCCAGCTCGGCCAGCTTAAAGCCGTCGTTGATGCGCTCCAGCGCTTCCAGGCGCTTGGGCGGCGCTTTGCTGTCGCTCATCATGAGGTAGCAGTAGCCGGGGTGGCCGCCGCGCCCCACCCGGCCGCGCAGCTGGTGGATTTGGCTCAGGCCAAAGCGCTCGGCCGCTTCAATGAGCATGATGCTGGCGTTGGGCACGTCCACGCCCACCTCAATTACGGTGGTGCTCACCAAAATGTCGATGCCGTGGCGCACAAACTGCTCCATGATGTCGTTTTTTTCCTGCGGCTTCATTTTGCCGTGCAGTAAGGCGACGCGCCATTTTTTGAAGTCTTGCTTGCGGAACTGCTCGTAGATTTTCTCGGCGGAGTTGGCTTTTACATCATTATTTTCGGTTATGAGCGGGCAGACCACGAACATTTGGCGGCCGGCTACCAGCTCTTTTTCTATGGCTGCATTGAGCGCGGCCCGCGAGTTGGGTGAGCAGATTTTGGTGGCCACCGGCTGCCGCCCAGGCGGTTTAGTGTCCAGAATGGACACGTCCAGCTCGCCGTACAGCGTCAGCGCCAGGGAGCGCGGGATGGGCGTGGCCGTGAGGCTCAAAAGGTGTGGCATGTGGCCGGCCTTGGCCATGAGCTTTTTGCGCTGCTCCACGCCAAAGCGGTGCTGCTCGTCGATGACCACCAAGCCGAGCTTGTGCATGTCCACACTCTCTTGGATGAGCGCATGCGTGCCGATGATACACCGCGCCCGGCCCGCGGCAATATGCCCGCGCGCGGCCGTTTTCTCGGCCGGCTTCATGCCACCCACCAGCAGCGCCACCTGCCCAGCCAGGCCGAGCGAATCTAATAACCGGTAAATGGTCTCGGCATGCTGGCGTGCCAAAAGCTCCGTGGGTGCCATGAGCGCCGCCTGGAAGCCCCCGGCCATGGCCATAACCGCGGCCATGGCCGCCACCACGGTTTTGCCGGAACCTACGTCGCCCTCTACCAAACGGTTCATGGGCTGCGTCTTTTCCATGTCCTGGTAGATGTGCCACACCACCGTGCGCTGGGCATCGGTGAGCCGGAACGGCAGGTGTTGCACAAACTGCCTAGCCAGGGCAGCGTCAAACGGGATGGCCAGCGCCGTGTCCCCCAACAGCTCATACTTGTTGAGGAGTGCGGCTAAGGTCAGCTCAAGCACCTCTTCAAAGCCGAGGCGGCGGCGGGCCTGCTCCAGCTTTTCGGCAGAAGCTGGGAAATGGATGGTTTCCAGCGCCTCGCCGTAGGCCATGAGTTTTTCCTGTTTGATAAGCCAGGCTGGCAGGGTCTCTGGCAACGCACGCATCAGCGGCACAGCCCCCTGCACTGCCTTGCGGATTTGCTTGCTGGTGAGCCCTTTTGTTTCCCGGTACACCGGGATGATGCGCGCCGTGTTAAGCGGGAAGTCGCTGGCCAGCTCGGCGCTGGGGTTCAGGATGGCAAAGCGGCCGCGCCCCAGCTCATACTGGCCGGAAATAAAGTATTGCTGGCCGGGTTTGAACGCCGCCGCCCGGTACGGCTGGTTGAACCACACCAGGCGCACGCTGTCGGTGGCGTCACTGGCTATCGCCTCGGTGATGTGCATGCCGCGCCGCACGTAGCGCCCGGCCGCCTGCTTGATCTCGGCCTGGATGGTCACCGGCCCCGGCTGGATGTGGTGCACCGGCGTCACCACCGAATAATCCTCATAGCGGCGCGGATAATACTGCACCAGCCCGCCCACGTCCTTCACGCCCTGCCCAGCAAACTTTTGGGCGAGCGCGTCACCAACGCCTTTCAGCGCCGTCAGGGGCGAGGTTACCTCCAGCGTCATAAACCCAGTATACCGGTATAGTGGTCCAGGTTTACTACTCCATTGAACATAAGCGCCCGGAGGGTAACGAGCCTCATACGCCGGTATGCAGCGACGAGGTCCAAAATCCGGCCATCGCTCCATCGTGTATGAGTGATGATATGCCCGTACACACGCGCATCATTTATACACACACCGCTCATCGTGCCCATGTAACCGCCCAAGTCCATACGCGGCCCGGGTTCAGCTTGCCCAACTTTTTTTATTAGCGCGGCAACAGAAAGACAGCCCTCTGGCGTTATGCCAAGCGGAACGATCTCGGCGGTCGTGAGCGACAAGTCCTGGCGGTCAGCCCACACATAGCCAACGCCGCGGGTGCCGTCCTGCATGATAAGTGGCGCGCTCAGCGGCCTGTCTGGCGGGGCCAGCGGCACTATCCCGTGCACTATCGCCGTAAATTCATGCGGAGGGATGGCCGGGGCGGCCAGAGCTTCAACCATGGCCGCCTACTTCGCAGCTTTACGCACCAGGAAAAAGACGCTCGGGCCAAAAAACGTGCTGGCCAGGGTGGGCTGCAGGATGCCTTCGATGGCCAGCATCACACTCTTGGGCATAATTTTTTTGAGCCCTTGGCTGCGTAGGTTAGACACGGACAAGATGCGGTCCACCTTGAGCCCGGCGTGCGCCAGCTGCTTGATGACGGTGTGCGGGTTGTGGTTTACAAACGGGATCTCGCCAGCTTTTTTGTGGGCGGCGGAGCGGATGTCTACTGGGTCGGTGGGCATTTTTTGGCCCTTCAGGAAGTGCTTTAGGCGGTTGCGGCCGTGAGAGTAGTTGGCGACCTCGATGATGGCGTAGCCGTCGTCGCTCAACACACGGGCGATTTCGGCCAGTTCACCGCTGGGGTCGGGCAGGTGGTGCATGACGCGGATCATGGTGAGCAGCTCGATGGAGCCGGCCGGCAGCTTGAGGTCGTCGGCTTGCACCAATTTGCGGTCTACTTCCGGGTGGTCTTTCAGGAACACCTTGGCCAGGTCAAGCTGCTGCTGGCTGGGCTCGGCCAAAGTGACGTGGTCGGCGTAGTTTTCCAGCAACAGGCACAGCCGGCCGTAGCCGCCGCCAACATCCACCGCGGTCTTGAAGTGCTTACCGGCGAGCAGGCGCTTAATGGCCATTTCTTCGGCCTCGTTTTCGTAGTCGCGGCCGTGCCAGTAGTGCATGTAATTGTGGGATGGGTCGTTGTATTGGTCGGCGCGCTTTTTGGGTACGGCGCCTTTTTGGGGTTCATCTTTCATATGGGCTCCAGTATAGCATCTTCTGCCCCTCGTGGGCGGACTAGATCGAACCGTAGTCTGCACTTCGGCCCTTAAAAAAGAAATCCGTATGAGGCCGCAGCCCCGGCCGAAGAAGGAAAACTATTTTCTGTGCCGCAGTGAGGACTAAAAAGCGCGCCGGGGGTTAGCCAAGTTCAACCAGAGCGGAGTCTTTGAACGCTTTGCCGCGGCGCAGCATCAGCCGGCCGTTATGGAAGTCAGCCGCCTCAAACGTATCGCGCTGCACTTTATGGCCATTAACGCTCACCGCATTCTCCTTGAGCAACCGCCGCGCCTCGGTGTTAGAACTGGCCAGGCCAGTGGCCACCAAAGCCTCAACAATGGGGCCTTGCGCCGCAGCCTTCACCGCCGGGATCTCGTGGCGCAGCGCCTCCACCACCGGCTCGTCGGCATGGCCGATGTCCGCACCCATAAGGTAAGCCGTCACGTCGTGCGCCATGTTGAGCTTTTCCTGCCCGTGCACCAGCCGGGTTACTTCCACTGCCAGGCGTATCTGGGCGCGGCGGGCACCAGGGTCGTCACGCTGGTCGGCCATGAGCCCGTCAATCTCCTCCTTGGGCAAGGTGGTATAAATTTTGAGGTAGTCTTCTATGCCATCGTCGTCGCAGTTGATCCAAAACTGGTAGAACTGCGTGGGGCTGGTCTTGGCCGGGTCGAGCCACACGGCGCCGGCTTCGCTCTTGCCAAACTTCTTGCCGGTGGCCTTGTTGACGACCAGAGGCATGCTCAACGCGTGCACCTCTTTGCCTTCTTTTTTGCGCACCAGCGGCGCCCCAGACAGCATGTTGCCCCACTGGTCGCTGCCGCCAATTTGTAACTCCACGCCTTTGTTCTTAAATAGCCAGTAGAAATCGTAGCCCTGGATAAGGTTGTAGCTAAACTCGGCGTAGCTGATGCCGTTGCCGCCCTCGCCCATGCGCGTGGCGATGAAATCGCGCTGTACCAGCTCGGTCATGCTGTAGTGTTTGCCCACGTCGCGCAAAAATTCCAGGTAGCCCATGTCTTTGAACCAATCGTAGTTGTTGACGGTCTCAAACTGCTGCCCGGCAAACAATTTTTCCACTTGCGCCGTAACGCCGGCCACATTGCGGGCAACCTCTTCTTGGCTTTTGAGCTGGCGCTCCTCGTCTTTGCCACCTGGGTCACCGATGAGCCCGGTAGCGCCGCCCACCAGCAGCACCGCCTTCCACCCGTGCAGCACCAGCTGGCGCGCCAGCATGTAAATAGCCAGGTTGCCAATGGTGAGGCTGTCCGATGACGGGTCGCTGCCCAGATAGAACGTCCGCGGCGTGTCCAACCACTTCACATCGCTAAAGGTCCGGTCTTTTATAAGGCCGCGCCACTTAAGTTCTTCTGATAACGTCAAATCTGACATATGTTTCTCCTTGCCCCAATAATACCGAAGGAAAGATATTTTTTATAGCCCTTCAGGGTTCCAGTCAAAAACATCGCCCTAGCAGGCCAAGCACTCTGAACACCAGCTGGAGCCATATATTAATCCCCTTGCATGCCCAACTAAAGGGTTTGCTATAATGCGGGCATAACTGGTATCAGAAGAGAGTATTGATGGTTGACCCCAAAAACAACCAAGGCCGTAAGCGCCCTGGCAAGAACACCTTCACCACGAAAAGCGGCACTGCTATTACGCTGAACCGCAGCCTCACCGAGCGCATCAAGGCCAGCCGGGATGCGAAGGCGCGCCGGCGAGCCGCCTACCTAAGCACCCTGCCCAAAAACCGCTTTAAGCGCATTCTGTACCGCATGAAGCCGCGCGAGCTCGCCCGGTTCTGGTTTAGCCGCGATGGCGCTATTATGTCGCTCAAAATTTTGGGCATTGCCATTGTGGTGTTCTTTGTGCTGGTGGTTGGCGTGTTTGCTTATTTCCGCAAAGACCTGCCTAATATTAACGACCTGTCTGGCAGCAAGCTGGGCGGCAGCATCACGTATTTTGACCGCACCGGCAACACCGTGTTGTGGCAAGATTACGACGCCGTGAAGCGGGTGCCGGTAGCAGGCACGCAGCTGCCAGACACGCTGCGCCAGGCCACGGTCGCCATCGAAGACAAAGACTTCTACAAGCACGGCGCGTTTGACGTACGCGGCATTGTCCGGGCGGGGCTGCACGACGCGCTCAGCAAGGGCGGCGGCGTGCAGGGCGGGTCCACCATCAGCCAGCAGCTCGTGAAGTTGAACCTTAGCTGGACCGCAGACCGCAGCATTGCGCGCAAAGTGAAGGAGCTCATCATCGCCACCGAGCTGGAGCGCGAATACTCCAAAGCTGACATCCTAAATGGCTACCTCAATATTGCACCGTACGGTCCGGTAGAGTACGGGGCGCAGACGGCAGCACAAGATTACTTCGGCGTGGACTCCAAAGACCTGACGCTGGCCCAATCGTCGATGATGGCCGCCATCCCCAAGTCGCCCAACGACTACTCGCCCTACGGCCCCACCTTTGACCCCAAGGCGCTGCTGAGCCGCCAGCACTACATCCTAGACCAAATGGTGGCGCAAAAAATGATCACCAAGCAGGCTGCTGAAGACGCCAAAAAAGTCGATGTCTTGTCCCAGGTGCACCCGCAGCAGGCCTCGCTCTACGCCGGCATGAAGGCGCCGTTCTTTGCCCTGGCCGCCAAGCAGGAGCTAGAGAGCAAGTACGGGACCACCGCTGTAAACCGCGGCGGCTGGAAGGTAACCACCACGGTAGATATGGACCTCCAGAACCTAGCCGAAAAGGCCGTGGCCAACGACTTGCCGGCCATCCAGCGGCAGGGCGGCGACAACGCCGCATTTGTGGCCGAAGACAACAAGACTGGGCAGATCGTTGCCCTGGTAGGCGGCGTGGCCTTTAACGACCCCAGCCGGAACTTTAGCCTCATTAACTACGCGGCAGACGTCAACATTTCCCCGGGCTCCAGCTTTAAGCCGTACGACTACGCCACATTCCTCGAGAACCACACCGACGCCGGTGCCGGCAGTGTCTTCTACGACCAGCAAGGCGCCATTCCCGGCTATCCGTGCACGGATAAAACATCGCCCAAGGTCACCAACCCCTCCGACGCCGACGGCAGCCAAAAATGTCTGTGGGACTACGACCTCCAGTACCCTGGCCCGCTCACCTTGCGCTACGCCCTGGGCGGCTCACGCAACGTCCCGGCGGTAAAGGCCATGCTGTCTGCCGTGCCCAACGACAATTCTCCCGGGCACACCTCGTCTATTAACAAAGTCATTTCCACGGCCGAGGCCATGATGGGCGGCGGCGCAGCCGACACCTCCAACCTCTACAACTGCTACAGCAGCAACACCGATTTGTCCCCCGGCGCCGACCCAGACCAACTGAAGGCTGGCGAGACGCAGTGCTATGGCTCATCGGCCATTGGCGACGGCGCATACCTGCACCTGGACGACCACGTGAATGGCATTGCCACGCTGGCACGCCTGGGCGTGTCTATTCCGCGCACCTTCATCCTCAAAATCACCGACTCCAGCAACAAGACGCTCTACGAGTTCAAGCAACCCACGGGCAAGCAGGTTCTCCGCCCAGACAGCGCCTATATCGTGGATGACATGGCCAGCGACTACAAGGCCAGCTACCTGCCCGGCAGCTGCACCGACACCACCTGCCGCCAATTTAGCCAAGGCGCCGGCAACTTTAAGTTCCAACGGTACAACGGCTGGCACTTTGCGGTGAAGACCGGTACCACCAACTCCGGCTTCGACGGCCTCATGGCCAGCTGGAGCACACAGTACACCGCCCTCACGTGGGTCGGCTACCACACCCGCAACAAGGCCATGGTTGGCCCCGGCATGGAGTACATGACTGAGCCCATTGTCCGCTCCTGGATGCAGGGCGCGCATGACAAGCTCGGCGGCACGCCCAGCAACTGGCAAGCCCCTTCTGGCGTGAAGACGCTGGCGGCCTTTGTGGTGCGCAACCACGTTGGCATCGGCTCCATCGAGCCCAGCCCCAACAACGACATCTTCCCGTCCTGGTACGTGCAGCCCAAGGGCTCCAATGGCGGCGGCAGCGCGGCCATCGACCAAGTATCTAACAAGTTGGCCACCAGCTGCACCCCAGACCTTGCCAAGAAAACCGAAACTGGCGCCAATGTGGGCAACTTCTCTGCAGATATTTTCTTTGGCACAACGGCCTCAGCAGCCAGCAGCACCGCCCAAGACGACGTGCACAACTGCAACGACGCCAAACCGTCTGTGACGGTCACCCAAAGCAGCTGCGACAACCAAAACAAATGTAACTTCGTTGTTGCGGTCACGCAGGGTACCCATCCGCTTGCCGGCGGATCATACACCTCTGCGCCGGCCGGTACTCTGGTGCTACAAGTGAATGGCCAGCAGGTGCAAAGTGTTAACCTCCCCTCAGACGGTAGCACGCAGTTTAACTACACCTTTACCGGCATACAGGTAGACAGCACACAGAATGTCACCGCCCAAGCAATTGATAGCGTATTATACAGCGGCTCGGACACTATCCCGGTGACGTTGGCCACCACCCCGCCAACGCCTGGCGGCCATTAGCCGTCACGGCACCTCCCAACCATTCGCTAATACACGAGCGACCTGTTGGGAGGAGCCGCCTGCAAATTAAGCATCGTACCGTTGCTAGACCCTAAATCACGAACAGTTACCGCACGCTCTTCATTAATGGTTATTTCGGCGTGCGCCCTTGATATTCTGTTATCTGCGCGGATGGCAAATTGCAGTACGCGGTCGGCCAAAAGTTCAGTGCGTTTGTCATCAAATTCTCCGTCGGAGCCATAAATTACGACTCCCCTATCGATTCCCTCCGTCGTCAGTTCACCACTTCGACGGCCTATAAATACGCGGTCTTCCGGCCGCAGCGGGACCGGCTGAGGTGAGGTAACCCGAGTAAGTGTACTGTACGGTTCGCCAAAGGGCAGTCGCAGTTCATTAATGCGCGGCGAATCACCCTCAGTAATACCAACACCATCCCCCACGCATAGCAGATCAAAAATGAGCCTGCCCGTCGCCACGTGAAGAACATGGCCTTGCGGTATGGTTAGTGTTTCCGAACCGCTGCGCAATGTGCGAGGAAAATAGAAGGACATTTGCTTATACTAACATAATATTTTATGCATGTAACTGCGGTGCCTTATCAAAATGTTTAGCTTGTGCTACCGCACAGTAGAACGAAATCGTGAGCGAATCCGGCTGCGTGCCGAATGCGCCGCTGCCGTCACGCCCGTGCCAATACGATGCGCTGCCCTTCGGGCGGGCAATGACTCTGGTGCACCGGTGTGCTCGGGCGCCTTCGGCGCGGCCGGTTGCGGCACGCCAGGCTGTTTCATTTTTGGCTCTTTTACCTGGCCAAATACCATCTTTCCGGCCACGGTCTGGTGCATGCGTGTGACGCTCACCGGCACTTCACGGCCCACGTAGCGGGCGCCGCCCTCAATAACAATCATGGTGCCGTCGTCCAAATATCCCACGCCTTGGTCGCGGTTGCTGCCCTTTTGGATAATCTTAATGGTGAGCATCTCGCCCGGCAAGGTGATGGGGCGCAGCGACTGCGACAACTCGTTGACGTTAAGCACCTGCACGCCCTCAACGGCGGCCACTTTGCCGAGGTTGTAATCGGTAGTATATAGCTGGGCGCGCAGCTTTTTGGCCAGCGCCACCAGCTTGTCATCCGTCGTGTCGATGCCAGAGAACACCGTGCGGTCAATGACCACCAGCGGCGCCGTATCTTGCAGCTCGTGGGCGATGTCCAGGCCGTAGCGGGCACGCTCGCGCTTGTGCGAGTCGGCGCCGTCGGCCAGCAGCTGCAGCTCGTTTAGGATAAACTGCGGGATGACCAGCTCGCTTAAGACAAACCCGCCGCGCACAATTTCCACAATGCGGCCGTCAATGAGCGCGCAGCTGTCCAGAATAATTTTGCCCCGGCGGTGCAACACGCCGCCCAGCTGTGTTGGCTTGCCGGCAAGCATCCAAATGATGGTGCCCAGCAGTCCAACCTCTAACAAATTAAATATCATGCATCTTTCTCCAAAAATTGGTTGAGGGCGCTGCGCACATCTGGCACGCCCAGTAAAAAGCTGGATTTCTTGCCGGATTTTTGCAGCGGCCCGATGGCGGCTTCAAAGCCGAGCTTCTTGGCCTCGGCCAGCCGCTTTTCTATGTACGGCGCGTGGCGGACCTCGCCGCTTAAGCCCACTTCGCCAAACACCACCGCGTTACTCTTTAATTGTAACCCTTTGGCCGCAGATCCGATAGCCATGCACACCGCCAGGTCCGCCGCAGGCTCGCTAATACGCATGCCGCCCACGATGTTCACATAGATGTCCTGGTCCGCCAAATTAAGTTTGGTACGGCGCTCCAGCATGGCCACCAGCAGGTTGACGCGGTTGAGGTCGATGCCCGTGGCCAGCCGCTTGGGGTAGCCGTAGCTGGTCCTGTTAACCAGCGCCTGCACTTCCACCAGCAGCGGGCGCGTGCCCTCCAGCGTGGCCAAGACCACCGAGCCGTCACTCACCTGGCGCTCTTCCAGCAGCGCAGCGGATGGGTTGGCCACCGGCTTCAGGCCCTGCTCGTCCATTTCAAAGATGCCGGCCTCGGTGGTAGGGCCAAAGCGGTTCTTCACCGCGCGCAGCACCTTAAAGCCGCCGTAGCGCTCGCCTTCCAGCTGCAGCACCACGTCCACCACGTGCTCCAAAACCTTTGGTCCGGCAATGGAGCCCTCTTTGGTGACGTGCCCCACCAGCACCACCGCCGTGGCGCCCTGCTTGGCCGCCTGGATCAGCAACTGCGTGCTATTGGTAATCTGCGACACGCTCCCGGCCGCCGAGGAAATCGCCGCCGCCGCCACCGTCTGGATAGAATCCACCACCACGAGTTCATACTGATTAGTGGCGATGGTGGCCGCGATGTCATCGGCGCTGGTGCTGGTGGCCAGCTGCAACGCCGCGCCGGAAACGCCCAGCCGCTGCGCGCGCATGCCAATCTGGTGCCCGGACTCTTCGCCGCTCACATACAGCACCTTGTGCTTCTTGGCCACCGAGGCCGCCAACTGCAATAATAGCGTGCTCTTGCCAATGCCGGGCTGCCCGGCAATGAGGTTGACGCTGCCAGCCACAATGCCGCCGCCCAGCACAGTGTCTACGTCAGATAAGCCGGTCTGTAGCCGCTTTTGGTCGGCCGCGGCCAGCCCCTCTACTGAGGACGCCTGCAGCGCCCGCCCCGAGCGGGCCGGCGTGCCAAACGAGCTTTCCATAACCAACTCTTCTTGGAGCGTATTCCAGGCGCCGCACTGCGGGCACTTGCCCGCCCAGCTCAAGCTGATCTCACCGCAATTTGTGCAAACGTACCGGACTTTTTCTTTTGCCATGTTCTCCTATTGTATCACTTTAGCGAAGCGGGCGCGGCGGCCACCCCGAGCCTGGCAGCTACTCCGCACGGGCGACGCCTTACTGGGAGGGCGCCGAGCTGGCATGGCTGTCTATGGCGCTCTCCAGCTGCTGTTCTTGTACCGCAAGTTGGTTGCGCGCGTCAATAAGGTTGTTGTATTTGTCGATGAGGTTGTTCGTGCTGGTGATAGTCTGTTTATACGCGTCCACCTGGGCGTTGAAGCCGGGCACCAGCGCGTTGTACTCGCTGGCGTGGTTGGCGGACAGCAGCTGGTCCATCTGCGCCCGCTGGGCTTGCAACGATTTTTCCTGGGATTGGATGCTTGCCCGTCCATCTTCGATCTGCTTTTTGAGGGTGGCGATTTGCGCGTCGTAATCGGCCAGTTGCTTGGTGCGCTCATTGAACGCGGCCTGGTACGCGTCATGGTAGGCCGTGATTTTGGCGCGGCTGGCAAAGTAGCGCTTGTAATACGCCTCCAGGCCGGGCGGCAAGCTGTCTACTTCGGTGCCGAAGACCGAGTGCATTTCGTTGACCACGTCGTGCGGCTCGGTTTTTTGGTAGGCGGCGATTTTGGCCTTGAGGTCTGGGTCGGTAATGGTTTTGGCATACGCTTGCAGCTGGCTGTTGATGCTGGCGCGCGTCTTGGCGTCGAGGCGGTCGTAGGCTTGGTGGAGCATCTCGTGCGCGGCAGTGACCTGCTGGATGCCGGTAAGCCGCGCATCGGTGACGTCATATATGTAGATCCCTTGGCGGTTGCCGGCAAAGCAACCTAGCACCGTCACTTGGTCAAAGCCGTTGGAGCAATGCCGGTTAAAACTGTCCTTCGTTTCGATGGCCGGCTTGTTGACGTAAAACAGGCGTTTGGCGTAGGCGGTCATGCCATCGTCGTTGGCCAGCGTCACAATAGAGGCCGGGGCCGTGTAGCCGCGCGTCGCCAGCCAGTCGCCGATGCGCTCGTGCTGCCAGCCCACAAACCCCAGTGTGGCCAGCAAAACCACCAGCAGCGCGCCCGGCCAAAACCGCCGCATGAAAGAGGCCTTGCCCTGCGGCTGTGGTGCAGCTAGTTGCGGCCCGGCACCAGCCAAAGGCTGGGGTTCAGCCACCACCGGCTGCCCCGCTTGTGGCGCACCGGCCGCGCCGCGCTTAGAATCAGCGTCCATATACCTAAAATTGTAGCAACTACTCGTGCACGGTGCTATAGGTGAGTGCGCCGTTTTTGACGCCCACGCTCACGATGTCGCCGGTTTGGTAGTGCTCGGCCAGCAGCTCGGCGGCGATGTGGTCTTCCACCTCATCTTGGATGAGGCGGCGCAGGGGGCGAACGCCGTTCTTGGCGTCGTAACCGTTGTCCAGCAGCCATTGCTTGGCCGCGGTGGTCAGCTGCAGCCCCAGGCCATGCTTTTGCAGGCGCCTGCCCAGCTCTTCTACCTGGAGGTCGATGATCTTATAAATGTCTTTCTGCGTCAGCGCGTGGAAGACAATGGTTTTGTCGATGCGGTTTAGGAATTCCGGGCGCATGGTCTTCTTGAGGTCGTCCAGTACCTTGCCCTTGTTGGCGTCGTGCAGCGCCTCCAGGTCTTTAAAATCGGTACGGTCCACGGCGGTGAAGCCAAAGCTGGCCTCTTTTTGCAGTTTGTCGGCGCCGATGTTGCTGGTCATGATCACAATGGTATTGGTGAAGTCGATTTTACGGCCTTTGGCATCGGTAAGCGCCCCGTCTTCCAAGATTTGCAGCAGCATATTAAAGGTGTCTGGGTGGGCTTTTTCGATTTCGTCGAACAACACCAGGCTGTACGGGCGGCGGCGGATTTTGTCGGTGAGCTGGCCGCCGTCTTCGTAGCCGACGTAGCCGGCCGGCGCGCCCACTAACCGTGCGACGTTATGGTGCTCGCCAAACTCAGACATGTCGATTTTTACAAGCGCGTCTTCCGAGCCAAAGAATTCCCGCGCCAAAACGCGCGCCAGCTCGGTTTTGCCCACACCGGTGGGCCCCAGGAAAATGAACGAGCCAATGGGCCGCTTTTCCGACCCGATGCCGGAGCGGTTGCGGCGCACAGCGCGGGCCACGGCCTCTACCGCCTCAGACTGGCCAATAATAAACTTGCCTAGGGCTTTCTCCAGCCCCAGCAGGTACTTGGCCTCGGAACGGATCACTTTTTTCACCGGCACACCAGTCATGCGGGCCACTACTTCGGCCACGTCTTCGCTGGTCATATCCAAGCGCTTGGCGGATTTGTCTGTCTCTTGCAGTTTGGTGAGTTCTTCGTTGATTTGCGAGGCGCGGGTTTTATACTCGGCAGCCTTCTGGTAGTCTTCGTCGTCCACGGCTTCGTCGATGCGCGTGCTCACCAACTTAAGTTCCTTTTGCAGGGCGCGCACGGCCGGGCTGGTCTTGCCCTTGCCCACGCGCAGGTGCGCCGCGGTTTCGTCCAATAAGTCTATGGCCTTATCTGGCATGTAGCGGTCTTGCACGTAGCGCTTAGCGAACGTCACGATGTCGTCCAGGACCTCGTCGCTGACTTTCACACCGTGGAATTCCTCGTAATGCTTGCGCAAGCCCTTTAAGATGGCCAACGATTCAGCCGGTGTGGCCTCTGGCACTTGCACCGGCTGGAAGCGGCGCTCCAGGGCGGCGTCTTTCTCGATATGCTTGGTGTACTCGGCGGTGGTTGTAGCGCCAATAAGCTGGATTTTGCCCCGCGCCAGCGCCGGCTTCAGGATGTTGCCGGCGTCCATGGCGCCTTCGGCGGCGCCGGCGCCCACAATGAGGTGCAGCTCATCTATAAACACGATGGTTTTCTTGTCTTGTTCCAGCTCGCCCATGACTTTTTTGAGGCGCTCTTCAAACTCGCCGCGGTATTTGGTGCCGGCGATCATGCCCGCCAGGTCGAGCATCACAATGCGCTTGTCCAGCAAGCTGTCTGGCACGTCCTCGGCCACGATGCGCTGGGCCAAGCCCTCGGCAATGGCGGTCTTGCCCACGCCCGGCTCGCCAATGAGTACCGGGTTGTTCTTGGTGCGCCGGTTCAAAATAGTGATGACGCGGCGGATTTGCGGCTCACGCCCCACCACCGGGTCGAGCTTGCCTTGGCGCGCCTCGGCGGTCATATCTGTGCCAAAGAAGTCCAGCGCGGTCTTGCGGTTTTTGTTGCGGCCACCAGTGCGCCGGGCGTTGCCCGTGCCGGTTTGCTCGCCGCCCTCATCTTCGTCGTATTGGCGGTTTAGGAACTGTTCCAGCTCGCCGCTGAGGTTGTCGATGTCCACATTCATGGCGCGCAGCAGCATGGTGGCGCGGGCGTTTTTTTGGCTCAGCAGGGCGTCCAAAATGTGCTCGGTGCCGCAGAATTCTTGGTTGTATTCCTGGGCGGTGTCGTAGGCCATCTTAAGCGTCAGTTTGGCGGTTTCGCTCAGACCCTTGGCGCCAGCGTTCAAAACCATAGTCTTAGGAGTTAGATTAAGGGCGATGCGCGCGCGGTCGAGCGTCACGCCGGCACCTTCCAAGATTTTAGCGCCCATACTGCCATCTTGAGCCAAAATGCCCAGCAGCAAGTGCTCGGTGCCAACGTAGGCGCTGCCAAAGCTACGCGCAATGGCGTCGGCATGCTTTAAGCTCTCTA
>DATIIT010000016.1:0-16857 GCA_035479375.1 Saccharimonadales bacterium (SeqCode) | reverse complement strand
CCCCGCCTGGGGCGACGCCGGCTAAGCCAGTGACCAGCGGGCACCCGGTGAGTATCAGCATCCCAAGCGTCAAAATTAACGACGTACCAGTGGTAGACGGCTACTACAACGCCAAAACGCAGGATTGGACCCTTGGCCTGCACACCGCCCAATGGGGCACCATGACCCCTGAGCCCAACGACACCTCCGGCAACACCTATATATATGGCCACTACCGGCCAGAGGTCTTTGCCTACTTGCACGTTATCAAGCCCGGCGCCGAGGCCACTGTAACCACCGATAACGGCCTCAAGTTTATATACACCTTTACCGACAGTGTCAATGTTGACCCCACGGATGTGAGCCTATTCAACTACCAAGGCCCGCCGATCCTCACCGTGCAGACGTGCTCGGGGAGCTGGTTCCAGAACAGGCAGTTGTTTAAGTTTTCGTTTACGCGGGTGGAAAAAGAGTAAACGCTGCCGCGCAAGGCCGCGCTAGAATGGGTAGGGGTTATAAATACTCGCCCTTTCTAGTCGCCGTTTTTCCACGTAGTGCATAAAGTTATCGATGCACCTTTTATTGGCGAACCGCAGGGTGTAGTTGCCGATGCGCGTATGCAGCGTCACCGCGGCGAACGGCCAGGCGTATGATTTTTGCACCCCGGAGACGGCGTCGTATGTCAGCTCGTCTACGGCCTCGAAGCCCGGCTTGCGGTCAAGGAAGATGACGCGCCGGTCGGTGGCCACCAGCACGCCCTCGATCCAGCGCATGAGCCCGTTGCCCACGGAGTAGCGCCCATACACCGCGCCCCGTATATGCTCGCCTTCGTGCAGGATGCCCGGCAGGCGGCGTGTGGCGAATTTGAGCATCCCAAATGTGGTGACGCCCACGGCTCGTAACTCCTGGCGGATGCGCTTGGCCTCATTGGCGGCTGCTACGGGCAGGGCGCCGCCGTGGGTGGTTGCCGGGTTCATGTGGCGCCCCTGTAGGCCGCCGGGCGGTGGCTATACTCGTGGTGGCTGAGCAGATAGAGGATGGGCAGGACGCCGACGCTGCTGATGGCTAACATACATATAAACCACGCCGGATGGCTGTCGCGCGCAGCGTGCCACAAGGCAATGCCCTTCCATGCAAGCTCCCATATTGCCCCAGCGGCTAGTAAAACCGCCCATCCCGTTGAAATATTGTAGGTCATATTCCGCCCTCCTTACTCTTCCAGTATGGCTGGCTGCTGGCCTTTTGGCTGTGACCGGCGGCATAGCCCGCGTGCCCCAAGAAAGGGCACACTAGAAGTGTGAGGGAGGAGGGGATATGGAACGCTACATCATCACAAAGCAACGGCCGTCGCGGGCTGCGCTGTCACTAGGTTTGCTTGGCGCGCCAACACCCGGGTGGCTGCCAAAAGCCCGTACACTGCGCCGGCGCTGCGAGCGGCAACTCTACCGCCGGTTGCACCAGAAGATAGGGCGCAATGCCTAGATAAACCGCACCCAGTTAATAATCCGGATGATGATGTACGCGGCGGCCATTACCGTGGCCAGTATGGTTACCGCCTGGGCGATGCGGCCGGCGGTAGCCTTCTTCTGCTTGTGGGTTTGCTTCTTTTTCATTACGCGGTGTCCTTCAGCGCTTTGGCATCCAACGCGTAGCGGCGGCCGGCCGTAGACCAGCCCTTAAACTTCTCGCCGCGGAAGCGGTGCAGGCATACCACCTCGACGTAGGCGATTACGGTGATGCCGATCTCGATCCAGCGCAAGAAGTAAAAGTAGGGCAGCGAGCCCAGAATGGCGGCGCGCCGGGCGGCAACAGAGGAAAACACGGCCAGCGCGCAGGTGACGGCAAAGTCGCTGGCAATGACAATGGGCAGAATTTTCCACTGGTGCGTCGAAATAATGATGTACGGCAAGAGCACAAACATCTGGATGAGGTAAAACAGCAGCTCCAGCATCTGGTAGCCCAGGCCAAGGTCTACAGCCTGCGGCCGCGTGCCAATGCGGTACTTCAGGACTCCCTGAAAGAAGCCGCGCTGCCAGCGCAGGTTTTGCTTTACGAAGTCGTGCAGCGTTTGCGGGTCTTGGGTGTAGTTAACGGCCTCGGGGATGTAGCGGATGCGGCCGAGCTTTTTGCGGTGCACTTGCAGGGTGAGGTCAAAGTCTTCGGTCATGCTGTTGGCGGTGAAGTCCAGGTGCTTGATGATGTCGGTGCGGAAGCAGGTGATGGGGCCCGGGAAGACAGAGATCATGCCAAACCACGACTGCACGCGCCGCAGCACTTGCTGGCTGTAGGTGTAGGTGAAGGCGCGGTAGCGGCTGATCCAGTTGCCGCGCAAAGACTGCACAAAGCCGACGGCCACGGCGTACTTGCGGGCGTCCAGCTTGCGTTTGTACATGCGGAAGTAGTCTGGGCAGAAGACACTATCGGCGTCGGCGACGTGGATCCAGGTGTAGCGCTCCTCGATTTTGAAGTGCTCGATGCCGGTGAGCACGGCCAAGGCTTTGCCGCCTTTGGGCTTGGACAGCACGTTTTTGCGCGGCAGGATTTTGAGCGCCTCGCGGCGGGTTTTGTCGCTGGAGCCGTCATCTACCACGTAAATGTCCTCTTTGGGCTGGCCGGCCTTGATGGCGCTGGCGATGGTGGTGGCGATGATGAGCTCCTCGTTGTGGCCGGGCAGCAGCAGGGCGAGCTTTTTGCGGCGGCCTGCGCGCTTTACCAAACGGGCGCGCTTGCGGGTGGCGAGGGCCAGCACCGGGCGCTCTAGTTCAACAGGGCGGTGCTCGTATTCCACGGTGCGGTGCACCAGGCCGTCGGCGGCAACGCGCCGGGCGGCATTACGGGGGGTGAACGTCGGTGTTCCGCGGCCTTTTACAGCAGCCATCTGGGGTGTTCTCCGGGTCACAACAGCTAAAAGCGCTATTTGAGGAGATTATATCATTTTATGGGGTATTTTGCAATACTTGCCCCTCTGTGAAAAGCCTGCGGCGTGGCTACATATCGTGGAACACTTGGATTTTGGCGCCGAGGGAGTTCAGCCGCGCCGCAATGTCCTCGTACCCGCGGTTAATGGTGTACACGTTGCGCAGCGTGGAAATGCCTGGCGCGGCCAACATGCCGATAAGAAGCAGGCTGGCGGGCCGCAAAGCTGGCGGGCAAACCACGTCGGCTTTGCTGAATTTGGTTGGCCCGATCACGAACAGGCGGTGCGGGTCGGCCAGCTCCACCTGCATGCCTACTTTGGTCATTTCGGTGTAATAGATGGCGCGGTTTTCGTACATCCAGTCGTGGATCAGCGTGCGGCCGTTCAAAACGCCGGCAATCGGCACAAAGTACGGCAGGTTGTCTGGGTTGAGGCCGGGCCACAAGTTGGGATGCAATTTGTCTGTAAGCGCCGCGAGCTTGCCGTTGTGCTTGTGCACGGTGATGTCCACTAGGTCTACCACGCCGTTGTTGGCTTTGTAGCGTTCGCTGATGGTGGTTTGGACGCCCATTTTGTGCAGCTTCAGCAGTTCGATGGCGACCCAATCTATAGGCACGCGCTGGATGGTGATCTCGGAGTTGGTGGTAATGGCCGCGCTCAGGAAGAACATGGCCTCGATGGGGTCTTCGGTGAGTGCGTAGGTGATGTTCTTCTTGATGTGGCGGACGCCGGTTACTTTGAGCACGCCGCTGCCAATGCCGTCAATTTTGACGCCGAGCTTCTTCAGGAAGAAGCAGACGTCTTGGATCATGTAGTCGGCGCTGGCGGATTGGATAGTGGTGGTCTCGTCAAACCGCGCCGCGGCGAACAGGGCATTCTCGGTGACGGTGTTGCCTTGCTCGTACAACACCACGCGGCTGGGGTGCGTGCGCTTGACCGTGACCTCGTAGTGGCCTTTGGTGGCAACAATGCCCACGCCAAACTCCTCCAGCGCAAACAGATGCGGCTCCACCGTGCGGGTGCCGAGTTTGCAGCCGCCGGCGTACGGGATTTTGAACTCTTTGTAGTCGTGCAGCAGCGGCCCGATCATCATCAGCACCGAGCGCGTTTTGCGCGCGGCCTCGGCGTCTAGCCTGTCCAGCTTGAGCTTTTCTGGGCGGCGGATTTCAATATCGTTGCCGGTCCACTTAATTTTGACGCCGATGCTCTGCAGCACCTCGATAATGCGGTAGACTTCCTCAATCTTGGGGAACGAGGTAAAGCGCGTGACGCCGTAGTTGAGCAAGCTGGCGCACAGCAGCCCCACAGCGGCGTTTTTGCTGGTTTTGAGCGCGATTTCGCCGGACAGCTCGTAGCCGCCGTCGATGCGCAGGTTTACGGCCTTGCCACTCAGCGAAATAAGCTGCTTGTTGAGCACGTCGCTGATGCGCCCCAGCGTTTCCAGGCTGAGGTTTTGCTTGCCGTGCTCCATGCGGTTAACGGCCGACTGTGAGGTGTTGAGCCGCTTGGCGAACTCGGACTGGGTAAGCCCGCGCTCTTGTCTAATCTGTGCTATTAAATTACCAATTTGTGCGTTTGCTGTATCCATAGTACGCAAAAGTATATCACGCATGATATTAAAACCGCAACCGTTTTTGTTTATGCTAAAAGAGAATTTGCCTACACCTAGTTTACCACCAGGTGCAAGCCTTGGTACAATAGCGTCATGATCTAGTGCAGGCGGCAAAACTGGTTTGAAAAAGTAAGTGAGGGAAGAACCCATGGATGACAAAGAAATTGAAGTATTGATTGCCGCCGAAACCAACCGCCAAGCCGAGGGCCTGGAGATGATCCCCAGCGAGAACCACACCTCTGGCGACGTCCTAAAAGCGCTGGGCTCGCGCCTGACAGACAAATATTCCGAGGGCTACCCGGGCAAACGCTACTACGGCGGCTGCGAATTTGTAGACAAAGTAGAGAACTTGGCTCGCGACCGCGCCAAGGCCCTGTTTGGTGTTGACCATGCCAATGTGCAGCCGTACTCCGGCTCGCCCGCGAACATGGCCGTGTACTACGCCCTGGCCAACCCCGGTGACACGGTGATGGGCATGGCGCTGTACTTTGGCGGCCACATGACGCACGGCCTTAAGGTAAACTTCTCTGGCAAGTGGTTTCATAGCGTGCAGTACGGCACCGGCACAGACGGCTACCTAGATTACGACGCCATGGCCGCCCTGGTAAAAGAGCACAAGCCCAAGCTCATTTTTGTGGGCGCCACGGCCTATCCGCGCATTTTTGACTGGCAGCGGCTGCGGCAGATCGCTGATTTGTGTGGCGCCTTTTTGGTGGCGGACATCTCGCATATTGCCGGGCTGGTGGTGGGCGGGGTGCACCCCAGCCCGGCGGGCATTGCGGATATTATCACCACTACTACGCACAAGACGCTGCGCGGGCCGCGCGGCGCCATGATTTTGTGCAATGGCAACCCCTCTACGCCTACCAAGGCTGTGCCCCTGGAGCGCGAAAACCTGCCCACCCTCATTGACCGCGCCATTATCCCCGGCTTGCAAGGCGGGCCGCACAACCACCAGACCGCGGCCATTGCTGTGGCGCTGCGCGAGGCCTCGCAACCAGCCTTTAAGGAGTATGCCGCGCAAATCGTCAAAAACGCCCAGCGCCTGGCAAACCAGCTGGCCAGCAAGGGCTATGATTTGGTCACCGGCGGCACGGATAACCACCTGCTGCTCGTAGACCTCACCAAAAAGGGCATTATTGGTGCCGACGCCGAAAAGGCGCTGGGCGCAGCCGGCATCACGGTCAACAAAAACACCGTGCCGTTTGACCCGCGCCCGCCGTTTAGCCCCAGCGGCATCCGCATGGGCACGCCGGCGCTCACCACCCGCGGCCTCAAGGAAAGTGAAATGGACCAGGTGGCCGAGTGGATCGACCGCGCCATTACCGCCAACGGCAACGACGCCAAGCTGGCAGCCATCAAGCAAGAGGTGGTGGCCTTCACTAAGGATTACCCGCTGCCCGCGTAGGCAGCCGGAACTGTTATGGCGCATTGGACCGAACGCCACCGCTCGCTACTGGCCGTGTTTATCATTTTAGAGCGCGCCGACGGCAAGATATTGCTCACGCGTCGCGCCGGCACCGGTTATATGGACGGCAAGCTTGGCCTGCCGTCCGGCCACGTCGACGGCAATGAGCCCGCCGAACAAGCCCTGGTGCGCGAGGCCAAAGAAGAAATCGGCGTCGGCCTGGCCGTTACAGACATGCGCCACGCCCACACCATGCACCGCCTGGCCGAAACCGGCACGCACGAATATATCGACCTGTTTTTTACCACCAAAACCTGGCGCGGCGACCCAGCCATTATGGAGCCAGACAAGTGCAGCGAGCTGGTGTGGGCAGACCCGCAAAACCTGCCGGACGACATGGTGCCGGCCGTGCGCGCGGCTACTGGGCGGTGGCTGGCGGGGGAAGCGTACTCGGGTTATAACTTCTAGAGGCGGTTTAATCCTGCGCGTATACGGCGCAGGCCATCGTTTATCTCTTCGTCGGACTGTTCGGTGATGCGGGCTGTCGCTGCTATTCTGACGTTCGATTTGGGGTCGGCAGGCGCATGATGGGTGTAGGGGTCGTCTGTCGGGGTTACTTTCGAGAAGCTCTCGGGGTCGGCCATGACTGTGGATACGCCCTTGCGTAAAGTGGCTACAGACATTTGTAAGCGGCTGAGCAGGCCGGAGCGTTCGTCTTCGCGTCCGTCGGCAGCCAAGGTAAACCATTCAACTACTAAGAAGCGCAGCTGGCGGTCATCATTACGGATACGGTTGAACTCAAGCAGTGCTTCGTCCAGGGGCACGCCGTCGACGACGAATCTTTCACCCTCCATGAAGGCAAGCCCTTCCAGTGGCGGCAAGCTTTGGCCGCCCCAGCTCAGCGTGGTGCGTACCTCGGGGCGCGGAATGGCTACAGCCGTTACTGCGGCAGCCTCCCTTTCGTCTAGCAATTGGCGGAGCTGGGCCACACCAAACACTCGGTCGGAAGTGGTAACGAGGCCATCTTCAGGGGCGGCAGGTCGGGCGACGACGCCCTCTCCTGCTACCGCGGCTGTGCCAACAGCACGTACGGGCAGAAGCCTCGTGGGGGCGGTAAGGGCGTTATGCCCTGCTGCGGGTGGCGTTTCGGCTTGAGGCACGGTATCTCTAGCTTGATGGATAACCGGCATTGCCTCCCAGGCGGTCTCGGCGGGATGTATGTCGCTTAACCGAGTTACCGTGTTGTCGACGCTTGTCGATGTAGCGGTATGTGTCCGGCCTGGGGCTGGGGGAGGGGTGGCGTTTCCGGTATCAGGGGGTGATATCTGGGTGTCCGGGTGGGGGTCTGTATCGCCGGTGAACACTGAGACGGCGTCTCTGAAGATAGGCGTGTCAGGGTCGACGACATCAGCCAGGGATGTGACGAGCTCTTCTTCGGCGCGACGTACAACTGCGGTCGCTTCGCGCTCAAGCTGGTGCTGTGTTGCAAGGCGGGCAAGAGTTCTTTCTACCTCATACGTGGTGGGGGCGGCGACGCGGCCATCGTCGCCGGTAACCCGGCGCAATGCACGCGTTGCGTTGTCCTCCCCGATAGAGGCCAGATTATCCTTTCCGGGGTGCGCCCAGTCGAATGCATATCGCGGCGGTTCCCAAAGCGTGTCTGGCGCTGGCGTGGCGGCACCACTTGGGGGTAGCGCGTACAGCACCGTTGTGGGACCTTCGTCTACTTCTGGTATATACGGTACGATGGCCGTACGGGGATAGCTGTCAGTGCCAAGCTCTGTGCTGGCGTCCGCGCCATCCGCGCCAAGTGTTTGTATCTCAATGGGCGGCTTGGAGCCGGGGGTGACACCGGCACCTGGCCTGTCCGGAAGGCGGCCACGTACGGCCGTGACTTCGTCGGCAACTACCGGCATGTCATCTGGTGATGCTGAGAGGTCGCCGTAATATTCAGACGGCCCTGGTACAAAAAAGCCAGCATGGTCGCCCTGGTAGGGCGAAGAGGCGGCAGGTGGTTGTTCGGCGGTCATAGTCATAGCGGTCTTCCAGTAAATTAAAAACAGCCCAGGCAATGTCCACCATTTGCAACATGCGGGACTGGTTTGAACTCCGCTATTCTAAAGTAAGATAGGCGCCTAAGTCAAGAATGTTTCGTACCAATTCCGGAACATCCTGCGCTAAACGGGCGTTTTACGGGAGTAAATCGGGCTCTTGCTCGAGGTGGATGCCAAATTTTGCCTCCACCGCGGCCACGATTTTTTGTTTGAAGGCGAGCACCTGCGCGGTATCTCGCGCATGTTCATTTACTAGGACAATGGGTTGGGCCGCCCAGGTTCCCATGCCGGTTTCGGCGTCGTGAGAGTCCTTAAAGCCGGCTTGTTCCACCAGCCAGGCGGCTGGCATTTTGGCCTGGCCGTTGCCGGCGGCCCAGTGCGGCACCACGCCGTATTCGGCTACCAACTGGGAGACTTTACCTTCGTCTACAAACGGGTTGGCAAAGAAGGAGCCGTTGTTGGCCACTTGGGCGGGGTCGGGCAGTCTTGCTTGGCGGATGGCTACAACGGCGTCGCGTACCGTCTGCGGCGTGAACTCTTTGACGCCATGTTTGTCAAAATAAGCCTGTACGCCAGGGTAGAACGGCGGTTGCGGGTTTGTGTGTAGTAAATGGAAGGTGACGGCGGTGATGAAAAACCGGCCGTTGTCCGTGGTCTTGAAGCGGCTGGTGCGGTAGCCAAAGGCGCAGTCTTGGCCGGGGAGGGTGACCATTTGCTTGGCCTGGGCGTCGTAGGCCTGCACGCTCACCAGGGTGGCGCTCACCTCTTGGCCGTAGGCACCCACATTTTGCACCGGCGTTGCCCCGGCCGTGCCCGGGATGAGGCTGAGTGCCTCGATGCCAGTCATGCCCTTGCTAGCGGTGAGCGCCACCACGTCGTCCCACACCTCGCCGGCGCCTACGGTGATGTAGTAGTTTTCGGCGTCTTCAAACTGCTCTTCAATGCCTTTGATTTGGTTGACGATGAGCAGCCCGTCAAACTCCCCGTCTTTCCATACGATGTTGCTGCCTTGCCCAACAACGATGGCCCGCAGGCCGCGCGCCGCGGCCCACCCCACGGCCTCTTGCATCTCCTGGCGGGAGTGCACATCCACCGCGAATTTGGCGGTGCCGCCCAGGCGCATGGTGGAGTGCGCCGCCAGTGGCTCATTCTGCCGTATATCCATGCGCACATTATACATGCAAGATTAGATATGCAGCTGGCCGCTGGCCTATGCCCAAAAAGGAGGGTCAAGCGTAGTGCAGCCCGAGCGCATATGCGCTCGGCGAGTAACGCACTCCTTTTTGGGCATAGGCCAGCGGCCAGCACACCTTACCATCTTGCACTCCCAAGAAGTTAGCGGTACTATTAGATGATGAGCGATGATGCCCAAAAAATCCCATTCAAGACCCTTGGCGAAAAATTAAAGACCATCCGCCAAAAACTGCACGAGAGCGTGGCCGAGGTTTCTGGCGCCGTAGAAATTGAGGAACAGCAGCTGTCCAAGATCGAGCAAGGCCACGAGCGCCCCAGCGAAGACATTTTGCTGCTGCTCATCAACCACTTTGGTATGCAAGACGATGACGCCGCCAAGCTCTGGCAGCTCGCCGGCTATGACCAACCGCACGACCACGACCACGGCCCTGCCCCCAACGAGGCCAACCGCACCATGGTCATGATCATGGCCGTTGACCCACGGGTCATTTACAGCGATGGCGCGCAGGTGACTGCCAACAACGTTGGCGTGGTGCTCAATTTTTCGCAGAACAACGGCGGCCAGCAGCCGCTCACCACGGCGCGCATCGGTATGAGCCGCGAGCAAGCCTACAGCCTGCTTAAGACTCTGGAGCACACCCTGGAGCAATCCAAGCCGCGCCAGCTGCCGCCGCAGGCGTCGTAACCCCGGGTTCCAGGGCCGCTGCTGCGGAGGCTGCCCGTGGTGGCCGCCCAAGCCTGGGGCGCCACGGGCAGCCCAGCCCGCGCTACAGCTTAACCGGTTCCTTCGGGAACCCTTTTCTGAGCGCCTCCACAATGGCTTTCTGCAACTGCGGCGTGCGGAAGTTGAGGTGCTCAAACGAGCTCAGGTTCGCCCACAGCAGCTTGTGGGTGTTCATGTCGTACTGGTTCATTTGCCCCTCTTCGGAGTTTGCCTGGACCAGCGCCTCGCCGTGCGGCGCCACATTGCAGTAGTAAATGTACTGCTCGTTGTATGGCTCGGGGTGCTCCTCGATGAACATCAGCGTGGCCGCCACCACTTGCAGGCCGGTCTCTTCCCATACCTCGCGCACCAGGGTTTGCTCGAGTGTTTCGTCGTCGTTGGCGCGCCCGCCCACCAGCGTCACGTACTCGCTGCCGTACTTGTTGCGTTGCATGACGAGCATTTTGCCGTCTTCTATAATTATTGCGCGGGCTGCTTTTCTCATGCGAACAGTATACTACGGTGTTATACTATGTCAGGCATAAATTTTTTTATGTGTACGCGCCCGTAGCTCAGCTGGATAGAGCGTTGGTTTCCGGTACCAAAGGTCGGGGGTTCGAATCCCTTCGGGCGTACCAAAAATAGATTTCGATGCGATTTTTCTTAGGCCTTGTCTTGCGACGCGTCCCGCTTTTTCCGGGCGTACGATTCTTGCAAGGTCAAGGTGTTGCCGTCTGGGTCGGTGACGATAAGGTGTTTGCCCCAGGGAAAATCTTGGATCGGGTCGGTGTCCACGCCCCTTTCTTTCAGCTCGTGCTTGGCTGCTTCGGCGCTGTCAACGACCAAAATCAGGCCTTTTATGGAGCCTGGTTTCATCTCAGTAATGCCCTCGCCGATGTGGATGGAGCACTGCGAGCCCTGCGGCGTCAGCTGTACGAGCCGCATGCCTTTGTTTGGCGCCACGTCCATATCCACCTTAAAACCCAGCTTATGTTCGTAAAACTCTTTCGCGGCATCCACATCCGACACGGGCACAACAACCACTTCAAGCAACATATCCATGGTTTTTCTCCTTTGCTGGTACTATAAACACTAGTATGGTCACCATTATATTTGAATCGCACGCAACTACCTACGACAATGAGAAAAAAATCGCCTCTGGCCACTACGACGTCGAGCTGTCTAAAACCGGCCAAGCACAGGCCAAAGCATTAGGTGCCAGACGCGCGGGCGAGCATTTTGACGCAGTGTTTTGCTCTGATTTACAGCGCTCATATAAAACCGCGGAACTCGCGTTTGGGGACAAATTCCCTGTTATGAAGGATGCACGGCTCAGGGAGTGCGATTACGGCGAGTATGAGCACCGCCCCAGTGCCGAGATCGAGGCCGAACGCAGCAGCCGGATCCACGAGCCCTTCCCCGGCGGCGAAAGTTACGAAGAACGCACCGCCTTACTAAAGGAATTTATTGACGACCTGGCCAAGAACTACGACGGCAAGCGCGTGCTGGTAATTGGCCACCGGGCGACGCAGTACGGCCTAGAGCGTTGGGTCAACAAAAGGGACCTGGGGGACATTGTGAGTGAGCCCTGGCAGTGGCAGCCGGGCTGGGAATATGTACTTGGTTAACCAGGGTGCGCCTACTCTGAGTCCCAAAGCGTAGTACGTTATGGCCGATCTGTGAATTACCTCACAGCATAAGGTGGTACGGTCGTTTATGCTTGTTCGGTTACTGTCAACCGTAAAAGCAGGGGGTGCCATGGCTGTAAAGTTACTGGACAAAGGAAAAATGTATGCACGGGTGCTGGTGGCCGTGGGGGCAGGCTTGGCGCTCAGCGTGATGCCGGCAGCGGCCGCCCGGGCCGCAGCTAGCCAGAGTAACGCCGAGCAGCAGGCGTTTGTCTCAGCGGCAGCAGAGTTTGGCGTGCCGCAGAGTGTTTTGCAAGCCTTGGGCTACAACGAATCACGCTGGGAGGCGAACGCTGGCATGAGCATCGATGGCGGCTACGGCGTCATGGATTTGCGTACCGCCATGCCCCAGGTGCAAAGCGGCCGTGACGGCAGCATAAAGACGCCGGCGCCGCACGCGGCAGACTTTTACACGCTCGACCGCGCCGCCGCACTGTTGCACGAGCCAGCCGGCACACTCAAAACCGACACGGCGCAGAACATCCGCGGCGCAGCCGCCGTGCTGGCTGATGACGCCAAGCAGCTGAACAACGGCGCTTTGCCCAAGACAACGGGCGACTGGTACGGGGCGGTGGCTAAGTATAGCGGCGCCGCAGACGGCCAAACCGCCAACGCCTTTGCCGACGACGTCTTCACCACAGTGAAAGAAGGCGCTACAGGCACCACAGGCGTTGGCCAGCAGCTCACCTTGCCGGCAGATAGCAGTGTGCAGCCCAACCGCCCGCTTGCCATGCCGCAACTTGCGCCGCAAGCGGTACCGCAGGCCCGCGGCTTTGCGCCGCTCAGCGTCACGCCGCCCACGCCGCAGGCCGAGTGCCCCTCCAGCCTCACCTGCCGTTTCATCCCCGCGGCCTACGCCCCAGACGACCCCAACGACCCCACCAACTACGGCAACTACGACCCATCCAACCGCCCCGCAGACATGCAAATTAAGTACATTTATGTTCACGACGTCGAGGGCTCCTACAACAGCGCCATCCAGCACTTCCAAGACCCCACGGCGTACGACAGCGCGCAGTACGTCATCTCTTCCAAGGGTGAAATTACGCAGATGGTCAAGAACTCCGACGTCTCTTGGGGCGTGGGCAACTGGAACCTGAACATGCACGGGATTAACATCGAGCACGAGGGCTTTGCCGCCCAAGGCGCCACCTGGTACACCGAGGCGATGTACCGCTCGTCTGCCACGCTTGTGCGCTGGCTGGCTAGCAAGTACCACATCCCGCTGGATAGGCAGCACATTATTGCGCACGGTGACATCCAGCGTTACCCCACCGCCTTGCAGGCCGGCCAGCACTGGGATCCGGGCCCCTTCTGGGACTGGAACCACTACATGGCGTTGGTGCGCGGTGTGGATGACAGTGTAGGGAGTGCGGCACGTAGTGCTAGCCCGCGCGTTGGCCAAACGGTTACCGTCTCGCCCGACTTTGCCACCAACAAGCCTCAGCTGCAGTATTGCGGTATTGTGGGCACCGACCCGTGCGCGCCGCTGCCACTGCAAGCCAGCAATATGGTGCTCTTGCACACGCAGCCTACCGACGCTTCCGCGCTGTTGAGCGACCCCTGGCTGCACCCGGACAACGCGCCCGGCACGAACGTCATCAGCGATTGGTCCGCTGTTGCCACCACTGGCTTTAAATACACTGTAGCCCAAACGCAGGGCGACTGGACGGGTGTGTGGTTTGGCGGGCACGTCGGCTGGTTCCGCAACCCGAAGGGCAGTGGGCGCGCCGCCCGCATTACGCCGAGTATGACGGTGCAGGCACGGGCTGGCCTGGCTTCTATCCCGGTGTACCCCAACGCTTATCCGGAAGCGGCGGCGTATCCGTCGGACATCCCGGTTGTGGCGCTGGTGCCGTCGTACCAATTGCCAGCCGGCCAAAGCTACCCCACCTCTGGCCTGAGCTTGCCCGCCGATTACTTCTACGACGCCACCATTAACTCCAGCCTTCCAGATGACCACGCCATTGTGCACGGCCAGCAAAAGTACTACCAGATCTCGTTTAACCACCACATTGGGTTTGTGAAGGCCGAGGACGTCGTGGTGAAGCCATAGCGCTGGCTCCGGTTCGCGGGCGTGATATTTATCGTGCGGTTTCCGTATAGCGCTTTTGCTAAAAATGTCCTATACTGCCGGTATACGAATTAAATAAAAAGAGAGAAAAATGAAAAAAGTACGATCATTCCTCTTGGCACTCGTCTTAAGCCTGTCATCTTTGGGGGTATTTATTGCGCCGCACGCCTTTGCGGCCACCAAAACCTGGACAGGGACGGCCGGCGACCACAAATTTAGCACGGCCGGCAACTGGAGCCCGTCTGGGGCGCCGGGGAATGGCGACTCGCTGGTGTTTGACAACACCTCGGTGACCGATTTTGCGCCCAACGACGACCAATCCAGTGCCTCGTATGCGCTCATTACTTTCCAGGGGACGGGCAGCAGCAGCTTCACCTTGGCTGGCAACGCCTTTACGCTTACCGGCGGCGTGGCCAACACCGGCACGGTGGGTTACACCATCAACAACAACGTCACCATTAGCGGCAACCAGACGTTTGCCACGGTGGCCGGCGGGTTTGAGAGCTTTGGCGGCGTGGTGAGCGGCAGCGGCAACATCTCTAAGACCGGCGCTGGGCCAATCGCCTTTAGCGGCGCCAACAGCGGTTACACCGGCACGCTCACCATGGCGGCCGGCACGCTATATGCTGAGGCGGCCACGGCCGTGCCCAGCGCGGTGCTGAACGACGGGTCAGACATTGCAATCACGGGCTGCACGACCTTTGACTACAGCGGCAACCTGACCCTCAATGGTGCCAGCAGCCTGACGACCGGCGACAACCCTACGGCCAAAGTGACCACCTCTATGGGCGCCTGTTCCGGGGGCGCGTCCGATGAGCAATATGGCAACGCGGCAAGCAGTGGCAACATGAACATGTCCGGCAATATTGTGCTGGGCGCGGACACCACCTTCGCTACATCGCTGGCCACCATGACCTTGACTGGCGCGCTCAGCGGCGCCCACAGCATGAGCGTGCTCCCTGGCTACGCCGGCAAGCTGGTAGTAAACGGCAGCAGCAACAGCACCAGCACGCCCAACGGCACCGTCGCCAGCACCACCTTCACCAAGACGCTGAGCGATAGCGCGCCCACCCACACCGTTGCCCTGTTTGGCAACACCACCATCACTCTGGATGGCGCACGCAGTGACGTTAACGTTGGCTCCGGCGCAACCTTGAAGGGAAGCGGCACCACCGGCGTCCTTAGCGTGCAGAGTGGCGGCACCGTCGCCCCTGGCCACAGCCCGGGCTGCTTGACCTCCACCGGCCTTGTCTTGAACGGCACCTACCAGGCCGAAATCGGCGGAACCACGCCTTGCACCGGCTACGACCAACTCAAGGTCAACGGCACCGTGGACGTCACCAACGGCACCCTGGCCATTAGCTTGTACAACGGTTTTAAGCCGGCAACCGGCCAAACGTACACCATCATCGACAACGACGCCAGTGACCCGGTAACAGGCACCTTTAGCGGCCTGGCCGAGGGCGCAACCGTGACGGTAAACGGCTACGTCTTCAAGATTTCCTACAAGGGCGGCACCGGCAACGACGTAGTGCTTACCGTGCAGAACGTGCCCGGCACGCCCAACACCGGCTTTACCCTGGTGAAAGACAACCCGTTGGCCAGCGTGGGCGTGATCCTTGCTGCCGCTGCTGGCATGGTCTTATTGGCCCGCCGCTCGCGTAGCCTGGCGCACCGCCGTTAAGTAACCCCAAAAATAAACCGACCTTAAAAACAAAACGCCATGACATTAAGTAGTCCGGCGTTGGCCGGCAGATTACGCACAGACAACACGCGGCGCTCCACTTACGAGCGCCGTGCGGTTGGTTTAGTGCGCCCGCGCACCCTGCAAGATGTGCGCCGCGCCCCGGCTACATCGGTGCCCAATCACGTGGCCAAGCTGGCTACGCCGCGCCCAGCCCAAACGCACGCACCTTTCCCGCGCACCAAAGCCCCGGCCATGAAGGCACGCACCGCCCGGTCTGAGGTGCTGCGCCGCGACCTCGTTGCCCAGCCTGCTGCGGCCAGGAAGCGGCGGCGCAAGGGCGGCCTGCAAACCAAGCTGCTTACGGTGGCCGCCGTGGGCCTGTGCCTGCTGGCCGTGGGCGTTGGCCTCAGTGGCCTGCACACCAACCATACGGTGGAGGCGCAGGTGAGCCACATCACCAAGCAAGTAGACCAGGCGGCGGCCAGCGGCGCGCCCGCGCCAGCCGATGTGCCGTCGGAAAACAAGCCGGCTAACACCTTGGCAAACTACCGGGTGGCAGCCGATCTGCCGCGCGAAATCAAGATAGCTAAGCTCGGCGTCGACGCCCGGGTAGTGCGGCTCGGCGTGCTCGCCAACAACGCCCTGGCCACGCCCAGCAATATCTTTGACACCGGCTGGTACGATGGCAGCGCCAAACCGGGCGAGGCCAGCGCCATGCTCATCGACGGGCATGTTTCCGGCCCGACCCAAAACGGCGTGTTCTACGGCATCAAAAACCTGGTAAAGGGCGACAAAATAACCGTGCAGCGCGGCGACGGCCAAGTGTTCACCTACGACGTTACTGGCAGTAAAGTGTACGACGCCGGCGACGTAGACATGGCCGCCGCGCTCACCCCGGCCGTTGCTGGCAAGGCCGGGCTCAACCTCATTACTTGTACCGGCAAGCTAGACAGCTCCAAGACGCACTTCCAGCAACGCGTGCTGGTATTTGCGGCGCAAGAATAGCCCGGCCCAGCGGCTCGCCGCGCTATTTGCCAAAACGTAAGCACGTTATATAATGCAGCCATATGGTTCGATTGCCCACCCCCGGCGGCGACGATGGCCAGTGGGGCCAGTTGCTCAACGATTACCTGTCCGTGGCACTCAGCGCAGACGGTTCGCTGAAACGCAGCGCCGTGGTAGGCAATTTGGCTTACTTGCAGGCCACCGATTATGGTGCGGTGTTCGATGGCGCCACCGATGACGCGGCCGCCCTGCAGTCCGCCCTTAACGCGGCAATGAGCGCCAACAAGCCGCTGCTACTGCCTCCGGGCACGGCTATTGTGGGCACGACGCTGTCGGTGACCGGCCCGGTAACGGTTATTGGCGCCGGGCGGGAAGCCACCACCCTGAAGGCCAAGGCGGCGTTCAACGATTACGTCTTCACCTTTAACGGCCCGTCTAACAGCGGGGTCATCGGCGCCCATTTTGCCGATTTTACCATCGACGGCAACAGCGCCAACGTCAGCGCCGGCGGCGGCATTAAGGCCGACGGCGCGGTC
>DATIIT010000015.1:0-56778 GCA_035479375.1 Saccharimonadales bacterium (SeqCode) | reverse complement strand
GCTGGCGGGGGCTGCCTCGACCGCCCTGGGGGCTGCCGTGCTTGCCCCGGCCAGCGCCCGTCGCCCCTGTTTCTGTGCGCCCAGCCGGGAGGCCAGCACTACTGCCCCGCCCATCACCACCAGGGCCGCGGGGTATATATATGACAACCAGGCGGCGTGCCTGCCAAGGCCAGCGAGGTTTATAACCCCGGCGGCGCACACCAGCCACCACATGGCCAGCGTCTCGCTCTGCGGCTGGCAGTAGGCTTTGCGTGCCGTGAGCGCCACGCCGCTCGCTTCTATACTGAGCAATAGCAACACGGCCACGTCCGCGCTTCGTACCACAAACCAATAGGCCAGGCTAGCGGCCACGGCCAGCAGTAGCCACAGGTTGCGCCGGGTAATGCCGCCCTGTCCAAACCGCAGCGACAAGCCAAACACCACGATTACGCCAGCCAATTGCAGCCCCACCAACCACAGCGTGCCCCGTGCCCCGCCCTGCAGTTGTGCCGCCAGGAGCCCGCTATATTCCAGCGTCCATATGAGCCAAGAGATGCGGTTCGGCCGCGTCTTGCGCCGCCATATATCCCGTATGTACGGCAGGTAGCCTGCAACACCTACCACCCCAGATAAAACTCCCAGCCAGTTTTCCATTTCCCCATTATGCTTATGTTTGTGATATTTGTCACATTGCTCACTAGCGCGGCGGGCACATTGGTGGTTTGGCGGGCGTGCGGTACTATCGCCGCATGACCGAACTACGTGCCGGCGAGCTGAGCGCCGCGTATGCTAACCCCGCTGGCTTCAATCCGGAAAATGGCTATCCGCCAGGCCACCCGGAGTTTGCCCGGTTGGTGGGGCACTTGGCAACTTTTCCGGACGGCGCGACACATGCACTGTCCAGTTTTGGGGGCGCCGGGAAATCGACCATCGCTGCAAGCCTAGCCAGGCACGGCTACCAAATAGTGTCCTATGACGCGTTTTATACCGGTCAGCAAGACGTTGTTGCCCCGGATTGGGAGACGTACGACGCCGCAGCATTGATTGCAGGGGTGCTGGAGCCACTCGCCGCCGGCCAGCCGGGCGAGTACACGCCGCGCGACTGGATTACTGGTGAAAAAGGCGAGCCAGTAGTCCTTGACCCTTCCCGCCCAACAGTTGTTGAGGGTGTGGGACTACTCAGGCCTGACGTGCGGGGGCGTTTCACCGGTGCCCTAGTCTGGGTTGACCGCCCGCTGGACCTGGCCATGCGCGACGGCATTGCCCGCGGCGGCGACCCAGGTCTGGAGAAGCTGTGGCGCAAATACTGGGGTCCAAGCGACGAGGCGTTTTTCCACCGGCACGACCCGCGTGCCCAAGCTACGTTTCTATTTGACCGCCGCGGGGACGGAGACGGGCCGCACAGCGCCACGTAGGCCTCCTCGCCGCCAGCCGCCACCAGGCAGGCGCCTGCGGCGGCTGAGCGGCCTGGTTCATCTGGCGAGCAGGCTGAGCGCAATGCACCGGCGGTAATCCTTGAACTCCGCCGACTTTTGCTGGTAGCTTGCCCATTGCTCAAACAACAGTGAGCCAAAGGGTGGCACGCTGGCCACAACTGCGAGCAACGCTTTCCACCGCGCCCAGCGCAAATTTGGGTAGAGGCCTAGGGCCGCCAACAGGTACGCCAAAAATAATACGCCATGCGTCCGCCCGGCAAGGTAGACTGGCACATCGCTCCCTGGCCAGACATATTTTTGCAGCCCAATGCCGATGACTAGCAGCGCCCAACCCGCCGCCTCGGCAAAAGCGGCCAGCCGAAAGAGCCCCCAGGCCTCCTCCTGGCTAAATACGCGGTTATTTTCAAATCTTTGCAGCAAAGCGGGCATACTAGTAGCCTGTGAAGTGGTCTGTCCGGATGTTTTGTATGGGCGTGCCCAGCCCGCGCAGCATGCCTTTGCAGGCGGTCACTAAGGCATCTGGCCCAGACAAGTAGGCGAGCCGCCCGGCCAGGTCTGGCACGTTTTGCTGGAGCACGGCCGCGTCCGGCCTGCCCACCACAAAGTGTGCCTTGAGCCCAATGGCTTCGGCCTCATGCATAACGTCGGCGTACACAAAATCCTCCTCGCGGTTGGCGAAGTACACGAGCGCCATGTCGCGCCGCTCCCCAGTGGCCAGCAGATGTTGCATCATGCTGCGCACCGGCGTAATGCCGATGCCGCCCACCACAAATAACAGCGGCCGTCTTGCGTCTGCCGGTAAGGTAAAGTTCCCGGCCACGTGCGCTGTACGGATATATTGCCCAGGCTTCAACGCCAGCAACGCGTCTTTAAAACTGCTGCTAGGCGCATAGTGCCGAAACCCGATATGGATGTCTTGCTCCCCAGGTGCAGAGGCAATACTAAACAGGCGCCTATTCCCCCGGCTGTCGGCGTGGCGGTGCGGCAACGTCCACTCCATATATTGGCCAGGGGTAAAACTGAGGCGTCGCCGCGGTTGCTCAAATGCGGCGTCGTAGATGTCCGGCGACATCTGTGTGATGCGCCGGAGCCGTAGCATAGCACCGGTTGCCGGCACAAACAAGAGTGTAAAAATATTGCCAATTAATAGCGCTGTTTCAGGGGTGGAGTACACTTTCCAGACATGCGTTTGTGCCGCAAAAACCGCACCCACCAGCATGGCTACCAATATTTGGTAATAGCGGGTTGGCGGTAAGGTGGTCGGCTCGGTAAGCATGATGCTGCCCAAGAAAATGACCGGCCACGACAACACCGCGGCCTTTACCGTGTCACCCAGCTCAAAGCCGTGCAACACGACGCCTATATATACGAGCAGCGCCACCGCCACTGCCCCAAACACAACGCAGACCGTAAAGTTACGGATTTTGCGCAGCACAACCACTGCCAAAACAGCGGTAAACGGTGCCAGCCATGGTGTGGCGACCCACCAGGTGGCTGGCAGTAGCCCCGCAACCCCCAGCACAAATGCCGCCACCGCGGCCGGGTTGAACACGTGGCTCCCCCGCCACACCAAGACATATTTTGACGCCATGGCCACCACTGCCGCCAGCAACAGGTACGCGGCTCGCGTAACTGATGTGGCCTGCGGCATAATGCACGCCAAAATGAGCGCTGAAATCAGCCAGGACTCGGTGTTGGTTGCGGCGCGGAAGACCATGGCGAAGAGTTTGTTGGCGGCGTAGCAGCCGGCGCTTAAGATGGCCACGGCCAGCGCCAGGCCGCCAGCCGGGACGGCTATCGCGCCAGCCAAAGAAAGCGCTTCGGCCGCCACAAGGAGCGCGGCCAGCCCGTACAGCACGATACGGTACATTGTGTAGCGGTTGAGGAAAGCATCGATTGTTCGCAACATATGGGTTACCCTTCGGTGAAAAATTCGGCTGGAAAATGAGTGGAGTACTGCATCGTATTATCGTCGTAGACTTCACAATACGCAAAGTCAAAATGCTTCTGTAAGGTAGCCGCAGGGGTAAAAAAGAGTGCCGTGGCCAAGCCGTCGGCCACGAGCGCGGTGGGCGCCGCTACCCACACGGCCGCGGTGCCACTGGCTGGCCGCAGCGTCTTGGGATCCATGATGTGGTGGAATTCGCCCCACGCCCGCCGCGTGCCGGCCGAGCCGCACAGCGCACCCTCCTGTATGCTGGCCACGCCAATGACCTCGCCGGTGTTGCGCGGGTTTTCCAGGCCGATGCGCAAAGGGCCGCTGAGCCCGTGGATGCGCATATCCCCGCCGGCGTCCACGCAATATTTTGAGATACCTTCGCCCGCTAACAGATTGCAGATAATATCCACCAAATAGCCCTTGCCAGCGGCGCCAACATCGAGTACTATCGGCTGCGCGGCCGTCAGCATGCGGCCGCGGATAGTAAGGACGTCGTCCCATTGCGGGGGCTGCCGCAGGGGGCGGCTCTGGAAGCTGTAGTGCGCGTCGTAGCCGGCGTCGGCCAGCACTTGGCCTATTAAGGGCGTCACCGAGCCGCCGGTGAGGTCATATAATTTCCGGTAGAACGCGAATAGCGGCACGCCGTCTGGCGGCAGCTCGTAGGTGCCGGCCTTGTTCGAGATGCGCGTTATTAACGAGTCTGGGCGAAACCGGGAATAGTGCTTGTCAAACGCCTCAATGCGCGCGGCAATGCGCCGCTGCACGCGCCCTAGTTTTCGTGCTAGTTTTAAAGGCTCTAGCTGCTCGTATACACCGATCCACCACTCTGTGCCTATGGCCGTAAACGACCATTCGTGGCTGGGTGTGCCATGGCGGGGCGCGTCAGGTTCCGCCGCCGGCGCAGTGCTCTGCGGCGCCTGGCTAGGTGTTTTTGGCTTGTTGCTTGATTTGGTCGATGGCATCGTTAAACCCTTGTGGCGTCAGTGATGCGCCGGATACCCGGCTTACGTTAACACTATCAATGGCCTTGCCGACCACCACTTGCCGGTACCCGGCAATAAAGCGTTGCTGATATTCCAGAGAGTCGTGGCTGCCGCCCCCTGAATTTGCGGAGGTATCGGTGATGACGCCACCTTTCAGGGTAACTGCCACGCTGATCGTCTCTGGCCCGTCTGGCGAATAGTATGACCCCACCGCTGTGTATGACCCGTCCTTATATGTGCTGGATGTGTTTTGGGATGTGCCTGTTGCGCCCGCCATGCTGGCAGTTGGCGTGGCGGTGCCGGCTGCTGTGGCGCTAGGCGTTGTCGGCGTGCCTGCGCCACTGTTTGTGCTGGCGGTATTAATATTGGCGGTGCTGGCAACACTAGCCCTTTTTTTGGCGGAGACCGTGGCGGTGCCTACAATGGCCGCAATAACAATGAACACCGCGAGCGCGGCAACTAGTTCCCGTTTTTTACTTGTTTTTGATGGCTGCATCGGCGCGTTCTCCTGAACTCTATGGAGTATAGCAGCACCCGGCTGTGGATTTCCTGTATGGCCGCAGCTTGTTGGGAGTATGCGTGGGCTTGTTAGTAGTGTGCATGTGCGCCAAGGTGGCGTAAGATTGGCATATGGGTAAGCTCCACATTATATATGTCCCTGGCCTGGGGGACGGCCGCGTTGCCGGCCAGCAATGGGCAGCTAACACCTGGCGCTGCTGGGGTGCGGAAGCAGAGATCGTGCGCATGGGCTGGTCGGACGCCGAGCCGTGGCCGGCCAAGCTCCAGCGGCTGCTGGCGCGCATCGACCAACTGGCCGTGGCGGGCCACACGGTGGGTTTGGTGGGCGTCAGCGCTGGGGCGAGCGCGGTTGTCAACGCCTTTGCACAACGCAAAAAGCAAGTTGTGGGCTGCGTGCTGATCTGCGGCGCAGTAAATAACCCAGACGCCATTGGGGAGGGCTACCGCCAGCATGACCCGGCGTTCGTTGCCTCGGCGTACGCCTGCGAGAAGGCGTTACGCACCATCGGCGCCAAAGACCGCCGGCGCATTTTGTCCCGCTATGCCCTGGCCGACATGGCCGTCCGCAGGCCAGACAGCCGCATCCCGGGCGCGCACAACCAACTGGTGCCCACTGTTGGGCACGCCATAACCATCGCCATACAAATTACGCTGGGCGCGCCAAGTTTTATCCGGTTTCTGCGCCAGCTCTCGCCTGTAAACGTTCGTTGAGTTCGGCTTGAGATGCTTTTTGGTGCATCACGCTACGACCCGCACCTTGGCAAAGTTTTTGCCGGACAGCCCGGGGATGGCCACTTGCTCCCAGGTAAAATTCCCTGCCTCCAGCTGTTTGGGGGTGAGCACGAGCTCGTGGTATCTGTCGCCGTCCCGCAGGAGCGCGCCAGCGGCTGCCCAGAACTTGGCGTACGACCGTTTCGTGCTGCCCACGGCAATCCATCCGGAGTAGCTTGTGGGGCATGCCATGACTAACGCCGGGTCGTTGAGGTAGCGGCGCAGCGTATCTGTTTCTTCTAGGGCGCGGTGGATGAGTTCGGTTTTTTCGCGCCACTGGGGGTCGTCGGTTTGGCCCGGCAGCGGGCGGACGTTGAGCTCGGTGGCGATTTCTTGGCGCCTACTGAGCTCGGGAAGCTTGCCGTGCCCCGCGGCGAGCACGCGCTGTTTGGCGGTTTCTAGCTCGGCTAGGTAGTCGTTGTAGCTGGCATATTCCTCACCGTAACGGCGGTAGGTGAGGCTGACGCCGGCTGGGATGTGCGGGCGCAGCCAATCAAGCATGGCGCGGAAAGTTTGCGAGTAACGCTCCGTCTCGGCTCGCGGCACATTATTAAGCGTCTCCACCGCAATGTCTTCGGAGTAAAAATCGAGCCGGGCGCCAGGCGGGTACACGCTGGCAACCGTTTTCATCCAGCGTAAAAAATACAGCACGGCAAACAGCTCTGCCCAATCGATCTCCGGCGCTTCGTCCAGGCGCCACAGCTTGTTGCCACCAAACAAAAAACTGACGATAACCGGCTGGCCGCTGGAAACGGCGGTGTGGATGGCGCGGCGCGCCACCCGCACGGTTTCGCCGTCGGCGTGGACTTTGCGGAATTTTTTGGACATCAATTTGGCAAAGATGGCATCTTCCAGCGGGCTGCTGCCGATGTCTTCGCGCTGCACCGGCTCGGCCAGAGCCTGTAGGGCGTCCATGATGTGCCCTTGGGCGGTTGGGGTGTGGGGCGTCATGCGCCTAGTGTAGCAAACTTGGCGCCGCCGAGGTGTTACAATACCACCATGGAAACGTACTTTGGCCTAGAATTGCACGAGTTTACCGATGGCGCCACTCTGCGGACCTGGCTGCTTGCCAACCACGCGGTGTCGCCGGGCGTTTGGGTGCGCGTGTACAAGGCGGCCAGCGGCCACACATCGGTAACTTTTGAAGAATTGCTGGACCAGGGCCTGTGCTTTGGCTGGAGCGAGAGCTTGCGCCACAGGGGTGACGCGGTATCGTACCTGCAAAAGTTCACGCCGCGGCGCACGCGCGGCACCACCTCGCAGCGCAACCGCGCGCATGCCCAAAAACTTATCGCCAGCGGCGAAATGACCGACGCCGGCCTGCGCGCGCTCGACATGAAGTAGCTGCCTGCGGCTACTAGTGACCGCTTAAAAATCAGCGATAACGATTTTCTTCATCTGCATCATGCGCGCAAAGGCGCCTGGCTTTTTCATGAGCTCGCCCATGTTTTCTGGCACGATTTGCCAGCTTAGCCCGTATTTGTCTTTGCACCAGCCGCATTGCTCGCTCGCTGGCACGCTCGACAACTTTTCCCACAAACGGTCGATTTCGGCTTGGTCTTTGCACGTTACCGCAAACGACACGGCCTCGTTAAACTTGAATTCTGGCCCGGCGTTAATGGCGGTAAACTGCTGCCCGGCCAGCTCAAACTCAATGGTGAGCACTTTGCCGGCCAGGTTTTTCTGGAAGTCGGCCAGGCCGTCGTCGGTGCTGTCTGGGTAGTGCTCGGTGGAGAGTATTTTGCCGTCTGGGAACGCCGAGAGGTAAAAGTCTACCGCCTCTTGCGCGTTGCCGTCAAACCATAGGTTTGGGGTGATTGTTTGTGCCATTGTTGCCCTCCTTTGCCTGACAAGAAGCCTAAGCTTTAGCCGCCGGCTTTTTCGCAATACCCGAGCTCTTGACCATTGCCCTGACTAGCTTACGAAACTGTGCAGTTTTCATACTAAAATTGTATCATGCGTTAACTTCATCAATGATAACTTCTACTATATCATTCATGGTGGCCGGGAACTCCTCGCCCGGGTGTGGCGCGCCAAGGGCGGTTATGAGGGTTTCGTTGGCCAGCTTTTGGAAGGCGCCTTCTGTGCCGTGCTTGACACGGACCCGGTACACAATGCGCAGGCCGCCACCCTGTTTAGCCGACGTACGGCACGCCTTTCAGGTAGCACGCAATGGCCAGCTCGCTGGCGTCGAAGTGCGGCTGCGGCAACTCGTGCGGGTCGGCCCACTGGAGCGCGGTGCATTTGTGCGGCTCCATAATTTTTGGTGTGCCGGTGAAGCTCTTGGCCAGCAGCACTACAGAGATAAAATGCGCACCCTCGGCGCGGTAGGTTTTGAGGTTGTTGGTAACGGCGATGACCTGGGGGTCTTCAATGGCTATGGCCAACTCTTCTTGCAGCTCGCGCACGGCGCCGTGCTCAAAGGTTTCGCCCAGCTCCAGCTTGCCGCCGGGGATGGACCAGAATGGCGCGTGGCTGCCCTCGCGCTTCATAACCAGGATTTTGCCCTCGCCATTTTCAATAATGACACCGAGGCCAACGAGGGGGTGTGGGCTGCTCATGCCCTTATAGTAGCAGAACCGGGCGGGCGGCTAGAGGGTGTTGTTGACTGCTGTGCTGCCTGCCGCGGCTGCGGTGGATTGGTTGGCAAAGGCCAGTAGTTGCTCAACGGCGCCGGGCTTGCCGCCCAGTGTGAGTATTTCCCGCCACTGTCTCCCGATGGCCGGGCTGTAGTTATTTTGCCGCAGCCAATCCACTATTCTCCGGGCCTGTTCGGCGCAAAGCATGTACACACTGCCGTAGCGGCCGGAATATTGCACTGACGCCTCGTGGCGGAGGTCGCGGATCCAATGGCCGCTGGTGCCCACTGGCTCCATGAGCGCTGCGCCACGCTCCAGGGCTGTGGTCACGTCCGGGTTGGGGCCGTGTAGTTCCAAATCGGCCGCCATGTTTCGTAAAATGCGCATACTATCGAGCGATTCCCGCACTTCCTGGACGGCGTTTATATTTTCCTTAAATGTGCGCTTGGCTTCTTCGGATATGCCTGGGTTGGCAAGTTGCAGCAGTATGTCCGGATCCCTGGGCAGGTATTCCCACGCCTGGGAGACAATTTCCCGGACGTCGAACCTGAGCCGGTCGCCGCCGTATTCCGGCCCCCGGGCGCGGCCAAACATGTTGTGCAGCACGTGCCCAAACTCGTGGGCCACGGTCTCTATGTCGCGCAGCGTCAGTGGGGACTCCTTACCGTTGACTGGCGGCGCAAGGTTAGCGACAATCGCGGCGATAGGGAGCTGCACAGTCTCTTCTTCGCCCTGGGCGTTTGTGGCCGTGCGGGCGACGCGTACCCCGTAGGTTGCTGAGCCGTCCCGCTTCCCGCCTTGGCCGTCCGGGTCCTTGCGCGCAAGCAGGTCGGCATAGAAGGTGCCGAGCACCTCGCCTTCTTCTGCGCCGTTGCCGGCGTCACGGACGACGTAGGCCTTCACATCGGATGCCACTGTGGGGATGTCCGGCGCTTCCTCGATCTTGATGCCGTAGAGGTCTTCAGCCATGTTGAGCAGGCCGCGGAAGGTGCGGCTGAGCGTGAAGGTTATCTCGTCCATGTCATAGCTGGCTTCCATGATTTTTTTCTCGTAGTATGGGAGGTCGTATTCCTGGATTTGGTCATGGAAACCGTCCGCTTCGAGCAAGCCTTGCAGCCTGGTGACGCTGCGCTGGTAGCGCTCCACCACACCAACTGCCGTTTTGTTGAAGAATTCAGCAACCGCCTCCGGGCTCCCCAGGGCGAAGCCCTCGGTCTGTTTTTCTACCCACGAGCGTTTGCCCTCGGCTTGCGCCACCTGCAGCCGCGCCTTCCCCATAGTTTCGAGGAGCTGGTCGTTGGCGGCAAGGCGTTCGCCGTAAAATTGCTCCCAGGCGCGCTTGCGGAGCGCGCGCGGCCCGTTCTGCAAAAGGTAGGTGAGGTTGGGTTCGCTCAGCGACACGGCTACAGCGCCATTGGCCTCGGTGCCTTGCAGCTGGGTGCGGCTGTCTTCCGGGAGGCTGTTGAACTCTTCGGGGGTGAGCTCAACAGTGGCTACCTCACGCCTGTTTTCGTTAAATGCGGCGGCGGCCTCTGCTACGGCCTTCCCGGGATTTTCTGCGCCCTCGGCGGCCTCTGCCTGGGGCACGCGGCGCGCATCCTCAAACCGGCCAATATGGTACTCGCGCCGTTGCTGGTCCTCTGGGTCGAGCGTTGCCGCGTTCATGGCTAGCAAGGACTGGTATGCCGGCTCATATTGCGGGTCGGTGTAGATGCCGTTGGTGAGGGCCTGGAGCCGGGTTTGTTGGTCCGTGGCGGCCTTGCGTACATCCTTATCGGTGGCGGTGTCGCGCACCAGGTACGGGACGATGCCAGAATCCCCCTCGGCCTCCAAGCCGAGCGTTTCCACTGCGCGGCTTATAGCATCCAGCACAGTGGGCTGCTCTTCGACCGCCACGGCATGGTCGGCGCTGTCTGCGGGGGTGGCCTCGCCGCAGGCTTGGCGCAAGTATGCCTGCGCCTCGGCCACCATGCGGTCGCAGTCATCGATGATTATCTGAGGGGTTAGTCCTTCGCCAAGGTTCCGGAGGATTGCACTTTTTTCGGGGGGTGGGGCGAGCAGTTCAGGAGTAGTCATTTCTACATTTCAACACAAGAATCTTACATAGTCAAATTATAATGGCCTTTAAGCACTACGCCAGAATAAAACGCATTTTAGACGGGCAGCCCGCCGGCTGGGTCATTAAGCGAATCAACGAGCCCACCCGCGCCCGCAATTTCAGGGGCGATGCCGTGGAGTTCCCCCGCTACTACCGCATATGCAACCATGCCGGCTACCCTTAAGATTTGTCCTTGAGGTACTTGCCCGCAACGCTCAGCGCAAGCGCCGGCAATATAATGAACAGGTCGGTAAAAAGCAGCCGTATGAGCAGCTGGCTGATGCGCGAATCCGGCTTGTCCGGCCCGGAAGCCGTCAAAGCTACTAAAATTCCAATGGCACCGAAGGCTACAGAGGCGTACATGAAGACCCGGGTAGCTATTTTTTGCATGGTTTTAGTATGGCAAGGCCGGCGCGGCGCTGCTACATAGCCACGCTACTGGGGCTGGTCGCCGAGCAGCCCGAGCCGGCGTGTTGCTAACTTAATGATCTGCCCTAACTCAGCGGCGGAGCTTGCGCCAATAATCCTTGCCGCCCGGTCGACGTTACTGCGCTGACCCGATTCAGAGTTTGCGCCGGTTGCGGTAGTGGCGCCTTCCACGACGCCGCAAACCTCTGGCACCTCTAGTGTGGCGGCAAAATCTGCGCCTAATTCCGTTTCGGCCGGCACATAATATAGCCTGGCCGGCCTTCCTGCTGTCCTCGTATCCATGACCTCTCGCCTGGAGGCTAGGACACCGCCTGTCTCAAGACGGCGAAGCGTGGGGGCTACCGTCCCAGACCGCAGTCCGGAGCATGCACGAATCTGCCAGCCATAGGCAGTGGGTTCGTTGCCTGTGGCTGCGGCGTTGCGCCATTGGCACGCAAGGCAGCCTAAAACTTTCCGGCGTGCCTCTGAAGGAATCTGCGCCAACCCCTTCTCTATCAAGAAATTTTCACCCGCTAAGCTAGACATAGAACATGATATTACCATGAAGCTGCCATTCTTTAAAATAGCCGGCTGCGGGCACTCTGCAATCGGCAGGCTGTGGTGACGGATGTGAGGGCTATGCCTACAGTACGTACAACTTAAACGTGACCGCGTCCATATGGCAGGCGATGTCCTGGTTAAAGCCCTGGAGCGCGTTTGCCTGCGTATCTATAGACGATGGCGTCGCACCCAGCACAAGGCGCCGCTGCTTGGTGAGCGGCCTGGCCGCACAGGCGGTGACCGTTTTGCTGTACATCGGTATAAAGTGCAGAGATGCAATTACGGCAACCAGGACGGCGGCAAAAACGCCCAAGTTTTTCAGCTTCATGCTTGAAGCGTATATGAAAAAAGCACTTTGTGCAAAGTGCTTGCGGTTGGCGCCCTGCGCAGGCTTTGGACATAAGCCGTAGTGGCCGGGTTTGCTAGAACAGAAATGAACGTTTACTAAATTTTAATAGGGGCATACCTTGGTCACGGTGTTCATGTGTAGTTGCTGGTCGGCATAAATAACGGCGTGGGTAGCCCAGTAACGCTTGCCTTCAGATGTTTCGGCTGGGCTGCCGGGTTGTGCCGGCCGCAGGCGGCCGAGCCAAATATCGGTTAGCTCGTAATCGCCGGTATGGCTTCGCACGAGCTGAACCGATACATAGCGGGTCGCTTTTGGCCTGACATTTTTTACAAACCGCGTGAATACCCCATCCTTGAGCAGGCGGCCGTAGAAGACGGTATGCTGGTCTGTTGTGGCAATGACGGAGCCGTAACCTATCGGCCGCTGCATATCGTATTCTATATTTAGAATAGCGTCTTGCGGGGCTATATGCTCTAGTATCTCTTTTGCAAGTGACAAAAGTTGTGGCTGCCGGGCGACCTGCCTCCCCGCCTCTGTGCCGATCAGCTCAATATATACCCCGGTACCGTTAGAAGTTCGTCCGATAAGGTGCTTCACTGTTGCCTCCCTGCCCTTTAACTATACGCCTGTGCAGGGGAAGCGGCGAATGGCCTGTGTGCTGCCGGAGCCCCGGGGCGCCCGTCATCATCCAACATTGCCTGCAAAAATAAACGGGCTACATCGACCACCGGCCCGCTGGTAGGCGCATGGAACCATTTCATACCTGGCGAGCTATTGACCTCCAGGATACGCGCCCTGCCATCCGGGCCGATAATATAGTCTACCGCTGCAAAGCGCAAGCCAAATGCCCGGGCGACCTGTAGCGACATCGCCACTAATTCGGGGTCCCAATTGGCACGCGGGTAGGAGATCCGCTTCAGCGGCCGGTCTTCGGCGACGGATTCGCCGTACTGGCTTTCGTGCACCCCAATAACCTTGTCGTTAAGTAACAAGTAGCGTACCTCTTTCCCCGGGGCATATTCTTCCAATATGTATCGCTGCACCTCAAAGGAGGTGAGCTGTCCGGGCGATTCGATGATGTGTATATCATGGGCGTTGCTGCCTCTGGTGGGCTTGATGACGATCTTCTTGTATTCTGCTAAAAACGCCCGGGCCTCTGCGTGGTTGGACGGTACGAGGTGCGCCAAATTTGGAAAGCCTTGCCGCGCCAGAACGAGCCGTGCGGCATCCTTGTCGGCCACCATCCTACTGCTCAAGTGTGAATTCATGCTGCTGATCGAGCAGTTAACGTAGCGCTCGCCGTGTTGGGTCGGAATGGCGAATATAGAGCCATGTTTAAGCCACGAAGGACGGAGCCCCATTGTGCTGGCCGCCTTGAATAACAGCTCGGCTGCACCGAGTTTTTCGGTAATCATATGTTTACCTTTAGTTATCGGCGCGGCTGGAAGCCACCACGAAAGTTGTTGCCGCCAGTGCTGGGCCGGTCTTCACGCGGCTTAGCGACGTTAACGGTAATGACGCGGCCGTCAAATTCTTTGCCGTCCAGCGCGTTGATTGCTGCTTGCGCCTCTTCGGGCTTCGCCATCTCGACAAATGCAAAACCTTTGGACATGCCGCTGTCGCGGTCCTTAATGACTTGCGCGCTCTCGACGGTGCCGTATTGCGCAAACAATGTGCGCAGTGAGTCGTCGGTTGAATCGTAGGATAATTTGCCTACAAATAGTTTAGTTGCCATTGGTTGTAGCCTTTCTATAAGCTGATGTTATGCGAGACAGGGTCTTCGCCGTAGCCGAGAATAGAATGGGTTTGCCGGGCACACTATACGCAAGGATAAAGTTAAGAATAACTTGCTAATAGATATTGTACCATACCAGAGCGCCGTTTGCTAACTGTACTGCTACTGGTAGGATTGTATTAGTTGCCGGGCGTATAGGCATAGGCACGGCTTGGCTCTACTCCTACCATCCCTAAATAGCTGTGAGGCAAGCCATTAGCTATCGCCCCCTAAGCTGTTATGCTGACACTATGACGACAAACTCGGCCACCCATACTGAACCTCACTCAAATAAATTTGGCAAAAAACTAAACTGGCTCCGTGCAGCAGTGCTGGGGGCTAATGATGGCATCGTATCGACCGCCGGGTTAGTCGTTGGCGTTGCTGGGGCGACTACGTCAAGTGGCGTCATCCTAGCTGCAGGCATTGCCGGAGTCTCAGCCGGTTCGCTTTCTATGGCCGTTGGCGAGTATGTATCGGTGAGCAGCCAGCGCGACACTGAAAGAGCGTTGCTCAAGAGGGAGAAGCGCGAACTTGAAGCGTTTCCCGAGGAAGAATTAAAGGAGCTCGAAGAGCTATATCAAGCAAAAGGCTTGAGTATTAAAGCCGCAAGAATTGTCGCTAAAGAACTTACCGCCAAAGACGCCTACGCTGCACATGTGGATGTTGAGCTAGGCATAAACCCCGATGAGCTGACCAACCCTATGCACGCGGCCCTCGCTTCGGCAGCTTCATTCTTGGCGGGTGCGGTCATTCCACTGCTCGCGATAGTATTGTTCCCCCAGTCGGTTAAAGTGCCGTCCACGTTTGTCGCCGTATTACTGGCGTTGGCCTTTACGGGTACACTCAGTGCCAAAGTGGGCGGCGCAGAAGTTAAACGAGCTACCGTTCGCGTCGTGCTAGGCGGTGCAGTGGCGATGGCGGTCACATTTTCCATCGGCAAACTCTTCGGCGTATCAGTCTAGTTGTGATTAACCTCATTGGAGACTTTCAAACCCTCAAGCCGTTCATTGGCGACGGCTTGGCGGACGATCATTTTTCGTTTTTCGGTAGGCGAATTCATGGCATTAGTTATAGCAAAAATAACCGGATTTATCCGGAATTAAGCAAGCATCGTCGATCTAAGACGCTTAGCTGTTTTAACCTAGTGTAGAGTCATAAAACCGAGGAAAGTCACAGGTCTCGGCGGGAACATCTTTCTTGGTAACAGAGTAAACCAGGCAATGTAATACGCCGCCTTCGTACGGGACAGCATGCTCTTTAAACACGTCCGTACCAGTGCGCTTTAAGTCAGGCGGAGCCGTATAATTGAGCTTGGCATAAAAGCCTGCGAAACCGCAGTCATATCCTAGGCTTGGGTCCGGAATGGTGTCTTCGATCACATAAGAACGACATAGCAGATCTCGATTACGATATGTCGTTACGACATTCGAGGATTCCGGCGGTTTTTCATTGCCGCTACCGCATCCAGACAAGGCAAGCATTGTGGTTACTGCTAGTAGTGCACCTGCTTTTATGCGGAGATCGTTGCCGACGAGTTGCGAACCGCCGCTCTAGATTATGATGAGCATAGAGTGCGAAACATTAGAATTATTTTAGATACTTTTCGGGCAGTTCACCTGCAACCTGCAAATTGAATGCATGATAGGCTGAAAATGCCTCTTTGACTTCAGGTAGCGTAATCTTCTTTTCCCAGTCAACTGTAATCTTTCGGATGTTGGCTGCCATAAGCTCCTCCACGCTCAATGAAGGATTCTCATACCAATAGAGACACATGAATGGACCGACGCTATGAGATGCTGCATCAGACGATGAAACTATCTGGATTTCTATCGAAGCTGCCGATAGATTTTCTTTGGCATTGTATGTATTTAAGTCGAGGGTCATTTGCTCAATAAGTCCCTCGTTAAATCCAAGCTGCTTCATGAGGTCTTTCGTCGCTTGAAGCTCTGTATTGTATTGATTGTCAAAATCGATAATCTTTTCATAATCGTGCAGCCATGCTAATGTCAGGACTTTGAATTTATTAGCGTCTAGATATTTTTCACAAAGCTCTAAGGCGATCTTCTCGACTATTTCCAGATGATATTTCACAAACCACTTGTGGTGAACGAAATTTTCGTCGGCAGAATGCTCTGTAACGGCTGTTTTGAGCTTATCTAGTAACTGTTGATCTTCTATATTCATGGTTTTAACTATACCTAATAAAAAAGACCTCTAAAGAAGTCTTTTAAAAAGAAGGTTCAGAACCTGTGCATTACAGCACTGCCGAGCCTTCAATGTCTATATTATAACACGGACTATTTAGATAGCTCAACTATGACTTTATTTTTGTCGATGAGGATGAGCTTCTTTATGGGCTTCGTGTAGCCAAACTGTCGCTCGACCTCATTGCGTATCTTGGCCATATGCATTTTTGATCTACGGGCGTCAAAGATTACGTTGGCTGATTGTTTGGCGGCAGCCTTTATTTGATGCTGGACATTGTATTTACCGTCACCGGTAGGGCTTTTGAGTTCCCACTTGACTCCGTTGCGGATAATTATAGCAAACAAAAAAGCACCTCTTTCAAAGTGCTTATGCTTGGCTCCGGGGACTGGATTCGAACCAGCGACCTAGTGGTTAACAGCCACCCGCTCTACCGCTGAGCTACCCCGGATTATAGATGAGATGCGCCCGAAGGCCTCTCTCACCCTACTAAATGTGCGTCGTTAGCCCACCAGGGGCGCACGAATAGGCTGATTATATCCGAAGACCGCCGCTTGCGCAACGCTGCTTTCACGGGGTGGCTACTACTTTCCAAAAAGTTGTGCGTTACACGCCGAGGGCATATGCCCCCGGGTTGCACTACGCTTGACCCAACTTTTTGGAAAGTAGTAGCCACCCTTATCTATACGGCTTCAGCGCGGCCGCAATGCGCCGCCCCTCATCGCGCTTCTTGAGCGTCTCGCGCTTGTCGTATAACTTCTTGCCGCGCCCAATAGCAATGCGCAGCTTAATAAACCGCCCGCCGGTGAGCAGCTCCAGCGGCACAATGGTTTGCCCCTGTTGTTTGGCCTCCACCAAGTGCTCGATCTCGCGCCGTTTGGCTAGCAGCTTGCGGTTGCGCGTTTGCGCCTGCTCGTCAATGAGGATGCCGCTGCTGGCGCTAATAGTGGCATTTACCAGCCACAGCTCGCCGTCTTTTACCGTGACGTACGCGCCGCGCAGCTGGCCGTGGCCCATGCGCAGCGCCTTGGTCTCGGCGCCGGTAAGGGCGACGCCCACCACCATAGAGTCGCCCAGCTCGTAATCGTGGCGGGCGCGGCGGTTGGTGATTTGCTTGCTGGTGGGCTGCTTCTTTTTGGCCATAGGGTTTACCTGCTCTACAGAGATGATTTTACCATGGCCGGCCCTGTCCGGGAAGTGGGGATTATTTACTATTTTGTATCTTTAGTATATAATATGCATTCTATGAACACTGAGTTTTTGTCCGAAACGTGTGGCGGTTGCCTGCTCCGGGAGCAGCTCGGTGCCTGCGCCCCGCTGCTTGCCGAACGGGCTTTCGAGGCGCAGGTTGAAGTGGGGGTTGCGGCCATGCAGGCTGCCACCGCTGCCGACGAGACTTTTTTGTTGGAGGCCGCTGGCCGGCTCGGCCCTAACGAAGCCGCCGCATTCCAGGAGGAGCTGGACGCCTACCGCGCTACCATGGCCGCGCATGGCCTCCCTGCCAGTGGCGCCCAGGGCACAAGCGAGCGGCTTGTTGACTATGCCGAGCATTTGTTGCCGGAGCAGTGCCAGACGGGGCCGCGCCGCGGCATCAGGGTTCCGGGGATGAATGCGCTGGTGCCCCTGCCGTTTGGGCGGGTACAGTGCGCTTCAAGGGCTGCTCGTGCGGCGGCCTGGGAGCTGCGCCGCGGCCAACATATGCTGGGCGGCCACTAGTCCTACTTGTCCTTGCTGAAGTGGGCAGCGGCCACGTGCACCAGGCTGTCGTCGTGCAGCACTTTTTGGCGGTACACCCAATACTCGCTTCCCCAGAGGTAGATTTGGCGCATGCCCGTGCCTTCGCCGTACTTGATGCGGCCTTCCAGCCGCTTGGCGTCCAGTGATTTTTTCTGCTCGGCCAGGCTGGTCTGGGTGATGCTTTGGCCGTGCGGCGGCCAGGCCTCGGCTTGCAGCTCGTGGATGATGGTGTCCCGCCCGGTAGCCAGCTTTTGCGTGCCGGCCACAAAGCCGTAGAACCACGCCGGGAACGGATACTCGTAATAGCGGCCAATGGGCGGGCTCCACACCCGTTTGTAAATAGAGATGCCGAGTTCGTCCGGCCGCGGGTTGCCCACCGAGATGCCAATGGCGTTGTCGCTGCGGTTGACGATGGCGGTGCGCGTGGGGTCCAGCTTCTTCACCAGGTTATATTCGGATACTAAACGGGCGCGGTCGTAGGTGGCGCCGGCGCCCACCAGGCTGGTGCACAAGCCGAAGCCGTGCAAAAAGTACTCGTTTTCCACCTGGTAGCTTTTGAGCGCCGGCGAGGTTTTGTAGCGGTTTACCACCGTCGCCATGAATTTCTCCAGCTGCGGCTGCCAGGTGCTTTCCGGCTCGCTGCCGACCCACGCCGGCACGTGGCACTCTGGCCAACGCGGCTGGCGGAGCCCCAAGCTCAGCGTAATGGTGCCGTGCGCCGCCTCAATCTTTTGGAATTGCCAATCTAACAGGGAGAAATCGTACTGGCCGGGGCTCGGCTCCAGCTGATCCCAGTAGCTCACCAGCCGGAAATTGCGCACGCCTACTTGGCCAATGAGCGTGTCCAGCGTGTCCTGTGCGTTGAGCCCGAGGCTCTCGGCGTATGCCGGGATAAACGAGGTGCCCAGCACCAGCGGCTGCGACCGTTCGCTATGGATGTACCACTGCGCGATGCCGTACATCGTGCCCACGCACAGCATAAGCGTTGCCGCCAGCACGCACAGCACTTTGTGCCACCAGTTTTTGCGCCAGTAGCGCCCCGCCCGGGCGGGTAGGTCCCTTACGCTTGTGGGCAGCTTGGAGGTGTATAATTTGGAGTGTTTCATTATGACGAAATCGAAGATCCGCGTTAGTTTAGTTATACCAGCCTACAACGAAGAAAGCTATCTAGCCCTCTGTTTGGAGGCGATTGCCGCGCAGACCGTGCGGCCGTTTGAGGTCATTGTGGTAGACAACAATTCTACTGATGCGACCGCCGAGATTGCCCGCCGGTACCCCTTTGTGACCCTGCTCAGCGAGCCGCGGCAAGGCTTGGTCTATGCGCGTAACCGTGGTTTTAACGCCGCCCGTGGCGATGTCATTGGGCGCACGGATAGTGACGCTGTTTTGGCGCCCGATTGGGTGGCCAACGTGCAGCGCACCTTTGCCGATAGCCAGGTTGCAGCCGCCAGCGGCGTCGTGCGCTACCGGGACATCGGCCTGCGCAAGGTATTTGATGGCATCGACAGTACGTTCCGGCGTTTTTTGGCCGCGCGTTCCGCCGGCCGCCGCGAAATATTTTTATATGGGGTGACGATGGGGATCCGGCGCAGCGTCTGGCGCGAAATACAGCCTCAACTCTGCACTGCCCGGCGCATGGCAGAAGACCTCGACCTGGCCGCGCATTTGGCGGCTACCAAACACCGGGTGGTATTTGCGCCGCGCATGGAGGCCTCTTTTTCGCCGCGCCAGGCAGCCTCTGGCCCCCGCGAATTTTACCGATATGTGTGGTCTGGCCCGCGCACCTACCGGCTGCATGGCCTGGCCTCCCAGCGGTACATGTACCCAATGGCGCTTTTTGTAACGGTTTGCTACTTGCCTATCCGGCTGCTTTATAAGGGGTACGACCCAGCGACGCAGCGCTTTTCGGTGGCGTACGCCCTGCGGTCTGGCGTGCGGCCCCGGGTGAGCCCGGTGTCTGAACTCATATAGGTTTTAGCGGTTTTAGCCTGCATTTTCGGTTTGCCAGCGGCCGCTGCTTTCTTGGAACGGTTTGCAGTTGCCCCATAGGCCTTTGCCGGCCGTCTTGGCCGCGTTTTGGTCGGCGGTGAACTCGGCTGATTTGGTGAATGGGAATTCGGTGTAGGCAAAGCCGTAGCCGCCTTTGATGAGTTCGGTCTCTACCATGCGGCCGTCTGGGATGTACACGTAGCGCAGCAGGCGGTTGTAGCGGTCGCGGTTGGTGCTGTCTGGGTCGGCGGCCAGCCTGACCCTTCCAGAGCTGATGAGGCTTTTGGTAAAGGCCGCCGCAGCCGGCCCATAGCACTGCACTGGCGTGTTGGGCTTGTGCGTTTCCGGCGTGTCTACGCCAACCATGCGGATGCTCTCTGTTTTACCGTTCATTTTTACGGCTATGGTGTCGCCATCTATGAAGTGGTCTATGGGATACAAGCCAGGGTCGCCGGGAAGCGTGGCTGCCGACTGTACGCCAGACTTGGCGCCGGTAGTGGTGCCAAACCAGCCGTGCGCGTTACCAAAATAGACCACCACCAACACAATGGTGCCCAGCAACGAGCTTAGCAACTTCAGCGTCTTTTTAGACATGGCGCTAGTATACACGCTTATGCTTCGGGTGCAATACTTTTGAGTGCATTTTCTACGTCTTCGTGCGTGAGCACCTGGCCGTCCAGCTTGATGACCTGCTCGTGGTGCTGGGGCTCCTCCAGGCCGCCGGCGATGCGCTCAAAATCTTCCAGGCTCATGTTGCCCCAGACGCGCGTTGGCTGCCCTTCCGAACGTTCAACAGCGCGGATCCGCGCCAGGTCTTTGTGGGTAGCGATCCAGATGACCACCGTTTGCGCGCCCGCCTGCGCGGCGATTTGGCGCAGCCGCTCGCGGTCGCGGTAGTAGTTGAAGTTGGTGTCAAAAATAACGCTTTTCCCCTGGCGCAGCAGGTGCGCAGCTTCGTCGTTGAGCTGGGCGTAGAGTGCCAGGTTTTCCTCGTGGCTGTGCGTGGGGTTGGGGAAACGCTTGTTGCGCTCGTGGTCGGCCCACAGGTGCTCAGCGCCGGTCAGTTTGTGGATAATTGCCGCGGCCGTGGTCTTGCCGGCGCCGGGATAGCCGAGCATGAGGAATAGCGTGGCGTGCTGCATGGCTCTAGCCTACGCCGAAAGGCGGCATGCTACAATATAGACAAAGTTCAAGAATATGGTAACGTTTCCTTCCCCATACGAGTTGAGCGCCCGGCCCGCCGGGTGGTGCGACTTCATGGCAGAAGTGCCCCGCCTCGCCCGCTTGGCAATTGCTGCGTCAGCCCGGCATGATTCCTACCGCGGCGTGGGCGTTGGCGCGTTGCTGGTGGCCGAGAACCGGCGGACTGGCCGGATAGCCAGGTTTGCCGCAGCCAATATCAAGCCGATCCGCGGAGAGGCTCCGCTTAAACGTTGTGCCGAGATGTGGGCGCTGGCCGCAGCGCGCGAAGCCGGCTTCCCGCTGGTGCGCGGCATTGTGGTGGCTGGCCCATCTGATCCGACAATTGTGCGCAGCATCACTGATATCTTGACGCCCACTCTGCACCCCTGCGACGCATGTCTAGGGCGGATGGATTTCTACGACCTAGAGGGGCGCCTGGCCGTCCCGGGCACCACGCCCATTGTGACAGTTGGCAAAGAAGACGGCCACTACCAGGTGCACACCCGCGCGGAATTAGAGGCGCTGCACGGCCTCCGGGAGCCCACGCCAGACACTACTATAGACGCACCCGTGTTTTACAGAGATTTGGGGGCATTGCCGCGGGCGGTAGAGGCGGCCTTAAAGGTGCCAGGGCATCCGGTGGCAGCGCTACGCATTGGCCTGGAATTGCTTGGCGCCTCTGTAGAGCACGTGCCTTACCCGGCAGCGGCCTAACGGAAGCGTATTGACTATAATATATCTTATGATATAATACATAGGTTATGTCAATAGCAGTCCGCGAAGGTTTTATTTCCGCTGCGCCAGAGGTCAGCCCACTGGCCATGGCCGCTGCTTTGCCGGCTGCCCCTCCATCAGAAGCGGTGTCCACAAGCGCTGCTGAGAACGCCGCCGCAGCACAGCACCAAACGAGACGTAAGGCCGGGGTCTGGGCATGCGCCGCGGCGACAGTTGTTGTCGGTTTCGGATACGGTGTACAGGAAGTTGCGGACCTGGCCTCGCCGCACTCCGCTTGTGATGTCAACGTCACCGCTGGCGACATGCAGCGCGCAGAAGCAATGTTGGACGCTCCAGACACGCCAGGCGTTGCCACTCTCCAGAGTTTTATAGACGGATTTGGGTCTTCCCAGGCGGTGCAATATGTCGGCTCACAGGCTCGTCTCTTTACTTTCCGTAAGAAAGTAGCCGGCCAGGAAGGGCTTACCGTGCACGATGACCTGCCATATGACACGCCCCTTGTCCAGGACGTAACGTACGCCACCGCGGCTAATACGCCTACCACCATCCCGTTCCCGCTCTATATGGCCAACGCCCAGGATTTTTTGAAGCAGTACGGCCTTACGATCGAACCCCTTGCCGCAGGCGAACCTGATCTCGGTTGGGATTCTAAGGCGCCCAGTGCTGCCGACCTGGAATCTACCGACGCCAAGGCAGATGTCGTAGCCATCATGCAGGACATAGCCGGACTGCCGGCCGAATATGTGCAGCAATTGACTGGCGTGAAGCATATACTGCTCGCCGACATACCCCCGCACGAAGAGGCCGGACAGGCCACAGACACGCTAGCCTTTTATGCAGGAGACACGGTAGTCGTAAACGTAGCCCGCCGGCTCAGTGAGGGTGCACTCCGGCATGAGTTTGCGCATGGGTTTGTGCATACGGCCGGAGGGCCGGCATGCCTTGATAACGACCCCTCGTTTGCCAGGCTGAACAATGGCGCACGGTATAGTGGCAAGGTAAGCGGTGAAGTGGGGACGACTATGCAGGATTTCGAGCGGGAGGATAATATGCTCACAACCGCTGCCCGGCTGAAGCACGACAAGCCAGGAGAGGCTGCGGCGCTCACGGTAGTGGGTGACTATGAAAATAGCACACACCCTATCTTCGTAGACACCTATGCCGGTTCGCAGTTACGCGAGGACCAGGCGGACACCTTGCGGGTGCTCACCCAGTCTACGAGCGACCTGATCACTTATCGTGATATTTTACGGCTCGACTGCCCGGCACACAAGAAGCTGACGCTGATGGCGGCGCGCCTGGTGGCCAGCTCCAAAATCGGCTCGCGTTTGCTGGCCTATTTTGCGGGCACCAATGAGCGGCACTCTGCGGCGTAGGCCTGCCCTGCCCGCGGCGTCTTGCCCGGCTTAAAAATCAATCCCTTTATTGGCCACAAACTTGTCGTCAAAATGGTGCTTGATCTTGTGCATGTCGGTGGCGATGTCGGCCAGCGGTAGCAGCTCCGGCGGAAAATTGCGGCCGGTGAGGCACAGGCTGGTGTTTGGGGCGCGGCCGGCAATAAGTTTTTTCACCTGCGCTACGGTGAGCAGCCCGTCGTGCACGGCGTTGTTGATTTCGTCGCAGATCACGAGGTCATAGGCACCGCTGGCCGCGCAGCGCAGCGCCTCGTTAAATGTCTCGCGGGCGGCGGCTTTGTGCTGCGCGGGGGTGACAAACTCGGCGCTCAGCTCGCCGGCGTTGTAAAAGCCCTTGCCGCCCTTGTAAAAGTGCAGCTGGTCTTTGTAGAGCGGCATGATGTCGCGGATAAATACGTGCTCGCCCACGCCCCAATACTTAATAAATTGGATAAACGCCACATTCCAGCGGTTGCCCAGCGCCCGCGCCAGCAGCCCTAGGCCGGCGCTGGTCTTGCCCTTGCCCTCGCCGGTGTACACCACTACCACGCTATCCTTGGTCTGGTAGTCTTCAAACGCCATGGCTACTTGACGAGCTGTTTGCTTTTAAGCGTGGCGTCGATTTTGGCACGGTCAAAGCCAATGATAATTTCGCCTTCCAAATCGATGACCGGGATGCCGGTTTGGCCAGACTTTTCTACCGCCGCTTTGGCGTCGTCCACGTTGAGGTCAACGTTTTTGTAAGTGTACTTCACCCCGAGCCCGTCCAGGTAGTGCATGGCCTGGTGGCAAAAGGCGCACCACTCGGCGCCGTAGATGATGAGTTTGGATGCGTCATTCATATATTCCAGCATAGCACATGTTGCATCCTCCGGTGCCCATCTGATATAGTAAACAAGAAATGAAGCAAGCCGCCGACGCACCGACGACTAAATCTGGTGGTAACGACGTTAATACAACCGTCGGCGTTCTGGCACTCACCTTTCTGGACACCACCTGGCGGATTGCGACCCCGGTCATTTTATGCACAGTGCTCGGCATTATTGCCGACCGCAAACTGGGCAGCAAGCCCTGGATTACGCTAGTAAGCGTTGTTGTGGGGTTTGGGTTGGCCATTTTGCTGGTGAAGCGCCAACTTGCTGCCGTCCAAAAAGCCGAGAATATCCAACAGAGAGGTAAAAAATAATGCTTACTACATTCGCCGCCAAACCGCCCGTTGTTAGCGTCGCACCAGAGACGTTGTTCCACATTGGGCCGCTGGCGGTCACCAACTCGCAGATGCTGGGGATTGTAGGCGTGGCAATTATTTTGGGCTTGCTGTTTTGGACTGTCCGGGCGGCCAAGCGCGGCTCGCGCAGCCTGTTTATGCACACTATTTTGTGGGCGTTCGAGAGTCTGTACGACACCACTATAGAGGTGGTTGGCGACAAGCAGGTGGCGCGCAAAATCCTGCCCCTGGCCGTCACCCTACTGTTCTTCTTTTTGGTGAATAACTGGCTGGGCGTGTTCCCATTTGTGGGCTCGGTAACCTACCACGGCACACCACTGTTCCGCGGCGCCGCCGCAGACATGAACACCACCTTTGCGCTGGCCATTATCTCTATGGGTACGGCGCAGGTGTGGGCCATTAAGAAGCACGGCTTCTTTGGCAACATCCGCCGCTACCTTATTAGCCCGCTCAAGGATCCGCTGCATAGCTTTGAGGGTATCCTGGAAATTGTGGCGGAGTTTAGCCGTTTGCTGGCGCTTTCCCTGCGTATTTTTGGTAACGTGTTCGGCGGCGAAGTGCTGCTGGCAGTCATCGCGTACTTGAGCAGCTACGCGGCGGCTATTTCCCTCCCGCTGTTCTATTGTTTGGAACTTTTTGTTGGCGCCGTGCAGGCGTACGTGTTCTTTATGTTGACGGTCGCATTCATTAGCCTGGGCTTGCCCAACGGTGAAGACGCGCACGCTGACGCGGCCGCAGACAAGAGTTAAATTAGGTAATTAAAAGGAGTTATAAAGTAATGGATATCACCCCCCTCGCATTTGGCCTGACCTACGCGATCGCAGCCGCCGGCTGTGGCATTGGTTTGGGCCTGGTTGGTTTGGGCGCCGTGCAAGCTGCCGGCCGCAACCCCGAAGCCCTGGGCAAAATCCGCACCTTGATGATCCTGGCTATGTCCTTCGTGGACGCCTTGGCCATCATCGGTTTGGTGGTTGCCCTTATTGTTAAGTTCTTGAAATAAGGGATTTATAGGAAGCAAACATGCTGACTGTTTTAGCAACAACTGAAGGCGCTTCTAACCCTGGCTTGTTCCAGGCGTTGGGCTTGAACGCGCAGCTGTTTATTGAGCAAGGCGTGGCGTTTGCGATCCTGGTGTTCATCTTAGGTAAGTTTGTCTACCCCGCCCTGGTGAAAACGATTGACGACCGCCGCTCGGCTATTGAAGCCGGCCTGGCTGAAGCCAAAGAGTCGCAAGAAGCCGCCCAGGCCGCTGAGGCCAAAGTGGCCGAGATGCTCGAGGACGCCCGCAAAGAGGCGGACGACATCTTGGCGCGCACCCAGCAGGAATCGGCCAGCATGGTGGCCGAGGCCGAAAGCAAAGCCAAGGCCCGCGCCGAGCAAATCGTGGCCGACGCCCGCCAGCAGCTGAGCATGGACGTTGCCAAGGCTCGCGAAGCGCTCAAAAGAGACACGGTGGAGCTGGTGGCTTTGGCCACTGAGCGCGTGATTGGCGAGAAGCTGGACGACAAAAAAGATGCCAGCCTGGTTCAAAAAGCACTCGCTAAGGAGACGGCGTAAGGTGAATAACAAGGTGTCGCGACGAGTCATAGCCCGCACGGTAGCCTCCCGGCTGCTGGCCGAGCCTACGCGCCAGAAACACTGGCTCAAGGCCACGGCCGCCTACCTGATGGACCAGAAAATGGTGGACGACCTAGACCTGTTTATTAACGACCTCGCCCACGAGCTGTATGAGCAGTCTGGCCACCTGTTAGTGGACGTTACCAGCGCCCGCAAACTTACCGACGCCGTGCGCACCGAACTCAAGCACACCCTTGCCGCCGCCACCGATGCCAAGCGCGTGGAGTTGGCCGAGCATCTTGACCCCAGCCTGCTGGGCGGCTTAATCGCCCGCACGCCGGATGCGCAACTTGACGCCAGCATACGCACTAAACTCAAGCAATTAGCGAGCCTGTAACCAGAGGAGATGAAGAGAATTATATGAGTGATTTAGCAATCCAAGAACTATCCGCCGAGCTGCGCGACGCCATCCAGTCTTTGCGCACCAGCCGCGGGTTGGAAGAAGCGGGCATTGTTACCCGCGTCGGTGACGGCGTAGCGTGGGTGTACGGCCTGCGCAACGCCGGCTACAACGAAGTGATCGAAATCGAGACCCGCACTGGCGGCAGTGTGACCGCCTTTGCCCTGAACTTGTTGGAAGACGAGATCGGCGCGGTGATTTTGGGCAACGACGCCAACGTGGTCGCCGGCGCCAAAGTGACCATGACCGGGCACGTTTTGGACGTACCCGTGGGCCCGGAAATGGTTGGCCGCGTGGTGAACCCGCTCGGCGAGCCGCTGGACGGCAAGGGCGCCATCAAAGCCAAGCAGCGCGGCCTTTTGGAGCGCCCCGCCCCTGGCGTGATGGCCCGCAAATCCGTGCACGAACCGCTGATGACCGGCCTGTTGTCTATTGACTCCTTGGTGCCGATTGGCCGCGGCCAGCGTGAGCTGATCATCGGCGACCGCCAAACCGGCAAGACCGCCGTGGCCGTAGACACCATGATTAACCAGGCCAAGCAAAAGACCGGCGTCATCAACATCTACGTGGCAGTTGGCCAGAAGATGTCCAAGGTGGCCGCGTTGGTAGAGCGCCTGAAGCGCGAAGGCGTTATGGAGCAGACCATTGTGGTGGCTACCAGCCCTAGCGACCCCGCCCCGCTGCTGTACTTGGCGCCGTACGCCGGTACCGCCATGGGCGAGTACTTCCGCGACAACGGCCAGCACGCCCTGATCATCCACGACGACCTTACCAAGCACGCCGTGGCCTACCGCCAGATGTCCCTGCTGCTGCGCCGCCCACCGGGCCGCGAAGCCTACCCGGGCGACGTCTTTTACCTGCACTCCCGCTTGCTGGAGCGCGCCGCTAAGCTCAACGACGAGCTCGGCGCCGGGTCTTTGACCGCCCTACCGATTATTGAGACGCAGGCCGGCGACATCTCCGCCTACATCCCTACCAACGTCATTTCTATTACCGACGGCCAGATCTTCCTGGAAACCAGCTTGTTCTACCAGGGTATCCGCCCGGCTATCTCTGTTGGTTTGAGTGTGTCACGCGTGGGTGGCGCGGCGCAGACCAAGGCCGTGAAGAGCGTGTCCGGCGGTTTGAAGTTGAGCCTGGCCCAGTTCCGCGAGCTGGCCTCCTTCGCCCAATTCTCCAGCGACCTAGACGCCGAGACCAAGCAGCGCATCGAGCGCGGCCAGCGCCTCACCGAGCTGCTCAAGCAGAAGCAGTACCAACCGCTGTCCGTTGCCGGGCAGACCGTTAGCCTGTTGGCCGCCACCAAGGGCGCCTTCGACACCGTCCCTACCGAAAAGGTCAAGGACGCCCAGGCTGAGCTGCTCTCCTACATGGAAGACAAGCACGGCGCGGTCATGAAGACCCTCAACAAGGGTGATAAACCCACCGAAGACATCGAAAAAACCGTGGCCGAGGCCGCCGAAAAGGTCGCTAAGGGCTACGCCGCAGCTGCTAAGCCGAAGAAGGCGCAGGGGTAAGCAAATGGAGTCGGCAGAAGCTCTTCGAGCGATGGTGAGTCTTGGCGTACCGGCTGAGGCTGCTGCCCGGGCGGCAGAGCTTAGCCCTACCGGACTCGCCAACGCCGTGGCGGTGGATGTAGACGTCTCTCGTTTAGAAGAAAGTTGGATAGGTCAGCCACGCGATTTTGTTACCGCCACAGCATTGGCACGCGCAATTACCAGTCCGGATGCTGCTCCCAAGCAAGGCGAACCTGACGTTTTGGCGCGCCGCACCCTGCTCATTATTCAGGCTGCCGATGCGCTTGGCCATGCGGTAATCCGTCGTCCAAGCGAAGGAGGAGAAGCCTAATGCCGTCCCGCCAGCAAATCAAGCGCCGCATCGGCAGCGTACGCAACACCCGCCAGATCACCAAGGCCATGCAGCTGGTGGCTGCCAGCAAGCTGCGCCACGCCCAGGAAGCCGTGCTGCGCCCGCGCGAGTACGCCCAGCTGGCCCGCGAGATCATGACCCGCCTGCGCCAACTGGCTGCCGACGAAAGTGAGTTCCGCCTGTTTACCGAGCGCCCGGTGAAGCGCCGCCTGATCATCACCATCACCAGCGACCTCGGCCTGGCCGGGGCGTACGACGCCAATGTTGTCCGTACGCTCATCCATGAGGCGCAAGCCGACCACGCCAAAGGCATCAAGACCAGCGTGGTGGCCATTGGCCGCAAGGCTGCGCAGGCCGCCAGCCACGTTGCCGGCCTGGAGGTAGACAGCGTCTACACCAAAATGCCAGACAAGCCGAGCGCCGACGAATTGCGCCCCATCTTGTCTAGCGTGGTGGGCAAATTCGCCGACGGCGACGTAGACCAAGTGGACATCATCTTTACCAAGTTTATTTCGAGCATCAGCCAAGAGGTGCAGCTGCAGCGCCTGCTGCCGGCCGGCTTTGAAGAAGCCGAGCTGGACGACGAACTGGCGCACGCCGACGTGGAGCCGGACGCTGGCTCCCTGCTGCGCGCCGCTGCCCTGCGCCTGCTGGAATCGCAAATTTATCAGGCATTCCTGGAGGCCATCGCCAGCGAGCAGTCTATGCGCATGCTGGCCATGAAAAACGCCACCGACAACGCCTCGGACCTCATCGACGACCTCACGCTGGTGTACAACAACGCCCGCCAGGCCGCCATCACCCAGGAGCTGGCCGAGATTACCGGCGGCGCGGAGGCGTTGAAATGACCTCGGGTGAAGCGGCCAGTTATCGTGAGGATCGGGACAGGGATGACTTCCGGAAGTTTATCACCGTTGAGGATCTCGGGTTCCCCCATGGACTGGTCGACGATACCCAAGCTGTTGTCTTGGGCTTAGAAGCAGGATTACCGGAACTTAACACCTCACAACAATCGCAACAAGGAGAACAATAATGGCAACAGATACGAAAGACAAAACCAAGCTCGCGGCCGGCAAGGTCGTGCAGGTGGTGGGCGTGGTGGTGGACGTGGAGTTTCCGGGCGGCCACCTGCCCGCAATTAACTACGCGCTCAAAACCAAACTAGACGGCAAGAATTTGCTGCTGGAAGTGGCGCAGCACCTCAGTGAAACCGTGGTGCGCACCGTGGCTTTGGCTGGCACCGACGGCCTGAAGCGCGGCGCGGACGTCGAAGACACTGGCGCCCCCATTTCCGTGCCCGTGGGTGACGCCACCCTGGGCCGCATGTTTAGCGTCATTGGCGAGCCGATTGACGGCATCACCGAAGGCAACAACTTTAAGGTGACCGCGCCCATCCACCGCGACGCGCCGAGCTTCGACGACCAGTCCGGCTCGGTGGAAGTGCTGGAAACCGGCCTGAAAGTCATTGACCTTATCGCACCCATCGTCAAGGGCGGTAAGGTTGGCTTGTTTGGCGGCGCCGGCGTAGGCAAGACCGTGCTCATCCAGGAATTCATTAACAACATTGCCAAGTTCCACAGCGGCTACTCGGTGTTCGCCGGCGTTGGCGAGCGCACCCGCGAGGGCAACGACCTCTACATGGAAATGAAAGAGGCCGACGTGCTCAAGAACACCGCGCTGGTCTTCGGCCAGATGAACGAGCCGCCGGGCGCCCGTTTGCGCGTGGCCTTAAGCGGCCTGACCATCGCCGAATCCTTCCGCGACCAAGGCAAGGACATGCTGCTGTTCATCGACAACATCTTCCGCTTTACCCAGGCCGGTTCTGAGGTGTCTGCCCTGTTGGGCCGCCTGCCGTCCGCCGTGGGCTACCAGCCCAACTTGCAGCAAGAAATGGGCGCCTTGCAAGAGCGCATTACCTCCACTAAGTCTGGCTCCATCACCTCGATCCAGGCCGTGTTCGTGCCCGCCGACGACCTTACCGACCCGGCTCCAGCCACCACATTCGCCCACCTCGACTCCACAATTGTGTTGAACCGCGCGCTCACCGAGCAGGGTTTGTACCCGGCCGTGGACCCGCTGGACTCCAGCAGCACCATCTTGGATCCGGAGATTGTCGGCCAGGAACACTACGACGTCGCCCGCGAAGTGCAGCGCATTTTGCAGCGCTACAAAGACCTGCAAGACATCATCGCCATTTTGGGCATGGACGAATTGTCTGACGAAGACAAGCAAACCGTGGCTCGCGCCCGTCGCATCCCGCGCTTCCTGACGCAGCCCAACTTCGTGGCCGAGAAATTCACCAACAACCCCGGCAAGTACGTGAGCCTGAAAGACACCATCAAGGGCTTCCGCGAAATTTTGGACGGTAAGCACGACAGCAAGCCGGAAAGCGCCTTCTACATGAAGGGCGACATCAGCGAGGTCAAGTAGCCATGGGCGAAGGGGGTGCACCATTGCCAAATCCAGGCGGAGAGAATCCTGACGGCCGGCCGCCAATAACTGGCGACGTCCCCGAGGTGGGCGCACAGGTTAAGGCCATTTTTGAGGAGCCGCAGAACAAAGGCGCCGTGGTGGCCATGGAAGCCACGCCTGACCCGTCCCGGCCTTCATTTACAGTTGACCGGATCCAGCCCCACGAAGACGATGATCCCACGCCCGGGCTCGCCGATGTGCACGGCATGGCGCGCGATGCAATGAACGACCTCAGCGCGGAAATCCCGCCGCTCTTCCCTGCGCCGTCGACGGCCGAAGCGCCAGCCTCGCCAGACAAGCCGAGAGACGAGCGCCCACCGTACGTCCCGCCGCCAATTGACCCAAAGATGCCTGTCCCGCGGGGCGCCAACCCTGAACTGGAGGCTGCCGTTAGGGACGCGTTGTCTCCGGTTACGGACGCCCATGAGGCGGCCAGGCAAGAAATAGACGAGCAAATTGGCCTTGCAGCCAGCGAGGCGGCCAGGCGCATCGTCAACCCGGATGCGGCTTCTGCTGAGGCACTCCTCACCGGCGCACTCACCGAACGGCCAGGTGCCGTGCATCGCCTCGGCGACGCCGTAGACAGGGCCACTGGCCTTACCGCCACACCTGACGGCCCGGAGGATGCCGCCCACATTATGGGTGCCAGGGAGCAACAAGAGCGTAACGAAAGCGGCCAGGGTCTCACACCGGCGCAAGCCGAGCGTGCCATGCAGGGTCTGCCCGTAAACCAACCAGAGAGTGGCCAACCCCCGCAACCAGGAGAACAGCAATGAACCTAGAATTAGTTACCTTAGATGGCGTGAAATTCCGCGCTGAAGCCTACTCGGCCATTTTGCCGACCGCCGACGGCGAAATTACCGTCTTGCCCGGGCATGAGCCGCTGCTGGCGCAGCTGGTGCCGGGCGTCATCACCATCCGCCGCACCCGCAGCGATGCGGATTACCACTTAGAGCACTTCGCCACTTACGGCGGCGTGCTGGAAATCAGCAGCAAGGGCGTGCGCGTGTTGGTGGACGAAGCCACACACGGCGACGAAATTAACGAGGCTGAGGCCAAAAAGGCGCACGAAGCCGCCCTTGCCCTGCGCAAAGACGCCAAAAACCAGGTTGACCTGGATAAAGCCCAGGGCCTGGTGGACCGCCACAGCGTCCGTTTGGAAGTCGCCGGCCTGCGCCGCCGCCACGCCCGCCGCTCGTAGTGAAGAGAGGCGTCCGGGCAGAATTTAACGCATGCACTAAGGCACCTCGGAAGCTCCAAATGTGCTATTCAAGCACGTTTGGAGACCCGCAAGTGCCGTGGGCGTGCGTTAAAATTCTGTTTTTAAGCTACTCGTTTGTTTTTTCGATGGGCAGCGGCAGCTCAATAGCTGGCTCTGTCCCGGCGGCGGGCGCTTCGGCAAATAAACCGGAGAGCTGCGCAATGTCTTCAAAGTGGGCAACGGCCATGAGCGCCAGCGTGAGGCCGTCAAAGGCGGCCGCCTGCTCTTTTTCGTCTGGGAAATGGGCCTGCAAGAATGGCCGGGCGGCGCGCGCCAGGCCGTGGAAACGCTTGTTGACGGTAATCCAGCCACTCTCCTGGAGTTGGCCGCGGCTAATGCCTTTGAGCCAAAGGGCGACGGCTGCGGCGGATGGTTGGGTCTGTTTCATGAAGCGCTTCCTCCTAACTACAGTCTAGCAACCGGCGGCCGCTGTCACTGTGCTTTATATCACACGGAATATAATGCCTGAGGTAATAGCGAACATCCGCCCCGCACCCTGGTGAAAGCGCTTATGATGGCGTATACTATATGCAACCTATGTTCCCTACGCCGCGCACTGTGCAAGACATCACCGCTGGGAGTGACGACCACACGCCAATGGTCATCGACGCCGGCATTATCTCGGATCTAGCATGGCCGGGCAAGGTCTCCCGCCAGGCAATGATAGCGGCCGGCAAAGCAACGCCAGCTGTTATTGACGACGCCACCAGCCGCATAAACGAATGCTACGTCCCGGTTAACCCACATGCCAAAACGCGCTGCATCGACGGCCGCCACGACCCAGAATTAGACGAGCACGAGCTGGGCCCGCAAGTCCCCGGCGGCGCAGCCGGCGCGGCGCTGGCCTACCGCCTGGGCGTGGACAAAGACGAGCTCACCCGCGGTACCTTCCTGGTAGACGCCGAAGACATGATCCGCCGCTTTTTGCGCCTGGGCTTTACGCCGGGCGGCCACCGCGACGAGCACCACCAAGAAGGCGCGGTGGGCTGCGGCGCCATCGACGGCATGGACAGGGTTTTGGGCGCCATGACCGACCCCCGCTTGGTGGACGACCACAAGCGCGTGGTCAAGGCGCTGCTGGGCGGCCAGTTCGACCGCGATACCTACCTGCGCGTACTGGGCGCCGCCGTGGTAGTAAACGGCCGTTCCGAGGAGTATTTCCGCGGCCGCGAGGCCATCATCGGCATCCTGGAAAAGCTGTCTAAAAAGAGCGTCGCCACCCTAAACGGCGAGCACCAGGAATGCATCGTGTGCGTCAATTTTGTGCCCGGCACCACGCTGGCGTCCAACCGCTTTGCCGAGTCGTTCGGCGGTGTGCAAGCCTTTGGCTACGATATTTGGCGCTCGGTACAGATGGCCGGCCGGCTGCTGCCGCGCCCGGACCAAACCGTGGACCGCCAGCGTTTCGTTATGGCGCGGGTCATGACCACAGTGGCCACACTCATGGCGCTCACCGACGGCAGCCAGCGCCTGCTGCTGCGCATGGCCAAAGACGCGCCAATCTTGCGCCAATCTTGCGCCAATCTTGAAGATCGGCTTTAGAAAACCGCCACCAGATGGTATGATTGATTAGCATAAGCACTGGGAGACGTACGAATGGTCCGATTACCACAACCTGGCAGCGACGACGGCACTTGGGGAGATCTCCTAAACGAATACTTGGGCGTTTCGCACGCCTCTGATGGCTCACTGAAATCAAGCGCGGTGTCCACGGCCGGCAGCAGCACGTTTGCCGCGCAAAGCGACTTAACGGCGCACGTCTCGGCCACCGACCCGCACTCGGCAGCCGGCTACGGTATTATGGTAGGCGGCGGCCGGCGCATTTTCGTGCAAGCCACTGACCCCGCCCTGGTGCCCGCCAATAACGTCCAAGATGGTGATATTTGGATTGATATATCGTAATGGCCATCCTCAAAAAACGCACCAATAGCGCCTGGCGGATCCTCAGCGGCGCGCCCAGCAATGTGGTGTCATCTACGTCGCCGTCGGCGGTGGCGGCCAGCTCGCCCACGGCTGGCACGCTGCGCGTCACCTGGACGGCGCCGTCTAACACCGGCAACGCCGACATCTTGCACTACACGGTCAAGATCAGGGTCGATGGTGACATCACCAACACCGTGGTGGCCACCTCTGTCACTAATGGCAACGACCTCGAAACGCTGGTTACCGGGCTCACCAACGGCACTACCTACCGCGCCTATGTGCTGGCCACCAACTCCGGCGGCAACAGCCCGGAGTCTACGCAGTCTAACGCGGCCACGGTCACCAGCGCCACTACCTACACGCTGCCGTCCGGCATGGTCATCCCCTCTGGCTGGGACAACCCCAAGACCACCGGGATTATTGGCGCCGGCATGCAGTACGGTGACCTCACGCCGTATGTGGGCAACCTCACCACCACGGCCAACAACCAGGTCATCCAAAACCTGGATATTAGGGGGAATATTACCGTCCGGCACAACAACGTTACGGTACAGCATTGCCGCATCCACAGCGTGCAGACGTCCAATGTGCTCACCGGCGGCGAGTCAATTGTAGATGGTAACCAGTCCACGGTAGATGGCGGCGGCAACCGCACGTGGCTGGCCAACAATATGGCAGTGCGTTACTGCGAGGTGATTGGCTCGCTCGACCCCAATCTTAACGACCAAAGCGGCATCTGTATTGGCGGCGGCGATGGCATGGTGGCAGACCATTGCCATATCCACAACGTTTCTGACTCGCTGCTGCCCAGCGGGAACTCGTCGGTTACCCATAACTTGGTCTATGACGTGAAGGTGGCCACTGGCTCGCACGCCGACTGCATCCAGATTATTGACGGCGACAACGCGCTCATCCAAGACAACACGCTGCTGGCACTGACGCCGGGCGTTACCACTACGCTGGGCGGTGACGGCGTTACGCGCATCCCCAAGCTGGACAGCGTGGGCAACTCGGTGGTCCAAATTGGCGCGCAGACCGGCGAGCTGCTCAACCTCACCATCAACCACAACTATATGTCTGGCGGTATTTACACCATCAACTCCAACAACACCAACGAGGGCACGTACGGCGCGATCACCGGCGCCTATACCAACAACGTCTTTTCCGGCTACTTCCACTACGGGCCGGTGGCCAACTTTGGCAGCGGCATGACCTTTGACAACAGCAATGTCTGGGAGGCCACGCGCGAGACCGGCAGCTGGTACAACGTGAACGACTCCAGCGAAAAATACTGGCACCTTAACGCGGGCTCGCCAGTTAATGGGACAACCACTACCACGACACCATGAGCAATTATCTTCTCGTCGTCGGCAACGACACCGCGCTTACCGCCCAGGACACCTTCATCCACGACCGCCTGGTTGGCCAAAGCCACACCGTTACGTATATAGATGACGGCGCCAGCGTGCCGGCCAACATAGACATCACTTACCACGCCGTGATCATGAGCAACACGGCCAACATTAACCAGATCACGACCAAATATGACGCCACAACGCGCGGCGTGTTTAGCTTGTTCCCGTTCCCGCACTCCAAGTTCTACGGGGCGGCCAACCCGGCCAACAGCACCACGGGCACGACGCTGTATGTTGTGGTTTCTACGCCGGACACGGTCATCCCCAGCGGCTCCGGCACCACGGCGACGTACCTGACGGCCACGGCCATCCATACTTATTTGGATTCCACGAGCATTGGCTCCGGTGCGGTCAACATGCTGGCCTCGCGTAGCGACCTGCTAACGCGCATTGCTGGCACGCGCTACGACACCGGCGGGCTGCTGTCCGACGGCACCACCACTGCTCCGTCGCGCCGCTTGCGGTTTGGCTTTACCGACCTCACGCTACTAAATGCCACCGGCCTTACCTGGTTTGACAATGCCGTCACCTGGGTCACTACCGCGCTGGCCAACCAGTCGCCCACGGCCAATGCCGGGGTTGACCAATCGGTGGCTGCGGCGGCCACGGTGACGCTGGACGGCTCCGGCTCGTCTGACCCAGACGGCACCATTGCTAGCTACGCCTGGACACAAGTGAGCGGCACGGCGGTGACGCTGTCTTCGGCATCGGCGCAGAAGCCCACCTTTACGTCGCCGGCGAGTATGAGCGGCGCCACACTGGTGTTTGGGCTGACCGTTACGGACAACCAAGGCGCCAGCAGCTCGCAAGATACCGTTAGTATCACGGTTGCGCCGCGCGCCCAGGTAAAGACGCGCATTACTGGCGCCTGGGTGGCTAAGCCGCTCAAGGCGCGCACCGGCGGCGTTTGGCATAGCTAAGCCCCTAAGCCCCGCGTGCTGTCTGCACCCACTCGCAGTGGGCGTACCGTCCGGTTCTCCAGGCTCCGCGGCGTCTTCCTGCCGCCCCTCCCGATGCCTAGGTGTTTACAAACGCGCCAAAGTAGCTTACGCTTGAGGTAATAGATAAAATCTACGGAGGGAACATGTTTTCAAGAAAAAAAATCGCCATGCTGGTGGCTGAGTTTGTGGGTACCGGCATCCTGACCGCCGTTGTGCTGGCAGTCAGCAAGTCCAACATCGGTATCCCGTACTTCGTAAGCATAGCTGTTGGCTTGACGCTGGCGGCGTTATGCGTGATGCTCGCCACTGTCTCTGGCGCCCACCTCAACCCGGCCATTACGCTTGGCTTGTGGAGTGCCCGCCGCATTAAGACGCTGCCGGCCGTTACCTACATCGCCGCCCAGCTGGCTGGCGGCATCTGCGCCTACCTGCTCTACACGTACTTCGTAAACACCCACTGGGCAAACTCCGGCAAGTTTGAGAGCCGCGTGCTCGTGGCCGAAGCCACCGGCGCGTTTGTGTTCGCTATGGGCTGGGCCGCGACCGTCTACCAAAAGCTGGAGGCCGGCAAAGCGGCGTTCGCCATTGGCGCCTCGCTGACCGTGGGCATGATGGTGGCATCGATCGGCTCGGGCGGCATGCTCAACCCGGCGGTTGCCCTTGGCACCCGCAGCTGGGTCTGGGGCACCTATGTATTGGGGCCGATCCTAGGGGCGATCATTGGCTTTAACCTGTACGCGCTACTGTTCGCGCCGGCCGACGCGCTCATGGACTCCCCGGCTACCAAGCCCAAAGCCAAAAAGTAGCTGTTACCCTACCAAAAAACCACCAGCCACGCGCCGGTGGTTTTTTGGTGCCTGCGGGAACCTGGACAAAAGCCGAATAAGTTTACGTTTTTTGCTTGCATTCTGTTCCTCGGCAGTGTATGGTTAAGGGCAAGTATTGAACTTTCCGAGAGGGTTTGGGGTAACGCTATGCTTCTGTTTGCTGTGTCCATAGTTCTGTTAGTCATGGTCCTCCTCCGGGTGGGTCTATTTGTGACCTTTTCGATTTTGCACCACCGCCGGCATAGCCGCCGCCACCCGAAGGAATTGTCTGCGAAGCCCCTCGTGTCGGTAATTGTGCCCGCGTACAACGAAGGCCCCACGCTCGAAAACTGCATCCGCAGCCTGTTTAAGCAGACGTACACCAAATTTGAGGTCATTATTGTAAACGACGGCAGCACCGACGACACCGAGCAGATCGCCTGGCGGCTGCGTGACAAATATGGTGAGAAAATCCGCGTGTACTCCCAGCCGAACGGCGGCAAGGCCTCGGCGCTCAATCTGGGCGTGGACAAAGCCGCGGGCGAGGTCGTGGTTTGCATGGACGCTGACTCGATGTTCCTCAAAGATGCTGTGCGCCAGCTGGTGTTGTCTTTGCACGACCCTGAGGTGGCAGCTGTGGGCGGCAACGTGCGCGTGGCTAACCAGCGCCGGCTGCTGGGCATGCACCAGGCTATCGAGTACATTACCGGGCTGGCCATCCAGCGTTGTGCCTTTGCGCACATCGGCTGCATGCAGGTGATCTCCGGGGCTATCGGCGCCTTCCGCAAGGATGCACTCAAAGAGGTAGGCGGCTACTCTAAAGACACCATTGTGGAGGACATGGACGTGACTATTACCCTGGCGCGCGCCGGCTACAAGATTGCCTACAACAAGCACGCCGTTGCCTACACCGAGGCGCCGGAATCGTTGCGCGCTTTTATTAAGCAGCGTTACCGTTGGGTATACGGCGGGTTCCAGGTGGCGGCCAAGCACCAGGACCTGTTTCTGAAGCGCCACAACCGGCGGATGGGCACCATCGGCATCCCGTACTTCATGATTTTCCCCTGGGTTGATGTGGTGGTGTCGGCCATTTTGCTGTATGGCTACGCGGCTGTGGCCATGGGCGGCAACCCGCGCGGCCTTATCGAGTTCTACATCCCCCTGACTGCTATGCAAATTGCGCTGATGCTGTACGCGCTCTACCTAGACAAACAGAGTAAGTGGCTGTCGCTGTTGGCCTTTGTGTATGGCTTGTTTTATAGTTTTGTGATCAGCTACGTCACGGTGAAGGCCGGCATCAATTATTTGCGCGGCCGTGGCCCCACCTGGAACAAGCTGCAGCGCTACGGAAAAAATGCGCTGCCCGAAGGCGCCCATGACTAAATCCGAACTCCGTGCAAAATTTGCTAAAATAAAGGATATGGTGAAGTATAGGTCGGGCAAACGGATTCCGCGGCGCAAAGGGCTGGCTTTGGGCGCTGGCGTGGCCATTGGCGTGGCGTTAGTGGGCGCGGCGCTGCTTAGCGTGCGGCTCGTGCATAGCGGCTCGGCCGACACTGCCAAAGACGCCGCCCAAAAGGCGGTCAGCGGTGCCGAAACCAGCCTTACCTCACTTAAGAAAGACCCTAAACACGACGGATTAGCATTGAGCCCTGACCCCACCTTACGTAAGTTGGCCGAATACGAGAACGTCTACGGCGGCGCCGTGGCCGACCGCCTCATGGTGTTCTCTAGCTTGCCGGTGGACGCGGGCAGCGCCGCAGACATGGCCACCGACATGTCCACCAAGTTGCAGGAATTTGCCCAATACCACATCAAGCCGCTGGTTGTCATGGAGCCCACAAACAACGGCGCCAAGCTCAGCCTGCAAGATTTTGCCGCCGGCAAGTATGACGCGCCGCTGAAGGCGTACTTCCAGGACCTCAAATCCCACGGCGTGACTGACGCCATGATGGGCGTGTGGGTGCACTTCCCAGAGGCTAACATTCCAGAGTGGGGCTCCACGGACGCTACGCTTTTTAAGACAAACGTTGCCAAAGCCGCCCAAATCCAAAAGGACACCTTCCCGGGCAGCCAGGTTTCGATTATGCTCAACAGCCAAAGCTTCCGCAGCGATGACGTCGACCGCAATTACGGCACGTTCTCTAGCCTGTTGCCATATGTGCAAGGCCTGCCCAAAGGCCTGTTTAGCAGTTTTGGCCTGCAAGGCTTCCCGTGGATTAGCGCCGCCAACGAGAAAGAGCAGAACAAGCTACTGAACCCGGCGCAGTACCTCAACGCCAACTTCGCCCGTGAAGCGGCCAAGGCACTCGGCACCAAGCAAATTTGGTTGAACACGGGTACGTTCGCGGGCATGTACACGAACGACCCGGCCCAAAAAGTAACATTCACTGCCTCCCAACGTCAAGCCCTTTTGCAAGGAGTTTTGCAACAGGTAAAAGTCGCCCAGCGCGGTGGCTACAGCGTGGCCGTAAACATCTTTAGCTACGACGGCTCCACCACCGACGAAGCCACCGACTGGTCCTACTGGCACTCCGGCGAGTCCGCCGCCCAGGCGCCCGGCCAAGCGGTGTTTGAATCGTTTGCCGAGCAATTATATGCTGGCGGCGCCAAGCTGTGGATTTTCGATTCGGACTAAGCCCTATACAATTCGTTAATCTTGGGCTCATTGCTAAAGCGCGCAACAGGGACCAGCGCACCCTCCAACATCGCAAGCTGCGCACTGTTTGCGCCACTCCGGTCGCGCAGCCGCTGCTGGCCGACGCAAGCCAACGCCCCTAACACCTCGGCCATATGCTGGGGCGGTAGTTTGTGGGTCGTCTCCGTCTCCAGCGCGTCTCTGGCGCGTAGCAGCGCCCCTAACGTTTGCACTATGGGGTGCGTCGCGCCCAGCCGCCTTGCCCTGTCAAATATATAGTCAGGTGGGATTTGGCCAACGGCGCCAGGAGCAAATACGACGCCGAGCTGGGACAGCAGCTGGTCTGTGGAGACCTTAACTTGCCGGCGGACGTCCAAAGGCGGCCCCAGAAACCGCCGCAGTGAACCCTGCGGCTCAGGCAAAGCGGAGTTCAGGGTGCCACGCAACGATTCCTGGCTACCGGTATATGTAAGCGCGGCGCTGCCTTCCGCGGGAGTCCAGTCGATAATGCTGATTATTTTTTGGCGGCTTTTATTATAGATAGCGACTTGTGCATGGCCCGCGCCACTAATTGTTTCTTCGCCTTCAATGAGCACAAAGCCGCCAATGATAGCCGTTTTTTGCTTCGGCAGCGCCGCTCCCAGAGAAAATTTGCCAAAGGCGCTATATATGGCGCAGGTACCCCGCAGCCTATGGTTCTCAACGAACAGGCTGAACGATTCTAGATCCTTGAGCGCGCCGCCAAAGTCAGGGCGCAGCGGGTTGCGCAAGGTGTACGTGCTGTGCCTCTGGGATATATCAGCCAGGCTGGACATAGTGACATCCTGTGCTGTGCGCACTTCCTCGGCCAGTGGTGCAAGCCCGGGTGGGTATTGGCTGGCCAGCCGCCTGCGGGCTGCTTCGGACACCGGCTTGTTGTTGGGGCGGTAGGGGTCGGCGTTGGGTTTATAGGTGAAGTAGTAGCGCCTCTGCAGGCGGTCAACCGCCACAAGCTCGTAGCCCGGCACGTGTGGGTCATCATCAAAATTTCTAAGCGTCATAATGAGGTCTGCCCCGGTTCCCTCGGGTGGCTGGGCCGGCAATTTTTTCAGCCTATACTGACGTTGTAGTAGGCGTGTGGTGCCGGGCACCGGATTAGTGTATTTTTCTATGGTACCGACACGGAGCTGTCGCCCCTGTTCCAGCTCGTGGGCGGTAACATGTGAGGGCCGCTCGATGGCCTCAAACGCTCCGTGCGCATTTGCGAGGCGCTCACGCTCGTCCTCGTCAAATGGCTGGGTTTCCGGAAAACGCTTGGTATGCTGGAGCGCCCACTCCGTCACATTGGCGCCGGCCAAGTTAAAGCCGCTTAGTATGTAACCTAAGAACGTATCCCGCGATCTCTTAAGGGCGTAGTCGTACACCTCCTGGTGGCTGCCTAGGCCTCGATATACGCCGGTGAAGACATCCATATGAAAATCCCGGGACAATATGTCGAGGTCATAGGTAGCTGCCAGGGGCAGTCCGTTTTCGTCGGAGGCCACGGAGGCAATCATAGCCACGTCATGTGAGGCTATGAGCCTGCCTTCGCTGTCGTACTCATCAAGCAGACCCGAACCGTCTGCGTCATATTCTTGTCTCACAATAGGGGTACTGACAGTACGGTACCTGGCTATGTTGCTCTCTACATGCTGCCGCAACAAGCCAAGGGCGCTATCCTGGTGTTGCCGCGGGTCAGGGCGCAGGCGTGTCTCCTCATTGAGGCGCTGTATCTGCCGTTCTGTGCGGGGGCGCACCGCAGGGTGTAGCCGGCTAGGCGCGTTAGGGTCTGTGGCTGCTGTCCGCCGGATTTCGCCTTCCAAAGGCGTGCGCTGGAGCGCAGACAGCGGCATTTCAGCCTGCGGTTCGCCTACTTTGAATGCCTCCAGCCATTTCGCGCCCGGCATAGAGTCCACGAGCCCTTTGTATGCGGCCTCTACCTTTTGTTGGTTTTGGCCGGCATAGTTTAGCCGTTCTGCCAGCAGGTTACCAAGGCCAAGCGGCATAAGAGTTTGGGTGACTGCCTCAAAAGTCTCGGCATCAATGCAGCTTTTTTTAAGGGCGGGCGAGCCCCAGTCGTCATCCCGCGCAGAGCCTGCCCAATAGTAGCCGACTGCTTCTGGTGGTGCGTCGGTATGGCCGCCAAACCACATATATTCAACCACCGTTCTATAGTGGCCGAGCAAATTACGCGCTAGCTCGTAAGGAAGTTGCGCCTCGGCGGCAGTGACAATAGCGCTAAACTGTTCTTGCTGTGCCGCGAGCGATGCTGCCGGGTTCGCGGGGTCGGCAAAAGCCTCCTGCAATGTGTTGTGCAGGGTGGCGAGCACGTCGGGGTTGTGCGCTGTTTCGGCAAAGGGTAACTCACCACGCATAGTATTTTATTATATCATAAAATTATGTTCTAATATAGTTATTCATTGCGGCAGTCCGTATAGCCCGTCAGAGGCGCATCTAATCGACGGGCAGATCTTGAATAATCATCTATAAAGTGTTATAATTAAGCTGTTACAAAAACGGAGGCCTGTGCCGCCGTTTTTTTCATAACAAGCGAGAGTTTGGTGGGCCTGAAGGGGCCAGAGGACAAAATGAAGAAAATCACCGTTGTCATCCCCTGTTATAACGAAGAAGGCGGCATTGCCGCTGTGGTGCGGAGTTTCCCGCGCGCGGCGCTCAGGCGCCAAGGCTACTCGCTTGAAGTGCTCGTGGTGGACAACAATTCCAAAGACCGTACCGCTGAGGTCGCCCGCGCCGCCGGCGCCCGCGTGTTGCACGAACCACAACAAGGCAAAGGCAATGCCATCCGCGCTGGCTTTTATAACATCAGCGACGACACCGATTACGTGGTGATGTGCGACGGTGACGACACCTACAAAGCCCACGAGATCCTGCGCCTGGTTGAGCCTCTGGACAGCGGTTTCTGCGACGTAGTGATTGGCTCGCGCCTGGGCGGCAAAATCGCCGAAGGCTCCATGAAAGGCTTTAACCGCCTGGGCAACTGGGGGTTCTCATTTTTGGTGCGCTACGTGTACGGCGTCAACGTCACGGACACGCTCACCGGCTATTTTGCATGGAAGCGCGAGGTGGTGCAGCAGCTCCGCCAGCACCTTAAATCCAGCGGTTTTTCCATTGAGATGGAGATGATTACCAAGATGGCGCGCCTCGGCTACCAGATGTACTCCGTGCCGATCACTTATGAGCCGCGCCTTGGCGAATCGTCCCTGCGCCCGGTGCACGACGGCGTGCGCATCCTGCGTGAGTTCATGCGCCAGCTGCGCTGGAGCCCGCGCACTGAGCGTGTAGCTTTCGTGAGCGACGCCATCTGGCCGTACAACAAGGGCGGCAAGGAGAAACGCCTGCACGAAATCACTCGCCGGCTGGTAAAAGAAGGCCGCCAAGTGGACATCTATACCATGAAATGGTGGGATGGGCCGGATAGCGTGGTGAGCCCCAGCGGCGTGCATCTGCACAGTATTACCCGCCTGCATCCTTTATATAAAGACGGGCGGCGCTCAATTGTACAGGCCGTGCGGTTTAGCGCTGGCTGCTTGCGCCTGCTGTTCCGCCGTTTTGACGTTATCGATGTGGACAGCATGCCGTTCTTCCCGCTGTTCTCGGTGCGTGTGGTGTGTTGGCTGCGCGGCAAGAAAATGCACGCCACCTGGCACGAGGTGTGGGGCCGCGACTACTGGCGGGATTACCTTGGTGGCTTTGGTGGCAAGCTGGGCGCGCTCACCGAGTGGCTGGCCATGAAACTGCCGAACGTGGTCATTTCTAACTCCAACCACACAACCAAGCGCCTGCTGCAAGCCGGCATGAACAAGCAGATCGTGACCGTGCCGCTGGGCGTAGACGTAGAGACGCTGTTTGCCGTGCCGCCACACGACCTTAGGAGCGACGTTATTTTTGCCGGGCGGCTTTTGCCTAACAAAAACGTTGACCTGTTGGTGCGCGCTGTCGCGCTAGTGAAGCGCACGAAGCCGGACGTGCGCTGCTTGGTTATTGGCAATGGCCCGGAGCGTGAGCGCCTCGAGGCCTTGACGGAAAGGTTAGGCTTAGAGAACAACGTCACCTTCTTCAACTTTTTGGAAGACCACAATGAGCTGTACGCACTCATGAAATCGTCCAAGATGTTTGTGCTGCCTTCCATCCGCGAAGGCTTCAGCCTGGTGTCTATAGAGGCCAATGCCTGTGGCCTGCCGGTGATTACGACGGCGCACGAGCAGAATGCTGCACGGGAGCTGATCATCGTTGGGCGCAACGGTTATTTGGCCGAACTGGATGTGAAGCACCTGGCCGCCCAAATGCGCTTAGTATTGCGGGCGCGCGGCCTCAAACCCCGGCAAGCCGTGGAAGAAGAGTTTGGTACCTATCGCTGGCACCACGCCGCAGCTGCTGTAGAGCAAGTACTGGCTACCCACCAGCAAGCTGCGAAGGACGCCTAGCATGCGCCTCAGCCTTAATACAGCTGCCCTTAGAAGCCGGTTTCTGCAGGACGGCCTGCACCGCAGCTCGACACTGTTGATCGCTGCTCAAGGTATTAACGCTGTCGCTGCATTTCTGTTTTGGCTGCTGTGCGCGCGGCTGTTCCCAGCTTCCCAGGTGGGTTTGGCGACGGCATTTATCAGTTTTGGGCTGCTGGTAGCGACATTTACACACCTAGGGTTGCCCACTACTGTGCTGCGTTTTTTGCCTACTAGCAAACACCGCGGCGGGCTGTTTAGTGCGGCCGTGCTACTTGTGACGTTGGCTTCGGCAACGGGCGGCCTGCTGGCGCTATTGGCCATCGGGCACCTGGCGCCACGGCTTGGTTTTGTGCAGCATTCCCTGGCGCTGTCCCTTATGCTGGTGGCCGTTGTGGTGGGCTCGGCGCTTGGCGGCCTGCTGGACGGCGTCTTGGCATCGCTTCGCGCCAGCAAGTATGTCTTGGGTAAGGCGGTTCTCACTAACGTACCCCGCATAGTGCTGCCGTTTGCCGTTGCCACACTAGGCATGCAAGGCATGGCCGGCGTGTATAGCGGCATGTTGCTGCTTGGCGTGCTGTATTCCCTGGTGGTTATTGTGCGCCGGTTTATAGGGCGCGGCAATTTGCAGCCACGGTTTATAGAGCTGCGTAGGCACCGCAACTTCGCTGCCGCCAACTATTTTGGTAGTATGTTTGGCATTTTACCCGGTACGCTCACCCCGCTGATCGTATTGCAGATTTTGGGCCCGGCGCAGGCCGCGTTCTTCTACATGCCGATGCAGCTGGCAGTGTTTTTGGGCATTATTGCAAGCTCTACCTGCCAGGCGCTGTTAGCGGAAGTAGCACAAACCGAGGATGCGGACGCCCATCGCCGCCAGGTCGTGGGCGCCGCGAAGCACTTATACCAATTGTTGCTTCCGGCTGCAATAGGTTTATGTGTTTTTGGTTGGGGGATTTTACGTGTCTACGGTGCGGCGTACGCAGCGCATGGCTTGCAACCTCTGTTTATTCTGTGCGCCGCGAGTTTGTTTGTGGCGATGAACTGGATTGGCGACACCTGGCTCAACATCCAAAAAAAGCCCCTAGCTTACTTTTTGATGAACGCGTTTAATGCGGCCGCTGTTGTGGGGTCGGTGTATATATTGGCTGGGCATGGGCTTGTGGGGGTCGCGTTGGGCTGGCTGCTTGGCCAGGTGGTTTCTGCCGGGGTATACGTTGTGTTATTTGCGCGGGATCAGCTGGCCGCCGTTGTGCTGCCCGCCAGGGTTTTGCGCAAGACAGCGTACGTTTTGCGGGCGATATTCTCCCACGCCAAAGAATCGGCATAGCCGCGCGAGGCCTTGGCCATTTTGGGTAGGCTGGCGTCTGTAGTAAATGTCTTTTGCAGCGCGCGTTGTAGCGCGTCCTTTTCCGATGGGTCGTAGAGTACACCAGCCCCGGCCGGAATCTCCTTGATGGCGCCGAGGCGCGGGGTGACGAGCGGCATGCCAAAAGTAGCCGCCAAGATAATAGAGCCGCTGGTGGTCACCGATTGGAACGGCAAGCAGGCGATGTCGCTGGCGTCGAAGTACATGGCGACGTCTTCATCGGCCACGTTCCCTTCGCGGTATAGAATGTGCTTGCTTTTGCGGGCAGTGTCTGCGATTATCTTCCCCAAGCTGGCGTCCCGGCAAGCGCCAGCGATGACCAAGCGCGTATTTTTGTACGCGTCTTGGGCGGCTAGTTTCGTGTAGGCGGCCAGCAGGTCTTCTACGCCTTTGTGCGGGCGTAGGTTGCCAAAAAAGAGCACCACTTTTTCGTGGGGCTTAATGCCTAATTTGGCGCGGGCTTGTGCGCGGCTTAGGCTGCGTGGATAAATGCCGTCGTAGTTGCCGTGCGGGATAATAACGGCTTTGCTTGTATCTGCACCTTGTTCGTGTAGCTCTGCTATGGTGTGTGCGGAGTGGACAATGAGGGCTGATGCGGCACGGGCGGTAAGACGCGTAACTACGCGGTCGTTGCTGGTTTGCGGCTCGTGCGGGAGCACGTTGTGCACCGTCCACACCAGTTTATAGCCCAGTAGTTTTATGCTCCCCAAACATATAAGGGTGTTTATTAGGGAGATAAACTTGCGCCCGGGCACGCCATACTTTGCATCCAGGTAAAACGTGTGCCAATGCAGGTGGAAGACGCGGTAGCCTTGCAGCCGTTTCACTGCTATGGCCAGCGGGAAAAACAGCAGGTTGCGCGGGGACGCCGCCAGGTAGGTGAATTTGTCTGCGGGATGTGCTGCCCGGATCGGGCTGTACAGCAGCTCGTGGTAGGGGTTGATCGATTTAGGGTAGATAAGGACTCTCATACTCGTCGTGTGGGCGCGCCAGCCTTGTGTTTTGACATATATAGTGTATAATATAATCAAGATAATTTCAAGGTCTATAACAGATATGAAAATCGCCCAGCTGCACCCGTATCCGCCAGAAATTGGCAGCCAGATCCCTGTCCTGCCCGGCGGCATTGCGCAGGGTGGCGGTGAGACGTCATCGTGGTGGTACACCTATAAATTGGCCGAGGCCGGCCACGACGTCACCTACTACGTTGCCCGCTACCCGGGCATAACGGTGGATGAGCTACGCGTCAACGACCATTTGCGCATCGTATACCTCAAGACAATTTTCAAAAATGCCGGGCCGGCCTTCTCCTTCAGGCTCTTTAAAGAGTTGCTGACCGGCCACTACGACGTCATCCAAGCACACCAAATTCCCCTGAATTTTACATTGATTGGGGCGCTGTGCGCCAAGGTCCTCAAAAAGCCGTTTATCATCACCTACCACGGCCGCTTGCCGGCGATGTTTTTAGACCGCTGGGTCGCGACATTTGCCAGCTGGCTGTCTACCGCCGTCACGGTGCAAAACCAGTACACCTATGACCTGGTGAAGCATTTTGTGCCCAACAAGCGGCTTAAAATTATCCCGCACGGGATCGACACCAAGCGCTTCCACGACGTGGCGGTGAGCCCTGCTGTGCGCAAGAATTTTAAGCCCGTGGCCGGCAATAAAACCATCATTTTTGTTGGCCGCATGATCCCCGCCAAGGGCGTGGACGTGCTTTTACAGGCGTACGCCGACATCTTAAAGCGCCATAAAAACGTCACACTACTCTTATGTGGCGATGGCCCGCAGCGCGCCGAGTACGAGCAGCTGGCCAAGCAACTAGGCGTGCACGGCCATGGCAAAGCCATATTCGCCGGCTCCGTTGCCCAGGAACTGCTGCCGCAAGCCTACACGCTCAGCGACGTCTTCGTACTGCCCACCGCCTACCATTTTGCCGACGGCACGCCCATCCCCAATGTGTCAGAGAATTTTGGCCTGGTAATTGCCGAGGCCATGAGCTGCGAGGTGCCGGTGGTGGCCACGCGCATTGGCGGCATCCCGCTGTGGATCGACGACAACAAAACCGCCCGTTTGTTCAACGAGCGCGACGTGCCCGACCTCGTTGCCAAGCTGGAAGACGCCCTGTTTGACCCCTCTGCCCGCAATGCCAAAATGGTCGCCGCCGCCAAAAAGATGGTCGACACCAAGTATTCCTGGGAAGCGGTTATCCGGCAGTTTGCACCGTTGTTTAAGAAACATTAAGTGGCGGTTAGTGCTGGGCGCGCAGCCACCACAGAGCTCGCTTAGTACGCGTACACCTCCGACTGCCCATTAGAATAAATAAGGTTGTACTGCGAGAAACTCGACCCCGGCGTGGTGAACCGCACGGGTAGTTGTTGGTAGGTTGTGTAGTAAAGGTTGTCGTGGACGTTGGCGTAGTCCAGGTAGAGGCAACCTTTTTTGGCGTTAAAAATATCGTTTCGTATTGCATCGTAGGGCACGTGAGCGTATGCTGCAACCCGCAGCGTTGCGTAGCGGTCTGCCCAGGCCGCTTGCCCGGCGCAATGCTGCGCGAGCCACTGGGCGCCTAACACATCGCTTTCGCGGACGAAGTATTTGTCGTACTCTTCGCCGTAGCTGTTGTAACTTAGGCGCGGGGCGCTGCCACCAGATAGCTGGTTGACCAAGCCGGTGCCCGGGCTCAGTACAAAGAAGCCAATCACGAACGTGGCCACGGCAACAGTCTTTAGCTGCCTGCCCACTGGCAGCAACTGCCACAGCGCCCACAATCCGGCAACGCCGAGCACAATAAGGCATTGCTGGTAGACGCGCTGCAGATTGTAGCTAATAGTGAGCTGTGGTATGGCAATGACCGCCACAAACACCGCAACTGCGCCCAGCCCAACCAATGCCAGGCTGGCACTGTCTTTGCGTGTCTTTTTCCGGGCGAGTAACAAAAGCGGCGCCAAGGGCAACAGCAGCTTCAGCACCACCGATACGGCATCACGTCCCAGGTTGACCGCCGTGGCCAGCAGTGTGTTGCCGGTGTGTAGTTTGGGTGCTGCTGCGGGCGTAAGCGGCACGTGCAGTTTTTGCGCGGCCGCATACTTGGCAACGTTTTCCGGGTTGGCCGCCTCTTGGTCGCCGCCCAGCAGGAGTTGCGACTTGCTGCTGTGCAAGTCGGGCAATTGTAAATGCACGGCGCCCTTGAGCGTATCCACGACGTTGCTGGAGCTAGCGTTAATAGTGCCGTACCACAACGTAGACAGCACGACGAGCACAAGTGCGAGGCCGCCCAGCACGCCCGCCCAGAAGTGCGTCTCGAAGGTTGGCAATTTTAACTTGGGAAGGCGCGTTGGAATTTTCTGGGCGGCCCACACAGCAAATGCGCTGGCGGCAAAAATCATCACCGCCAGGTAGGTGGTGGAATAGTGTGTGAGCACCATGCCTAGGCTCAAGAGGCCCAATAAAGCGGTGCCCGCCCTCCCAAGCCGGGCTTTGCCCAAAAGCAGGTACACAATAAGCCCAAAGAACAACAGCCCAATCTCTTGCCGGGCAATAGCTGGCATCGTGCCAATAAATTCGGTCTGTGCGGCATACAAAAGTGCGGCCATGAATGCCAAGCGGCGGCCCACAAACCGCCGGCCAACCGTATACGTGACCACGGCGGTTAGCGCAAACACCACTTGGTAGAAATATTTAAAGATAACCTCGGCGCCCACGCCGGTAAATTGCTGCAGCGCAGTGGGCAAAGTAGTGAGGCTCAGGCAGGCGTTGTAGGCATTGCCGGGCAGCGCATGGATGGCCCAGTAGTGGTTCTGCAGCGTGGCGCTAAACACCTGGAATTCTTGGGATATGTCGAACCCGCTAATGAACCAGCTGCGCAGGCTGGTGGACAACAACAGCCCAAGCGCCATGTTAAACAGCAGCCAGCTGGCATTCCACAGTTTAGGTTTCCAAACAAACCAAGCGGCAAAGACCGCAGTGAGGCTAAACCCAAAAATAGTGAGCGTGTTGCTGGCGCCATTGTTTTGGCGGAAGGCGCCGAGGCTGGCGAGCAATGGGAGTAGCAGCGGCAAAAGCGCGCGCAGCGCGCGCAGGCCATTAAAGCGCAGCGGTAGTGTAACCGTCCGTTTATCTCTGCCGCGTTTTTTGAGGTACGCGCCCAGCAGCGCTAGGGTGGCAAGCGCGTGCAGTGGCACCAAGTATTTCGCCTGCAACGGCGCGGCAGTGCTCACCAGCGGCAATAGCCAGTTGAGTAGCGCACTCTCGACAGCAATAAGCAGCAGCCCAAGCGCCCCAGCGAGCGCCGCTGCGGCCGCTGGTTTTTCGCCCTGCTCTGGCCAGCCTGCCAGCAGCGCTAACAGCCCGGGCACGAGCACCACAAGCGGCAGCGTTACTAAGGTGTTGATTGTTGGCGACAACATCGGCGCCAGGCACAATGCGGCAACGCTGGCCGCGCCCAGCCCAGCCATGAGCACGCTGGCGCGCACCTTGAAGGCCGCTGGGCGCTGTGCCGCTACTTCCTGCGCCGGTTTTTGCGCCGCGCGCACGGCTGCCGGTAAGCTGGCCACCACGGCAACTCCCCCGGCTGGCTCCTGCGCCTTCTTATATATAGCGTCCGCTGTTTTGCGCATCTCTGCCCAACTGTGCTGCTGTACGGCTTGGTAGCCGGCGCGGGCGAGCGCGGCGCGCTTTTTGCCGTCCGCCAGCAGCGACTCCATGGCCGCAGCCAACGATTTCGCATCCGCCGGCTCCACCAAAACCAGCCGTTTCGTGTCTTTCGGTTCAGTGGCAAACATGCCCACGGGGGTGATAATCAGCGGTAGCTTCATGGCCCAGGCTTCAAACGCGGTCAGCGGGCCAGACTCCCATAGCGAAGGGATAACGGCGGCATCGCTGGCCTCGTACAACGCCCGCACCTCTTCCGGCGTTTTGCGCCCCACAAATTCTACTTGGCTGGAAATATGGAGCTGGGCGGCCAGTGCCACCAGCTCGTCTTTTTGCGAGCCATCACCAACTACCACAACCTTAAACGGCACGTCCGACTTCTTTTTAAGCAGCGCGGCAGCGCGGATAAGATAGGCGTTGCCCTTCTGCTCTTCCAGCCGGGCGGCGGTAACAAAGGTGAAGGTGTTATGTTTTACCGTGCGCGTTTTGCGCCAAAAGTCCAGGTCCATGCCATACGGCAGCAGCGCAGCGTTTGCAACGCCGGCCTTTTGCAGGTGGGCGACGTCGGTTTGGTTGGGCGCGGTTACCACGCGCGGGCGGGCGCCGCGCAGGAACCACAGCTCGGTTTTGCGGCGCAGCGCGGAGTGGTGCGGATCCGGAAACGTCAGGATGTGGAAGGTATGCACCAGCGGCACCTTATACCAGCGCGCCGCAAACGACGCCGCAAAAGCCATGTCCACGGAATGGGTGTGCACCACATCTGGCCGCTCTTTGCGGATCAGACGGAAGCTCTTGGCCACGAGCGCGGCCAGGCTTAACAGCCGCCGCGGCGTGATGTTGTCCAGCGCCGCCGGCGTGTCGCGCAACCCAAACTTGTGGTGGCGGGCGTCGGCGGCAATTTCGTCGCAGTTGGAGGTGAGCACCACCACCTTGTGGCGCGCTTTCAACTGCTGCTTTTCCAGGTTGCTAACGGCCACGGCGTCGCCGCCGAGCGCCCGTGGGTACTTCTTGGTGATGTGCAGGATTCTCATGTTAGCGCCCCACCCAGTAGCCGACGCTGAGGCCGTTATCAAGCTGCACCTTCAGATAGACGCGTGTGCTGAGGTCGGCCGGGACCACGGTTTTGCTGGCCGTGGCCATGCCGTTTGCGCTTACCGTTACCTGCCCAGAAGCCAGCCGCGCCAGGCGGTTGCCGGCGGGGTTCGTCTCGGTGATGGTGTAGGTATACACTTGGGCCAGCGTAGTGCGGTTGCGTACCTGGAATCGCACAGTGGTATTTTGCCCGCTTTGGTATGTCTTTGGCAATTGCTCCGGGTTTATCAGCGATAGCTCGGTGAGCTGCTGGTGCTGCGGCAAAAGCTGCCGGCGCCCCAGCTGGCGTTCGATGGCCGGCATACCCAGCGCCAAAACCATAACAACCACGGCGGCTGCCAAAATGCCTATGCCCGCCCAGATAATCTGGCGTGGGTTGAACGTAGGTTTGTGTGCGCGCACTCTCGGCATTACCACCAACTTGACGGAAGTCTTAATTGGTTACATTATCGCATATTTTACAGAGAAAGTCTAGACTTTTAGTAATTTTATGTTATTGCAACTGTACGAGCAAAACCGTGCCGGCCGCGCCATTGCCGCCGGCCGTGCCGCCGCCTACGCCGGCCGCCCCGGCCCCGCCAGTGACTGCTGTGGTGCCGGTGTTTGTTGCCGGGTTAATGCTAAAAATGAAGATGCCGCCCCCGCCACCTCCTCCGCCCCCGCCGCAGTTGCCTACCGTGGGCGCAAACCCGTTGCCGCCAATTGCAGACAGCGCCCCGCTGTTTACGAATGAGCGCGCTAACACCGCAATGACGCTCCCGCCTGTGCCACCCCCACCTCCTTTATTAGTGCCATCGCCCCCACCGCCTGAGCCTCCGGATCCGCCCACAACCGCCGACGTACTTCCAGCGTAGCCAATGGTGCCGCTGGCGATGCTGTGCCCATTGCGCAGCATCCAGTTGAGCGTGCTCTGCGGGCTGACCGCCGCCGCGCCAGCGTTGCCCGCGCCGTTGCCGCCGGCGCCGCCCGCGCCCACGCCGAAGCCGCCAATGTTCCCGGCCGAGCCGGCAGTGGTATTGCCATTGCCGCCCTTGGCGCCAGTGCCCATGCTGCGCGGTGTGGACGCTGCTGCGCCGGTGGCGCTCGTGGCGTTATTGCCGTCGGCACTCACCGTGCCGTTGTTGGTGAGGGTGCCTTGGCAGCAAATCCGGAAACCGGCGCACACCAAGGTGATGCCCGGCCGCACGGTGAGTGCGGTGGTGAGCGCGTCGCGGCTCATGGTGTAGGTGCTGCCGGCCAGGCTCGCCCAGGCGACGGTGGCGGTGCCGTCTAGCGTGGCCGCGCCGTCGCTGCCGTCGCCCAGCATGCCTCCGGCAAAGCTGCCAATGGGCGCCGACGAGTTCACCCACTTGCCGCTGGCCGACGAATATTGCAGCGTCTGCCCCTCGCTGGGGTTGCTTACGGCGATGTCGCTGTCGTCTGTTAACTTGGGCAACGGGTTGAGCAGCACGCCGTTGGCCGTGATGCGGTTAGCAAGCAATACTGAGTCGGCCGTGTACGTTGGCCCTAAGCTGAAGCCAGCGTGCGCGTAGGTGGTCACCCGGATGTCGTTGGCGTCTGCGCCGCCGGTGAGGCGCAGGGCGCAGGCTTGGTTGCCTACTTGCGCGCCGGATTGAAAACCCTGGGTGGACACAAAATCGACCACGCAGTGCGCGCTGTTGTTAATGTTGACGCCCACAAAAGCGTCGCTGGCGTTACTGGTGCCGTAGTTGTTGCTGTCTGCGGCGCAGCCGGACATGATGACGCTGGTGACGCCATTTATATAGAACCCGTCGCCGTTGTTGTTCTGGGCGATGCAGCCGGTGAGCGTCACGGCCAGCGCCGCGCCAGCCATGGAAAACCCGGGCGAGTTAGTGCCCGCGTCGCGCCCGGCCAAAAACGCCTTGCAGTTGTTGGCCATGATGTCGCCGTGGCTAAACGAGAACCCAAACACGCCGTTATTGCCGGCCGTGCAGCTCTCTAAAAACGTGTCAAACGAGGTGGTGATGCCGCCGTTGTTGTTTTTCTCGGCGTCCACATTTATGAGCCGGCACTCGCTGCGCCCGTTGTCGCTAAACCCGGCGCCGGCGCAGTTTACGATGCGCACGTTTTGTAACAAGTGGTGCGGGTCGAATTGGTCGTCGTTGGTGGCTTGGGTGAATTGCGGGTTCGTGCTAAAGCTGACGCCGTGGCTGGTGTTGCCAAAGTTGCCGGACTTATTGCCGTCTATTTTGAGGTCCAAGAGGCCGCAAAACTCGGCGTTGGCCGTAATGCCGTCCGGGCTGACATAGTTTTTGATGACCGCGGCATTGGTGCTGCTGAGGCAGCGGATGGTGGTGGCGTACATGCCCGCGCCGCGCAGCCAGACGTGGTTTTTAAGCACCAGGGTGCTCACCGCCATGGTGCCGCCGGGCACAAACACGGTGCCGCCGCCGGCCGCGGCGCAGGCGTCAATGGCGGCTTGGGCGGCGGCGGTATCATTGGTGTTGTCCAGTTTGGCGCCGTAGTCGCGCACGTCGAACCAGGCTGCCCGCGGGCTGAGCTGCTGCCATGCGCCGCCGGCAAAATCCCCGGCAAAGGCGGCCGCCTGCCCGGTAATGCTTGGGCCGGAGGTGTGCGCCCGTACGCACACGAACGCCGCTGTTTGGAAGGACACGATGTCTTTGGGCACGTAGCCGGTCTGCGGCGCCCACGTGCCGCGCATGGTGGTAAGGGCGCGGCGCAGCGTGCCGTCGGCGTTGTGCTCGACGCTTAAATAGTCATTGAGGATGTCTCCCCAGATGTCGTCATCGTTGCCGGGAATGGGTAATCGGGACATAACTTAATAGACACTCCTTCATATGTCTGAAGGTTGTTTACATGTGTACGGTGGCGCGGAGTAAGGATAAGAGTTGTTCCTTACAAAAGTCAACGCACAATTAATAAACAGCCCCAGTGTTTAGGGTTGTAATATTTGCTTTAAGCCAGTGGATAAGTTGTTTTTGTGCTGTTGGGTCCACCCCAGCAAGGCGTCACGTTAAAACGCGAGTAATTGCTCCCCTTTTCTCTTATGGTTTATAAGCCAGTATTATACCGGGTTTTACATACGAATGTGATAAAAATCACAAGCATTTTGCTGGCGCCGCTTTGCCGCCACTGTTGGCGATGGGGGCACCCTGTACTGTTTAGACATGCTGTAAGGCGGGCTACCTAACTGAGCAGGTCTTTTTCAAAGGCCTCAACACCGGCCATGTCTGCGGTGTAGCCGCTGGTGTCCGGCAATTGCAATGAGGTGATGCGCAGCCACACAGCCTCAGCCAGCCGTTTCACGCGCTGGTACTCGGCATCGTCAAACTCAAGGTTCAGGGTGGTTATGGCGCCGTTTTCGTCTGGCTCAACAAATTCCAAATAGGCGCCGGTAACGGTGTAGCCGGCGTAGCTGTGCGAGCCCTCAACAAGTGCCTTATATAAGTAAAGCTGCTGGCGGTATTTGTGCAGCTTGATGTCGCGCGTCCAGCGGCTGTGGCTGGCGCCGGTTTTGAAGTCAACGATTTGGATGGTTTTTTGCTGGCGGTCGATGACCATTTTGTCTATCTTGCCGGCCAGGTGGGCGTGGCCAATGAATACGCCCTCGCCGCGGAAGTTGTGCTCCACCACGTTGTCTGCGCCAACCGTACTGGCGCGCTGCTTGAGGTACGCCCTGAGCGCGTTTTGCCCGCGCGCCAAATAGGGCCCGGTGTCGTGGACGCTGAGCTTTTTCTTGGCCAGCCGTTTTTCGTACGCCGCCAGCAGTAGTTTTTCCGACGGCAACAGGCCGGTTTCTTGGAAATCACGCTGCAGCCACTCCAGCGTTTCGTGGATGGCGTTGCCAAATTGCATCTCTGGCCGCGGCGCCTGCGGGAAGCGCAAGACCGTCTTTAAAAAGAACGCTTGCGGGCCGCCGTAGACGAGATCCGTAAAATCGTTGAGGTGCGTCGGGCTTAGCTGGTAGTGCCGCAGGCGGTCTTGGAGTAGCGCCTGCATGTCTGGCTGCTGCAGGGCTTCTTCGTGGCGGCGGCTCCAGTAGGCGGCTAGTTCGGTAGTGGGCGCGGCGGTGTTGTCCTCGGCCGGGAGGATGGTTTGCCTCCCAGCGGGGAGCAGCGGCGATTGTACCACACCCTGCCCGTCGCCCGCCTCATTTAAAAATTTGAGGTGTGTCATAATTTTTCCAGAAAAGGTACTTGCAAAGCTCAGCAAGTACAAGTACGATTTGGCACGCGTGGCAGCCACGTAGAACAAGCGCAAGCGTTCGTCGTTGGTGGCGCCGGCGTAGCGGATAAATTGCAGGTTCTGCGGCAGGCTAATGCGTGACCCGGCGCTGTGGCTCTTGCCGCCCCAGGCCTCGTCGTTGGTTGCCAGCACAAATACGGCGCCCCACTCCATGCCTTTGGCTTTGTAGGCGGTTAGGAGTTGCACGGCGTCTTTGCCCGAGGCGTACGGGCTAGTATTGAGTATTTTGAGCTCAGCGGCTTGCATTGCCTCAACGTAGGCGATGAAGTCGCGTAAGGAAAGCCGCTCTTCCCCGTCTTTGCGGTATTCTTTGAGGCGGGCACGCAACACAATAAGGTTGCTGAGCAGGTTCCAGAAACCAGCTTGCGCTCCAGCAATGTCAATATCGCCGAAATAATACTGGTAATAGGGCGAGGTAAAGTCCGCCTGACCTGGCTCGTGCAGATCAAGCGCGGCCGAGCCAATAAGGTAGTCAAACATGGCTTCTAGCGTTTCACTGCCGGACAGATGGCTGAGGCGGATGAAGAACAGCGCAATGGGTTTGAGCGCCTCGTCGGCCAAGAGTTCGTCTGTCCAGTTGCGGTTGTCGTCTGTAGTTTGCCAGCTGAGGCGCCAGATGGTGCTGGTGGGCAGCACCCAAAAGTCAAAGCTGAGCACCTGCGCCCATAGGGCGTTGGCGAGCGTTTGCTGCCCGGCGGCCAGCGCCAAAACCAGCTCGCTCATGCGCAGCAGCTGCACAATGCCGGGGTCTTCCAGGACGTTTTCGCGTTTCTCGTAGCGCACCGGGATGCCGGCTTGCTGCAAAAACGGTACCAGCGGCTCAAGGTATTTGTGCTTGGGGGCGAGCACGGCAATCTCGCTGGCCGGGACGCCAGACTCCAAAAATCCGCTTATGCGCCGCGCCACCCAGGCAAACTGCATGGCGTCGCTTTGCGCTTCGCGGCGTTCTACCACGGCGTGCGCGGGCAGCCCGGTGGCCCGCGCCTCCAGCGTCTTTTCTATTTCCGGAAAATGGTGGTGCAGGCGCTCTTCAATCTGTTCGGAAATGCCGCGGGCAAAGTGCAGCACGTCTTTGTGCGAGCGGTAGTTTTCGGTGAGCGGCACGGCTAAAACATCGCGGTACAGCTCCTTGAAGCGCAACATGTGTGAGTAATTGGCGCCCTGGAAGGCGTAGATGGCTTGGTCGTCGTCGCCCACGGCAAGGACGTTGGGCCGGCCCTCGTGCACCGGGTTGTCGGTGAGCAGTTCCACCAGGCGCAGTTGCGCGCCGTTGGTGTCCTGGAATTCGTCCAGCAAGATGTATTGGTATTGCTCCTGCAAGGTGTAGCGGAGGTCGGTGTTGGTTTCGAGGGCGCGCACGGCGCGCAGGACCATATCGTCGTAGTCGAAGAGGTGCTGGGCGCGCAAGGCCTGGAGGTAGTGCTCGTATACTCCGGCCGCAGCTTGCAGTTTTTGGTTGGCCTTGGCGCCGTCCACAACAAACCTGCCATCGGCGTCTTTGGCGAGCCACTTATTTTTCCAAGCGGTGAGGGTTGGGGTCTTGCCGGATTCTTCGGCGGCGGCAACAGCTTCTGTGAGCTCGGCGAAAAATAATTCGGCCAGCGTTTCTATGTGGGCAGCGCTGGCTTGGTCTGGCGCCCCGGTTTTTTGCCTGGGGAGAACGCTCACGCGCGGGGCGGAATCTGGCGAGCCTAGGGTCTCGCCAGATACCTTCCGGCTGCGCTTAGCGGGAATCTCCCCAGGCA
>DATIIT010000014.1:0-75903 GCA_035479375.1 Saccharimonadales bacterium (SeqCode) | reverse complement strand
CACACCCCAACCGCCCTCGCTGCTATACTATAAAAGTAAGGAGAACACGCATATGAAAGCAATCTGGAACGGCCAAACCATCGCCGAGGCGCCCAAAGAAGACCTCATTTATATCGAGCAAAACTGGTATTTTCCGCCGGAAAGCGTCAAGCAAGACCTGCTGCGCAAGAGCGACACGCCATACACCTGCCCCTGGAAAGGCGTATGCCAGTATTTTGACGTCGGCGAGGGCGACACCTGGGCAAAAGACAACGCCTGGAGCTACCCCGAGCCCAAAGAATCGGCCATCAAAATTGTTAAAAAAGACTTTTCCAACTACGTGGCGTTTTGGCGCGACGTGACCGTAACAGAGTAGCCTAAAAGCGCGTTTCCGGCCGGGACTGTGCCCACAGCCCCTCTAGGAGCCGCCGCTGCGCCGCAGCAATCTGTTTGTTGTGGATTTCGATGCCAAACACCTCGCCGTCCTGCCAGTTGTAATAGGCCACCACGTCGTCGTAGACGTCGCAGGAGTGGGTAATAGGCAGGACGTCCGCGGGCAGGTAGTGGTACGCAATGCCCTTAATGCGCTGGCCGGCGGGTTTGCGCGCCCGCCAGCTGGCCACATAAGCTTCGCCAAACATGACGCGGCGCTGCAGGCCGCGCGATTCTACCTCGGCCGCCCAGCGGTGCATAAAGGCGTTGCCCACGCCGCTGTCCAGTATTTGGTAGTGGTAGCCCAGCAGCGTGTCGGTGGCTTGTAGCTCGTTCCAAAGCATCTGGCGGATGCCCTCTGGCCCGCGGTAGAACTGCACGCGCGTAGCCGGCGAAGACAGGGAATTGCGCGCCAGTACCCGTTCCACCAGCCCCAGTTCGTCCTGCAGCGCGCGCAGCTCCTGCTCCTTTTGGTTGATGAGGATGTGCAGGTTGGCAATGGGCGCCGCCTTGATGACACCGCGTTTATAGTGCATCTCTACCTCTATGAGGTTGGAGGCCAGCAGTTTGTCGATGAGCCGGTAAATGCGCGTGCGCTCCACCTGGGCGCTGCGTGACAGCGCCGAGATGGTTTGCGGGCCGTCCGTATGCAGGGCAAGGTAGAGGTCGGCGATTTCCCGTTCCAACCCCAGTTTGGCAAAGTAAGTCCGGATTGCGTCCCTATCCATACAGTCATTGTACTAACTGTGCACTATTCGCACAACAGTTTTACCCAGGCCATCCACAAGGGGTAGCATAGGTGTGCAGTGAGGTGCACACAACAGTATTATGCTCGGTGCGCGGCCGCTTTGTGCGCGATTACCGCGTGGAGCTAGTGGAACTATCGGTGGAAAGCGTCAGGCGCCACTTGGCGCGGCGCTAACTTGCTATACTGCTTATGTGAAGACCCAAAAAGCATTATTTGCCGCCGGCTGTTTCTGGGGCGTGCAGTACTATTTTGACCAAGTGCCAGGCGTGGTGCAGACCACCGTGGGCTACACCGGCGGCCACACCGAAAACCCCACGTACGACGAAGTCTGCACCCACACCACCGGCCATGCCGAGGCCACGCTCATCGAGTTCGATCCGGACAAAGTCAGCTACCAGACCTTGCTCATGCAATTTTTCCGCATGCACGACCCCACGCAGTACAACCGGCAGGGGCCGGACATCGGCGACAGCTATCGCTCGGCCATCTTTTACTTTGGCGACGAGCAGCACAAGGAAGCGGTGCAAGTCCGCAACCGCACACAAGAGGACATCGGCAAGCCCATAGTTACCCAGATAGAGCCGGCCGGGCCGTTTTACCAGGCCGAGGACTACCACCAGAAGTTTAGCGAGCGCACCGGCATCGGCATGTGCCACGTCCCCTATGCGCCAGTGGCCGCCGGCAGCACGAAGTGATATAGTTTGGATATGGCTACAAAAAAAGCAAAGAAATCTGCACATAAAAAGGTTGTTGAGACAAAGGCGGCTGTGGCAGCCGTGGATACGGCAACGGTAATGCCGGAGGCGCCTAAATCGGCAGCGCCGGTGGCAAGCCCGCCCACTTTCGGGGTGGTGCCGGAGCCAATGCGCCTGCGCAACATGAACTTGTGGCTGGCGCTGGCCTTTGGCGTGCAGGCCGTGGCAATTGTTTTGTTTGGCGGCTCCAAGGCCGCACCTATCTTGGTAAACTACCTGGCGCCAGACCAACTGGCCAGCGAGGTCAACGGCCACCAAGTGCTGGGCGTGGCCACCCGGCATATTGCTGATGTCCGCTTCACGATGGTGGCGGCTGGCTTCTTGGCGCTGTTTGGGCTTGGTTGCTTGGCTCTGGCCACTGTTGGGCGTGCCCAATATGAGGCGCGGCTGCAGAAGGGTTCCAACGTTGGCCGCTGGCTGGCATTTGGCCTAGGCGCCGCTGGCATGGTTGTGGCGCTGGCGCTGGAAAGCGGCGTGTACAGCCTGGCGACGCTCATCTTGGTGTTTGTGTCTATGCTCATTGCCGGCGCGCTCGAGCCGCTAGCCGAGAAATTTAAGGCCACGCCAGCCAAGACGCCGCTGCTTGGGCACGCGGTCTGTGCTGGTGCCGTGGTTGCCGGGTTGCTGCCGTGGGTAGTGCTGGCACTGGGCGCTGCGGGCGCGCTATTGTGGGGCGGCAAGATCCCGGGCAACGTCTACGCTATGTACGGCACCACGCTGGTGCTGTTTGGCTGCTGGGCGCTGGCCGCGCACTTCCGCGTCACCAGGCGCGGCAAGTGGGCAGACACCCTGTACGCCGAGAAAATGTACATGTTCCTCACCCTGGCCACTGCTACAGTGCTGGCCTGGCAAATATTTGCAGGGGCAATCTAGCCTTTCTGCGGGCTGGGCAGGGCGCTATGGGTACCATTATCTTTGATTTCGATGGCACCATCGCGGACACTTTTTTCATTGCGGCCGATGTTTTCCGCAAGCTGGCCAAAGGCCGCCATCCCACCGACGACAAAGAAATTGAGCAGCTGCGCAGCTTGCCAGCGCAGGACGCCATCAAGCGCGTCGGCGCCAAGTGGTGGCAGCTGCCGTACATCATTTATTACGCCCGCAAACAGATTGGCCGCCGCCAGGAAGAGATCAAGCCCATTGAGGGCATCCCGGCCGTGCTACAGTCCCTGCACGAGGCCGGCCACCGCATGTACATCGTCAGCAGTAACCACACCAAAAACATCAACCATTTTTTGGAACGCAACGGGCTGGCAACATATTTTGACGGGACATATGGCGGTATCGGGCTGTTTGCCAAGGCCAAGACGCTGCGCAAAATCGCGCAGCAGCACAACGTACGCCCGCAAGACTGTTTTTATGTCGGCGACGAAGCCCGCGACATCGAGGCCTCCCGCCACATCGGCATGCCATGCCTGAGCGTCACCTGGGGATACAACAACCTGAAGGGGCTGCAACGCGGCAAACCTGGCACGGTCATCAACACGCCCGGCGAACTGCTGGCATATTTTACCGGCAAATAGCACCCGCGCGCTGCGGCCAGATGGTACAATAGGACAACATGAATTACTGGAGGGAGCGCTCCGTGCCATACCGGCCGGGGCAGACAACGCCGTTTAAGGTGAGCCGCTCGAAAATCGAGCTGTTCAAGCAGTGCCCGCGCTGTTTTTGGCTCGACCTGCGGCTAAAAATCAAACGGCCGGAAGGGCCGCCATTTAACATCAACAAGGCCATCGACGAGCTGTTTAAAAAAGAGTTCGACGTGTACCGCGCCAAGGCCGAGCCCCACCCCTTAATGCTGGAATACAAGATTGACGCCGTGCCCTACGCCCACAATAAGCTGGACGATTGGCGCGAAACCTTCGTGGGCGTGCAGCACCTGCACGCGCCCACCAATTTGCTGGTGTTTGGCGGCATTGACGACCTGTGGGTGGCGCCGGACGGCACGGCCATCGTGGTGGATTACAAAGCCACAGCCAAAGACCGTGACGTCAGCATCGACGCCGGCTGGCAAATCAGCTACAAACGCCAGGTGGAGGTGTACCAGTGGCTGCTGCGCGCCCAAGGCCTGCCAGTGAGCGACACGGCGTACTTCGTCTACACCAACGGCCGCCTAGACCTAGACGGCTTCAATAACCGCGTAGAATTCCGCACCAAAATCATCCCGTATACCGGCAGCGACGCCTGGGTGGAGCCCACGCTGTTCAAGATGAAGGCCTGTATGGACGGCGATATGCCAGAGGTAGGCGATAGCATCATGGGTGGCCCGTGCGAGTTTTGCACCTACGCCCGCCAGCGCGCCGAACTGACCCTGGCTGCGGTGCGCGCCCGCGCCAAAGCTAAAAAATAAGCGACTCCCGCAGCCGCTCGGCAAACCGTTTTTCAATCCCCAGCGCAATAGCGTGCGGATAAAACGTGCGCATGTCGGCGTCGCTGGCCATTTGCCGGCCATCGCGGTAAAAGCGGTCTTTATATACCTTTTCGATGTACATTTTCAGCCCGGCCACATAGCGCCAGTTTTTGAGCCCGTTATCGTCGGCAAGGCCGGGCTGTTTAAATCCGCTGAAGATAGTGCCCACAACGAGTGTGATGCTCACGAGTTCCAGGAGCGGCTCGCTCACATTCATGGAATAGCGTGGATAACCCACATTGAAAATTTGTTCCGGATCCTTGAGCACGGCAATCGTCAAGATGGTTTGCACCAGGACGGCAGCAATAATAAACACCTTTACGGCGCCGCGCATCAAGTTGCGGTAACGGGAATTTTCGGGTAGTTGGCCGCCCGCAACAAGCTCCTCACGCGTGATGCGGCCTAAATGTTCGCCAGCCTGCAGAAGCCGCGAGCCGCTGTCGGCACCGTGGGTAGTGTAATGTCCTTTTGGCCAGAACAGTTCACGCAGGAACAGGCTCTCGCCTCTCGAACATTCATCGGTATTGGCAGGAGAGATGAGCATCTTGCCACCTTTTTCATCTATGGTGATACATCCGCGCAGTTCCAGATCCTTCAGTGTGGCAGCGATTTCGTTGAGGCCGAAGTCATTATCCACCAGCAAGCCGGCCTCGGCCGGCGACAATACTTCGGGCGGCGTGTATTCGGGCACGACAACCTGTTTGCGCAGCTTGTGGTACAGCGCCAGACGCGCTGCCAGCGAGCGCAGCATAATGGCCGCCGTCAGGTAATAGGGCAACAATAGGAAAATGTCGATGGCTATAACCGTTCCTACCGGTGCATCAAAGCCGCCGCCGCTAAGGTATGAGCCGATAACCTGAAAAGCACTCGTGCTCATGATCAGCAACACCCACAAACCCAACACACAGAACGCAGCGCTGCGCACGCGGCTGGAAAATACAATGCCAAGCTTATCCATGCTACAGGTATTATGCCATGGCGCAAGCTGTTATAATAGGGATAATGATAGACATCCAGTTCATCCGAGACAACCCTGAGTTCGTGGCGCAGAAATCGGCACAAAAAGGCTACCCCGTGGACGTGCCGCATTTGCTGGAGCTGGACACCCGCCGCCGCGGGCTGGTGGGCCGCGTAGAAGAATTGCGCGCCCAGCGCAACGCTGTGGCCATGGCCGCCAAAGGCCAGCGCCCCACAGATATGCAAATTGAGGAAGGCAAGCGCCTCAAAACCGAGCTCGCTGGCCTAGAGGCCGAGCTCGAACCCACCGAAGCCGAGTACCAAGACTTGCTGCGCGCCGTCCCCAACATGCCCCTGGATTACGTGCCAGTGGGCGCCAGCGAAGACGAAAACGTGGTCGTGCGCACCGTGGGCTCGCCCACAGAGTTTGGCTTCACGCCGCGCCACGATTACCAGTTCGGCGACCTGCACGGCCTCATAGATAAAGAGCGCGCCGCCAAAATTGCCGGCTCGCGCTTCGCGTACCTCAAGGGCGACCTCGTGCGCCTGCAATTCGCGCTCATCCAGTACGTCATGCAGACGCTGGGCGACGAAGCGTTCATCCGCAAACTCGTCCAGGAAAACAACCTAGCTGTCAGCACCAAGCCGTTCACGCCGGTGTTGCCGCCGGCCATGCTGCGCACCGAGCCGTACCGCGCCAGCGCCCGCCTCAACGCCGAAGAAGTCACCTACAAACTGGCGGACGACGACCTCTGGCTCCAAGCCAGCGCCGAGCATCCGCTGTGCACCATGTACTGGAACGAAATCCTGCCCGAAGACATGTTCCCAATCCGTTACCTAGGCTACGCCACGTCATTCCGGCGCGAGGCCGGCACCTACGGCAAAGACGAAGAGGGTATCTTCCGCATGCACCAATTCGACAAGCTGGAGATGGAGTCGTTCACCACACCAGAGACCGGCACAGACGAGCACAAGCTGCACATCGCCATCCAAGAGTTTTTGGTGCAACAGCTCGGCCTGCCGTACCAGCTGCTGCAGAAGTGCACTGCCGACATCGGCAAGCCTAACGCCGCGGGCGTAGACATCAACACCTGGTTCCCAGGCCAGGGCAAATACCGCGAGACCCACACCGCCGACTACATGGCCGATTACCAAGCCCGCGACCTCAAAACCCGCGTCCGCCGCAAAGACAACAGCGTACAGCTGGTGCACACCGCCGACGCCACCGCCTTTGCCATGAGCCGCATCCTGAAAGCCATCCTGGAAAACTACCAGACTGCCGACGGGCACATCATCATCCCAGAAATCCTGCGGCCGTTCATGGGCGGCCAGTCCCAAATTTAAGCGTAAAGGAGGGTAGTATGATTCAAAAGCTGGAAATCGCCGGCGTCCACATGGAGGTGGGCGACGATCTGCGTAAATACGTGCTGCGCAAAATCGGCAAACTGGATAAATACATGCCCAAGCACGCCCGCAGCACCGCCCACGCCGAGGTTAAGCTCAAAGAGCGCAACACCAAAGGCAAAAGCGAGCGCACCTGCGAAGTTGTCTTGTACCTGCCCAAAGAGGCCGTCACCGTGGCGGACACCACCATCAACATCTACGCCGCCGTAGACATCGTGGAAGAGAAGCTCAAGGCGCGCCTGCGCAAGTACAAATCGCTGCACGACATGCCGCGTTTGCGCCAGCGTCTGGCCGCTCGGTTTGGCCGCCAGCCAGACGCGGCAGCCTAGGCGCCGCCAGACCATAAATTGATATTTAAAAGCTTTTATCGACCAGGGCCTGGACGACCAGGCCTTCCACGGCTCCCAGCTCGGCCACATAGCCGAAATTGTCCCTCCGCGGCCGCCGCACAAATAATACCGCAAAACACTCTCGCGTTCTCTGGTAAGACGCGCTACAATACAACATATCCGAACTGAAACATGAGGGAGAGTGTTGATGAATATTCTGTTTAAGAAATTGCTCGGCGATCCGCAGGCGCGCACCATCCGCCGCTTGCGCCGGCGCGTCAAAGAGGTGAACGCCCTGGCAGACAAGTACCAGAAAATGGACGACGCCCGCTTGCGTGAGCAAACAGACGTCCTGCGGAAGCGCCTCAAAAAAGAGTCCCTAGACAAAATCCTGCCCGACGCCTTTGCCGTAATGCGCGAGGCCGCCACCCGCGCGCTTGGCATGCGCCACTTCGACGTCCAGCTCATTGGCGGCATGGTGCTGCACGAGGGCAACGTCGCCGAAATGAAGACCGGTGAAGGCAAGACGCTCGTGGCCACGCTGCCGGTCTACTTAAACGCCCTTACCCAAAAAGGTGCACACGTCGTCACCGTCAACGAGTACCTGGCCCAGCGTGACGCCGGCTGGATGGGCAAAGTGTATACATTCTTGGGTATGAGCGTGGGCGTCATCGTTGCCGACCATTCCTTCATTTATGACGCCGGCTACAACAACGAAGAGCACCAAGACGAGCGCATGCGCCACCTCCGTCCAGCCAGCCGCCAAGAGGCCTACAACGCCGACATCACCTACGGCACCAACAACGAATACGGCTTCGACTACCTGCGCGACAACATGGTGCGCGAGCGCGAGCAGCTCCGCCAGCGCGACCTGCACTTTGCCATCGTGGACGAAGCCGACTCCATCTTAATTGACGAAGCCCGCACGCCGCTCATCATTTCCGCGCCCAGCGTCACCAGCGGCAACGCCTACGCCCAGTTCAGTAAGGTCGCCCGCCAGCTCGAAAACGAGAAGCACTACGAAGTAGACGAAAAGCGCAAAACCGTCATCCTTACCGACGACGGCGTGGAAAAAGTGCAAAAAATCCTCGGCATCAGCAGCCTGTACGCCACCGAAAACATCCGCACCATCTACAACCTGGAGCAAGCGCTGCGCGCCCAGGCGCTGTTTAAGCGCGACAAAGACTACGTCGCTACCACCGATGGCGAAATCGTTATTGTAGACGAATTCACCGGCCGTTTGCTCAAAGGCCGCCGCTACAACGAAGGCCTGCATCAAGCCATCGAGGCCAAAGAAGGCGTTGAAGTCCAGCAGGAAAGCATGACGCTGGCCACCATCTCCTTCCAAAATTACTTCCGTTTGTACGAAAAACTATCCGGCATGACCGGCACAGCCATGACCGAAAGCGAAGAATTCCACCAGATCTACAAGCTAGACGTGGTAGAAATCCCGGCCAACCGCAAGCTTGCCCGTGAGGATCGCCCAGACCGCATCTACAAAAACGAGGCAGGGAAATTTCGCGCCATCGTCAAAGAGGTAAAAATGCTGCACACCAAAGGCCAGCCTGTGCTGCTCGGCACCGTCTCCATTGAGAAAAACGAGAGGCTCGGCAACATGCTGGCCAAGGCTGGCGTCCCGCACGAAGTCCTAAATGCCAAAAACAACGAAAAAGAGGCGGCCATCGTGGCCCGCGCCGGGCAAAAAGGCGCGGTTACGCTAGCCACCAACATCGCCGGCCGCGGCACCGACATCGTCCTGGACGAAGAAGTGAAGGAGCTCGGCGGCCTGTTCGTGCTCGGCAGTGAGCGCCACGAGTCCCGCCGCATCGACAACCAGTTGCGCGGCCGCTCCGGCCGCCAGGGCGACCCCGGCACCACCCAATTCTTCGTCAGCACAGAGGACGACCTCATGCGCATCTTTGGCGGCGAGCGCATCGCCGGCATGATGGACCGCATGAAAGTGGACGACGAAACGCCCATCGAAAACCGCATCATCAGCAAATCGCTGGAAGGCGCGCAGAAAAAGGTCGAGGGCTTCCACTTTGACCAACGCAAAAACGTCGTGCAATACGACGACGTCATGAACCGCCACCGCAAAGCCGTCTACGCCATGCGCAAAGAAATCCTGCGCAGTGACGACATCAGCAAGCGCGTCAAAATCTTCATCGACGAGCAGGCGCGCTTCCTAGCCGCCTCCCCAGAACTCCTCACCGAACAGTTCCAGGGCATCCTCACAGACAGCTTCCCGCTGGACGATAAAACCCTGGACCGCGTCTTCGACACCCCATCAGACAAATTCGGCGACGCGCTCATAAAAGCCGCCCACGAACTCTACGAGGGCCGCGAAGCCGCCTTTACCCCTGAAATGTTGCGCAAAGTGGAGCGCGACATCTACCTGCAAGTCTTAGACAACCTCTGGATGCAGCACCTCGAAAACATGGACCACCTGCGCGAGGGCATCCACTGGATGAGCGTTGGCCAGCGCGACCCACTGGTGGAATACCGCCGCCAGGCCCAGCGCCTCTTCGACGCCATGCAGCAAACCCTGCGCCACGACGTCCTGCAATTTGTCTTTAACGCCGAGCCAGTCGACCCGGCGCTCCTGCAGCACGCCACCGAAACCGAGCTGACCCGCGCCGCCCGCGGCAGCATCAGCAACGCCAACAAAATCCTAGACGCCGATGACGATTTCGAGGCCGCCGACTTCGCCGCCGCCAACAAAGACAAAAACGCGTCCGCAGCCAAAAAGCCGGAAGTCCGCAAAAAAGCCCGCAAAGCCGAGCGCCAGCGCAAAGCCAAAGGCCGCAAGCGCAAGTAGGCCGCCGGGAAACATAAAATGAAACACGTTGTCACTGAAATCAGATTAAAAAACGGCGCCCGCGGCTTGCTCATCCACGTTCCGGACGCCTCAGTCATGAGCTTTGAGTTCAACTTCCGCGCCGGCGAATACCTCGTCAAAGCAGAGAAGTGGGAAACGCCGCACCTCATGGAGCACATGCTTTTGGGCGCCAACGAGCGCTACCCCAAAAGCCGCATTTTCCAGGCCGAAATCGAAAAAAATGGCGCCTACAGCAACGCTAGCACCTCCGCCTACGACATCAGTTACGAGGCCGAATGCGCTGACTTCGAGTGGGAGCGCATCCTGGAACTCATGCTGTTGGCCATTGCCAAGCCGCTCTTCTTAGCTGATGAATTCGAGGCCGAGGTAGGCAACGTCCGCGAGGAACTCACCGCCCGCCACAACAACCACTTCCGTCACCTCAGCCTGGCGCTCCGCGAAAAATACGGCTTCACCGCCAAAACAGACGAAGAGCGCCTCAAGCTCATGGAAAACGTCACCGTCACCGACGTCCGCGAGCACTACGAGCGCACCCACACCACCAAAAACCTGCGTTTCATCGTCGCCGGCAACCTCACCCCCAAGCGCCAGGAGCAAATCGAGGCCATCATGGCCGCCTTCGACCTGCCAACCGGCACCGAGCGCATCGAACTCCCCCTGGAAAAGCCCAAACCCCAGGCCAGCCCAGTCTACATCCACGACAAAAGCGTCAAAAACGTCTATTTCTTCATTGACACCTTCATGCTGCGCCGCATGCAAGACGAAGAAACAGACGCCCTCAACCTGGTCAACACCATGCTCACCGAGACGCTGTACAGCAAAATCCTGGGCACCGCCCGCGAGCGCGGCCTGGTGTACGGCATGAGCAGCGGCTACGGCCAAACGCGGGGCAGTGGCAACTGGTGGTTCGGCACCCAAGTGTCGCAAAAAAACACCGCCGCACTGTTTGAGATCATCATCGACGAGCTCACCAACGTCTTCCGCGGGGAAATCGCCGCCGAAGACATCGAGGCCGCCAAAAACTACGCCCTCGGCCGCTTCCAGCGCAGCGCCCAAACCGTCTCTGGCATCGCTGCCGGCTACTCACGCTACTTCTTTGACGAAGTGGTCGAGGATTACTACCAAGTCCCGCGCCGCATCAAGGCCGTCACCAAAACGCAAATTGTAGACACCGCCAAAGCCATGTTTAAGGACAACATTTGGGGCCTAGGCGTGCTCAGCAACTGCGAAAAACCGTTCGCCACGCAGCTCTATAAGCAAATCGCTACCCTTTGGGCGGCAAGGCAAACCTAGCTAACTTGGGTACTACCTGCGCTTATAGAGGTTAGTACCTGGGACAGGAACATAGCCTACCCCGTGCTCAAGTTGGTCGCCGGTAACAAGCCCGTCAGTCCTCACCGGCTACGGGGCGGCGGTAGGCCGTTTCGAAGGCTTCGGCGTTTTTGGCGTCGATGGGGCAGGGCCACCGTTGGCAGGCGATTGCCCGTATTGCCCCTTACGACGGCTTGCCGGGCGGGCGGGGGTGCTGCTTGTCCGACGCCGGCGAGGCGTCGGCTCCGGTTCAGTCGTCAAGCCATCATCAAAGTCTCCAAGGGTAAGTACTGTGCCGCCAGCGTTGAACGTGTTGTGGCGGGCAAGCTCAGCCGCTAGTGCGGTCTTTCGTGCGGCCTCAAGGGCGACCCTTTTCATCTCCCGCTGATCGTGCTTTGCGTCACGCTCTGCCTGGCGTCTCTCTCTATATTCCCGCCACTCGGGGGAGTTAAGGGTTCGTTCCAGTAGCAAGGCACCACCCATAATTGTACTGTATCCAATGTCATGTGCCCATGTGTCCCGTGTAAGCTCACCGAACCCTTTTTCAGCCGTGTTGATAACGCCCTCAATGCCACCGGGTTCGGGGGTTGGCGGGTCGTATATAATTGTAGTCCCGTCCACGTAGTAAGGGGGTAGTGGAGCACCAGGGTGGCCGTCCAAGTGGCCATTGGGGCCGGGGTGGCCATCAATGTGACCGGTGTGCGCGCCGCCGGTGGTCTGCACGTCCGGCACGGGCGTGCTGCCAGGGATGCTCGCAGGGGAGCCAGTACCTGCCGGGCCGTTGCCGCTGGTAGGGGTGCTGCCACCAGGCTGCCCCCCGTTGCTACCAAGGGTAGTGCCGCCGGGGTGGCCACCATGGCTGCCGGTGCCGCCCGGGAGCGTAGTGCCGCCGCCTGTGTGGGCGTCCTGGCCGTGGCCGCTAAGCAAAGTGTTCTTAATGTCGCCCAGATGGTGCGCAAAGTCAGAAGTAGGGCTGGGCATCAGCGGGCCACCCTCGCGGCCAGCAGTGATGTGCGTAACCTGGGTAAAGATGTCCCCGTTAGAAGGCATCTTTGGCACAAAGTCGTCGCCCGCGCCCGCGGCTTGAGCTTCTGTCATGTGGTTCAGGCTCAGCACGTGATGGACGTACTCGCTCTGCTCTTTATCGTCCATTTGCGAGGGGTCGTAGCCGGCGTCCACGAGACTCTTCATGGATTGGTTCCATACCGTGCCGTGCTTGCCTAGACCGTCGGCGCCGCTGTGCACGTCATAGGCGCCAAGGGCGCCTTCGCTGTGGTGGCCGTCGAGCCATTGCTGTTGGTCGGCGGTTAGCTGGTCGTGGGGCAGGTGGGAGGTGTCAAAGCCGTTCAGGTCGACGGAGTTGTCGGGGGTTGTGTCGTTGTTGGTAACGACGCTAGCCAGCACAGCTTCGTGGGCGGGCGTGTGGGAGGCGCCTGCCTGCTGGTGGATAGCTTCAGCTGCAACACCACCGTCGTGGTCGTGGTGGTCTAAGCCAACAACTGCGCCCGCTAATTTGGTGGTGGCAAGTACGGCGGCTGCGGCAGCGCCGGTGGCCACAAACTTGTTGAGCCCTCTGAGCACCTTACTTCCTGTACTGTTGTTCCCGTCGTGTTTCTCGTGGAACCTATCCCGTCGGTCGGCACGCCATAAGCGTGCATTTACCGCTAGGCGGGTAGGCAGGCTACCAAGGTCGCGGTACCATTTTTCGCTCGTTGGGTGCTCGGGCGCTGCAGCCATTTCTACGTCGGCAGCGCTTTCTACGTGGGCTTTTCCAGCTACAGCACCTTGTGACGCTTCGGCATGTGGCGCGGCAGCATCTGTGGCGTGCCCAGAGGCGTGTTCGGCGGCGGGAACGTTAGGGATTTGCCCGGCGGCTTCTGTGGCTGCCGCAGTGCCTGCAGAAACCTCCTCCGGAAGAGAGGGGGGTAGTGGGGCTTCGGTGAATGGTGCGTGAGACATGATGGATTTATATTACCATAAGTTTAATGGTTAGTCAAGATGTACTAATTGTCAGGGCGAGTGGGCCAGCCGTGGTTAGGGTTCCAGTAAGCTCTGAGTCTTGTAGGTGCCAAAGGAGCCGGGGGAAGCATGCTTTTTATGCGAGGGTCGTGGTTGCTAAACGGGTGGGCTTCGTAGCCTGGCGGGTATGTGTGCCCGGGATGCATACTGGTAGCGTTGCCTAACCTACGGCCGGCTGTATGGTCGTCCTTATGAAGGTTTGCAAGGCGTCTGTTTGCGTTAATTCGGTCGATTTCCTGTTGTTGGCGGCTAGGGCTACTGCCCGGACCAGGGTGGCTATACTCTATCGCCCCTCTGCGGTCTCTAGCCATACGGATCAACCTGCCTACAAGCAAACCGGCAGTGACGGTAGCCGGAAGCCCAATCTCCCAGGCAAGGGCGGGGACGTGGGTGTTGCCAGAGCCCATCTCGTGGCCGGGCATGGGGGCGACGGTGTTAACCGGGTCGCTGGGGATAGGGGTGCTGTCGGCCATGAGCTGCATGCCGTGGTGGGCGGAGCTCTCGCCATTGACGATTACGGTAGCAACTGCGGCAACACCCAAACCAGCGGCGGTTAGCCCTAATCCCCGGTGGAAGAGTTTGTCGAAACGGTCGCCGGCAGTTGGTTTACTGGCGCTATGCTCGGCCGCGGCAGGGGCGGCTTCAGGCCTCAGGCCGGCTTGGTGCAGGCCAACGCCAGTGACCACTGCACGGTATGCAGCTTCCAGGGCTCCGCCTACTTTTTCAGCGGCCGCACGGAAACCGCCAGTGCGGGCGACTTCAGGAGCTGGGGGCTGTACCGGAGGGGCGGGCGCCTCTATTGAGGGTGCAAGCTGGGGCGTAGGCGTAAGTGGAGTTTCCATAACTCTCTTACAGTACCACAATAACTACTTTTAATCAATAGCGTAATGGATATTTTTATTGTAAAGCATAGATACGCAGCCGCGGGCGCGGCGGTACGCTATAATGGGCGTAATGGATGATATTCGAGAGCAAGCCTTAGACTTGCAGACTGAGGTAGAGGCGGCAGCCCAGCGTGTGGGCGTGGACCGTTTGGTAGCCCACAAAGCAAAGCTGGAAGCACAGGCGGTGCATCCGGATTTTTGGAAAGACACACAGGCGGCGCAATCGACGGTAAAGCAGCAGGCCAAATTGGAACGGCGGGTGCAGCCCTGGGTGGCACTGCGGCAAGATATCGCGGAGCTGATTGAGCTGCTCGACATGGGCGACCCGCTGCTGCGCGGCGATTTAAGCGAGCAGCTAGACGGGCTGTTTGTGCGCTTCGCCTCCCTGAAAGACGACCTGAAGTTTGCCGGGCCGTACGACGACCACGACGCCATTGTGAGCATTTATGCCGGCGCCGGCGGCACCGACGCCCAAGACTGGGCGGGCATGCTGCAACGCATGTATGTGCGTTGGGCGGAAACGCATAAGGAAGTGGCTACAGTAGACGAGTCGCCGGGCGACGAAGCGGGCATTAAAAGCGTAACTTTGGAGGTCTCTGGGCCGTTCGCCTACGGCAAGTTGCGCGGGGAGCATGGCGTGCACCGGCTGGTGCGGCTCAGCCCCTTTAACTCGGCCGCCTCGCGGGAAACGAGCTTTGCCAAGGTAGACGTACTGCCCAAAATTGACCGGCCAGAGGAGCTGAAGATTGACGACAAAGACTTGCGCGTGGACGTGTACCGCAGCGGCGGGCACGGTGGGCAATCGGTGAACACCACGGATAGTGCGGTGCGCGTCACCCACTTGCCAACAGGGGTCAGCGTGGCGATCCAAAATGAGCGCTCGCAGCTGCAAAATAAAGACACGGCGATGACGATTTTGCGCTCGCGGCTCATCCAGCTGCAAATGGAGCAGCACAAGGATAAAATCAGCGAGTTGAAGGGGCCGAGCAGCGCCAACGAGTTTGGCAGCCAGATCCGCAATTATGTGCTGCACCCGTACAAGCAGGTCAAGGATTTGCGCAGCGGCTACGAGACAAGCGACCCCGACACCGTGCTGGACGGCGGGCTGGACGGGCTTATTGACGCGTATCTTGAGCACACGCTCGGTGCCAGCACGGACTAGCTACTATTCTGTACAAATAATCTTATATGTGGTATAGTAAGCAGTAGAGGATTATTGCAATGCCGGCACCTATACTTAAACCACTCAATACCCGCTTCGACAAAGCGTTCGTGGACGGCATCTACAACCGCTGGTTCAACACGCCCGGCCTTACATCGGTAAATCTGCTCGTATCAGAGGCGTCAATGCAATGGTTAAATAATACTGCCAGAAACTACGGCGTGCCGCGTGAGGCCATTTTGCATACCGCGGTATCTATTGGGTCATTGTGCATGGCTGCGGCCAGGATAGGCCTGTCCACGGCCGTAACCGTTGGGAATAGCGCATTCATTAGGGAGGATCTTACGCTCGGGCTTGGTGCGGCAATTAATGGGGAATTCACAAATCCTGACCACCTAACGATGGCTCCCGGTATATTTCCGAATTTCCCTGTCACGGCAGGGGTGGGGCAGACTATGGAGCTCAACAGCCGTAACGCGTCCGGCGCAGCGTATGACGGCATGAGGTTGTTGGAGAGGGCGCAGCGGGTGGCGGCTCCTGGCGATCTGTTGGTCATTGCCCAAACCCACCGCGATCTTCAGCATGGTGGCCAACAGACGGTTTACCGCCACGTTGAAACGGCGCCCGGGTTCCCTATTGGGAGCCCTCCCGTAGTAGGCCCCCACTATGATTCAATGCTTGTCCCAGGCGCGGCGTTTTACCTGCCACCACCCCACCCGTAAGGCGGGCTGGATAACCGTGCTGCGCGGGGTGGGCAGCGCAGCGTAAAATTGCTATTATAGTCCTAATGATTCTGTTAGACAGGGTAACGAAGACCTATGGGAAGGTGGCGACGCCGGCATTAGACCGGATTAGCCTGCACGTTGAGCCGAAGGAGTTTGTGATTGTGGTGGGGCAGTCTGGGGCGGGGAAGACCACGCTATTGCGGCTTTTGACACGCGAGGAGAAGCCCTCGAGCGGCAAGATTATTGTGGGCGGCATTGATTACGACAAGCTGAAAGACCGTGAGATCCCGCTGCTGCGGCGCAAGATCGGCGTGGTATTCCAGGATTTCAAGCTGCTGCCCAACCGCACAGTGTTTGAAAATATTGCCTTTGCCCTGGAAATTGTGGGCGCCACAAACCACGAAATTAAGGCCACGGTGCCCAAGGTTCTAGAGATTGTAAACCTGCGCGGCAAAGAAAAGCGCATGCCGGCGGAGCTGTCTGGCGGCGAGCGGCAGCGTGTGGCCATTGCCCGCGCCATTGTGCGCCAGCCCAAGATTTTGATTGCCGACGAACCCACCGGCAACCTTGACCCGAAGCACGCCTGGGACGTCATCAAGGTTCTGGAAAAGATTAACCACTACGGGACGACGGTGCTGCTGACCACGCACAACCAGGACATTGTTAATAAATTGAAGCGGCGGGTGGTGACGATCCAGCATGGCCAGATCGCCAGCGACCTTGCCGGGGCGCAGTACAAGATATGAACCGCAAGCTGATCACCTTTGCCCGCATTATCCGCACGGGCATTACGAACTTTGTGCGCAACGCTTGGCTGAGCATTGCGGCCATGGCGGTGATGATTATTACGCTGACGATTGTGCTGTTTTCGGTGGTCACCAACGCCACGTTTGCCAATACAATTGCGCAGATTACGGCCAAGATTGACGTGTCGGTGTATTTGAAGGACTCGGCGCCACCCGAGCAGGTGCAGCTGCTACTGAGTGACTTGCGTGCGCTGCCTAATGTGTCTGGGGTGACGTACCTCAACAAAGATAAGGCGCTGGAGGTCTACAAGCAGGAGAACGCGGGCGACACCAAGCTGCTGAGCGCCCTGAGCGCCACGGACAACCCGATCCCGGCGACGATCCGGGTGAAGCCGCGCGACCTCAACAAGATCCCGGACATCCAGACGGCGCTGGAGCAGAAGCGCTTCGGCCCGCTTATTGACCAGATTTCGTACAACGGCGACCGCAAGGCGGCAATAGATAAAATTGCGCACGCCACTAACCTCATGAAGCGCGCTGGCATTATTGCGGTGGTGGTGTTTGCGGTGATCTCGGTACTGATTATTTTCAACACGATCCAGATGGCCATTTTTAACCGGCGCGACGAGCTGACGATTATGCGGCTGCTGGGTGCCAGCACCTCGTATATCCGCGGGCCGTTTGTGGTGGAGGCGGTTACGTATGGGGTGATTTCGGCGCTGGTGTCGGTGTTGTTGATCCATTCGCTGTTTGTGGCGAGCGCCTCGGCACTGCAGGCCACGAGCCTTGGTTTGCTGGACATTAACTACGCGGCAACCTATTTCCACGCACACTTTTTGCAGCTTTTGGCGTTGCAGCTGGCACTTGGTATACTTATTGGAGCCGCATCATCTACTGTAGCGACCCGGCGGTACCTCAAATTTAAAACGATCAAGTAGTACATACACCAAACACCGGCAGCAGAGGGCAACTTGACCGCACGGGGGAGCGTGGTATGATGAAAATACGGATGGTTTTACACCATATGAAACACAAAAAACAATCTATAAAAACTGGTTTCCATGGATTTTCGCGCCGCGCCGCACTAGTACATTGTATGGTGGTTGGCGTGGTGGTGCTGGCCGGGCTGGTGGCTGTGCCGCGCGTGCGGGCCGACCAATTTGACGAGCAAATTGCCCAGCTGCAGCAGCAGAATGCGGGCGCCAAAAACTCGCTGAACGACCTCTTGAACCAGGCCAGCAGCTACCAGGACGCCATTAATAAACTGCAGGCGCAGATTAACGACCTGCAAAGCAAGATTAACGCCAATTTGGCGCAGCAAGCGGCGCTGCAGCAGCAGATTACCGACAACCAAGCCAAGCTCAACGAGCAAAAGGCGGTCTTGGGCAGCGACATTAAGGCCATGTACGTAGATGGGCAGCCTACAACCCTGGAGATGCTGGCCAGCAGCGGCAACCTGAGCGATTTTGTAGACAAAGAGCAGTACCGCACCAATGTGCAGAACAAGATCCAGGACACGCTGCAGAAGATTAATGACCTACAGTCGCAGCTGAAGCGGCAAAAGGAGGCGGTGGACGGGCTGCTGCAAGACCAGCAGGGGCAACAAGGGCAGCTGGCGGACGCGCGGGGGACGCAATCGGCACTGTTGTCTAAGAACCAGCAGGACCAGGCGAGCTTTAACCAGCAAATTGCCTCGAACCAATCCAAGATTGGTGACCTGCGCAAACAACAGGCCATCCTGAACGCACGGTACAACATTGGTACGTTTACCACCAGCCCAGACCACGGCGGCTACCCGGACAGTTGGAATAACGCACCACAAGATAGCTTGATTGACCCCTGGGGGATGTATAACCGCGAGTGCGTGTCGTTTACGGCGTTTAAGGTCCACCAGGCGTACCTGGGCGGCAAGACCGACCGCGACATGCCGTACTGGGGTGGCATCGGCAATGCCAACCAGTGGGACGACAATGCCCGCGCCGTGGGCATACCGGTGGACAGCAACCCAACGGCCGGCTCGGTGGCTATTAGTAACGCCGGCGCCTACGGCCACGCCATGTGGGTGCAGGCTGTCAGCCCTGACAAGACGCAGATTTACGTGCAGCAGTACAACCAGCAGCTTACCGGACAGTATAGCGAAGGCTGGCGGTATACGACTGGGCTCGTGTTCTTGCACTTCTAGCCTGTGACAATGGCGAAATAAAAAGCAGTCTCGGCACGTGCGGGTCTCCAAACGTGTTTGAATAGCACATTTGGAGCTTCCGAGGCGCCTACGCCTGCTTTTTTATTTCGCCTACCGACGTCTGTGGTGTAGTAGGTGTATGCAACGCGTCGATTTCTTGGACTAATGCCCAGCTTGTCTTTATACTGTATACATAACCGAAAAGAGAGGATGTCTGTGCAGGAAAAGCATGGTTGGCGGCGTTTTATAACGATGCGTTGGGTGAAGTATGGTGGTATAACGGTTGCTGCGGTGGCCGTGGTGGTGGGGATTTTTTCTTTGGGCGTGGCAGTGGGCGACGGCCGTGTCTCTTTCTCTAAACTGAGCAACGAGAACGCTAGTTTGCCGGCAACGCTGGATTATTCTACGGTGACGCAGGTGTACAATTCGCTGCGCACAAACTATGATGGCAAGCTCGACACCACCAAGCTGCTGGATGGCATGAAGGCCGGGCTGGTGCAGGCCGCCGGCGACCCGTACACCGAGTACTTCAACGCCGGCGGCACGAAAGACTTCAACGACCAGCTGTCTGGCACGTTTAGCGGCATAGGTGCGGAACTGGGGCAGGATGCCCAAGGGAACCTGCAGGTGGTTTCGCCGATTGACGGCACGCCCGCGGCCAACGCCGGCCTGAAGGCGCAGGACATTATTGCTGAGATTGACGGCAGGTCCACCTCTGGCATGTCGATTGACGAAGCGGTTAGTAAGATCCGCGGCCAAAAAGGCACGAAGGTGACGCTGAAAGTTATCCGCAACAAGACCGACACGCTGACGCTGACGATTACGCGTGACGACATTAAGGTGCCGAGCGTGACATCTAAGATATTGGACAATAACATTGGCTACATAAAGATCAACCAGTTTGGGGCCGACACCTCAGGCCTGGCAGAAAAGGCGGCGCAGGACTTTAAGGACAAGAACGTGAAGGGCGTGGTGCTGGACATGCGCGGTAACCCTGGCGGACTGCTGGACGCGGCAGTGAACGTTTCCAGCCTGTGGCTACCTGGCGGCAAGACCATTTTGCAAGAGAAGCGCGGCGGCGAGGTGGTGTCCACGGAAACGTCTACCGGCAACGACATCCTAAACGGCATCCCCACGGCAGTGCTGATTGACGAAGGCAGCGCCAGCGCCTCGGAAATTACGGCCGGCGCGCTGCACGACAACGGCGTGGCCACGCTCTTTGGCGTGAAGAGTTACGGCAAGGGCAGTGTGCAGCAGGTGATCAGCCTGCCCAATAACACCGAAATGAAGGTGACGATTGCGCGCTGGTATCGGCCCAACGGGCAGAACATCGACAAAAAGGGCATTACGCCCGACAATGTGGTGGCTATTTCGGCAGACGACGTGAAGGCGGGCAACGACCCGCAGAAAGATGCGGCCGTGCAGTTCATTACAGATAAGTAACGGGGGCGAAGCTTGTGTAGTCAAGAATAAACTTGCCACAAGCGGTAACATACGGTAGGATTTACTAAAGTAAAGGAGACGAGGCGTGGCCAAGGCGACGAAATATATTTTTGTTACTGGTGGAGTACTTTCCGGGCTCGGGAAAGGCATCACCGCCGCCTCTATTGCCAACCTTTTAAAAGCCCGTGGGCTGCATGTAAACCTCCAAAAGTGCGACCCGTACCTCAACGTGGACGCCGGCACGCTCAATCCGCGCGAGCACGGCGAATGTTTTGTAACTAAAGACGGCGCCGAGACCGACCTCGACCTTGGCCACTACGAACGCTTCATCGACGAAGAGCTGACTCAGAGCAGCAGCCTGATGAGCGGCCGCGTGTTCCTCAAAGTCATCAAAGACGAGCGCGACGGCAAGTACGGCGGCGAGGACGTGCAAATTATCCCGCACCTGACGCTGGCCATCCAGGACTTCATCAAGGATGCTGGCAAAGATTTTGACGTGCACATTGTGGAAATTGGCGGCACGGTGGGCGACATTGAATCACTGAGCTTTTTGGAAGCTATCCGCGAGCTGGGCATCCGCGTGGGCCGCGAAAACTGCCTGTATGTGCATGTGGTGTACTTGCCGTACCTGGCGGCCAGCCAAGAGACCAAGACTAAGCCGGCGCAGAACTCGGTGCGCGAGCTGCGGGGCCTGGGCATTGCGCCAGATGTATTGGTGTGCCGCAGCGAGCAGCCAGCTAATCCCAAAGTGAAGGGCAAACTCAGCCTGTTTACCGGTGTTTCCGAGGAAGCTATTGCGCTGCTCCCCAACGCGCCCAGCATTTATGAAGTGCCGCTGACGCTTGAGGACACCGGCCTGGCCGACGTCATCTGCAAGCAACTGCACCTGGACACGCCCAAGCCAGAGCTGAAGCCGTGGCGCGACATGGTGGGCCGCTCCATGCAGGACTTTGGCCGCACGGTGAACGTTGGGGTAGTGGCCAAATACATGGACAACTTTGACGCCTATATCTGCGTGTTTGAGGCGCTGCGCGCCGCGGCTTGGTGGAACGACACCAACCTGGTGCTGCACTGGATCCCGGCAGAAGAGTACGACGCCGAGGGCGCGGATATTGCGCCGGCCTTGCAAGGCCTGGACGGCATTGTGGTGCCGGGCGGGTTTGGCTCACGCGGGCTGGAAGGCAAAATTAAGGCAGCGCAGCATGCCCTAAAAAACAAGGTGCCGTACCTGGGCCTGTGCCTGGGCTTGCAAATGGCTGTTATCGCCGCGGCGCGAAATGCCGGGCTCGCGGACGCGTCGTCGTTTGAACTCAACCCCAAGGCCAAAGACGTGGTGATTGTGACAATGTCCGACCAACACGACAAACTGCTCACCGGCGGTACCATGCGCCTGGGCAATTATCCATGTGCCATCCAAAAAGGTAGCAAAGCCGAGGCCGCCTACGGCACCAGCGACATCACCGAGCGCCACCGCCACCGCGGCGAATGCAACAACGACTATCGCGACCAATATGAAGGCTGGGGCATCAAGGCGGTTGGCCTGAGCCCGGACGGCCACTTGGTAGAGATGATCGAGGGCGTAGACCACCCGTTCTTTATGGCCAGCCAATTCCACCCGGAGTTTAAGTCGCGCCCCAACCGCGCGCACCCCATGTTTCAGGGTTTTATCGCCAGTTTATTGCAAAAGCAAGCGTAATACGGTAGCGTTAAGGATATGGAATCGACCGGCACCGCTGACACCCCATCCGCACCAAAACACCCCAAGCGTATTTTATTTGTTGAAGACGACGACGCCCTGGCCGGCGTATATCTAGTACGGCTGCAAGCCGAAGGCTTTGACGTTAAGCGTGTCTCTAACGGCGAGGAAGCGCTGGCCGCGGCCACTAGCTTTAAGCCCGACCTTGTACTGCTCGACGTCATGATGCCTAAGGTGAGCGGCTTTGACGTGCTGGACATCTTGCGCAACACGCCGGAAACAGCCAACATGAAGATTATTATGCTGACCGCGCTCAGCCAGGAAAGCGACCGCAAGCGCGCCGAAAGCATGGGCGTGGACGAATATTTGGTGAAGTCACAAGTGGTCATTACCGATGTTATTGACCGGATTAAGGCGCACCTGAAGCTCAATTAAGCTTTTACGCGGCAAGGGCGGTAGGCTAGATATGGCGGAACATTACGAGATATTTATAACTGGTGGCATGCCGGGCGGAGGCCAGGGTGAAGTTTCCGGCGCCGCGGCGCCGCAACCCCACGGTGTGGAATCTCCAGCTGCTAGCACGGTTGATCCGGCGGTAGATCCGGTGCGGGAGGCTGCGGCCGCCGCAGCCGGGTTAGCCGGTCCGGAAGTGTATGTTGCTGGGAGTGGTGGCGCGGTGGCGTCGTTTGATGAGGCGGCTGAACGTTTGTCTGGCTCGTTCCAGGGTAGTGATAGTGGGCAGGCACAGCAACAAGCTGCCGCGCCGGCAATAACTTTGCCAGAAGAGGTGTCGTCTGCGCCGGCTAGCGGCCACGCTTCGGGGACTAATGTCGCCTTTGAGCAGCAACAGAGGCTAGGTTATGGCGGCTCTACCGAATTTGGCAGCCCGGATGCCTGGCGTCAGAAGCCTCTGGAAGATTAATAAAACAGCCGCGAAAACGGCTGTTTTATTAGGGCCAGGCGTGAGCTACTCGACAGTAACTTCGGTGCGGCGCACGGTCTTGCCGGTGAAACGGCGGACGCTGCGGCGCTTGTAGGTGACGACGCCGTCGCGGTCAGCGTGCACGGTGAAGTTGCGCGACAGCTTGGTGCCTTCGCCGGAGCGCTTGGTGAGGCCGACCTGGCGGACAATGACTTGCCCCTTGCGCACTTTTTGGCCGCCAAAAATCTTGACGCCCAGGCGCTGGCCGACGCTGTCGCGTGTATTTTTGGAAGTTCCACCTGCTTTAACGTGTGACATGTATTATTTAATTCCTTGTTATTACGAGCAGCTCCCGGGCAACGAGCTGGTCTGGACGAAAATAGACCAGGTCTGCGCCTCCGGCATGCTCAAAACTTATTCGATTGTACCCCATTTCCCCCAGATGGTCAAGCAGTGGGAGGTGGTGGATGCGGCCGTCTGGCGCGCGCCAGGCCGGCACCGCCAAGCAGAGCCTGAGGCCGGGTTTGGTTTGGGCGGCTAGGTTGCGTAAAAATTTTTCAATTATGACGTTGCATGTGCCGGTAATGTCGTGTAGTTTATCTGCGCCGGGCCAGGAACTGAGCGGCCGGCCCAGGTATGTTTCACTCGCAATAACAGAGAAAGGAGAGTCCCAGCGGTGGGTGGTAGCGTCGCCAACTTCCAGGGTCGGGGAGGCCAAGTGGTGCGGTGCGGCGCGCTCGGCCAGCCAAGCCAGGTTTTTTTCTGAGTAATCCACCATGCGTGTCTCTAGGTCGGTACCGTACATGCCGTAGCCGGTCAGGGCGGCTTCTTGCAAAATGACGCCGGTGCCGCAGAAGGGGTCTAGCACGACATGCCCTGGGCCGGCTGGCAGCGCCCCCGTGCCCAAGTTAACGATGGTCTGCGCCAGCTTTGGCGGCAGCATACCCACGAAGGCGTCGCGCTTGGGGCGGTTTTGGTCCCGGGCGGCGTAGGCAGTAATGTCTTGCACGGCTACGGCGCGCCCCATAACAACCTCGGATCCGTGCTGCACGGCGATGAGCTCTATGCCGCGCTCGCCGGTGAGGTGGTTGTGCAGCACCTGCGCGCTGGAGAGTGCCGTTTCTTGGTTGGGCACCAGGCGTACAGAGTAGCCGTGGCCGCGCAGCGCCTTTTTAATCTCCAGGCCGGCAGCCAAAAGCTGCCGCGGGTTGGCGCTGACGCCGTACACGCTGACGCCGAGCTGGATTTTGCCCTCAGAAACATCTTGGGCAAGGGCGACGGCGTGCTTAGAAAGCTCATTTTGGACAGCGCGCCAGTGGGGCTGCGGGCTACTGCTGGAGCGGGCGCCGGAGCCGGTACCGGCGTTCGTTGCGCCGCCAGCCAGCGTGCCAACAACACGCGCTAGCTTCACGGTGCCGCCCAGGCGGCGGAAATCCACATCGGCCACTGGCAGGTCAGAGAGCATGGCAAAATCGCCAGCAGGCACGAAATGCCCGGCGCCATACAGGCTCTCTAATTCAGCACGCCCGATACCCGGCGTCCGGCCTAAAACGAACAGACTTTTGTATATCATTTCCAGTTTACTAGTATAATGGCCTTATATGCCCAAAAGCAAAAAGTCCTTCTTAAAACGAAATTGGAAAGCACTCGTCAACATTCTAACAGTGGTGGCGCTGCTAGGGCTGATTATTGCCATCCACCGGCAGATTATCGATACGTTTAATAACCTGCACCGGGTGAACGTCGCCGTGCTGCTTTTGATGGTGCCGCTGCAGGTGGTGAACTACCACTCGCAGACGCGGGTGTATGTGGCGCTGTTTGGGCTGGTGGGCAACAAGCTGCGGTATTGGCATGTGGTGCGCGTGGCGCTGGAGCTCAATTTTGTGAACCACGTGTTCCCGAGCGGCGGCGTGAGCGGCATATCATACTTTGGACTGCGCATGAAAAACGCTGAGATCACCGGTGGCAAGGCCACGGTGGTGCAGCTTTTGAAGCTCATCTTGCTGTTTGTGTCGTTTGAGATTTTGTTGGTGGGGGGCCTTCTGGTAATGGCCATAGATGGCCGGGCGAGCAACTTGGTGGTGTTGGCCGCCGGCTCACTGAGCACGCTTCTGGTGGTAGGTACGGTGGCGTTTGTGTTGGTGATTGGCTCGGAGCGGCGCATCCACGCCACGTTTGCGGCGGTCACCAAACTGGTAAACCGCATCATCCATTTCTTCCGCCCTAACATGCCGGAGACGATCCAGATGTCGCGCATCGAGAACGTGGCCATGGAGCTGCACAGCAACTACAAGCTGGTAGAGGAGAATTACAAGGAGCTAAAGTGGCCATTTTTTTGGTCCTTTATGGCCAACCTAACGGAGATTTTGACGGTGTACGTGGTGTACGTTGCCTTTGGCACGTGGGTGAACTTTGGGGCGATTGTGCTGGCCTACGCCGTGGCTAATTTTGCCGGCCTGGTGAGTGTGCTGCCTGGCGGCGTGGGCATTTACGAAGCCCTGATGACCGGCGTCTTGGCGGCGGCTGGTGTGTCCCCGGCGCTCAGCCTGCCAGTGACGGTGATGTACCGCGTGCTGAGCACGCTTATCCAGATCCCGCCGGGGTATGTGCTGTACCACCGGAGTTTGCGGGAGATGCAATCGCAGCCGCCAGAGGTGCGGGCGTGAATGACGAGCCCGGCGCCGGCGCAGAAATCACCTTGGCGCCAGCCGAATTTGTAGCGCTCATCAACCAGACGCTAGACTACGCCTACCCGCACGTGACAATCACCGGCGAGCTGGCCAACTTCCGCGTTAGCAAAGGCCGCTGGGTGTATTTTGACCTCAAGGACGACGAAGCCACGGTGCATTTTTTTGGCACTGTGTACATGCTGCCTGGCCCGCTAGAAGACGGCATGCTGCTGGCCGTGCAGGGCAACCCGCGGCTGCACCCGCAGTATGGCTTTAGCGTGAATGTGCTGCGTATGCGGCCGGTGGGCGAGGGCTCAATTAAAAAAGCGGCGGCGCTTTTGGAGAAAAAATTGGCTGCCGAAGGGCTGTTTGACCCGGCACGCAAGCGGGCGCTGCCGTATCCGCCGCGGCGCATTGGGCTGGTGACATCTGGAGAGTCGGCGGCCTACCGCGACTTCATTAAAGTGCTGGGTGCGCGGTGGGGCGGGCTGGACATTACGCTTATCGACGTGCAGGTGCAGGGCGAGGCCGCGCCGGCGCAAATCACCGCGGCCATTGCCCAATGCAACCAGTTGCCAGATCCGCCAGATGTGGTAGTGGTGACGCGCGGCGGCGGCAGCGCCGAAGACTTGGCGGCATTTAGCACCGAGCAGGTCACCCGCGCCGTGGCCACGAGCCGCATCCCCACCATTGTGGCCATCGGCCACGAGGTGGACGTGAGCCTGGCGGAGCTGGCCGCCGACCAGCGGGCGAGTACGCCCTCCAATGCCGCTGAGCTGCTCGTGCCAGATCGCCGGCAGGCGCTGGCCGGGCTTGGCCAAGTGCGCCAGCAGCTGGGGCGGGCGGCGCAGCAAGCCGTACAGGACGCGCGCGGTGCCGTGCGGCAGGCGCTGCAATTTGCCAGCCAGGCGGCCGCACACAGCCTGCAAACTGCCGGCCGGCAGCTGGCCCTACAACAACAGCTCTTGCAGGCCTTTGACCCACAGGCAGCGCTGCAGCGTGGCTATGCGCTCGTACGCCGTGGCGCGGAGTTGGTAACCAGCGGCGTGGACGTGCACACCGGCGACGAGCTGGCCATCACACTGCGCGACGCCAACGTGACCGCCGCAGTGAAACGCGTTATTATGAAGAAGTCATGAATGCCAAGGCAGAAGATTACCAATCGCTCAGCAGTGAGTTGGAGCGCGTGCTGGCAGCTTTGCAGCAGCCCAACGTGCAGGTAGACGACGCTGTAAAATTATACGAGCAGGGCCTCAATCTGGCCGCCAAGCTGGAAAAACAGCTGCGCGAGGCAGAGAACACAATCCAGAAGTTACAACTCCAAGCAGGTGCCGGGGAACGACCTGCATGATCTGGTTGGCGCTGGTAGTTGTGGGCGTTGTGGTGCTGAGCTTTGGGCTGCCGGTGCTGTTCGGGCCGCCTTACGTGCCAACGCTACGGCTCAACATGAATACCGCGCTCGACTTGTTGGACCTCAAGCCGGGCCAAACACTGCTGGACCTCGGCTCCGGCGACGGCCGTATCCTGATTGCCGGCGCCCAGCGCGGCCTCAACGTGGTAGGTGTTGAGCTGAGCCTGTTCCTGGTAATTTTGTCCTGGTTCCGCACGCGGCGCTACCGCAAGCAGGTGAAAATCATCTGGGGCAACTATTTCTACACCAACTGGCCGCCGGCCGACGGCGTGTTTAGCTTTATGATCCAGTACCAAATGAAGAAACTAGACGAATATGTGACGCGCTGGCAAAAGGACCACAAACGCCCGGTGCGCCTGGCGAGTTTTGCCTTCCAAGTGCCGGGGAAAGAGCCGGTGGAGGAACGCAACGCCATCTTCCTGTATGAATATAAATGACTTGCGCGGCGCGGCAACATCGGCTACCATGAGCGGTATGGGACCCAATCGCCAAGGCGGTTATATGAATATGCTGCTGATCCCGCTGATTGTGGCGGTGGTGCTGCTTATTGCTGCCGCGTCGTTTGGGGCGTGGGCGTTTAGCAGCCGTTCCGATTACAAAAACCACAGCGACGCTAAAGCCGCGGTAGCGGCCGCAGCCGCGGTCAAGGCCGCGCAGCAGTCCGACGCCCAACGCTACGCCGAAGAAGCCAAGAACCCGCTCAAGCGGTTCGTGGGGCCGTCGCAGTTTGGCAGCGTTGCGGTCATGTACCCCAAAACATGGAGCGGCTATGTTATCACCAACCAGTCGACGCCGCTGAGCGCTTATTTCCAGCCAGACGTTGTGCCGGATGTGCAAGCCCAAGATGGCGCCTACGCCCTGCGTGTCCAGGTGGTAAGCCAAACGTATGCTAACCAGCTGCAGTCGTACTCGTCTTTAGTAAGCAACAAAAAGGTCACGCTGACGCCGTACAGTTTCCCGAAAGTGCCAGGCGTGGTGGGGTCGCGCATTGACGGGCAGATTTCTATTAACAACCAAGGGACGATTATCGTTGTGCCGCTGCGCAACCTGTCCCTGGTTGTCTCCACCGAGTCGCAGACCTTTGAGCCAGACTTTAACAACACCATCCTGCCCAATTTCACATTCGCCCCGTAATCTTTCCCGGTGCTATACTGGAAAGATCAGGAGGACGACATGGCGCTAGATACAGGGGTGCGGCCGGAAGCGAACGCGCTGCTGGCATCAGTTGCCGAGCAGCTGAAAGTGCCCTTGGCAGTTATTGCGCGCCATGCCGAGCTTGGCTCCATGGGGGGCGCGGCCGCGCTGGATGCCAATTTGGTCGCCACGCAAGCGGACGCGGCGCTGCTGCTGGTAGACAGTTATTTGCTGGGGCTAGAGTTGCTGCGCGCCCAAACGCGGCTGGAGCTGGAGCCGGTATCGGTATCGTCATTGTTGGTGGATACGGCGCACGACCTGCACCGTTTCGCCCGCCAGTACGGCGTTGACGTGCAACTGGAGACTGCCGGCAAGTATGGGCCGGTAATGGGCAATGCGCGCGGCCTTAAGGCGGCGCTGCTTAGCCTGGGCTTTGCGTTGGTTGAGGCGCAGCCGGCGCTTGGTGGCGGCGCGCGCAGCCGCATTTCCTTGGCGCTCCACCGTACGCCACAGGGCATTGTGGCCGGCGTGTACAGCGCCCGGCAGGTCGTGTCGGCAGATGCCTGGCGGCGCGCCCAGGAACTCTGCGGCGCTGCGGCGCAGCCGTTCACCGAGCTTGGCGCTGGCACGGCGGCTGGCTTATTTGTGGCTGACGCCATTTTGCGCTCTATGGACAGCCGTTTGCGCGTCGGCCATTACTTGCGGCGCGGTGGCCTAGCGGCAACCTTACAGCCCAGCAGGCAGCTCCAACTTGTATAACATTTTTACTCAGTATGCACGTATTATTACTCGAACCTAACACCTTACTGGCGCAGACGTACGCCACTATGTTAGGCGCGGCGGGCTACTCTGTGGCGCACGCTGCCACTGCGCAAAGCGCTATTGATGCAGCGGACCAACAGCAGCCGGACGTGGTTATTTTAGAGTTGCAGCTGGCGGCCCATAGCGGGGTGGAGTTTTTGCACGAATTCCGCTCGTACCCAGAATGGCGGCAGGTGCCGGCGGTGGTGCAAAGCGCTTTGCCGCCGGCCACTTTAACTGCGGCGCAGGAAAGCCTGCGCCGCGACCTTGGGGTACACGCAGTTTTGTACAAGCCGCGCACAACATTGCAACAGCTGCTGCGCGTTGTGCGCGGCCTTACGCTAGACGGGCAAGGAGCATTGTGAAGCAGCTGGTCGCCCCGGCAATTATCCTAGCGCGCACCGATTACGGCGAGGCCGACCGCATCCTCACGCTGCTCACGCCGGAGCTTGGCAAGCTGCGCGTGCTGGCCAAGGGCGTGCGGCGGGTGAAATCAAAGCTGGCCGGCGGCATCGAGCTGTTTAGCGTCAGCACCATCACCTTTATCCAGGGGAGGGCGGCTGGCAGCCTGGGCACATTGGTCTCCACACGCCTGGTGAAGCACTACGGCCACATTGTGCAGGATTTGGACCGCACCATGCTCGGTTACGAGCTCATCAAGCAGCTCAACAAAACAATTGAAGACGAGGCTGAGGACGTTTATTTCCATCTGTTAGAGCAGGCGTTTGAGGCGCTGGACGACGCGGCTGTGCCCTTGGCTGTGGTGCGCTTTTGGTTCCAGGCGCAGCTCCTCCGCTTGGGCGGCCATACACCAAATTTGCACACCGACGCGGCAGGCAACAAGCTCGAGCCCGGCCTCGAATACGACTTTAGCCTAGAGGCGATGTGCTTCAGCCCGCGCAGCAAAGGCCGTTTTACGGCCAGCCACATAAAGTTTTTACGGCTGTGCTTTGCCGGCAACCCGCCCAAAATTTTGGCGCGCGTGCAGGCTAGCGAGGCGCTGGCGGCTGTCTTGGCGCCGCTGGTAACCGCCATGGCGCAGGCTCAAGCCTAACCCCTGTATTCTCGCGCCCGCTTCCGGTATAATGCGGAATATATGAGCGACATTTCTTTAGACGACATTGCCAGCCTGGCCAAGCGCCGCGGCTTTATTTACCAGGGTTCCGAGATTTACGGCGGCCTGGCCGGCACGTGGGATTACGGCCCGTTGGGCATCTCGCTGAAGCGCAACATCACTAATTTGTGGTGGAAATTTGTGGTGGACAGCCGCGACGACATCTACGGCATCGACACCACCATCCTCATGAACCCGCGCGTTTGGCAGGCCAGCGGCCACGTGGACACCTTTAACGACCCGCTCATTGAAGACGTGAAAACCAAAAAGCGCTACCGTCTAGACCACTTGCTGGAAGATAACGGCGTTGACCCGGAAGGCATGAATTTGGAGCAGATGGCCGCGGCCATAACAGAGAAGGGCATTAAGAGCCCGGACGGCAACCCGCTGGGCTCTCCGGCGCAGTTCAACATGATGTTCAAGACGCACATCGGGCCGGTGGCCGACGAAGAATCGGTGGTGTACCTGCGGCCGGAAACCGCGCAGGGCATGTTCACGAACTTCAAAAACGTGGTGGATAGTTTTTACCCGGATTTACCGTTTGGGTTGGCGCAAATTGGCAAGTCGTTCCGCAACGAAATCAGCCCGCGCGACTTTATTTTCCGCGTCCGCGAACTGGAAATCATGGAGTTTGAGTATTTTGTGGACCCAGCCAACTGGGAAGCGGAGTTTGAAAAATGCCTGCAGCTGTTCCGCGACTGGTTCGCGCTGGTGGGCTTGCCGGCCGATAAACTCCACGAACGCGAAATTGGCGAAACCGACCGCGCCCACTACAGCAAGCGCACCATAGACTTCGAGTTTGCCTACCCGTTTGGCGTGAAGGAAATCGGCGGCCTGGCCTACCGCACGGATTTTGACCTGGCTAACCACGAGCGCGTCAGCGGCAAAAAGTTGCGCTACACCCCCAAAAACGGCGGCGAGCCATTTATCCCGCACGTCATTGAGCCCACATTTGGCCTGGACCGCCACGTGCTGGCCGTGCTGGCCAACGCGTACACCGAAGATGAGTTGAACGGCGAAAAGCGCATATTTCTGAAGCTTCCCAAGGAGTTGGCGCCGGTGAAGGCCTGCGTCTCGCCGCTTTTGAAAAACAAGCCCGAGCTGGTGGCCAAGGCACGCGAGGTCTACGCCATGCTGCAAAAAGAGCTCGGCGCCGTCAACTGGGACGACAACGGCAACGTGGGCAAGCGCTACCGCCGCTCAGATGAAATCGGCGTGCCGGCGCATGTGACCATCGACTTCCAGACGCTGGAGGACGGGACGGTGACGCTGCGGGACAGGGATACGGCGGGGCAGACTCGGGTGGCGATAGATGAACTGCTAAAAGCCATATGAACCGCATTTTGATAACCGGCGGCAACGATGGCCTGGGGCGGGCAACCGCCGAGGCACTCATGAAAGCCGGCCACCACGTCACCATCTTAGGCCGTGACGAGGCGCGTACCAAGCAAGCGGCCGCAGAACTAAAATGCAACTACGTCGTGGCCGACGTCACCGATTACGCCCAGGTAGAAAAAGCTATCCAGGCCGCCGAATCCAAAGGCGGCCCGCTCGACATCCTCATTAACAACGCCGGCCAGTGGATCCAAGACGCGCTGGAAACCAACGACCCGGCGCGCATCAAAGCGGTGGTCGAAACGAATACGCTCGGCACCATTTATTGCACGCGCGCCGCCGTAACGGCGATGAAAGCCCGGCAAAAGGGCAGGATCATCAACGTCATTTCCCAGGCGGGCTTAAGCGCCAAGGCCGAGCGCGCGGTATACAACGCTAGCAAATGGGCGATTACCGGCTTCACCAAGTCCATGCAGCTGGAGCTCAAGCCGGCGCACATTGCCGTTACCGGGTTTTACCCGGGCGCCATCAACACCGGCCTGTTCGACAAAAGCGGCAACAGCCGCGACATGTCCCGTGCGCTCGACCCTAAACAGGCCGCCGAAATGCTTGCATTTATATGTAACTTGCCGGAGAATGTCGACGTGCCGGAAATCGGCATGCAAAACTTGGATTACTAGGCGCATGGCGTTCGAGAAACTCCGCCAAAAACCCAGCCGCGGCGATTACCTGGAGTTGTTTTCGCTAATGCGCATGGGGCAACCCCAGTACGATGGCCTTGTTGAATACTGGGCTGGCATTGAGGCCGAAGGTGGTATCTGGCACATCGGATTCGCCGGCGATTTTATGCTACGCGGTGTTTTGCCTAAGGTTGCGAGAATCCGTTCGCTTGCCGCCAGGCCAGAGGTACATCACAGGCTCCCGGGGTCGCCAATACAGATATGGGAACGCGAGGCCGTTGCTGGCTTGGCGTTGGGTGAGTTGTTGCGCCGGGCGTTGCCGCAGCAGACCGCCGAAGGTGTGGTGAACCATTCGCTAGAGACGCATAGCATCGATATAAACTTCCGCCCGCCCAAGCCGGTTGCCGTGCTCCATCAACCGCGCGAGTATCTGCTAGGCGAGGACAGCATGCTGCCTGGCTTTGACCCACAGCAAAAGCCGCCAGACTTGTACGGTGACGGGCAGCTGGTTCTGGCAACGCGCACGCCCGCCCTGCCAACTGCCGAATTCTTCGCACGGTTTGCGGGCGAGAGCGGTGACCAAACATTTGACCCATCCCAACGTGTAACTGTCTACCCGAGGCTGTTGAAGTCGTTTGTGGAGCCGCCGGCTGTGGCGCTTGGGCTACCTCACGCCTGACGGCCTGGGCCGTAGGACCGTGTCATTTTCCACCGCATCAGCCACCAACATGCGGTATGATACAACCATAACGCGGAGGAGTTTCACCATGGCAGACACCAAGCAATACGATTTCACCGGCCTAAAAGCCTTGTTCTTTAACGGCACGCTCACCAAGTCGCCGGCGCCGAGCCACACCGACCTGCTCATTAAAATCAGCACCGACATTATGGAGAAGCACGGCGTTACAACAGAGGTGATCCGCACCATAGACCACCCTAACATCGCCACCGGCGTGTACCCGGACATGCGGGACAAAGGCTGGCCGGACGACGAGTGGCCGGAAATCTACAAAAAAGTGCAGGCCGCCGACATTTTGGTGCTTGCCGGGCCCATTTGGCTGGGCGACAACAGCTCGCAGATGAAGAAAATTATTGAGCGGCTGTATGCGTGCTCGTCCGAACTCAACAAAGCCGGGCAGTATGCCTATTACGGCAAGGTGGGCGGCTGTCTGATTACCGGCAACGAGGACGGCATCAAGCACTGCGCCATGAACGTGTTGTATAGTTTGCAGCACCTAGGCTGTGTTATTCCGCCGCAAGCCGACGCCGGCTGGATTGGCGAGGCCGGCCCCGGCCCCAGCTACGGTGACGACGACGGGCACGGCGGCAAAATCGGCCTCAGCAACGATTTCACCAACCGCAACACCACCTTCATGACCTGGAACCTCATGCACCTGGCGCAGATGCTAAAGGACAGCGGCGGCGTGCCGGCCTACGGCAACCAGCGCAGCAAGTGGGACGCAGGCTCGCGCTTTGACTACGAAAATCCGGAATACCGCTAAAAGTCCACCCGCGCGCGGCCGGCATCATATATAATGGCGGCATGGTCACGTATTACACCGACGGCAGCTGCGAGCCCAACCCCGGCACAGGCGGCTTTGCCGTAATCCGCGACATGCAGCCGCACGTGTTGGGTGGCGAGCACAATACCACCAACATCCGCATGGAGGGCTTTGCCATCATCGCCGCGCTCAAAGACGCGGCTGGTGGGCCGGCCGAAATTTACACGGACAGCGAGTTTTGGATCAACGTCATCACCAAATGGTCCATCGCGTGGGAGAAAAACGGCTGGAAGAAAAAGGGCGGGGAAATCAAGAATTTGGACATTGTAAAAGAGGTATGCCCGCTGTACCGCGAATCGCAGGCGACACTGGTGTGGGTGCGCGGCCACAACAACGACCCGGGCAACGAATTAGCCGACGAGTGGGCAAACAAAGCCCGCGAGCAGCAGCTGCGGAAGTAATATGCCCGCCCCAAAAAATGCGCCAGACTGGGGCGATTTGCCGCTGTATCTTCGCCAACATGTGCGAGGAATGTTTAACCCAAACAAGGGAAGCGGCCTCACCGTTGTGCACACGTCAATGGGGGGCTTCACGGTAGGCATGCTGCTGACCGATGCCTGGCAGCGCGCCAATCTGGAGTTGCCCGTCCGCAACGCTCCTGCCATCCTGACGGCCACGGCTACCAACCGGGTGATCGTTGTCGAGCGGCACATTGACGCCCTAGAAATTGGTGGGTGCGAGGATATCTGCAGTTCAGATGTCATACGCCATGACGGTATTGTGTCGCGTGTTGGCGGCCGCGAAACGATTTTGCCTCTTGAGCGCGTGGGTACGGCCGCAGACAGTTCGCGGCATGCCGAGATTGCTCTACGATTGACCGTACTGAGCTATGGCATCCAAGACCAAGAAGGTTTGAAAGAAGGCTTGAGAGAAGACTTGTTTGCAGCCAATCGCCAGCCAGCCGACGCCGCGTTCCAGACGCTCGCCGAAAGCATGGAAGGCCACAGCCTTGAGCCCTCTACGGCCGAGGTGCGTGGGCATCTGATGGCCGGCAACTATGCCGGCTTTACAGTGACGCCGCGCTTCGTAGATCTAGCACCACACGTGGCATAATTTTTACAGCAGCTTTTTGCGCTAGCGTCAGGTAGAATGTGCATATGCCTGAAAACGAAGAGCAAACAGGGGAAGCGCCCCAGAAGAAGCCGGACATCCTCGCCGAGCCAGACGACGGCTACGAGCCCAGTGACGTGTTCGCCTGGGCTAACAACCTGTTCGAGTTCAAAGAGGAGCTCACCTTTGAGCTTTTCTGGATTAACAAAAACAACGTCGTGTACCGCACCAAAACCGCGCCCGACCTAGACAAACAATTGCAGCCGCTGTTCCTGGACAACACCTTGGAGCAGGTGCTGGACGGTGCCGAAAACGGCATCGTGGTGCGCGATTTCACCGACGGCGAGGGCGAGGCTGGCGTGTTGCAACGCATCCGCTGGAACAAAATCGAGAAGCTCAAAGAGGTCATGCACTGGATCCGCACCCAGGAAAGCGAAATTGAGCTTTTTACCGAAGAGGAGCACGACCTAAAGCGCATCAAGGGCGCCATGGCGCGCGTCAGCCACCCCAAAATGAAGGCGCCGTTCTATATTTTTAAGGCGCTCAGCGGCGGGCAAATGCTCAAAGGCGAGGGCACCTGGATGGTGGCCGGCAAAACCTTTAAGGCCTTTGAGGCCGCGGCGCTCAAAATCCCGGCCGAGGCGCACATGCTGGTGCTGGACCAAGACCTGTACGTGTTTAACGAGGCCAAGCTAGACCGCCTGTTTGGCTTTGACGCCAAGAAAAACGCTCTGGCCAACAAAAAAGTGGCCGAAATTGAGGCGCATTACCAGCTCAGCTTTGCCGACGGCATTACGCTGCAATCGGCGGTGGAGGGCAACAAGGCGCTCATCAACAAGCTGCAAAAATTGGAGGTGGGCGAGCTGAAGCAAGAGCAGCTCATTGACCACGCCGAAGAGCTGGGCGTTGACCTTATGGTGGACGAAGCCGGCGCGATTATCATCATGAACCAAAAAGACCTTAGCAAATTTGTAAACCTGCTGAACGACGATTACATGGAGTCCAACCTCACCGGCATCCGCTACGAAGTGATGAAAAAACGGCCGCTGCGTCCCAGTAGCGACGAAGACATGATGCTGCCGCCAGAGAAATAGCACCCGCGAGAATCCCGGGCCGCTGTGGGCGCTGGGCGGTGAGGGGCGGAATTTTTCAGCCCGTGCTGTAAGCTTTCTAACATCAAACCCGGCCAAAACTTGGCACAATGAAAAAGCATTTTTGCAGTGTGGCTTCATTGACTTTACGGAGGGTTAGGATGCTCAATCTGGTTCGCCTGGTGCGACAAAGCCAGTTTCTACGGGACAATACCATTTACCTGGTAGGGTCGATTGTGGTGGGCGTCCTCAACTACCTGTACTACCCGGTGTTGGGGCGGCTGCTGCCGCCAAGCGCTTTCGGGGAAGTGCAGACGCTAGTGTCATTATTTTTACAAATTAGCATTTTTTTGTCGGTGTTGGGGCTGGTGACAGTGAACGTGGTGGCCAATTATGAGGACGAGCGGCAGCGCAACGCGCTGGTGCTGGAGTTTGAAAAACTGGCCTTTGCCATAAGTATTGCGCTGCTTGTTATGACGCTGGTGTTCCAATCGGCGTTTAAGCATTTTTTGCACTTCAACTCCAGCGTGCCGTTTGTGATTTTGATGCTGTCCATTGTGGTAACGGTGCCGTTTACCTTCCGCGGGGCGTTTGTGCGGGGCAAGCAGAAGTTTGGCGTGTCGGCCATTTCCAACGTGGTGGGGGCCGGCGCAAAACTGCTGTTTTCGGTGCTTTTGGTGGTTGTGGGTTTGGGCACGGCCGGCGCCATTGGCGGGCTCATTTTGGCGCAAGCGGTGGCCTGTGGTTACGTAGCCTGGTGGGCGCTCAAGCTGGGGCTCAAGCGCGACACCGCGGCTAAGCGCAGCCTCTTGCCAGACCTGAAAGTGCTGCTGCCGGAGCTAAAATACGGCGGCCTGGTGCTTATTGGCTCGCTGGTTATTACACTGCAATACAGCCTGGACATTTTGGTGGTGAAGCACTATTTTGATGCCCACACGGCCGGGCTGTATGCCGGCGTTGCCAGCGTGGCGCGCATCATTTTTTTCCTGACAGCGTCGATTGCGCTGGTGCTGATGCCCAGCGTGCGCCTGCACCACACCGCCGAGCATAACCGCAAGCTGCTCTACAAATCGTTGCTGCTGTTTGCCGCGCTCAGCGTGCCCACGTTGCTGTTTTTCGTGGGTTTCCCCAAGTTTGTGGTGGGCGTGCTGATGGGCGCCTCGTATGAATCCATGGCCGGGCTGCTGCCCAAGTTGGGCCTCGCCATTTGCGTGGTGGCCGCCCTCAATTTATTCGTTTCTTATTACCTCGCCCTGCGCCGGTACGGCATTGCCGTGGTTGTGGTGGCAGGCGGGCTAACCACCTACGGGTTGATGGCTGGGCACCACAACAACCCGGGCGCGGTGGTTTCTAGCCTGCTTGCTGGCAGCCTCGCAATGGTCGGCCTGCTGGCCGCGTGGGCGTTTGCACCTAAACTTTTAAAGAAAGGAACTGCATGGAGGGGAAGTTGATATCAATCATCGTGCCAATCCACAACGAGGCACAAAATATTCCGCTTCTATACAAAGAACTTACCAAACACACCGCCCGCGTACATTACCAATTTGAATTCCTGTTTGTAGACGACGGCAGTACCGACGATTCGCCAACCGAGCTCCAACGGCTCACTGGCAAAGACGAACGTGTCCGCGTCCTGGAATTTGCCCGCAACTTTGGCAAAGAGGCCGCCGTGAGCGCCGGGCTCGACGCCGCGTGGGGCGAAGCCGCAATTATTTTAGACGCCGATTTGCAACACCCGCCGGCGTTAATCCCCAAATTTATCACCGCCTGGGAAAAGGGCAACGACGTCGTCATCGGCGTCCGCCGCTACAGCAAGGAAGAGGGCCGGCTCAAGCGCCTAACGTCCGATTGGTTTTACAGCCTGCTGCACATGGTGGCGCACACCCAAATCACGCCACATGCCAGCGATTTCCGGCTGCTGGATAAAAAGGTCATCCGCGTGTTCCGCCAGCTCACCGAGCGCGACCGCATCACGCGCGGGCTCATCGACTGGCTCGGGTTCAAACGCGCGTACATTAACTTTACGGCGCCGCCCCGCAAACATGGCGCGGCCGCATACGGCTGGGGGAAGTTGATTGTCTTGGCCATCAATTCCTTCACCGGGTACAGTTTATTCCCGCTAAAATTAGCAGGCTATTTAGGATTATTTATTTTACTTTTGGCTGTACCGGCTGGCTCGTTTTTGTGTTTGGAACGGTTTGTATTGCGCGACCCGTGGCATTGGAACATCACCGGCACGGCGTTGCTCGCAATCATGATTTTAGTGCTGGTGGGGATTATGCTGGGCTGCCTGGGGCTTATCTCCTTGTACATTGCCCGCATACATTCCGAGGTCTCTAACCGGCCGCTGTACGTGGTGCGCCGCCACATGGTGCCCCGGCGCCGCTGGCAGAGCCACCGCGAGCATCCCGAAGACGGCTACGCTGCCACATTAGATGACGCCTTATATGGAGAGGTAATGCTGAAATGAACATCTTATGGCTGACATGGAAAGACTACACCCACCCGCAAGCGGGCGGTGCCGAAGTGGTCTTACGTGAGCTGTCTAAGCGGCTGGTGGCGGACGGGCATCGGGTAACATTCCTGACTGCCCGCCACGCCGGCAGCGCCGCGCACGAATTGCTGGACGGCATCGAAGTGATCCGCATTGGTGGCAACCGCTACCTGCATTCGTTCCAGGCGTTCGGGTATTACATGCGGCGGCTGCGCGGTAAATACGATGTTGTGGTGGAGGTGGTGAACACCGCGCCGTACTTTGGCGTTTTGTTTGGCGGCGGGGCAAAGACGTTTTTGTTCTACCACCAGCTGGCGCGCGAGGTGTGGTTCCACGAGGCCAAATCGCCGCTCTCCCAAGTGGGCTACACCGTTTTGGAGCCGCTGGCCACGCGCCTGCTGGCGCGCTCCAAGACGCCGCTCATTACCATTTCGGACAGCACGCTGCACGACCTTGGCCAGTTTGGATTTACCAAAGACCGGGCGCACATCATCACCCAGGGGATCGAGCTGGAGCCGCTGCCTACGCTGGCCGGCACGCAAAAATTTGCCGCGCCCACGGTGCTCAGTTTTGGGGCGATGCGCGCCATGAAGCGCACGCTGGACCAAATCAAGGCCTTTGAATTGGCCAAGCAGCAGGTGCCGGAGCTCAAAATGATCTTGGCCGGCGACACGGCCTCGCCATACGGCCAGCAAGTGCTGGACTACATCGCGCATAGCGAATTTGCCGGCGACATTACCTGTGAAGGCCGCGTCAGCCGGAAGCGTAAAATCGAGCTGATGCGCCGCAGCCACCTGATGTGCGTCACTAGCGTCAAAGAAGGTTGGGGCCTTATTGTGACCGAAGCCGCCAGCCAGGGCACACCGGCCGTGGTGTACGACGTGGACGGCCTGCGCGACAGCGTCCGCGACCATCGCACCGGCCTGGTAGTGCCGCCGTACACGTTGGCGCTGGCCGCGGGGATCATCAACTTATTTACCGACCGGCAGTTTTACAAAAAAGTCCGCGATGCCGCCTGGCGCTGGAGCCAGCGGCTGACATTCGACCAAAGTTACCAGGATTTCAAGCAAGCATTGGAGGCTTAACATGGACGACCCAGAGATTTTGGTGAGCGTCATTGTAACTACCCGCAACAACCACGCGACGCTTGACGCGTGCCTGAGCTCTATCGCGGCGCAGACGTATGCGCCTGTGGAGCTCATCGTGGTTGACCGCGATTCCCAGGACGATACCAAAGAGATTGCCCGCCGCTACACACCGCGCGTCTTAAACCGCGGGCCGGAGCGTTCGGCGCAGCGCAACTACGGCGTGGCCGCGGCCAAGGGCGCGTATGTATGCATCATTGACTCAGACATGGAGTTGGAGCCGGAGGTGGTCGCCGCCTGCGTTGCCGGCATGCAGCGCGATGCTGCTGCGGCCGGCGCCATCATCCCCGAAGAGTCGTTTGGCCAAGGGTTTTGGGCGCAGTGCAAGCGGCTGGAGCGCTCGTTTTACGTGGGCGTAGACTGGATCGAGGCCGCGCGTTTCTTCCGGCGCGAAACGTACATGGCTGTGGGCGGCTACGACGAGACCATGGTGAGCGGCGAGGATTGGGACCTGTCCCGCCGCGTGGCCGGGCAGGGAAGTTTGGTGCGCGTGGGGGCGTTCATCCACCACAACGAGGGCGAGCTGCACCTGTGGCGCACGCTCAAAAAGAAGGCTTATTACGCCGCGCAGGCCCGCAACTATTTTGCCAAAAATGATGTCGGTGCCAAAGTGACCGCCCAAGCCGGCCCGTTGCAGCGCTACCGCTTGTTTTTTAGCAAGCCTGGGCAGTTGTTTGAGCGGCCGCTCACGGCCATCGGCATGCTGTTTATGAAGACCTGCGAGTTTGGCTTTGGCGCCTTCGGCTACTACTTTGGCAGCAGGAAGGTACAAACCTAAATGGGCGGCTTCTTTGTATACCGCAACTGCTTCACGGGCGACGTTTCCGGCGGCGACATGCACACCGGCGGCTTCTGCTCTTGGGTAAACGAGCAGCGGCCAGGCACGCCCATCGCCCTGGTGCACGCCGCTGGCGACGGCCAAGAAGAGGCGTACCCCGAAACCACGAGCCTGCAGCAACTAACCTACGCCGACAACGGCGCCCGGCAGCCTGTTGGCCTGCTGTATTTGCGCCGCGCCCAAAAGGGTAGCCGCGTGCCGCTGCCAGAGGGCGCAGACACGGTCTTTTTGGCGGGCTCGCATTTTTTGCCGGACGTTTTGCCGGTGTTCCGCAATGGCAAGCGCGGCACGCGGGCGGTGTACATCCACCACATCATACAAGACATGCCGCGGGCGCAGAATTTTAACAATTTTTTGGCAAACCTGCAGGAGCGGCTCTGTTTCCGGCTCATCCGCAAGCACTTCGATAAAATCATCACCGTCAACCACGCGGTGGTGGAGAGTTTGCGCCGCCGCGGGTTCCGGCAGCCCATCATGGTTTCCAGTAATTTTGTGGACAACGGCGGTGCTGGGCGCGTGGCCTGGCCGGACAAAGACATTACCCTGGCGTTTTGTGGCCGTATGGTCAAGCAAAAAGGTGTAGACGAATTTTTGCGCCTCTGCGAAACCCTGCAGCGCGACCTGCCGGATTTCCGCGCGGTCATGGTTGGCGTTGGGCCGGAATTGCCGCGCCTGGTGCGCCTGGCCGCGGTCAAAGGCCTCAATATCGCCTTTGTTGGCCGGGCAGATGACCGCCAAAAATTTGACATCGTGCGCCGCGCCCAGCTTTTTGTGCTGCCCAGCATCGAAGAGGGGTGGGGGATCGTGGTGGCCGAAGCGCTTAGTGTGGGCACGCCAGTTTTGGCCTACGACCTCCCGGTGTACAAAGACATTTTTGGCCACCGGCTGCACACCGTTGCCATCCACAACGAGCAGCGCCTGCGCGCCGCCGCCCGCCGCTTGCTGGCGCACTACCGGCGCCGCCCGGAGCTGTATGAAAAGGAGCAGATTGAGCTCGTCCAGTTCGCCCAGCGTTTCCGGCGCGACCGCATCGCCCAAGAAGAATATGACTTTTTACTTGATGTACCAGCACAGGAGGTGACTGCCTAAATGGCCGCAATTGCACGCAAACCAATTTTATTACTCGGGTCGTACGGGCGCGGGAACATCGGCGACGACGCTTTCCTGGCTGCCGCGCTCAAGCATTTTCCAGAAGAGACGCCGCTGTTTTTGAACTCGGCACACGACGAGCTGTTGCCCAAGGCTGCCCGCGGCCGGGTGCAGACCATCGCCACCAGCGACAGCCGCGACTTTAAGAAAAAGCTGCGCGTTTTCCGCGCCATCAAGCATGTGGTGTACTGCGGCGGCGACCTGTGGGTGGAGCTGTACGGGGACCGCTACCCGCGCCAATCACTCTATAAAATGCTGGGCATGAATTTGCTCGCCCGGCTCGCCGGCAAAAAAGTGCATTATTTGGGGTGCGGCATTGGGAATTTGCGCGGCTACTCGTTGCTGCTGGCCCGCGCGAGCGCGCGGCTCGCGCATACCGTTATTGTGCGCGAGCCGCGTTCGGCCAAGCTGCTCGGCCTAAAAAAGAGCGTGGTGCTGCCCGATTTGGTGGCCAGCCTGGGCTGGCCGGTGCAGCCGGCGGCCCGCCAAAAAGGGCAGCCTTTTACCATCGGCATCTCTATTTTGTACCACCTGCCCAACCCGGAGCAGACCTTCCCCCAGCTGCTGGAAACCCTGCACGATTTTGTGGCCAGCCTGCCGGCGGGCAAGTTCCGCGTGGTCATATTCCCGATGCTCATCTCGCCGTCCGACCCCAAAGATGATTTGTGGGCATCGCGCCAGCTGCAACTGGCTTTGGAAGACACCGACGCCGTCATTTCGCCGGCACGCGAGCTGGAAGATTTTGTGGCCGGGCTGGGCACCGTTGACCTCATGATTGGCGCGCGCCTGCACGCCAACATCCTGGCCATGCTCACCGGCACGCCAACGCTGGGGATTGCCTACCGCCCCAAAGTGGCCTCGTTTTTTGCGGCCAACAAGCTGCGTGACTACTGCATAGACTTGTCTAAATTGACGGCGCAAAACCTCAGCGAGGTGTTTTGGGATATGTACGGACACTACGGCCACGTCCAGCAGCAGGTAATGGATGCCCGCGCCCGCAGCATCCAGGAAGGGGCAGCGTATCAGACGTTTATTACGCGCCATTTCTAGTGACCGGCGGACGCTGCTCGCCATCCTGGGCGCATACTTGCTGGTGTTCGGCGTGTTATTTTGGCGTATCCGCGCCGGGGTGGGGCAGTATTGGGATTGGTCGTTCCCGTATTTTAGCGACCAAATACACAATCTTTTTAGCAATAAAAGCTCGTCGTGGGTGTCGGCGGACAGCGGCAGCCCGCTCAACTACGCCAGCGACTACTTCTTCCGGTTTTTTATTGGCTTATTTATATTTTTGCCGCCGGAAACGTTGCACTATTTGTTATTAGTGGGGTTGTTTGCGGCCGGCGCTACCGGCATGTATTTGCTGACGCGGCCGTATGTGGGCCGGTGGCTGGCGTTTTTGCTCGGCCTGCTGGCCTGGATCAACCCGGCCATTTTTTATAAGTATACAGCCGGCCACTTCAATTATTTTTTCTCGTTCGCGCTGTTTATTTTTTTGCTGCACTTTTTGCTGCACCACTTCCGCAAAGATTTCCGGAGCAGCGTGGTGCTCGGCCTATTTTTTGCGTTTTTGGGCGTGCAGATACAATTTTTTATCATCGGCGGGATATTTATCGTGGTGTACTTGTTGTTCCACCGCGACAAAGTCGCGCTCAAGTATTTGCCGGTGGTTTTTGGGCTGCCGCTGTTGGTTAACTTGGTATGGCTGGCCAATTTTATAACCGGCGCGGCCAGCACTACCCAAATCGGTGCCACGGCTGCCAAAGTCAGCTTTAAGGCGTCCAGCGCCAGCAGTTTCCTGAGCATCTTTACGTTTAGTTTTTCCAAGGCCACGCTCCTGAGCCGCTTTTACGCGTTTTACGAGTTGCTGTGGAACGCCATGCTATTCGTGTTTTTGTTTTGGATCTTGGGCCGGCAGGGCACCGGCGGCAAGCGCCGGGAAAAGTTCGACCTGGCGCTGCTGGTGTTCTTGGCGGTCATGATGTTCCTGGCCACCGGCATGTACCAGGTTGTAAACATCTACCCGCTGAGCATTTTTTACCCCATGCTCCGCGAGGTAGGGCACTTTGCGCCGGTGATCGTCCTGGCCGCGCTGCTCTTGATTGCCCGCGCCGTGGAGCAGACGCGCTGGCGCTGGGCGCTGCTGTTGGTGGTCATCGGCTCGCTGTTTATCGTTGGTGTCAAGTTTGAGTACTTTGCCCAGCCGGTCAATTTTGCCGCCGCCCGCGCCGCGTTCGCCCCGTTCAAGCAGGTGGCAGACAGCGACCACAGCCAGTACCGCATCCTGGCCTACCCATTTTTTGACAAATATGAAATGAAAGGCGCGGCCGCCACCGACAACACCGACGGCCTGCCGTTGCAGAATAGCGGCCACGATAGCTTCTCGGCGTTTGCCAAGCAGGATTTTATACAAAACGCCATTGCGCCGTACCAATTCCAGGACAGTGTGCAGAACCAGCTGCTGCAAACGTATAACATTGATGTGTTGCGGCCGTGGAACGTTAAGTATATCTTTGATTTTTCCAGCATCTACCAGTCTGATTACAACCTGTATGTGCCGGCCGCCACTTACAACAACGACCTGGGCCTTATTAAGAACGACCCGCATTTTTTGGACAAGCTCATGGCGCACAACCCCGGACGGCTGAAGCGCCTGGGCGCCCACGTACTGGAGGTTACCGACCCATTGCCGCGGCTCACCGCCCAGGCCCAGCTATTTAATGCTGACGCCACGGTGCGCGCCAGTGACGCCAGCCTATTTACGCGTGCCCAGCTTGGCCGCGCCTTTGACTATGTGAGCGACCCATCTTTGGGTGCGTACACTACAAAGCTGACGCAACTGTTTGCTTCCGCCAACAGCTCCGCCCTAGACAAGGCAAAGGGCGCGTTTAGCCAGTCGCTCACTACGCAGAGCCCGGCCACGCTCTATACCAGTCAGGCGTACCGGGACGTCTCCTACCAGGCCACCAACGACACGGTGACATTGTATGCACAGGCCTCGCCGCCGCTGTCTTTGAATGGGCAGGCGGTTGCCGCCCAAAGCACGGCAAAGCAGGTGGTGGGCAGTGCGCCCATTGCCAAAAATACGCCGCTGTATGTGTCGTTCCACGGCAGCATCACGCGCATAAAGGCCGGCCAAGGCGGCAGCCTGGGCAGCGGCAAGGCGGGGGAGAGTATCGAAATTTTGCGCGGTGTGGGCGGAAACCTCATCAGTAATCCGTCGTTTGAACACAATTTGTGGGAGGAAAAAGTAGGCGACTGCAACAACTACGACGGCAGCGCGGCGCTTGGCATGAAGCGTGACGCGACGCAGGCTTCCGACGGCACAGCCTCGTTGCAGCTGAGAGCCACCCGCCATGACGCCTGCACCTCCACCGACGTCAAGCTTGCCGCCAACACGCACTACTTGCTCAGCTTTGATTACCAGAGCGATGGCGCGCCCACGGCGAGCTTCTTCTTGTCGGCAGTTGCCGGGGCAAACGCGCCTACGGCTGCAGGAGCGCCCAACGCCGCCACGGGCGAGCCGCTCGCCAGGGGCTCCCGGGCTATCGTTGACCACAGCTGGCACACCGCCACACAGCTGGTGGACACCGGCCCGCGGGCCGGCACGGCACACTTATTCTTATATGCACTCGAGGGTGATGGCCACGCCCCCACAGTGAACCGTTATGACAACGTCACGGCAGTCCAACTAGAAAGCTTCAAGCAGCTGCCGCTACCGCCGGCCGCCAGCTACGCCCAAACTACGCTACAGCCCGGGGTACAAAACTTTGCTTTCCAGGATCCGAACTATCACTATACAAACCTCATCGCCAACCCCTCATTTGAGAAGGGAAGCTGGCAGTCTAAGGTGAGCGACTGCAATGCCTACGACAGCCTGCCCAAAATAGGCATGTCCATAGACAAGCAAGACAAAGCCGACGGGCAGCAGTCGCTCCAGCTGAGCGCCACCCGCCACGACGCCTGCGTCCGTGCTACAGCAAACGTCCACGAGAATACAGACTACCTGTTTACCTTTAGCTACAAGACAACAGCGACTAACACGTATGGCTACACCACGAGCTTCGATAACCCGGGTGCCACCCTCAACCGCACCCAGCTGACTTCAAGCGGGCCGGGCTGGCACACGGCCCAGGCAGTGGTGCACGTACCTGCCGATGCCAGCACGCTGACCATATACCTGTATGCCTTCGAAAGCAATGGCCGTGCCACAAATATCGTGCATTATGACAATGTGCAGCTTACCGAGCTGCCCGATTTCGCCGACCGCTTTTTCGTGGTAGAGCAGCCGCAGCACCAGCTGGCCCAGCCGGCCGTGGACACAAAAAAGGCCCAATCTGAGTCGGTCCGGACGCTGCAAGTTTCACACGCCAGCACGCCGTTTTTTGTGTCTTTGAGCGAGACGTATCATCCCCAGTGGCGCCTGAGTACCGATGCGGGCAACAGCTGGATGCCCAAGGCGCCAGCCACCACCACGGGGATCACACACACCACGCTCAGCGGCGGCATCAACGGCTGGCTGGTTGACCCGGTGAAATTGTGTATGGCCTCGGCGGGCGGCGCGGCGTTACGCCCTGCCTGCACGCGGGCAGCCGACGGCTCCTACACTATCCGGCTCCGCGCCGAGTTTGTGCCGCAGCGCTGGTTTGCTATTGCCGCAGTTATTAGCTGGGGCACCGTGCTGGGCGCCGGCGCATACCTCGTGCTAGTGCGCCGCAAAGACGCACCGACCTACCGCGGGAGGCAGGCATGAGCGGCCCCCTGGCGCCAGCAGGCAAGCGCTATGCCCCATATTTTTTGCTCGCCCTTATTGTTTTGGCGCCGCTGTTCGCCCCTGGATATATCCTGACCCTGGACGCGGTGTTCGTGCCGCGCATCGCCGCGCCCGCGGCCGTGGGGAGTGATTACCTCTGGCAATGGGCGCTGCACGCCCTGAACAGCTTTGTGCCGGCGCAGGCGCTGGAAAAGGCAATTTTTGTGGCCATTGTGCTGGTCTCGGCAATTGGCGCCCACCGGCTGGTGGAGCGCCTCCGGCAGCAAGTGGCCAGTGAAAAAACGCTGCAATGGGGATGGGTGCAGTACGCCGGTGGCGTGCTGTATGCGGCCAACCCATTTACGTACGACCGGTTTATGGCCGGGCAGTACGGTGTGCTAATGGGCTATGCGCTGCTGCCGTCCGCCCTTATGTGGGTGCTGGATTTTGCCGCCCGCCCTGGCCGCAACGCCATGCTTAAGGTGGCGTGCGCCATGGCGGTATTGGGGATCGTTTCGCTGCCCACCCTCGGGGAATTTGTACTTTTGGCAGCCTGTGTTATGCTGGCGTCCGCCTGGCAAAAGCGGCGGCAGGCGCCGGTGCTGTGGGCATACGTCTGGCGTAGTTTCGTGGCGCTCGGCCTATTTGCGCTGCTGAGTTGCTACTGGCTCGCCCCGTTGTTGTCAGGCAAGGGTGCTACGGCCACGGCCATCACTGGCTTTACGCCCGCGCATACGGCAGCGTTCGCCACCGTGGGCGACACGCTGTTGGCGCGCATCGCAGCCGTGCTGCGCCTGCAGGGTTTTTGGGCAGAGGCGCACTACCTATATGAGTTGCCCCAACAGCAGTTGCCGGGCTGGGGCACGGTGCGGCTCGTCGTGTGGGCGCTGGTGGCGCTCGGCCTAGCCGTGCTGTGGCTCCGGGAGCGGTGGATGGCGGCCTGGCTGACGGCGGCGCTTATTTTGGCCACCGTACTAGCGGCTGGCTTATTCGGTGCGCAACTCACCGACGTAGGCTACCGCGAGCCGCAGAAGTTTGCCGGTGTGGTAGCCTTGGTATTTGCCGTGTGCGCCGCCTTTGGCGCGGCCCGCCTGCAGTCGTGGGCGGTCCGTCAGCGCGCAGCGGTTTGGCAGGCAGCGGTGCCCGCGTTGGTAGCGCTTGCCGTGCTACTTTTTACTCCCACGATGTATTGGGGCTTCGCTGGGCAGCTCACCCCGCGGGAGTACCCGGCCGCGTGGTTCCAGGCCAACGCCTACTTAAACCGTCAGCGAGGCGGCTTCCAGTCGGTGTTTTTGCCGTGGCACCAGTACATGGGGTTTGGGTTTGCTGGGCGCATCATTGCTACGCCAGCGGCTAAATTCTTCCAGCAACCAGTCATAACCAGTAATGACCCTGAGCTGGGCGCGATCCAGCCGCCAGCAGGGAAGGAGACGACCCAAATTGGTAAGCTTGTGCTGCCGGGGCGTCCACACGACATGCTGGCTGGCCAGCTTGCCGCCCACAACGTCCGCTACATATTGCTTGCAAAAGACTACGACTTCCAACAATATGCCTTCCTTAGTAGTGCGGCGCACATCAGGCGTGTGTTCGACAGCCACAGCATTGCCGTGTACGAAAACCTTTCCTGGAAGGGGGTGCCCCATGCACGGTAAGCCACGCCGGAGCGTGGATGGGATTGCCGGCCGCCCCGGCCCAAACACCTTGCGCAGGCCGGCCGCTACGCCGCAGGCCGCCAGGGGGTCACTCCCCAGGCAGCCGCAGCAACCCAACCCTGCGCCGCACCCTACGGCGCCGCCCCCGCGCCGCCTCGATTTCACTGCACCGCAGCAGCCCCGCCACCGCCGGCGTTGGTGGCAAAGCCTGCTTTTCCCGTGTGCTATCTTGGTATGCCTCAGCGCCAGCTTTGTAGTGCAGTCATTGCCCCTGGGCATGGCGGCAATTGCGGTGTACGGCATTGTTGCATGGGCGCGCCATATCCCGAGCCGGGTGAGTTTCATCATGGCCTTTTTGGCGTTGCTCACCGTAGTTATCTTGCTGGTGGTACGCCAAAATGTTGACCTAGCCAGCAACTTCGCAACTTACGCATTTTTACTATTGGTGGTGGGCATTGCCTCAACCATGCTGGAATCGCGCATACGCCGCCCCAAACATAGGCGCAGTAAAATACCTCACTTGCGCGCCTAAAAAAGCTTGTGCTAGACTAACCTAGTTTGCTAACTAAAGGAGGGAAAGCCAATGGTTTTCAAACGAGCCAATGCCGCTGGTGTGCAGCGCAAAGGCATTAACAAGCTAACGCTCGGATTCGCGTCCCTGGCAGCGGCGGCAGTTATCGGCACCACCGGTATTGCAGCAGCCCAGACAAGCGCCCACCCTGCACAAAATGGCTCGGGTTATGGCAATGACCATAATACTACCAATGTCGAGCTCAACGTGCACCAGAGTGGTTCGCACAACGTAGTAAACATCATTCTCAATTTATTCCAATAAATTAGGGATCCGAGCGCACGCGAACTGATAATTCCGCCAGCACACCTGGCGGGATTTTTTAATTGCGCTCAGCCGCCGCCCGGCGCATACTACAACCATAACCAATTGGGAGGGTGCGATGAGTGTAGAAGTGAACTGGATCGGCGTTATTTTGGCCGTGGTAGCTGCTATGGTGGTGGGCTTTGTGTGGTACTCCAGGGGCGTGTTCGGCACTGTCTGGATGAAGCTGGCCGGCCTCGACCAAGCCAAAATGAAAAAGGGTATGGCCGGGCCAATGGTGGCCACGGCCCTGTCTGCCTTACTAACTTCTTACATCTTGGCGGTGATGGCTTTTATTGCGCATTCGTTTTATGGCAACTCTTTCTTTATGGACAGCGTGGACGTGGCCTTTTGGCTGGCGGTGGGCATTTCCGCCACCACCGTTATTATCCACAACAGCTTTGAGCGCAAGCCCTGGAAGTTGACGGCTATCGCTGTCGGCAACCGCTTAGTGTCGCTGATTGTGATGGGCGCGGTGATCGGTCTGCTCAAGCCGTAATATGGCGCGCGTCGGGATATTTCCGGGCACCTTCGATCCAGTGCACGAGGGCCACATCGCCTTCGCGCTGCAGGCTCTGCAAGCGGCCGGCCTCGACCGCGTTGTGCTGGTGCCCGAGCCCTGGCCGCGCGGGAAACAATGCACGGCGCTGGCGCACCGGGCCGCCATGCTGGAGTTGGCCGTTGCCGCGCATCCGCAACTCTCGGTATTGCGCGCTACCAGCCGCCAGTTTACAGTGGCGCGGACGTTGCCGGAGCTGCAGGCCTCATTCCCCCAGGACAAGCTGGCGCTCTTGCTCGGTTCCGACGTCCTCCGCGGCCTTGCGCGCTGGCCTGGGCTCGCCGCATTACTGGCTCAGATGGAGCTAGTCGCTGGCCTGCGCGCCTCAGATACTGTCACACAGGCTGACACGCTTTTGCGGAGCCTCGCGGGCGCACGCTTCACTATTATAGAGAGTCCGCACCCGCACGCCACCTCATCTGTCGTCCGGCAGGGCGCGCACCGCCAGGCCATGGAGCCGGTTGCTGGCTACATCTTGCAAAACCAACTGTATGCGGCCGCCTAAAATTTGGTGCCAAACTGGCCGTCCAGGGTGCCGCCGTTGTAATATTCTCCAAAAGTAGTAAGCGGTAGCAGCGGGCGGTATACTGGGTGGGCTTATGACACAAGACGAGGCGCTCGCAATCCTAGAGTCCGGGCAGTCGGCACTGCTCACTGGCGCGGCCGGCACAGGCAAGACGTATGTGCTCAACAAGTTTATTAAGCGTGCCAAAAAGCGTGGGCTGCACGTGGCGGTCACTGCCACCACTGGGCTGGCGGCCACGCACCTCAATGGTACGACCATCCACGCGTGGTCGGGCATCGGTGTGCACGATTCCATGGACGCCTACGCCGCCGCCAAGCTGGGCGCCTCCCGCCAAGACATCATCCGCAAGGCGGACGTGCTGGTCATAGACGAAATCAGCATGTTGCACGATTTCCGCCTGGACATGGTAGACGAAATTTTGCGCCTGGTGCGCGAGGACGCCACGCCGTTCGGCGGCATGCAAGTCATTTTGTGCGGTGATTTTTTCCAGCTGCCACCGGTGAACCGCCGCGATAGCCGGCAGGGAAGTTTTGTCATTTCTTCGGAGGCTTGGCAAAAAAATGTGTTCACTGTATGCTACCTCGAAAAGCAATACCGCCAGAGTAAAGACGAGGCCTATACACAAATTTTGAACGGCATCCGGGCCGGCGTGCTCACACGCAACCAGCTGGCATTATTGGATGCGCGCAAGCAGGCCACGCCCGACCCGTTCACGCCCCTGACGCGCCTGCTTACTGTAAATGTGGACGTCGACAGCGTTAACGAAGAGCAGCTGGATAGCCTGGAGGGCGACGTCCACGAATACTACATGGACACCCACGGCGGCAAAAACTACGTCGAGCAGCTGCAGCGCTCATGCCTGGCGCCGGAAACGCTGCGCCTTAAATTAGGCGCGCAGGTGATGTGCATCAAAAACGCGCAGGACCGCTCGTACGTCAACGGCTCGCTCGGCGTGGTCACGGGTTTTGAAAAAAATACCGATATGCCAGAGGTGGAGCTGCTCAGCGGCCGTCGCATCACCGTCCGCCCGGAAACCTGGGAGCTCATGGACGGCGACAAGCGCCGTGCCCAGCTCATGCAGCTGCCGCTGCGGCTGGCCTGGGCCATCACCGTGCACAAAAGCCAGGGCATGACGCTGGACGCGGCTCGCATTGACCTCTCCCGCGCGTTTGTAGAAGGCATGGGCTATGTGGCACTCAGCCGCGTGCGCAGCCTCAAACACCTTATTTTAGATGGGCTCAACGGCATGGCGTTGCGCGTCAGCCCCATGGCCAAGCAGATCGATGCCGAGCTGCGCACCCGCAGCGCGCAGGCGCTTGAGGACCACGCCGCCGCCATTGCGCAGTGGCAAGCCGACGAAGCCAGCGGCGCCCATGAGGCAGCCATCGCCCAAAAAGCCGCAGCCGCATCTGTTGACCCAGAGTTGTTCGAGGCCTTGCGCACGTGGCGCTTCGCGCTCGCCCAAAGCAAGGCCGTGCCGCCGTACGTCATCGCCGACAACAAAGCGCTAGAGGCAGTCGCCGCCCAAAAGCCCACCACCGAAAAAGCCCTGCAAAACGTGCCTGGCTTTGGCCCAAAGCGCGTGGAAAACTACGGCGCAGACATCCTCAAGATCGTGCAAGAGCACCAAACCCCGGACGCGCCAGATAACCCAGCTGAGACATTTCCCACGGACAAACACGCCGGCAAGCGCTAATATACGCTCATGAAATATATAGCCCAAGACGATGCGCTCATCATCAGGTTGGAAGGTATGGAGCGGCTGTGGGCGCTGAAGTCGGGCCTCACTATCCCGCGTTCCGCTATCCTGAGTGTCGATTACCGGGCCGAACGCCCCGCCATGCAAGATTTTGCCGGCTACCTCCGTTTTCCCGGTTCGAACCTGCCAGGCCGTTTTTTGGCCGGCAAGTTTGTGCGGGCCGGGGAGCGTGAGTTTTGGTATGTACGCATGCAGAGCAGCGGCGTCTTGCTGCTCGAGCTCAAGCCCGGCGAGTACCCATACCGCCGCGTCCGCCTCACATGCGACCCAGAGACCGCCCAAAAAATAGCCGATTGGTGGCACCACGGCAAAGCCGAGCAGGCCTAGGCCTACGGCGGTGGCGGCCGCATAGTATACCGTTCGGCGGCCTCGCGCAGTGCCCGGGCCAGGCGTTTGCGGCCAGCGCGCAGATGCTGTGCAGAGGCCTCGGCCAGGGCCAGGCGCTGCAAAATAAACCGTCCGCGCGCGGCATCGTACAAGAAGAAAGTGTCGTCCTCGTTGTACACTTCCAAAAATTGCTGCGAGAACGCGCCCGGCGACAAAGCCTGCACCCGGTGCGCAAGCAGGATAAATGAGTCGTACTGCCGCCGCTGGTCGCGCCCCAGCCGCATTGGCCGGGCAAGCTCCAGTGCGCGCTGGAAGTCGTTGGCCACCTGCAAAAATTTGTGGCTGACGCCCAGCAGGGTATCCAGGGCATCGTCCATGGCATCGATGTCGCTGATGTCGTCACGCGAGACAAGCGCGATGTCCACGTCGTAACTCTTTAAAAAGCCGCAGGCCCGCGCCCAAGCATCGTCCACCTGGCTTTCCAGCTGGCGTTTGGGCCGCAGCCCCAGCCGCTCCCACTCATCCGTTTGGTCGTAGTCAACCAGCAACGCCTCAGAGGGCAGCAGCCGCAGCATTTGGGTGGCCAGCTCCGTTGGCACATCGGCCAGCACGTAAATTGTCCAGCAATGGATCGGCATAATCGCCACCTGCGACGGCTCCAAAAAGTATACGTCGGCGCCGGGGTTATCCATGGGCGTCTTGGCAGAGAAGTGCATATGCTGCATGTGGGTGATCATATGTGTGTATTTCAGGATTTTGTCGGCGTTGAGCGTGCTGGCCCGCTGCTTCTGTATAGCCCGCGCCAGCTTGAGCCACTGCTTCCGGCAAGCGCTCAGGATAGGCACCTTGGCGTCGGTAATGACCACAGTTTTGCCGAGGTGCTGCCGGGCATACAGGTGGCGCATCATATCGGCCGCGATACTGTCCGTACCGCGCGCAGCGCTTTTTCGTAACTCAACATAACACCGTGCCATAGGGCGCTCCTTTTTAGGATGCGCGCATAGTAGCATAGGTTCCCTCGAAGTAAATTAAATTGTCGTTAAAAAACAAAATTACAACAAGTGGTGCTGCCGGAAGCTAAAGTGCTCGGTCTTTGCCAAAATAAGGTGGTCATACAATTCGACGCCCAACAGCTGGCCGGCCGCTTTTAATTGTTGGGTAAAGGCCGTGTCTTTGGCGCTCGGCTGGGCGCTGCCGGAGGGGTGATTGTGCGCCACCACCACACAGGCGGCGCGGTCGGCAATAGCATCGGCAAACACTTCCCGCGGATGGGCGAGCACCATGTCCAGTGTGCCAACCGTCACGGTGCGCTGGGCGATCAGCCGCTGGCCGCCGTCCAGGCTTAATGCCACCAGATATTCCTGTTGCTTGGTGCGTAGGTCTTGGAGGCGCACCAGCATATCGTGCTGCGTCCGCAGCGGCTCAATGTTGCGCACCAGGTGCCGCCGGGCAAGCTCCAGCGCGGCCAAAATTTTGCCGGCCGTGGCAGTGTGCACGCCCCGCAACGATAGAAGCGCCTCATAGCTGAGTGTCTCCGGCCCTTTGCCCAGCAGCCGCTGCACCTGGCGGGCAACCGATCCCACCGGCGTTTTGCCGGCGCCGCTGCCCAGCAGCACCTCCAGCAGCTCAAAGTCGCTCAGTGCCGCGGCGCCTTTGCGCTGCAACTTTTCACGGGGGCGGTCGGCGTGCGGCAGCTGTTGGATGCGTTTTCTGGCGGGCATAGCGGGAGCTAGTGTACCAGAAGTTCCCTCAATGTGCATAACGCGCTATGCTAGTGGTTATATGACACAGAAGCCAAAATACGTCGTCTTGGGTGGCGGCACCGGTAGTTTCCCAGTGCTCAGCGGCCTTAAGGCGCACCCGGTCTCTATAACCGCGCTGGTGAGCATGGCTGACGACGGCGGTTCCACTGGCGCGCTCCGTGACGAGCTCGGTGTACTGCCGCCCGGCGATGTCCGCCAATGCCTGCTCGCCCTCAGCTCCGCCCCTGGCCATATGCGTGAGCTGTTCAACTACCGTTTCGAGGACGGCACACTGGCGGGCCACTCCTTTGGCAACCTGTTTTTAAGCGCGCTGGAAAAAACCACCGGCAATTTCGGCGAGGCGGTGCGGGTGAGCGGCGAGCTGCTGCGCATCCGCGGCCGCGTGCTGCCCATCACCCTGGATGATGTCCACCTGTGCCTGCAGCTCCGCGACCACACCGTGCTCCGCGGCCAGCGCGCTATCGACGATAGCTCATTTTGTGAGGATTCGCCGCGCCCCAAGCTCTACCTGGAGCCAAAAGGTAGAATCGACGCCCAAGCCGACGAGGCCTTGCGTGACGCCGACGTCATTATCATTGCGCCGGGCGACATTTACACGTCGCTGGCCCCGTTGCTTATCGTAGACGGCGTGGCGGAGGCGCTGGCCGCCAGTAAAGCGACAGTTGTCTACGTGTGCAACCTGGTGGTCAAGCCGGGCCACACCACCGGCCTCACCGTGGCTGGCCACGCCGCAGAAATTGAGCGCCTGGCCGGCGGCGGGCCCATCATCGACTACGTCTTATATAACACCGCCGAGCCACCGGCCGCGCTCATAGAAAAATACAACAAAGCCGGCGAGCTGATGGTTACTGTTGACCAAGCCGAGCTGTCCCGTGCCCACTACCGCTCTGTTGGCCGCTCACTGGTCGCCGACAGCCTGCCGGACGTCCAAAAAGGGGATAAGCTGGCCGAGGCCGGCCACCGGTCATTCATCAGGCACAACGCCACGGCTGTGGCTGAAGCAATCCTCGACCTGCCAAACCCACAGCAGTGACACATAATTGACAAAATTCTTATGTTTTGTTACTATAGGCTAGTACGCCATGAAAACAAACAAAAAACAAAACAAACACGAACGGCCGCTCCATCTCCACCTGGAGTACTTCTTTCGCAAGCGGTACTGCTTGTTGGCGGTAATGGCGTTGATGGCAGCGGCCGTGCTCAAATCGGACATGCGGTTGATGGGCATCGTGCGGCAAGCATACGCTGATGGCTTTGGCCTGGTGGGCCAGTATATGCGCGAGGAGACCACCCGCGTGCCAGTAACTTTTGATATTGCGGGCCGTCTGCCCACGGTTTCGGGCAGGTAGCCGGCAATGTTCAAACTACTTGTAGCGCCTGCCAAACGGCCAGACCACCACATATTGTGGAAAACTAACCCGTACCTGGAAATCTGTGGATAAGTGGTGTAGCAAACACCACTCTTTTTATAAAATCTACTTGTAAGTGGGTAGCAGTGGGTAGTATGATCAGCTCAGTGGGTAATCGTGGGTAATCCAAAAAAGACTACCCCGACACAAAAAACAAAAAACCACTAGCAAATTAACGAAAGTACCAATGGCCACGGTAGACTATTTTCAACGTAAGCTCGACGACAAGCGGCGGTTAACCATCCCGACCGAATTGCGCGCAGAGTTTGCCAGCGGAGTAGTCATCACGCGTGGGTTCCAGAAGTACCTGCACGTGTACCCCAAATCGGTGTGGGATGACGATGTTGAGCCGCTCCTGAAGGGAAATATCCTGGACGAGAAAACGGCCGACCTCAACGTCCAGTTCCGGATGGGGAAAAACGAAGGGGAGATCGACGGCAAACAAGGCCGCATCACCCTGGAGCAACACTTGCTGGACTACGCTGGGATCGACAAAGATGTCGTGGCTGTGCGTGTCGGGAAATATTGGCGGCTCATGGGCGGCTAGCGCCGACACCGCAAAGGTACGGGCACATTAACAATTTGGCGACAGAAATCAGTACATAAGAACTCACACAATTTCAGTGCGAGATCAGCTATTCGGCAGTCAGCAAGTGGCCATAAGGCACCACTTTTTAAAAACCTTTGCACCTTTGATGTTCTAACGAACACCTCCCAAAACTCCACCTCACACATAAGTCTCTCAAACTTTGGACAAACGACCAGGGAAGGGCATAAAGCCCTGTAAAACCCTTCATCGCGTGTCCACCACAAAAACAAAAACGTACAAAACAAAAAGTTGGCTGCTGATTAGGTGATCTTGCAAAAACAAAAACACCAAAACAAACAGTGTATAGTTGATGCAAGGATGCACCAGGAAGACACAAAATCACCAGAACACATCCCGGTATTGCTTAAGCAAACCGTACAGTATCTACACCCAAGGGAAGGGGATCGCTACCTTGACCTTACGGGAGGATATGGCGGGCATGCCAGCGCAGTGCTCGGGATGACAAAAAACCCCAAAGGCGCCGTACTCGTAGACCGTGACCCCGAAGCCGTAAAAAGTTTAGGACAGCGGTTCAAGGGGACAGGCGTGGAGATAATCCACAAAGATTTTCTCTCGGCCAGCCAAAAGCTAGCCGCCGAAGGGGAACAGTTTGAACTGATTTTAGCCGACTTGGGCGTTTCATCACCGCACCTTAACCAGGCGAGTCGTGGTTTTTACATCCAAAAAGATGGACCGCTCGACATGCGCATGGATACGACGCAAGAACTAACCGCGGAAATGGTGATCAATAGCTATTCCGAGGCAGAACTGGCGGAAATCCTGAAAACGTATGGCGAGGAGCCAAAAGCCCGGGCAATATCCAAACTCATAGTGCGGGAGCGCCCCATAAAAACCACGAGTGAACTCGCCACTCTCGTCGCCAAGGCCTGGCCAGGGCACAGCAAAGTTCACCCAGCGACGCGCACGTTCCAAGCGTTGCGCGTCGCGGTGAACAATGAGCTGGAGCTGCTGCGCCACGGCTTGCCGATCTGGATAGAGCAACTTCTGGCGCCCGGTGGGCGGATCGCCATTATTAGCTTCCACAGCCTGGAAGACCGGATTGTGAAGCAAGCTTTTCTGGAATACGGCGGGGACCGCTACGATGCTACCTTGCAGCTACTTACCAAGCATCCGGTGTCTGGCGAAGAGTCTGAAATCGTTTTTAATCCGCGTGCACGGAGTGCCAAACTCCGCGCCGCAGCGAAACAAAAATAAAACCAAGAAAGGGGATACGATGCCAGCAATTGATATAGTTGACGCAAACGACCCCAGCCCATTTAAGGTAACGGTGCACCGCGGCGATTCGCGGGACATGCTGTCTTAATAAGCGAACGGCCGGGCGGCTAAAATGGCCGCCTGGCCACCAAAACTGAAAGCCCCTAAAGGGCCTTCAAGAAAAACAAAAACAAATATGACATATTCAAGTTCTATTGCTTTAGGGCGCAAAAGTGCCTTTGCGGGGCGCAACCAAAACGGCGTCACGTTCCGCGCGGCCGAGCGCACGCTTGGGCCGGTGAGCAACACTATTATTTTGATCGTTTTGGCTTGCTTGCTCGGCCTGTTTTATCTGGCGCAGGTAACCAAGACAAATGCCTTCGGCTACAAGATTGACACCTTGCAGAAGCAGCAGGCGACACTGAATTCGCAGCACGAAGACCTCGAGGTGGCGGCGGCTCGCGCGCAAGGCGTCGATCGGATTCAGAATAGCGACCAAGCCAAGGCGCTGGTCTCTGTTGCACCGGCGGCTACGGTTCAGTAGTACCGCGTATGCAGGGGTCGAGCCAAGCGGTGAAGCGCGTACGGATTATTTATACGCTGGTGGCGGTGGTCATCGGCGTTTTTTTGGTGCGCGGCTTTTACTTGCAGGTGATCAGGCACGATTACTACCGCAAAGCGGCGCAGGCCGACCAACTCAAAGAGTACGAGATCCCAGCCACGCGTGGCCTCATTGAGGCGCACAGCGGCGACGCAGTGGTGCCCATTGTGCTCAACCAAAAGCTGTACACGGTGTTTGCCGACCCCAGCCTGGTGAAAAAGAGCGGGGAAGTTGCGCCGGTGTTGGCCGCGGCATTGGGCGGCACGGCCGAGGCCATGGAAAAGAAAATTACCACGCCGCATACGCGCTATGTGGTGTTGGCCAATAAGGTTTCCGGCGAGGTGAACACGGCCATTTTACAGCACAAGTTCCCGGGTATTGCCTCGCAAGAGAACACCTACCGGACGTACCCTAACGGGCAGCTGGCCTCGCAATTGCTGGGCTTTGTAAATAACGACGGCAAGGGCGTGTACGGGCTGGAGCAGGCGCTTAACGGCGAGTTGGCCGGCAAGGCAGGGCAGCTCAAGGCGGTGACGGACATTAACGGCGTGCCGCTGGCCGCCAACACCAGCAACGTGGAAAAGCCGGCAGTGGCCGGGGACGGCGTGGTGCTGACCATCGACATGGCGATGCAGAAGCAGGCCGAGAATTTGCTGCAGCAGGGGCTCAAGAACGCCAAGTCCGGCTCGGGCAGCGCCATTATTATGGATCCCAACACCGGACAAATTAAGGCTATGGCCAACTGGCCAACGTACGACCCTACAAACTACGGCGACGTCACCGACGCCAGCGTGTTCAATAACGCCAGCGTCAGCGCACCGCTGGAGGTGGGCTCGGTGATGAAGTCGCTTACCACGGCCGCGGCGCTAGACCAAGGCGCCATCACCGCCACGCAGACCTACAACGACCCGGCGCACTGGACGGTAGACGGGTTTAACATCACCAACATCGAGGAAGACGGCGGGGCGGGGGTGAAGAGCATTGCCGACCTCCTCAACCTGTCCCTTAACACCGGCGCCACCTGGGAGCTCATGCAAATGAGCCAGAAGGGCGGCACCCAAATCACCCAAAAAGGGCGTGACATCTGGCACGACTACATGACCAAGCACTACCGCTTTGGCCAGGAAACCGGCATTGAGCAGGGCTACGAGGCACCGGGCACGATCCCTGACCCAGACAACGGCTACGCCCGCGACCTCACCTACGCCAACACCTCGTTTGGGCAGGGCATGACGGCCACGCCGCTGCAAATGGCCGCAGCCTTTAGCGCCATGGTGAACGGCGGCACGTATTACCAACCGACGCTGGTGGACCAAACCATTGCGCCAGACGGCACGGCCACGCCCAACGCGCCCAAGATCCTGGAGAAAAACACCGTCTCGCCGCAGGTCAGCCAACAGATGGTCTCGCTGCTGGAATATGTGGTGCAGCACCACTTTATTACGCCGCCGTTTGACCAGAATAAGTACGCGGTGGGCGGCAAGACCGGCACGGCGCAGATTGCCAAACCCGGCGGCGGGTACTACGACAACGAGTTCAACGGCACCTACGTGGGCTTTGTGGGCGGCAACCGTCCGCAGTATGTCATCATGGTGGCCGCCATCCAGCCGCACAATGGTGGCTACGCCGGCACGGCCGCAGCGCAGCCGATCTTTGCCTCCCTTGGCCACATGCTCATAGACAACTTCGGGGTGACGCCCAAACAGTAAACAAGTGCTATAATACAGGCAACTAAAAGGACAATCTCATGCACACCACGCTCTTTATATCAGTCCAAACGGACACGCTCATACGCGCACTATTACTTGGGTTTTTGGGTTTTTTGGTGAGTATGTTGATAACACCCATCTACACTACGCTGGCCTACAAATGGCAGTGGTGGAAGCGCCCGCGCACCACAGACACCACCGGCCGCCCGGCCACCATGCTCATGAAGTTGCACGGCGAGAAGCACAAGCGCCTGATCCCCACCATGGCCGGTGTGGTGTTTGTGGCGTCGGTGGCGGCGGTAACGCTCATTTTTAACCTGAGCCGGGCGCAAACGTGGCTGCCGCTGGCGGCGTTTGTGGGTGCGGCTGGCGTGGGTCTGCTGGACGACGTTATTAACATCCGCGGTACGGGCGGCGGCGTGGCCGGGCTGCGCAGCAAGATTAAGCTGTTGTTGACCACCTTGGTGGCGCTCATTGGCGGCCTGTACTTTTACTTTAAACTGGACGTTACTAGCATCCACATCCCGCTGATGCACGGGCAGTTGCACATCGGTTGGTGGATTGTGCCGCTGTTTGTGGCGGTGGTGGTGTCTATTGCCAACGCGGTGAACATCAGCGACGGGGAAGATGGGCTGGCCGGCGGGCTGACCTCGACGGCGTTTGGCGCCTATGCCATTATCGCCATGCTGGAAGGGCGTTTTGCCGTGGCCGGCTTCTGTCTGACCGTGGTGGGCGCGCTGTTGAGCTACACGTGGTTTAACATTTTCCCGGCACGGTTTTTTATGGGGGATGTGGGGTCGTTCTCGCTCGGTGTGGCTTTGGGTGTGGTGGCTATGGTAACAGATACGGTGTTGCTGCTGCCAATCATCGGTTTTGTATTTGTGGTAGAGGCCGCCTCCAGCGCCATCCAGATCGCTTCCAAGAAGCTGCGCAATGGTAAAAAAGTCTTTAAGATTGCGCCGATCCACCACCATTTTGAGGCGCTCGGCTGGCCAGAAACCAAGGTGACGATGCGCTTTTGGGTGATTGGCCAAGTATGCGCCGTGATTGGCCTGGTAGTGTTCCTGCTGGGAAGGTACGTTTAAACATGCCCCTGGGGGGTAGGCGGTAATGGGGGCGGTGTCCCGCCGCAGCCCACTGTCGTTTGCTGCCCGTCCTGGCGGGGCTGAGGCGCCACGGCGCCACCGGCCAGATTACTGGCTGCTCATTTTGGCGGCCATGCTGCTGGCCATTGGCCTGGTGGTGGTGTATGCCATTAGCCCCGGCCTGGCGGTAGAGAAGCACGTCAGCGGCAGCTTTTTTGTGACCCGGCAGCTCATTGCCATTGTCCTGGGGGTGGTCATTTTTGGCGTCACGTCACGCGTGCCGCTGCCGCTGTGGCGCAAGGCGGGGTTACCGTTGTTGGCCGTGGCCGGGGCAATGACGCTGTTTGCGCTGGTGCTGCCGGTAAACGCCCAGTACCCGGCGCACCGCTGGATCCGCTTGGGCGGGCTGTCTTTCCAGTCTGTGGAGCTGTTGAAGTTTGCGCTGTTGGTGGCGTTGTCGTCGTTTTTGGCGAGCCGGATAGTGCAGGGGACAATCACCGACGTCAAGCAGACGCTCAAGCCACTTTTGATAGCGCTGGTTGTCATTGGCGGCGTGGTGGCCGGCGTGCAGAGCGACCTCGGCTCCACCGGTGTTATTGTAGCGATGATGGCGGCCATGGTGTTTGTGGCCGGCATGCCCATGAAGCGCATTTTGATGATTGGCGGGATTATTGCCATCGGCACTATTTTGGCGGTGTCGGCCATCCCGTACCGGCGGGAGCGGCTCAAGGCCTACCTCAACCCGGAGGCTAACTGTTTGACCACCAGCTACCAGGCCTGCCAGGCGCTCATCGCTGTGGGCTCGGGTGGCATGATTGGCCTAGGGTTGGGCAACAGCGTGCAGGCTTTTGGTTATCTGCCAGAGGCGGAAAACGACTCCATCTTCGCTATTTATGCCGAGAAGTTTGGGTTTGTGGGCGTGGCTGTGTTGCTGGGGCTGATGCTGGCGTTTTTCAGCCGCATTAAGCGGCTTATGGAGCTGGCGCCGGATGATTTCACGCGGCTCATCACCACCGGCATTTTTGCCTGGCTCACTGTGCAAACGCTGATTAACGTGGGGGCGATGCTCGGCGTGTTGCCGCTCAAGGGTATCACGCTGCCGTTCATCAGCTACGGCGGCACCAGCGTGCTATTTGTGATGGCTGCTGCCGGCCTGTTATTTAACATTTCACGGTATACTTTATTTACCGCACCGCGGCAATCGGACATAGGTAACGGAAGGACAGGCGATGAAGGTAGTAGTGACCAGCGGCGGGTCCGGGGGGCATATCACCCCGGTGCTGGCCGTAGCGCGTGAGCTGAAGAAAATCCGGCCGGACGCGGTTATTGAGTACATCAGCCAAACGGGCGACCCTTTGGCGGACGTGGCCGAGCAAGACAAAAACATCGCCCGCATGTACAGCGTGCGGGCAGGGAAGTTCCGGCGCTACCATGGGGAAGGGCTGAAGCAATTGCTCGACGTAGAGACGTTGTATAAAAATCTACGTGACGCCATTTTTGTGCTGGTGGGCATTGTGCAAAGTTATGTCTTGTTGGGCAAACTGCGGCCGGATGTTATCTTTACGCGTGGCAGCTTTGTAAGCGTGCCGGTGTGTTTGGCGGCGCGGCTGCGGGGCATTCCCTATATTACGCACGATTCCGACGCCATCCCCAGCCTGGCCAATCGTATTATCGCCTCTGGTGCGCGGCTGCATGCCGTGGCCATGCCTAAGGAGGTCTATAACTATCCGCCGGATAAGACGGTGACGGTGGGCGTGCCAATCTCGGACAATTTTCGTATGGTGGCTGGGCAGGAGTTGGCGGGGTTGCGTGCCCAGCTCGGCCTGGAAGACGCCACAGATGTCCTGCTGGTGACTGGCGGCGGCAACGGCGCGCAGCGCATCAACACCGCGGCAGTGGCTTGTGTGCCCGAGCTTTTGAAGCGCTACCCGGGCCTGTACGTCGTGCATGTTGCCGGCCGCCTGGAAGAGCAGGAGGTGCGCCGCCAGTATAAGCAAGAGCTGCCGCCCAAGGAGCAGAAGCGGGTGGTTGTGAAAGGTTTTGTAGGCAATATGCACCAGTACAGCGCCGCCGCCGACGTAGTGGTAACCCGCGCTGGCGCTACCACCATGGCCGAGTTTGCCGTGCAGGCCAAGGCCTGTGTGGTGGTGCCGGCGCCGCACCTCACCGGCGGGCACCAGCTCAAAAATGCCCAGGTACTGGCCGACCGCAAAGCTGTCCGTCTGGTGGCCGACGCTACACTACAGGACGACCCGCACGCGCTCATGCCGCCGCTTACCGACCTCTTTGACCACCCGGAAAAAATCGCCGCGCTGGGCAAAAAGCTGGCACAACTGGCGCAACCCAATGCCGCGCACCTTCTCGCAGTGGTATTATTAGAGGTAGTTAAGGGTAAGCCCGCCGCGCGGTAGCCGGGAACCGGGCCAGGGCCCAGAAAAAGAAACAACAATGTTCGGCAGAAAAAAGCAACCAACCCCCAGCCGGCAGCGGCCAGCTGCCACGCCAGAGCGCCGCAATGCGGCGGTGTTTTCGTACCACGCGGCGCGGTCGGTGGAGCGTACCCGGGACGCCCGCGACCCCCGTTCCCAACAGCAGGCGTCTGTCCATGGCGCAGCTGCCGAGCGCCGTGAGGCCCACAGCGGCGGCATCAGGCGCAGCATTACAGTTATTGTGCTGGTCATCTTGGGCATGTTGCTGTTGAGTAGCTTGTTTTTAGGCACCAACCCCAGGGTTGTCTTTGACGGCAGCGCCGCCGGCCAGGTTTTTCTGCGCAGCAGTGCCGAGTACCAACAGGCGGCGGCCGCCATCTTGCGCAGCTCGCCATTCAACCGCACCAAGCCCAGCATTAACGCCGTAGAGATTGCCGCGCAGCTGCAGCGCAGTTTCCCGGAGCTGGAGGCAGTGCGTGTATCTTTGCCGCTCGTTGGCTACCAGCCGGTCATCCATGTGCAAGCTGCCACGCCAGCCATTATTATGGGCACGGCCAGTGGCCAGGCATATATCTTGGCTACCGATGGCCGTGCGCTGGTGCCGCCCTCGGCCGCGCCGCGCGCCAGTAGCCTGGACTTACCGGTGGTCACAGACCAGAGCGGCCTGGCTATCCACCCTGGCACGGTAGCGCTGCCGGGAAGCACAGTCTCTTATATAACAGAGGTGGTTGGGCAGTTGCGGGCAGCGCATTTGGTTGTTGCCAGCCTTACGTTGCCGAAGGGCACCAGCGAGCTCGATGTGCGCCTCGACGGGGTAGCATACGCCGTGAAATTTAACCTCATGGGCCAGGCCAGGGAAGAGGCGGGCGCATTTTTGGCCACAAAGGCGCAGCTCGAGCGCCAGCACATAAGCCCAGGGGCGTACGTGGATGTGCGGGTAGATGGCCGGGCGTACTTCAAATAGGCCGTAAAGCAAGTAGAACGCCGACAGCGGCGCCAAACGCCCGACCCCGCTACCCTCACAGTTCGTCTTTTGTTCAGTATGTTTGCCTGGGCTTTTTGCAGGTGGGAAATATATAGCAACCTATTGGAGTGCATGTTTGTCAAATGTTTGTATTTTCCGAAGGGCAGGACGGGGAATATACGGACGCAATGAAAATATCCAAAAAGCAAATATTTTCACGATAAACCTGTGGATAAGTCAAACGGAGTTAGTTACAACGCTACAGAGGCGCATAGGTGTTAGTAGCGTGTCGTTTGCACGGCAGGCACTAGAGGCCTTTAGGGGTGGTATGGGAAGCGCCCCCTGAGAGTGCATGCCCAGGCGTAGTCGCATACCTGGTGTGTAAACGGCGTTGCGAGTATGCGGCACTGGCAAGTAATCCAGCCGGCAGCTGCAATTCCCCTCGCAGCAGTGGTATGCGTTTACACCTACACTATCTATGTATGAGTCGTAAAATATACATTGTGCGACGTCTTGTGTATACCCCTGCGCCTGCGTTGCTGGCGCGCTGTGCCGCACTGCATCACCACTTCCCAGCTAGTTCCTTTTGTTTTTGTTGTCCCTTCCCAGCCTGCGGCCTAGATTCTCTTTGATGTTAGAACATGCTTCTATCTGTTTAGCCACTCACCAATGTTATAATAGCGAGGAGTGTTTGATTCACCCTGTTCGTCTTTTGTATAATCCGGGATACTGCCAAGTTTCCGGCCACGTTCACTCCACTGTCGTTCCAGTTCCCTGGCCCGTTCTTTTAACACCAGGCCATCCTTGTGCCGCTTGAGGTTGCCATGCGTTATCCATCCTGTTCCTGCGCTAAGATACCTGGCTGGTCCGCCCCCAAAAATAGTCGGTTCGATGTGGGGGTCGCCATCTACGTACACTGGGCCATTTGGGGTGAGGAGCAGTTGGCGAGGTAGTATGCCGCCCAGGCATTCGCGTAGCTCGTCCTTCATCACGCGCTCGATGTAGCGTAAGTGTGCCCGGGCAAAAGTAAAGATGGCGGGCAAATCCCCGTCTTCGGGCGCTGCTTTGCTCTGTCCGGACCACAGCTCGTGGCTTGATACGCGCTTGCCAGTAACATATGGTGCCAGCCCGCGCAACTGATAGCCCTGGCCCCCGGACGCCTCAACGACTCCCCATTCAGTTGGGAGCATGGTCAGCGCTTCCCCGCCCTCAGGCGGCGGCTCCCCAAGCAGGGCGCGGTGCCTGTTGCTGATGTCTACGAGGCCTAGGGCTTCCTCGGGCGTGGCAAAAGGCTCCCAGCCCTGCATGCGCCCTGGATATAGGCGTTCAACTAACAGCGTGCCAGCCATATCGGCTACCAGCGTGAGGTGTGAACTCTCGGATCTTGCGAGCGACTTAGCAAACGCTGCCGCCTGCTCTGGCGGCGCGGGCTGGGTCTCTGGCAACGGCATAGCTTAGCGCCTTCGCAGGCCGAGTTAAGTATCTGGCCGGGCCCCTAGGCGGCTTCGGCGGTAATACTTTCGTCGAGTTCGTACGTGGCCTTAGCCACGCGCTTAAATTGCGTCTTGCCCTGCAGGTTCAGCAGGATGGTCGTCTCTTTGACGAAGCGGCTCTTGAGCACCCGCTTGACGATTTCGTCGCGGTGCAGCGGCTCCCCTGCCTCGCGCAGCACTTCGGCGATGATGTCGGCCACGGTGCCCTTGCTGTAGCCCCATTCCTTGAGCGCATAGATGCCGCGGCCAATCAGGACGAAGCGCTTGTCCTTAATGAGCTCGTTGTGGATGGCTTGGGTGGTGACGTCTTTGCGCTTGAAATCGCTGTCTTTGATGGCGCTGGCGATCTCGTTGAAGTGCATGTGGCGTCCGTTTTCCTTGAGGATGACGTAGATTTTGTCGCGGATGTTCTTGGGGTTGACCATGGGCCACTTCACTAGGCCCCAGCGGCTATTCAGGGTGGCCAGGTCTTTGGAAATGCTGGCGAGCGCTGCTGCTTGCTTGGCGTCTTCCAACCCGGCGGCGTTGCTGGCGTCAGCGATGGCGATGGGCTCGCCGGCCTTGCCAATGGCGCCGGCGATTTTGGTGATGTCCGCCTTCATGGCGTCGGTGTCCCGGATGCTAGACAAGCCAACGGCTTGGTAGTGGTGGTCGTCTTCTTCGATGACGCTTAGGTGCGGGCACAGTGTGGCCAGGAATACGATGCGCGATTGGTCTGTCTTGCTGTTTTCAGCGGTGACTGCGGCGGTGAGGTCGCTGGTGCGGGCGGCGCCGCCCATTTGCTGCAATTGGCGTGCCAGCACGGCCTCTACCTCTTTGATGTGCGGGAGCTGGCCCTGCTCTGCCAGGACCTTAAAGCGGGCGATGACCGATTTTTCCAGCTGGCGGACGCGTTCGCGGGTAATGCCGAGGAGCTCGCCGATTTGTTCCAGGGTTTCCCGGCGGTCGAACAGGCCAAAGCGGCGCGCCACGATTTCGCGCTCGCGTTCGCGGTCGATGTTGCTCAGGATGTCTTGGACAAATGCCTCGGTAGCGAGCATGGATGTGTGAGCCGTTGCAGCTTCTGCCATATTTTTTTCGTTCCCTATCTGTTAATACGATGTGGTTTTATTAACTATAAAACTAATGTAGTTAAAAGTCAAGGCCTCTATCGAGTCAAAGTTATTGTAGCACGAAATGGACAGTGACGACCACATTGTGTTGTAGAAATATCACTAAAAAACATAGGCATTTAGATTACAAATGGTGGATAACTAAAAAACGGATTTGCAACATTGTGGTGTGGCAAATCCGTTTTGCTTCCGCGCCCTATGCGGCTATAGCTGTGGCGGCGTTGGAGCCGCGGGCATGGCCTGCGGGCTTTGCATGGCCGGCGCCGGAGCTGCTGCCGGGGCCGGCGCTACGGTGGCCGGCGTAGCGGCCACAGAGGGCGTCGCAGCGACGGCAGCCGTGGCCCCTACGACCCGTTTGGCGGCCTCAGCTGCCTCGGCAACCTCAGCGGCGTTGGCGTCTTGGACGGCCTCGGCCACTTGTTTGTACTGGGCAAGCCGGGCGGCGGCGTTATCGCCCTGGTGGGCTTCAATGACGCTGGCAAGCCCCTCTTTAAGCTTGGGCTGGCCAGCGGTAGTCAGCTCTGTAGAGCCATTGTTTGGATGGTTGTTGTCCGCGGGCTGGTCGAACGGCTGGCTATCTGTTGCTATCTGGCTTTGGGGATCGTTGGCGGGAGGCATGGCTATGGTTTCCGTTTAGCTTATGCTTTCCAGTATAGCACTAGCCGCGGAGCCTACTAGCCTTTGCGGAAGCCTACGGGTATGCGCACTGTTTGCTGCGCTATTTTTTGGTGGCGCGGCGGGTAAAGCGGCGCTTTTTGTCTGGGGCTTCGTCCAGGATTTTTTTAGCCTCGGCCTCTGTTAATTTGGCCGGGTCAGTGTCTTTGGGGATCTTGGCGTTCTTTTTGCCGTTAGTGATGTAGGGGCCGTACATCCCGTTGACCACCTGGATGCCACTCTCGAACTTTTGGATGTATTTGTTGGCCTCTTTTTCGAGTTTGGCGGCGTACAGCGTGCGGGCGTTGGCTAGGGTGATGTCAAAGGGGCTCTCTGGTTTGATGCTTACAAAGGTTTTGCCTACCTGGATGTACGGGCCGAAACGGCCGATGTTGGCGGTGATGGTTTGCCCGTCTGTGGTGGTGCCCACGGTGCGCGGCAGCTCAAACATTTTGAGGGCTTGCTCCAGGGTGACGTCTTCTAGGGTGCTGCCTTCGGGGAGCGGCGCAAAGCTGGGCTTTTCCTCGCTCTCTGTTTCGCCGCGCTGCAGCATGGGGCCGTAGCGGCCAAAGCGCGCCAGGATGGGTTTGCCGGTTTTGGGGTCGGTGCCGAGCTCGCGCGCCTGGGAGACTTCCTCGCGCGAGGCGCCTTCTGCGCCGGCGATCAAGGGGTGGAAGTCTTTGTAAAACAGCGTGATCATTTTTTGCCAGGTTTCCTTGCCCTCTTCCACGAGGTCGAAGCCCTTTTCCACGGTGGCGGTAAAGTCGTAATCCACGATGCTGGGGAAATATTTGACGAGGAAGTCGGTGGTGACCTCGGCCACCGGTGTGGGAACGAGCTTGGCGCGGTCGGCGCCGGTGATTTCGGTGGTGGTTTCCTCGGCGATGGCGCCGTTTAGCAGGCTCAGGGACTGTACTTGGCGCTCCACGCCCTCCAGGTCTTTTTTCTCGACATATTCACGCGTTTGGATGGTGCTGATGGTGGGCGCGTAGGTGCTTGGGCGGCCAATGCCCAGTTCTTCCAGCTTTTTGACGAGTGCGGCTTCGCTGTAGCGCGCTGGCGCGCGGCTAAACGTTTCTGTGGCGGCCATGCTGGCCAGCGGCAGCTTCTGGCCGTTTTCTACCGGTGGCAGCAGCGTGTCGTCTTTGCCGCCGCCGTAGACCTTTAAGAAGCCGTCAAATTGCAGGATTTCACCCTTGGCGATGAGTTTTTCCGGCCGCGTGGAAATGCCAATGGTAACCTCGGTGCGCTCGGTTTGTGCTGGCGCCATCTGGCTGGCCAGGGCGCGCTGCCAGATGAGGTTGTAGAGCTTTTCTTGCTGTGGGTCTGACCCGGCCTTGAGTTTGCGGAAATCGGTGGGGCGGATGGCCTCGTGCGCCTCTTGGGCGCTCTCGCTCTTAGTTTTGTACTGGCGGCGCTGGTGGTAGTTGCCGCCGTATTCTTTGGTGATGAATTCTTCCGCGGCGCCAATGGCCAGCCCGCTCAAGATGGTGCTGTCTGTACGCATGTAGGTGATGTTGCCTTCTTCGTACAAACGTTGTGCTAATGTCATCGTTTGCTTGACGCTGTAACCCAGGCGGCGGGCGGCTTCCTGTTGGAGCGTGCTGGTGGTGAACGGCGCGCCGGGGTTGCGGCTGCCGGGCTTTTGCTCGATGTTTTCAATGGTGAACTCGGCGCCGATGCACTTTTCTAAGAAAGTGCGGGCATCGTCTTTGGCGCTGATTTTATCCGCTAGCTCGGCCTTGAGCTCTTGCCCGCCAACAGTGAAGATGGCGGTGATTTTGTAAGTGCTCTCGGCGGCGAAGTCGCGGATTTCGCGCTCGCGCTCCACAATTAAGCGGACGGCAACAGATTGCACGCGCCCGGCGCTTAAGCCGGTGCGCACCTTTTTCCAGAGGACGGGCGACAGCTCGTAGCCCACTAAGCGGTCCAGCACGCGCCTGGCCTGCTGGGCGTCCACCAGCTTGAGGTCAACGGTGCGCGGCGTTTCAATGGCGTGCTCAATGGCCGTTTTGGTGATTTCGTGGAACACGATGCGCTTGGTTTTCTTGGGGTCGAGCTTGAGTGCCGTGGCCAAGTGCCAGGCAATGGCCTCCCCTTCGCGGTCTTCATCGCTTGCCAGCCAGACTTCGGCGCCCTTGGCGGCGGCGCGCAGCTCGCTGACGACCTTTTTCTTGTCTGGGTTGATCTCGTACGTTGGCTCAAAGTTGTGCTCAATATCTATATTGAGGCCTTTTTTGGGCAGGTCGCGGATATGGCCAAAGCTACTCTTAACAGTAAAGTCCTTGCCTAAGAACTTCTCTATGGTTTTGGCTTTTGCCGGGCTTTCTACGATGACTAGGTTTTTGCTCATGCTTATTCGTGTATCTTATATGTAAGCAGGCATACTACGCAAGTGTGCCCCAAAACGCAAATATTTCGTGACAATTATCACAAAAAACTCTTGACATGTTACGATTCACAGGAGTAAAACGGAAGAGTACCAAAAATAAATGGCAAGACGCTGGAGATACGGCCGCTACCTGAAATATGGAGCGGTTTTTATTTTGGTTTTTTGCCGCGTAAGAAGAGGAGAAATATGAGTTTAAGCAAACCTTACTGGGCTGGTGGCCGTTCTAACTTGGGGGCTTCAGGTGGGCACAACAGTACACCAGCATACCTACAGGTCGCTGCACGCCAAGAATTTAGGGGTGGCGCCCTTCCCCTTCCCGACGCCGAAGGTGGTATGGTACTTCCCGGCGGCGCACACGTCCACAATGTGGCCGAGCTCAACGCTGCTGTGGAAGCTGTGCACGCGGTGCCGCCGGTGGTGCCTGGCGTTGGCGAGATTGCAGTCCAAGCCGCGTAGGTCGGCTCACTACCTACAGAAAAACGGCCTGGAAACGGGCCGTTTTTTGTCGCCCTGACACACTTCTTATACTATATACTGCCCGGCTTTGTACCCGGCGTAGACCCCCAGGAAGGCGCCCAGCGCGCCTCCTAAGACGCTCTGCCAGCTTAACCAGTTGCCGTGGCTTATAAGTGCGCCCAGCCAGCCGCCCAGCGTGCTGCCAATGAAGACGCCAACCCAAATGATGGTTTTGAGGCTCATACGCCTAGTGTAGGCCGCTTGCCAGCGTATTGCTACTGCAAAGCCCAGCGATTGGCGCCCAGCGCCCGGATTTGGCCGTGGATCTCCAGCATGGTGAGTGCTTGGTTGAACGGCGCCGGCTCCAGGCCGCTGCGCGCGAGCAGCTCGGCGCCGTCGCTTACGCCGCCCCACAACAGGTCTAGGAGGGCTTGCTCGGCTGGGCTGTCCCCTTTTGGCGGCTGCTTGGCGGCCTTGCCCGTCTCTATGCCGAGCGCTTGCAAAACATCTGCCGCCGAGGTCACCGGTGTGGCGCCGGTTTTAATGAGGTTATTTGTGCCAACAGAGGTCAGGCTGGTGATGTTCCCTGGCACGGCCAGCACCGGTTTCCCCTGCTCTAGCGCAAAGTTGGCGGTGTGCAGCGTGCCGCTCTTCTCTGCCGCCTCTGTTATTAAGAGGGCGTCGCACAGGCCGGAGGCAATGCGGTTGCGCTCCACAAAGTTGAGCCGGTACACCGGCGCGCCGGCCGGATATTCGCTCACCAGTGCCCCACCCTGGGCGATGATCCGTTTTGCGAGCTGCTCATGCGCCGCTGGATAGATCTGCTCCACCGGTGACGGCAGCACCGCCAGGGTGAGGCCGCCGGCATCAAGCGCGGCAATATGCGCAATGCTATCGACACCAAGGGCTAAACCGCTTATAATGAGAACACCTGCCCGCGCTAAATCTCCAGCCAACGCAGCGGTTACTGCCTTACCATAGGCACTAACCTTGCGGCTTCCTACCACCGCTACGCAAGGCCTTTCCAAGAGTTCATTAACAGAATAACCCTTTACAAACAACTGGCTCGGCGGGTCGGGTATGTTCCGCAGTTTATTCGGAACAACAGATACGGAAAGCATAAGTTTTTTGACCTCCTAACAATTATGTGTAAAAACTATTGACATGGAGGATGCAAGATGCTAAAATCGGTTTCTGTAAGTCCCTCATGGGCGCTTACGCACCTTATATCCCCCATTCTAACAATTTGTTAGATTGTTTTAGAACGTGCCACCACGAGCCAAGTTGTTACCCTCCACTTATCTCTAAACGGCGCTTGCCTGGCGATTTTTTGAACCGGCAGACATGCGTTCTAAAGCAAACTAACCCCTTTAACTAGCTGATACCGGATTCGTCCGGAACATCAGCAACCCCTGCCTTTTGGCAGAGGCCCGAATTGTGGGCCAGCGAGTCCTCAAAGATGGTTCTTCGGAACCGGCGCATCACTTTATGGAGTTTTAGTGCATGACGCTTCGCTGGGGTGGGTTGAAGGGTTGGTCCCTAGCAATAGGAACCTGTCGGGGAGGTTTCCCTAAAGAAACGTCCCCAAAAAGACCGGCGAGCGGTGCCCACCCCCTCTCGCCGGTCTTTTTTATACCACAGGTTGCCCCGCTGCATAGACTAGAAATTAGTGATATTTATGATATTATAGGTGTTATGTTTTACGAGAGGTACCAGGGATGGCTCGAGGCTCACAGCGGCACCCCGGCCCGGGTACGGCTGGCAGCCCAACTTACAGCCCTGCTTGTGCTCACTGCCCCTGTTGCAGTCGAGGCTGACCGCCTGAGCCATGGCCAGCCGCTGTGTCCGCCGGCGGCCGAAACTGCCGCTAATTACGGCACCACGCCAGCGCAATTTTACGAGACCAGCGTTGCCGCGTTTGTGTGCGCAGCGGCCGGTTTGGCTGCCGAACCCGGCGTCGCACCCTAAACTACAATAAGAAGCTGCGCGTTTCCTGCGGCAAGCTGCCGGCGCCGAAGGCGGCCTCGCTTAAGATGGCGCTTACCTCGCGTGTTAGCTCGCTTATGTGCGCCTGCTGGTCTTTGCTGAAGCGGCCGAGCACGAAATCGGCGCTATCTATCTGTTGGGGCTCTTTGGGGCCAATGCCCACGCGCACCCGCCCAAAATCTTCGCCAATGTGTTGGATGATGGATTTAAGCCCGTTGTGCCCTGCCGACGCACCGCCGGTGCGCAAACGGATTTGGCCAAATGGGATGTCCAGCTCGTCGTGCACCACAATAATGTTGCCGGCCGCGATTTTATAAAAGTTAACCACCGCCGCCACAGCTTCCCCGCTGAGGTTCATGAAGGTGGTTGGCTTTATTAAAATGACCCGCGTGTCGCCGAGCGTGGCGCTGGCCTCTGTGCACTTGAGGCTTTTCTTGTCTACCCACGGCTGGAAGTTGGCGGCTTTGGCGAATGCGTCCAGGCACTCGAAACCGATGTTGTGGCGCGTGCCGCCATACTCTTTGCCCGGGTTACCGAGGCCGGCTACCAACAGCGTCTTGTTTTGCCCGAGCGTGTAGTACTGGATGGTGTCGCCCACCTGGGGGCGGCGTTGGAATAATCCCATGCTGGGTAGTATACAACAGAGGTGGCGTAGCGCCCAAATATTGCATTCTGGCCACAATGTGACGGAATCGGCAGACAGCGCCCGTAAGCCAGGGCTAGATTAGGGGTATGGCGCAACCATCCCATGAGGATTTGCGGGGCATGAATTCCCCGCTTCCGTACGAGGGGATGCGGACGGCAATCGTCCGGGCCGGCGCATTCCTGGTAGATACATTTGGCAACGACGAGCGGCCATTGCCAGATTATTACAGCCATGCGGCCGCGTACCTGGGTGCTCTGCTCAACCTTTTGGACAAGATTGAGGCTGGCTCGCCTGATGTGCCAATTACGACCCTTGGCGCTATGGACTATTCGGTGCGGACAGGCATGCAACGGGAGTATGACAGGACGCCGCGGGTTGACCCGGCCGGTGTGGTTACGGGGCTGAATATGGGGCACTACGCCCTGGTGTACGGCTTTCTGGAAATGCAGGACTTGGCGCGGACGCACCACTACTTGGTGGCGTGAGCGTTGGTAGGCGCCCTTTTCTGCTCTTGGGCGGCTTCCGGCCAGTCTTACTTTGTGCGTGGCTCTTTGGTGGGGCTGTTGCCGTGCTTGTGGGTCTCGTGCTTCTCAATGAACCACAGCTGGATGGGCGTGCCCTCGTAGTGGTAGCGCTCGCGCAGCTCGCGTTCCATGTAGCGGCGGTAGCTCCAGTGCAGGAATTTGGTGTGCGCGCCAAAAATTTTGAAGGCCGGGATGGGGTTGTCTGTTTCTTGGGTCATGTAGTTGAGCCTGGGCGCGCGGTTTTTGAGGCCGGCCGGCGGGTGCTTGTCTACCACGCCGCGCAGCCAGACGTTGAGCGCGGAGGTGGTAATGCGCTTTTTGCGGCGCAGGTCGATGTCGCAGGCCAAGTCAAACAGTTTGGTGACGTTTTGCCCAGTGATGGAGCTAGTGAAGATTAGCGGCGCCCAGGGCACAAAATCGTAGGTGTGGGCGATTTGCGGCGCTAGCGCGTCGCGGGTGAAGGCGTCGCGGCCTTCTACGGCGTCCCACTTGCTCACCACCAGCACCAGCCCCTTGCCCGCCTCCTTGATCATGCCGGCGATTTTTTGGTCCAGCCCAACATTGAGCTCGTTGGCTTCCATGAGCAAGAAGCAGATGTCTGCCTGCTCGATGGCGGAAAGCGTACGCACCACGCTAAAGTGCTCAATGCCCACGCCAATCTTCCCTGGCCTGCGGATGCCGGCGGTGTCCATAATCTCGATTTCGCGGCCCTCGTAGCGCACGATGCTGCGGTTGATGTCCCGCGTGGTGCCGGCGCGCGGTGCCACAATGGCCTGCTGCTTTTTGCTGAGGGTGTTAAACAGCGCAGATTTGCCCACGTTTGGCCGGCCAACCAGCGCGATGCGCAGGCGGTCGCTGTCCTCGCGCAAGGTGGCTTTGGGGATGTGCGTTACCAGCGTGTCCAAAAGCTCGCTTATGCCGCGGTGTTGGGTAGTGCTGGTGTGGATAATGGGCTTGATGCCGAGGCGCTGGAACAGGCCCAGGTCTTGGCCGCGGGCTTTGTCCACTTTGTTGACCACGAGGAAGACCGGCTTGCGGCTCTTGAGCGCCATTTTGGCCACGCGGCGGTCTTCGTCGGTGACGGGTACGTCGGCTTCCACCACGACCCAGATGACGTCGGCGCTGTCCGCGGCTTGCTGGATTTGCTCCTGGATGGTGAACTCAAAGTCGTCTTCGGCGGTCTTGACGCCGGCGGTGTCCACTAGCCAAAAGTCCTGGCCATTCCAGCTGGCCTTGGCCATGATGCTGTCGCGCGTGGTGCCGGCCTCTTGGGCGACGATGGCCTCGCGCCGGTTCAAAATCGCGTTGAACAAGCTGGACTTGCCCACGTTGGCACGCCCCACGATGGCTACAATTGGCACGCGTTCGCTACTCATTGCTGGGTATTATATCAGAGGTGGGCAGATATTGACAGGGCAAAATTATTGGTTCATAGTATCGCAAATATGGAGACGCCCCCGCCGCCAGGCGATACCTACGCCCTCGTGGCCGCAAGACACCTCGCGGCGCGTGGGTTTGTGGGCTGGGGCATGCGTTGGACTCCTGCGGGGCACGCCGCGCGGTATGAGGGCGGCGTGCTGGCTGCCTACCGTGAGCATTGGCGTGGTGGCCCGTTTTTTACCGGTAAGGATCCAGACGGTAACCCCGGTAACTGGACAATGGAACTGAGCCGCCACATGACAACCCTGTACGAGCCACTCCCTGTAAGCGACGGCGTCCAAATAACCCCTGTCCCGCAGCCAGTGCGCCGCTGGGAGCGCGTAACCGTGGAGGTCTATAATCCGGACGCTGCCCGCGCACACGCGCCCGGGCACGCCGCCGCAGGCGCGGCCGGCGAAGTAGCACGGGCAACGTTGTATGCGTATGGCGAGACATTAGCGCCGGATGGCACGTCACTAGCCCTAGAGAACAGGGCGCTCCCGGAAGGCGCTTCTGGCCAGGCGCTTGAGCGCGCATACATGGATAGCCAATTTTGCTGGGGTTGGCTGGAGCTATGTACCGGCGTGCAGCGGCCGTCACCGCCGGGCGCCTAAGCCTGCGCTTCCTGGTACGCCCCGTCCTGCAAACCATCCAAGGTGTAGCTGCCAAACTGGGTGCGGTGCAGCGTATTAACGCTGTAGCCGAGCGCCAGGAAGGTGCGGCGGATTTGGCGGTTGCGGCCCTCGTGCATGCGTACACGCCAGCCGCGGCCGTCTTCGCCAAGGGGTTCGAGCCCCAGCCGGCTCAAGCCGTCGCTAAGCTGCACGCCCTGCCCGCTGACCACCTGCCGGTGCGCGGGCGTGAGCGGCTTGTTGAGCCGCACCTCGTACTCTTTTGTTTTTTTGTGGCTAGGGTGTGTGAGCGTTTGCGCCAGCTGGCCGTCGTTGGTGAGCAGCAACAGCCCGGATGAGTCCTTATCCAGCCGTCCCACAGGCTTGAGCTGGCTGAACTCCGTGGGCAGTACGTCGTAGATGGTGGGGCTGCCCTGCCCGTCGCGGCTTACCACCACGCCCACCGGCTTGTTGAAAATGATGGTGCGTGTCTGTGCGGGCGCGTGAAGCTCGCGGCCGTTGACCGCGACGGTGTCTGCCTCGGCAACGTCTTGCCCGGGCTGCGCCAGCTGGCCGTTTACCAGCACTTTCCCCTGCTCTACCACCGCGTCGGCGCGGCGGCGCGACATGCCGCTCGCCAGGGCAATAAACTTGTTGATGCGCATACCAGCAGCTTAGAGTGAAATGCTGTTGGGGTCAACCGGCTGCCCGGCGGCGTTCGTGGGCGTGGGCGAGATGACGTGGCCGGGCTGGTGCGGCGGCGTGGCCATGCCTGGCGCCTGAGGGCTGTCATCGAGGTTCTCGCCTTCTTTTGCGAGAAGTGCGTGGAGGTCTGGCTTCTCTTGGACGATGCCTGGAGCGAGCGGCGTGATCACTTTTTTCTTAGAGATAGTGACGCTGTCGTCTTCGGGGGCAGGCGCGGGGGTTGGGGCGGGAGCGGCGGCTGGCGCAGGATCCACCACTGCGGGCGTGGCCGGGGTTGC
>DATIIT010000013.1:0-72043 GCA_035479375.1 Saccharimonadales bacterium (SeqCode) | reverse complement strand
AACTGGGGCGCCCCGCCAATATCTCGGCAAAGGCCGGAATAGCCTTTTTATCCACCCGTTTCATGTCTTTGAGCGCAGTTTGCACCACTGGGCTCGCTGCGGCAATAAACTGCAAGTTTGCCTGGGCGGCCGTGCGCAAATCGTCCGGCGTGAGCAAGGCGCGCTTGGCGTCGGACACCAGCGTTTTGACGTCCGCCAGGTAATTGTCGGCGTATTTTAAGGGGTTGCTAAATGGCAGCGCGTCAATGATGCCGCGGAAGATGCGGTCGATGCCCAGCTCGTCCACGGGTTCTAGATCGGCGTCGGCGGCAAAGTGGTCTGGGAAGCGGCGGATGAGTTCTGAGCCAAAGGCATGATAGGTGCTAATGGTGACGTCGTACGCTGCCTGCCCTACCATGCCGGCAAGGCGGGCGCGCATGTTCTCGGCGGCCGAATCAGTAAAAGTGAGGCACAAAATATTCTGCGGCAGCGTGTCGGTGATGGCCAAAATGTGGGCGATGCGCGTGGTAAGCAACTGCGTCTTGCCGGTGCCGGGCCCAGCAATAACCAAAACCGGGCCGTCAATAGCCTCCACCGCACGCCGTTGGGCGCGGTTTAAGCTGGCCAGTGCGGCGCGGTAGTTTTCCCCGGACATGCCCCTATTATACCGGTGTTGGCTGCAGCGGCCTACCCTGGCTTAGGAGGAGTTCGCCGAGCGCTTGCTCGGTAGATGGGCGGCGCGCTACTGGGACTTCGGGGATTCCGACGGGAATCACAAACTCGCTGTTTACCATTGCGGGCAGTGGCTCTCCGCTGCTGTAATGGCCTACTGGTAGGATGACGTCCATTTCTCCGCGGCTGCCGAAGCGTACAGTGAGGCCTCCAGCATTCCAGGTCGCATTTTCCGTGTCGGGGGTGCCCCAGTGGGTTGCCAGCCCGCCGTCTGCACCGCGGGGTGCGGTAATGGCCTGAAAGGTCGGGTGCGCAGGGTCGTCTGGATCCGGGGTGCTAAAAAAGGCGATGTCCAGTGTTGACGTCCGCCCGGTGAAGAGTGCCACGCGGCTCCCGGGCCGCTCGTACCTATATCGTTCCGCCACCCGTTCTGCAAAACTTAAGCCGGCCATGCTGCCTCCAATCTGCTTTTATTGTACACCTTTGCACAATAGGCAAACTACGGGTATGGTTACCCCGCCTGGAGCGGTTACTGTTGCTTGGCGCAGTCCGGGCAGATCTCTTCATCTGACTCACCCATGGCCTCGATCCACTGGGCGCCGGCCTTTGGCCAGCTTTCTAGGTCGTGGAAAGCGATGAGGTCCACAAACACGTGCAGTGTCCAGCCAAAGAACCCGGCAAACGCTTTGCTGCCCCACTCCACCGCTGCCCAGCGCGGGCCTACTGGGATGACAGAGATCGGTTTCTTGGGCACGTAACTGACGGGTTCTTGGCCTTTCGCGCCGCGGATGATGTTGCCAGCCACAAATTCGGCGTCATATAAAGCGGTTTGCGCCATGCCGCTAAACTGGGTGTTGGCGTTGTCGCCAATGACGTAAATGCCTGGCTCGGCCTGCAGGAATTCGTCAACCTCTACCTTGCCGCGGTCGGTCAGCTTGAAGTTATTGTCCTTGAAGAACGGGTTGTTGGTGACGCCGGCCGTCCAGACCACGGTCTTGGTTTTGAGCGGTGTGGTGCCGGCCATGAGGGTGTCGGTGGTTTGGCCGCCCACGGCCGTGCCGGCCATGACCTCGATGCCCAAGTGCTGCAGGCGGCGCGCCACAGCCTCGGAAATAGACTTGGGCGAGCGCGGCAACAGCGCGGGTGCCGCTTCCACCAGCTGGATGTTGGGCTTGACGCCGGTGATGCCGTGGCGCTTCATGACACTTTCCAGGTAGCCCGGCAGCGCGCCCGCCAGCTCAATGCCGGTGGGGCCGCCGCCCACAATGACGTAGTTTTCGTCTGGCTTGCCGGTTTTGGCCAGGGTCTCGTGCAGGTGTTTCTTAAAGCGCTCCACTTCCTCGGTGGATTTTATGCCGTAGGAAAACTCTGGCAGCCCCTTGATGCCAAAGTAATTAGTGACGTTGCCCAGGGCGACCACCAAAATGTCGTAGCCGTAGGTTTTGCCGTCGAAGGTGGTGATCTCTTTTTTGGCGCGGTCCAGGGCGCTTACGCTGGCGCGCACAAACTCCACATTACGGCCGCCCAAGATGGTGCCCAAACGGATGCGCGACCCAGCGCGCTTGCCCCCGGTGGCCGCTTTGTATAGGCCGGGATAGTAGCGGAAGTGGCTGTGGTCGCTCACTAAGGTAACGGCGCAGTTGCCACACTCGCTTAGCTCCAGCGCCGCCTTTACGCCGCCAAAGCCGCCGCCCACGATTAATACTTTTGTTTTGTTAGTTGTGCTCATGGTTGGCATTATACAGGAATTAGGGCTCGGAGGGATGGCCATGTTGCGCGCCTGGCTGGCGGACGCCGTCTAGCTCGGCCACAAGCAAGTTGCCGCAGTACGCGAGTGCCTTGCGCCGGCGTGGTGCAGGGTTGAGTTCTGCGAACTGGAGCGGGATAGGTCACGGCCGTTGTTGGCTTGTGGGCCTGGGGGCGCCCCTGGATATGGGTGCACGTGCTGCGCCCCTGTTTTTACCTTTTGCCATTGTTGTGCCTCTGTCGAGGAGCTGAATTTGCCCGCCTGTTGCCGTGCCTGCATATTCTGCGAGGAGTGCGTCCGCAATGATTGTTAGCGACTCAACGGCGAGGGTCTTGTGGTCGATGCTACGCTTTCGCGCAGCCTCGCGTGCCTTATAGCCTGATTTATATAGTACTTCGGACGTGAAACCAAACATCCCTACAGTCACCGGCTGCTCTGGGTGTGTCAAGGTTCGGTCTATGGGATCCAGGACGTCAATGTCGGCAGCCCTAAACCGCCCTCCCCGGCGGTCGTGGAAGATATAGGAATTGTGGCCATCCCACGCGCTTGCCCCCGGCATTATTAAGGGGTCGGTGCCACCGTCCCGCATCGATAGGCTGTGGAACACCGCCCGCGCCAGGAAGGTGCGCGTTGCAGAGCTGTCGTGCCGCGCAAACTGGACGGCCGGCTCAAGCATTGTCTGGGCGTCGCTCACGAGCTCACTCGAGCACTCGTCGCCCCTTGCCCATGCCATATGGACGCCTGCGAATGGTGCGGCGAGTACGCTAGCCGCGTACGCCCGCGTGTCGAGTGTGCGCGCTTCGTCCGTACTGCACCGTTCCAGCATGGCGCCCCCCAGTTCAACAACCCCGGGCCAGTGGTTTACTGAGCCTGTCCACAGCGCTTCCACGCCGTTTGCCGCTAAAATCTCTGGTGGTTCGCAGTGGCTGGGGGTCATAAGCGACGCCAGCCGCTCTTGTTCGGCGCGCTGATTTACTACATATTCCGACATATCTTAGGTTTTATTTTAGCACGGATGGCAAGGGTGTGGTTTAGTGGATTTTTAGGTTTTTGGCGCCGAGGGCGGTTTTGGTGATAGTATACTGCCCGGTGAAGATTGCTCTGATGGCTTGCGTTGTTTGGGCGGGACTGGGCTCGCGCAGTCCCGCACCCGAAAATTCAAGCTGTATGACCTCCGGCTCTAGCATGGTGGCTGCATTGTGTGCACACAATGCAGCCCAATTGCCCGCCCGTCTTTGGTTAGTGTGAGATCACAAACCGTTATATGGTCTCCAGCGGAATGCTCCTCGTTGCTGGCGATCTGGAAGTTTATTTCCTTTTTTAGATTGTCTAGATATGCGGGTATTTTATTCATTTATCGCTATTCAATTCTGTCATCAGCAACCTAACGGGGATGATACTTGACCCCGTCCTCGTCGGTGACATACATTTTCTCGTGGCCAAGCCAGTTTTTCTTGTGATGAACGTTCCCGGCGAGTATGCCATCTAATATTCTTAAAAATATGTCAGGATGCTGGTCTAAAAATTCGTCCCCATCGAGTTTTATGGCGTCAATTGCGTACGCCCGGCCACGCCGTGTGTTCACTATGAGGCTGACATCGATAGCTATTTTTGGGGCTGCAATGTGTATGTCTGCCAACCGTGCGCCGGGTAGGTCTTCGACGTCGTAAGGCTCGGCGACAACCGTTACGATTGCACGGTGCCGTGCCGCAAGTGTGGTAATTTCTGGAGGAATGAAGTCTTTCATTCAGTAAGTTTCTCAGGAATCTTTAGTTATTAAGTAAATCTTCCGGCAACATGTGGCTCGCGCCGAGAACCTCGATGCCTAAAAGTTTCCCGCTTTTATCGAAGTCTAGGTTGACCTCCCCATTTATGCCGGGCGGCAGGTTTTCGCAAGAAACGGTGTTTGCAACTTCGCCACCAGGTTTGTTGTCTACGCATATGTAGGCGGCGTCGACGGATTTATCGTATGTTATGTGCATTGCTGTTATCCTGCTCGGGTTCGGATGCAGTCTACAACGGGTTCCTTCGGAATTCAAGCAGTCTTTTATTTGTGCGTATCGGCCTTGGCGTCATCTTGCAGCGCCTGTAGGAGCGCACCGGCCTTTTCGTAACACTCTTGTCGCATTTCTTCAGAAAGCGGGCCCGCCCAATCTTCTAGAATCCCAGAAATGTGGCTGCAAACCTCGTCAGTGGTCGCGGCCGGCTGTTTTTCAAACCATAGTAGAAGTTCAAAGGCTTCACGGTCATATTCATCTGGGGGCGTGCCGTGGTCTGTGATGAGACCTAGTGGATCCCATTCTCGCATGAGTTGTTTGGTGTGGTGGGTGGTCACTCCTCCTCCCATTCAGTCGTGTCGAGGAACTCTTTCAATGCCGCGCCTAGCTTATCTGGGCTTAGTTCGCCAATGGAGGCAATTTTTCCGTCTAGATACTGTGTAGCGGCATCTTGGTCGAACTCATTTTGAAGCAGGGCTCTCTTTACGTCTTCTCTGTTATGGTTTGAGCCAACCGGATCTTTTGCATATGCCGGCGAGCAGACCAGAAAGAAGAACGACACGCCCAGGGATCCATTTGTGCGGTTGGTGAACTTGTTTAGTGTGTGCCTTGCCCGAAACTTGTGTATTTGATAGAGGGTTTCATATTCTTCGGCAACATTTTTATCCCCTAGGATGACTTCATACTCTGCTGCCCAGCGTTGGTTGGGAGAGGCACCGAACGGCGCCCCGCCATCCTCCTGAAATTTTTCTGGATCGCTTATTCGTATGATGTATGGGCGGATTTTTGGTTCAGATGCCGTCAACCGCCGCCTTCTATCTTTCCGACCATGTAATCCCATTCCTCTGTCTCTAAGAACTGATGGATCTTTTGCGTAAACTCATCCAATGTCACTTCGCCGATGTCGTTTATGAGCGACTCCAGATGCTGGGTAGCGTCATGTTCGTCAAACTCCAGTTGGACGTATGTCCTGTCTATGAACTCGGCGTAGTCCTTTGGCGGGTTCTCTTTAAACGCTGGCGAGCAGACGACGTATAGGAATTCACCGGTCAGTGAAGCGTTTTTTGGTAGCCGCCGCCGTATTTTATTTCCGATGCTGTTTGCTTTGTCACGCGTCAGTAGGTCGCCTATGTCTACGTCGGCGCTGATCACCCATCTCTGGGCATCAAGCCGCTGGATCTCATTGTCGAAAGAGACCGATAAGAGGTAGGGTTTTATTCTCATTACCACCATCCTTTTATGGTTAGGTGACCATTTATATGCCTGTTTGGGTATTTTTGCAACCGACTACTCGTAGGTTTGGCAACGAACCTCTCGAAATTAGACACTAACTTTCCACTACTTTTTATAGCCGGTGCGCGATACCTGCTTAGGCCGGAAGCGCTGGCGCGTGTCGTGCCGAGTGTTTTAGCAGTCCACATATGGCCGGCGATATGTGAAGTGAGGCGGCCGGCGGTTCCCAGGTCTTTTTCGCCAGCGTTGGCCAATTTGACCACCTTCACTGCCTTGGAGTAGCTTTGAACCGCTTTTACCGCTGCGCCTGCACCCACCGCCGCCGCGGCGATGGTTGCGGCCATAATCACGGCGTCCTTTTTATCACCCGCCGCCGCATAAGATGCTGCTGATATAGCCGACGCTATCATGCCAGCTGGACCCGGTAGGATTGATGCCACACTCATCACATTAGCAAAGCTCTTCCACCCAAACTCCCCATTCAAGTCAAAGTCATTAATCGGATCCGGCGGATAAACATACGCGTTCGGTGTGCCGCCGGGTTGTGGGTCTACGCTGGTAAACCGGCCCAAGGTGGGCAAGTACACCCGGGCGCCCATCTGGATTGGCGCGAGCGCCAGGGCGGTTTCTGTGAACTTTTCGTGCTCGCCTACCCAGCCGAAGGAGCCCACGTCGGTATTATTGGGCAGGCTGCTGCCTTGCAGGACGCTACCGAACGGGTCGTACGTGAAGCTGTTGGCCGGGCCGTTGCCGGTGCTGGTGTTGGCGCCACCGGCGTCAACCGTTAGCAAGGTGTCGCCGTGGATGTTGGGCAGCGAGTACACAGCGTGTGCCGCGCCAGTTTGCGCCGGCTTGATGGTCACCACTACCCCGCCGGCCAGTTCCAGGGTCTTTTCCACCACGTTCCAGTTGCCGTCGCGGACGAAGTCCGGCGTGTCGCCGCTGCCGGTGTAGCCGTACCAGTAGTTGCCGGCCAGGGCCCAGTTCCAGGCGCTGATGTTGTCTTTTTCGCGGTAGATGATGCGCCCCTGCACGTCACGGGTGTAGTACATGGCCGCGCCGGTGCCGTTGCTGTCGTAGTTTACCAGGCACGTGTTGCGGTCTGAGCTGTCGTAGCACAGGCGCAGCGGCGTGGTGTTGGTGCCGATGTAGGTCATGTTGCCGTGCGGGTCGTACTCGGTGTAGTTACTGGCTGGGTCGCTGCTGGTTACCAGGCGGTCGGCGTAGTCGTAGCAGTAATTGGTGGTGGTGCCGTCTATGGTCTGCGTGGTGCGGTTGCTGTTTTTGCCGGAAGCGGCGTTCATGTTGCCGGCGGTGCCACAGGTGCCGGTGTTTTGCGTGCCGTATCCGTAACTGTAGCTGTGCGGCCCGATGTTGGCGGTGGTGATGCGCCCGGCGGTGTCGTAGCCGTAGGTGTACCACAGGCTGCTAGTGCCACTGGTGACGATGTCATTGAGCACTTGGTTGGACTGCGTGCGGTTGACGGCGTCGCCCACCGTGGTGGTGCCGTTGCCCAAGGTGTAGCTGTAGCTGTTGGTGCGGCCCAAGGTGTCGCGCGCCAGGGTTACTTTGAGTTGGCCGGCGGCCGGGTACGTGACGTTGTCTATTTGGCTGTAGCTGTTGTAGGTGATGTGGGCGTAGGTGGCGCCGTCCAGCTGTTGGTCGGTGAGGCGGTCGTATTGGTCGTACACGAACGCTTCTGTGCCCAACGGGCTGACGCGCTGCGTCAGGTGGCCGTGGGTGTCGTAAGTGGAGACGGTTTCGTCGTCGTGGATGTCGCGGTATTTGGTGGTGCGGCCCAAGAGGTCGGTCCAGACCACGATCCAGCCGCTGCCGTCCCAGGTGGTGGTCTCTAGTGGGTTGCCGCCCACGGCGTAGTCGTTTTGGATGGTGCGGGCGGCCTGGCCGTTAAAGGCCGGGACGTCGGTTTCGGTGACGCGCTCGCGGGGGTCGTAGGTGTTGCAGGTCCAGGCGTCGCTGTTCAGCCGGGTGGCTACGATTTTGCCGGCGTCGTCATAGATGGTCTCGGTGATGCGGCCGGTTTGGGTGCCGGCGCCGTCTGGGTCGGGCTCGGTCTTGGTTTTGAGCATACCGGCCTGTTGGTAGGCTTCGGTGGTGCCGGTGGTGCATGGGTTGTCACGCGTCTCTGTGGCGCCGTAGTACGTGAAGTTGGTGGTGTTGCCACCGGGCAGCGTGGTGCTGGTTTGGCGTAAGAAACCGGTGCCCGGTGCCTCGTAGGTGCTGGTGCTGGTAAGGTTTTGGCTCGTAGGGTCAGCGCTGACGCTCTGCGCCAGGCCAAGCTCCGGCGTGCTGCCGTAGTTGGTGGTGGTGACGCTGTTGCCAATGGTGCTGTCGTAGTTGGTGGTGCTCGTTTGCAGGCTGTAATCTGGCACCAGGAACGACGGGTGGCTGGTGCCGAGGCCTTGGCCGGAGTCGTCGTTGACGCCTGGGCCGGCTGTCCACAATTCCAGGCCGCCGGGGTTGCCGTTGTGGCCGTAGTCGAAGCGGAAACGGTAGGGTTTGCCCGCGGTGGCCGTGAAGGTGCCGCTGATCATGTTCTGGGCGATGCCTTCGGTGGTGGTGCCCCAGTTGGACAGCACCTGTTGGTCGTCTATGAACAGGCGCGCGCCGTCATCGGTCCACAGCTTAAAGGTGTAGGTGCCGGTGCCCGGGAAGCGGATTTTGCCCGTGGCGCTAAAGCCGTAGCCGTCCATGCCGGTGTCCGGCGTGATGGGCACGCTGCCGGCCACGCGGAAGTCGCGGCCGAGGTGGACGGCGCCGGTGTTGTCAAAGCCGGTGGTGTGCAATTTGGGCGCGCCTACCAGGGCGCCGCCGTTGGCGTTGGTGTAGTTGTACCAGGCTACGGCCGGGCCTACGATGTTTTGGTCGTAGCCGGTGTCGGTGCGCGGCACTTGGCTAGCGTTGGCGGCCAGCGGCGTGCGGTCCGCGGCAAACCAGCTGCTGGGCGCCGGGCCGTACTGGGAGATGGCGCGGTCGTCATCGTCGTAGATGGTGGTGGTCATGAGGCCGGTGGGGTCAGTGGTGCTCAGCTCTAGGTCTTTCAGCGGATCCCAGGCGGTGACGATGGCCTGGTTGGTGACGCTGACGTCTTTGGTGGTGCGGAACAGGTTGTCGTATTCTACGCGGCGGGTGAAGCCGTTGGGCTCGGTGTCGCCGGTGACGTGCTCTTGGGTGGCGCCAAAGTAGCCGGTGGCCGGGTTGCCACTTACGTAGCCGGAGGTGCCGGGCAGGTACTCAACGGTGTTTTGGGTGCGGACGTCGCCGGCGTTGGCAGCTGGCTGGGTCACGCTAGCCACGCGGCCGAGGGCATCGTAGGAAATTTGCGTTTGCACGGTGGCGTCATTGGCGCGGATGCCCGCGGCCACGGCGTCGTTAGCCAGCGAGTCGCGCTGCGAGTTCATGCGGTAGCCAATGGCCTGGCCAGCGCTGTTGTCTACCTCTTCGTAGCCGTAGTCGGTGTAGTCGTTGCCGGGCTTGGCGATGCGCGCCAGCTGCCCGTGGCCGTCGTAGTAGAAGTAGGTGGCGCGGCCATCGTTGGTGATGACGGCGCACAGCATGCCGCCGGGCGCGGCCGAGTAGCCGGTGGGCGCGCTGCCGCAGTGCGTGTCGCCGCTGTAGTAGACGTTGGCGTTGCGGCTGGCGGTAACGCCGTCGGCAATCTGGGTGATGTGCGCCGGGCCGCCGCCTGCACCGCTGGCGTAGGTGTATTTGAGCGCGGCCGGGTGGCGGTCATCCGTGGGGCTGGTAACAGAGGTGAGCAGGCCGTCGGCGCTAAACACGTAGGTGCGGCCATCCACGTCTTGCATGGTGAAGGTGCCGTCGGCGTTGCGGGTGAGCTGGCCATCTTCATTTACTGGTGGTTTGTAGCCGCTGCCGGTCCAAGAGTACTCGTGCGTGTCGCCGCTGGAGTCAGTGAGCACCACGCTGTTTTGGTTGGCCTTAAGGTGGTCGTAATTCACTGCCCCGTCTGGGTCAATGCCCAGATTCCAGCCATTCGGCACCACTTGCGCCTTGGGGCTCAGCCAGTCGCTGGGCACAATCTGCTCTGCCCCGCCGTTGAAGCGCGTCTTAAAGGCCATGCTGGCGCCGCCGCCGTGCTCGTAGTAGTCCACGGTGACGAAGACCGGCGTGTTGGCGGTGAGCGAAACATCTTGGCCAAGCACATCTTGCACGCCGTGGTCGCTCCAGTTGTTGTACACTTCGGTGTCGGTAGTGCCGAGGTGCATGGTGATGCGCGAGCCGTCATCGCTCCACGCGCCAAAATTGTACGTGCCGGTGGCTGGCACGGTGATGTAGCCGCTCCAGCGCGCCATAAAGTTGTCTACCGGGCCGCCAGGCACAGGCGAGCCGCCGCCCCAGTCAAAGCTGATGAACGGGTCGGTGCGCTGCATGAACAGCGTGTTACCGGTGGAGGCAAAGTTGTGCGAGCCATCGTCGGTGTAGTACTTGCCTACCAGGCCGTGGTCTTGGTTTACCGGGCGGACGCCGGTTTGCAGCCAGGATTGGGGCACCACTTGCTCATTTACCGCGCCCTTGACGTACAGGTGGGCGTAATCTGGGCCGGTGGCTTGCTCGTAGTCTACGCGGATGGGCACCACCTGCCCGGCCGTGAGGTTGATGGAGCTGCCGTAGCACACGCCGGTGTAGCAGCCGCCGTTGTTGTAGAGCGTTTGCCCGTTCACGGCCACTACCAGCAGGTCGTCGTTATTGCCGCCAAAGTAGTACGTGCCGGTGGCCGGTGCCGTAAAGTAGCCTGTCCACAGCCCGTAGAACCAGTTGTTGGCGATGACGTTGTTGGCTGGCGAGCCGGTGGACCAGTCAAAGTCGATGTTTTGGTCCGTACGCTGCACTGCGGGCGCGCCGGTGGGCTGGCCGCCGGCGTAGTTGGCGGGCACGTTCCAGTATTGTGCGGTTAGCCCGGGCCGCGAGCGCAGTGGCGAGTTGTAATCCAGGCTGACACCCAACGAGCCGCCCAGCGCCGCCGAGCTGTGACTGCTGTCGCTGGTGCTCAGGTTGCCGGTGGCCAGGTCGGCGCTCACCGGGCCAAGCGTGTCGTACGTTTGGGTCTTGTCTTTGCCGGTGCGGGCATCAATCTTGAAGGAGATCGAGCCAGACCACGGGCTGTACCCGCCGCCGCCCGCCGGGTCATAGCTGCGCGCCCGGATGTAGTAGGTGGAGCCATCTTGCAAAATGCCGTCCGGCACCGACCACATAGTGCTGGTTTGCAGGCCGGAGTCAATCACCGTGCCTACGCCGCCGGGGCCGCTGCTGATCATCATTTCGTATTGTAGCGGGGTGCTGCTGTTGGGGTTGTTGAAGCCGTTAATCCGCACGGCTACCGACGGGTCAACAAACGTCTGGCCGTCGGCCGGGATGCTGAAGCTAGGCGTGGCGGGCACATCGGCGTAGCTGAAGTCTACGTAGCTGTTGTCCGGGTCAAAGTTTTTGAAGGACGACGTGGTGCCATCCTCGCCCATTACCATGAGCCAGGCGCCAAAGTCACCGCCGTTAATGGCGTTTTGGTAGACGTTAGTGACGTCCACGTCGCCCACCATGCCAAAGTTGGCGCTGTCCCACACGCCGTCCACGCAGTTGAAGTTGTTGAGGCAGGTGGCGTGGCCAACTTGGAAGTTGTGCGTGTCGTACGTACCGGTCCAGAAGCCGGCGTTGTTGCGCTGGTAGAGGTGCAAGTTGGCGTGCGTCAGCTTAAAGCTGCTGTTGCGGAAGCGGTCGTACGGCGCAAAGTATGCCCCGCGCCAGTACTGCAAGTAGTTGTTGCTGTCGTACAGCGCGCCGGCGTACAGGTTGCAGACGTTGGAGTAGCAAATAGTGCCATCGGTCTTAAACGATACAAAGTTGCCGCCGCCGCGGTTGCCAAAGGTGCTGTGGTCTACGCCCGGGTCAATGACCGCCGGGAAGGCTTTGGCGGGCAGTTTTTGCAAGTAGGCTTTGTCTACCGAAACCGTTAGCTGGCCGCTACTGTAGGTTTGCTTGAGCACTGACGCATCGCTCACGTACCCAAAGTTTTCCAGGATAAGGTTGGCCGGCGAGATAGAAAACTCGTCGTTGAGCGCACCATGGATGCCAAAGGCCGGTGCCGCCGCGCCGTTCCCCGCCTGGCCCTGCAGCGTGGCGCCCAAAATTTGGAACGCAACCTGGTTGGTGGCGTCCTTAGACTTCAAAATAATGTTTTCTTTGACTTGGTCGGAGTATACGGTGTATTCCACGTTGACGCCCGGCCAGAGGTCGTAGTAGTGCACGGTTTGTTTGCCGGTGCTGTCCGTGGTGATCACCGGCGCAACCTTTTTGGCGCCCACCGGGCTGAAGCCTACTTGGCTGGTGCCTTTTTGGACGCGGACCATGCCTTTAGCGAAGTCGCTGGGGGCGAAGCGGGCTTGCCAATCGTTATCTTTGACCGTAAAAGTAGTGGCCGAAGACAGCAGCGACTCGGCTTGGCCAAGCACCTTGCCCGCCACGTTGCCGGAGTCACTGGCGTTTTTGTCTTCCACCAAGCTTGAGTCGATCTTTTGCCACGCGCTGCCCTTCTGGTAGAACTGCGGCGTGAAGTAGTTTTTCTGGGTGAAGGTGCCGTCGGCGTTCTGCATCACGGTGCTGGTGGCGGTGCGCTTGTCTGTAAGTTCGTGCGGGGTTACGGCCGTGGCTCCCGGCGGGGTATTGAGGGGATCCCCGGCGACGCTTGCCACGCTTTTGCCAAGATTGCCCAGCAGCCCGGTGGCATGGGCGTCGGCCGCCGCCGTAAACGGTGATTTGCCCGTGCCGAGCGCGCTGGCATACGCCGTCTTCATCTTGGTTTTGGTGTCTGGCGGCGCGGTGGTGGTGTGCGCGGCCCCGCCGTTGGCCGGCGAAGTAGCGGGAACCGAGTCGGCATGCTGTGCGGCATAGGCCGATGCCGGCGGGATAAACACGCCCGCCACCATGGTGATAAACAACAGCAACGCCAGCAAGCGCTGCTTCCAATCGTACCAGGAGCTTTTTTTAGTTTTGCGGCCAACTACAGCAATACGCCAGTCTTTCATGGTTCCCCCTCATAAGTCTTCCACGCGCATCATAGCACGGGGTGCCTAGGATCCGGCAATAGCAAAATGCTGCGGGTTTGCTGTAAAAAATATTGCAGAAAAAGTTGTAGGCGCCCACTTCAGTAACGGATATGGCGGCTTGTGGACAGAAGATTAAAATCTCATGAATCCGGCTGGGGCGTGTATTCTGCGGCAAAGCGGAACGCTTCTGTGATGGCCAGCGCGGTCTGCGCTCCGGCCTCCGCCAGCAATGCTTCGCCGTCACTGCCCAGCCGCCCTTCGTATTCTGCGACCATCTGCCGGGCGATAATCTTGAGTGCGCCTCTCGCCCGGTGGGACCGCGTCAACGGCTCCAACTCCCGTGTGTACCTCTCTAAATATGGCGGGGTGTCACATAGGGCGTTAACCGCGTACGTATCTAAATCAATTTGCGGCTGGTTGCCTAGGTCGCGGGCGCGGGAGAGGATCCTCAACAGATGTGTCTCCTCGCCGGCTGCGACGACGCCGTAGGTGCTCTCGTATCCTAGAATGCCGTTTGCAAAAGCCGGCGCCGCTGGCAAAATAAGCGTGCCCGTGTTCTGGGCGCGTGCCGCTAATCCCATGAAAACCGCTCCGCCAAGGTATGTCACGGCGTCGCTAATATTCGGGTTGGCGATCAGCCGCAACCCGTGCCGCACGGCGCGCTCCAGGTCTTGGTGGGCATCCGCCAGGTGTTGGCCGGTAATTGGCTGGCCCTCGGCCCATGCAAGGTGTACGCTTCTAAACGGCCAATGCATGGCCGCGCGCCCGTATGACCAATCCCTTTTAGATGAGCCTTGCTCGCTCAGGCAATCGGCCAGCATCCAGCTGCCAACGGTGACGATATGTGGATCAATGTAGTGCAGTGAGCCATTCCATTGCGCCTCGGCACCCTGCCTAGACAGCCAGAAAGCCGTTACCTCGCCATGGCAGGCAGTGACTTCCAGCCGGTTTTGTTCTGCCAGTATTTCGTCGCGGCTCGGCATGCTCACTTAAAACTGACGCTAATCGTCTCTTTTTCGATGTATTTTTCGCTTTGGGCGTAGAGTTTGTAGGCGTGCTTGTCTGCCTCGGTGCGCAAACGGCCACTGAGCGAGCGGGGCCAGAGGCCAAAGTGGCGCACGGTGTCGATCTCGGCTGCGTAGATGACCACTTGCGCTAGCAGGTACATCCAGAAAAATAACCCCAAAACTACGGCGAAGGTGCCGTAGACCCCATCCAAACGTTGTAATTCATGAGACAACAGCAGACCGCCAAAGCTCAGCAGCAGCTGCATAATAAACGCCGCAATCCCTGCCCCCAGCAGCATAAACCGGTAACGGATGCGTCCGCTGGTGGCAATACGGTAAGCATACCCCAGCACAAACGTCAGGATGAAAAAACCCAGCACGTTGGCCAGCACCTTTGTCCACACCGAGTGCCCCAGCGCCGCGGTAAACGCCGACACTGCCGCCGTGGCCGCAAACCCGGCCAGTCCGGCCGCCAAAATGGCCAGCGACCGCACAATGTTCTTGGGGAATCCCGCGCGTTTGTGCCGCGGCACCTGCCACATATTATCGAGCGCAAAGCGGAAGGCGTCAGCCGCGCCCCGCGCCCCGTACGCAGTAATGAGCAGCCCCACCGCCAACCCCACGCCCGCACTGCGCAGCCCATGGATCTGCCGCTGGAGTTGCTGGCCCAGCAGCGGGAAGAAGTGCCCCACGCTGGTGCTAACTTCTTGCTGCACCGTGGGGTCGCCGCGGAACCACAGCTGCAGCACCGTCACCACCACCAATAGCAGTGGAAACAGGGACAAAAAGCCGTAGTACGTGAGCAGCGCCGCCTGGTAGCCGCCGTTGTCTTCGCCGTATTTTTTAATGACGGCGTATATAAACGCGATGCTGCGGTGGCGCTGTTGCCAGGAGTCGATTTTTTGCACGCCCCGGTTGATATTCATTACCATATTAAACGCTATTCTGGCGTCAGCCGCAACGCCTGGGCTAGCACCACAGCCGCACAGGCCCGACGATGTGCTACAGTTATGCTATGACTGTGCGTATCGCTACGTATAACCTGTTTGAGGGTGCCGGCGGGTCGTATAACCGGCTAGTGGAATTTGTGCGCGGCGCGCAGCTGGACGTGGTCTGTTTCCAGGAGGTCAACGGCTGGCAAGACGGCGACAACGCCCGCCTCAAAGACTTTACCGACAAAGTGCTGTTTGCGGCCTCGGCCTTTGGCAACAGCAACACTGAGTTTAAGCTGGCCACCATCAGCAAGCACGCCATCACCGGCAAGACGCTGCACGCCGAGGCGTTCTGGCATGCCGCGCTAGAAACGCAGCTGCAGCTCGGCGGCAAGCCAGTTACGGTGGTGAACCTGCACCTCGACCCCTGGCAGGAGGCCTCGCGCGAGAAAGAGGTTGGCCGTTTGCTGGCTGCGCTCAAGCCCGGCGCGCCCACCATCATCACCGGCGATTTTAACAGCCTGAGCCGCCAAGACAACTACCCGCCAGAGCTGCTTACGCAGCTGCAAGCCAAGGGCATTAGCAAATATGGCGCCAACGCCCTGGAATTCCGCGTGGTAGACCGCCTGTTGCAAGCCGGTTTTGTGGACGCCGCGGCCGCCGCCGGCAATTTCGCCACCACCGTGCCGAGCGCCTACAACACCGACAAAGACCATGAAGTGCCAGTGCGCGTGGACTACATGTTTGTGTCGCCGGACCTGGTGCCGTTCATCCGCGGCTATGAAGTCGTTAAAAATGACCTTACCGACGCCATTTCTGACCATTACCCAGTTATTTTGACGCTCGATATGGACGGCACGCCTGCGCCCGCCCGACAGATGGCCGAGACCCCGGCACCGCTGTCCGTGCCCGCACCGCCGCCCGCCCCAGCGCCTGCCCCCATAATCCTGGACCTGCCGCAGCACGTCACCCCCTGGCAGCCGCCCGAGGACGGTACGCCCCCGCCGCCCACCCCAGCTCCCGCTCCACTGCCCGAACCACCGCACGGGCCCGTCAAACCATGGGTTCCGGAGCCCGACCCAGATGCCCCAAAAGCCTCTGAGCCCACCCCGCCGCAGCCCAAAGACGGCGAAGTCACCATGTGGCTGCACCGCGACGACGCGGCCAACTAGTAGAGCCAAAAAAACAACGAAATTTTTACAGAAACCATCTTGCCAACAGGGAGTACAATGATAATAGATTAACTAATTATTAGATATACTTGCATAGGGTGGTAAAATAGTGCGATGGAAAAAGACCTAACCCAACTGGAAATCCTCCACCTTCCCGAAACGTATAATTTGACTGACGGACACGCGCACCGTCGCCTCACGGCCGCCGAGCAGCCGATTGCCGATTCGCTCCCCAGACTTTTTCACGAAACTGAGCGTGAAAGGCAGCAAGAGCTAGAAAGCGAATATCTTAAGGCGTTTTATGGCCTTACCCGCCAGACGATTGACCACAACAGCGTGCGGTATCTATTTTTGCCCAGCGCCAGCATGAGCTTGGAACTAGTCGCTAACTATTTGCGTTTAGCGAACCTCGATTTGGCGCTTATTGAGCCGTGTTTTGACAACCTTGCCAACATGTTTAAGAGACACAAGGTTAAGCTGGAGGCATTCCCGGAATCATACCTCGAGGAAACGCCTGAAGTATTCGACGAGTTCCTACACACGCTACGCAGTAAGGCTATCTGCTTAGTGACGCCCAACAACCCTACAGGCACAGCCCTCGATGAGGCTCATTTTGGTAAGCTCGTTGAATACTGCAAGCAACACAACAAGCTTCTTATCCTCGACACCTCATTCCGCGTCTACAAGGAAGATGCTGATATTTTTGACGAACACCGGCTCTTGCAGGAAAGCGGCATTGATTATATGGTAGTCGAGGATACCGGCAAGACCTGGCCGACTAAAGAGCTAAAAGTTTCTGTACTGGCCGTGAAAGACTCATTGTTTCCCGAGGTCTATGATATTTATACAGACTTTATTTACCACCACTCACCTTTCGTAGTGGAATTGCTCACTAAATTTATTACGCTCTCTAAGAGTGATAAATTGCAGGCTGTGCGGTCGGTTGTTGCCGAAAACCGCCGGGCGCTCTATAAGGCTATCGAGGGTAGTTTCTTGGAGCATGTCGAGAAGCCGTTTTGTAGTGTCTCGTGGCTGCGCATTAACACAAGCCTATCAGCAACAGAGCTCGCTGAAAAAATTGGCACGTACGGCGTATTTTTACTGCCAGGCTACCACTTTTTCTGGAGCGATAAGATGGCCGGTGAAAAATATCTCCGCGTTGGGCTGGTTCGTGATCCAGATACCTTTGCTGCGGCTATGCAAAAACTGCATACTGCGCTCGAGGAGATTAAGGCGTAGCCTCGCCTGCAACGTCCCAGTAATGGTTAAACATCGACCGCACCGTCTCGGCAAACGAGACATTGACGATTTCGATGCCCACTTTTTGCTGGTGGCGCCAATGGTAGATGGCCACGGTGTCGTTGTAAGTGACCATTTGGTTGTCTAGCGGCAGCACGTCGCGCGGAATTTCGCGGTACTGGTAGTGTGAGTCCACGGTGAAGATTTCTTTGGTTTCGCCGGGGTTGATCAGCTCGCGCACTTTGTAGTTGGCCTGGATCATGCGCTCGCGCTGCTGGGCGATCCAGCGCTTGTTTTCGATGATATCGTTTAGCGAGCCGCGGCCAAACATCAGATTTTCTTCCTTGGTTTTGAGCTCGTGCCACATCATTTGCTTGAAGCCCTCTTCGCCTTCGTAGGTGTGGACTATAAAGCTGCTGACGTCGTTATTTTTAATGAGTTGCAGCATGGGCAGCAGCGTCTCAAATGCGGCGCGCTTGCTCTTGATGTTTTCTTCTTCGGTGACGAGTTCGACTTCCAGCGTGGCTGGGTCGGAGGCGATCAGGAAGGTGCCGCGGTCGTCGCTACGCACGTTAACCAGGCTGCGGCGCTCCAGCTGCTCGGCCACGCGGTACACTTTGCTGCGGTTAATGCCTGTGGAGCGGGCCAGTTTTAAGTGGGTGGCCGGGCCTTTCAAGAGTTCCAAATAAATGCGGGCCTCGTCGCTACTGAGGTTGAGCGACTTAAGCCGCCGCAGAGTGGTGTCGTTGTTGTCCGCCATGATGAACAATTTAGCATATTATGTTCCGAAGATAAATACTGAACATGTAGAACATACAACATAAGCCGTGGGAGGCCGTATGAAACGCGTACAAGTTAACGAAGTCCGGGCAATGCTCAAAGAAATTATGGCGTCCACCAACGCCTCGCCGGACGACGTCAGCGCCGTCCTCACCATCGGTACGCCGGCCATGGGCTTGCTGCATTTGAGCGGCCCCAGCGAGCTGAGCGCCATTTTGGCCGCCGTGGAGCACGCCTCCCCCGCCGAAGACGGCACCCTGCGCCTGGACGACACCGCCTGGCACCAGCTGGAAAATTCGTACTCGCGGCGCGTGGTCACCCCGCTGTTCGCCTAGGCGCCTCCACGTACACTCTTAGATGAGCCGCCATTTCAGCGGCTCATCTGCTATATATAAGAAAGGCGATGCTGGCCTTGCGCAACCACCCGCAAAACCCTTAAGCTTAGGTCATGGATAATTTTAAACAACAACTGGCCACGGTGGGCTTTAATGGCGAGCTGGACGACAGCGCCGAAACCAAGGCGCTCTACAGCCACGACGCGTCCCTGTTTGAGCTCGTGCCGCAGCTGGTGGCCATGCCCAAAGACAGCTCCGACGTGCAAACGCTCGTCAAAATGGTGGCCGCCAACAAGAAAAAGCTGCCGGGGCTGTCGCTGACGGCGCGCTCGGCCGGCACAGACATGTCTGGCGGTGCGGTCAACGACGGCATTATCGTGGACTTCAACAAGCACTTTACCAAAATCGAAAAAGTGAGCGCCACTCAGGCGCACGCCCAGCCCGGCGTCTTCTACCGCGATTTTGAAAAAGCCACGCTACGGCACGGCGCGCTCATGCCCAGCTACCCGGCGTCGCGCGATTTGTGCACCATCGGCGGCATGGTCAACAACAACTCCGGCGGCGAAAAATCGCTGGAGTACGGCAAAACCGAGAATTTTGTACAGGAATTAAAAGTGGTCTTTGCCGACGGCAACGAATACACCGTGAAGCCCCTAAACCGCCGCGAGCTGGTGGCCAAAATGGGCCAAAACACTTACGAAGGCCACATATATAAGAAGTTGTTTGAGCTGTGCGAAAAGCACTACGACAAAATCAAGGCCGCCAAGCCCCAGGTCACCAAAAACTCCATGGGCTAAAACTTGTGGGACGTCTGGGACCGCTCCACGGGCATTTTTAACCTGGAAAAACTGATTGTGGGCAGCCAGGGCACGCTCGGGTTTACCACAGACATTAAGTTCCGGCTGGTGCCGCACCGGCCGCACTCCGGCCTGCTGGTGGTGTTTTTGAAAGACATTGACCGCCTGGGCGAAATCATCCCCAAAGTGCTGTCGCACAAGCCGGCGACGTTCGAGAGTTTTGACGACGCCACGCTGTGGCTCTCCATCCGCTTTTTGCCGAGCTTTTTGAAGATGCTGGGTGTGAAGCGCTTCATCCACCTGCTCTTTAGCCTGATCCCAGACGGCTTGCAACTGCTGCGCGGCATCCCCAAGCTCATTTTAATGGTGGAATTTAACGGCCACACCGAAGACGAGGTGCGGCAAAAAATCCGCGCCCTGCACAAAGACCTGGGCACCAACCGCGTGCGCTACGAAATTAACGGCCAAGAGGAAGACCCCACCGAGGCGTCCAGCGAAAAGTTCTGGCTAATGCGCCGCCAAAGCTTCAACCTACTGCGTTCCAAGGTGAAGGACAAGCACACCGCGCCGTTTATTGACGACCTGGTGGTCAACCCGCCCTACCTCACCGAATTTTTGCCTAAGATCCGCAAAATCATCAAAAAGTACAAGTTGCTGGCCACGATCGCCGGGCACATGGGCGACGGCAACTTCCACATTATCCCGCTCATGAAAATTGAGGAAAAAAGCGAGCGCGCCAAGCTGCTGCCGGCCATGAAAGAGGTGGACGAGCTAGTGCTGCACTACAAGGGCACCTTAAGCGGCGAGCACAACGACGGCCTCATCCGCGGCCCGTGGCTCAAAGACCAATTTGGCGCCGAGGTGCTGGGCTACTTCAAAGAGGTGAAGCACATTTTTGACCCGGAAAACATCTTTAACCCGCACAAAAAGTCGGACGCTAACTGGGACTTTAGCTTTAGCCATATCCGCGAGAAATTTTAGGCGGCACCATTCTTCTTGCCGGTGGAGCTGGCGGTTGCCGAGATTTACAGACGTATAGTGCCCAGAAGGACGAGGTCGCAGGCAAGGTCATCTGGCATCTGGTCTTGGGTGAAGGAATCGCTATGCACGAGCCCGGCTGACACGCTATATTCGGCAGCTACCTGCTCTACGCTCCATGTCACCTCGTCCGCCAACGCGTCTTCAAGGCTCAGCCTACCTTTTTTTACAGCGGCGTCCAGGACAATGCTGGCTGCCAGATAACCTCGCACCTCAGTAAACGGTTTGTAGTATGGGTCGCTAGAGTGAGGTGTGGATGCACGGCGGTTGGCGTCCAGGACGTGGGTGAGCTCGTGGACGCCAGTTGCTGCATCTATCCAAGGCTCGGCTGTGGGCATTTCCGGCGAGAGGGTGACCACCGGCCTGGTGTCCAGTACGGCGCGCGGTGTTATATCCGTACGCAGGTGGTCTACCTGGGCACTGGCGGAGCCTGGTCCGGGGTTGATGATTATGTGTTTTGTTGGATTGTCGCGCCCTGCAAGCGTTGATCGGACGAGCGTGCCCAGATGTTTCTCCGTGGGCGGCTTCTTCCCACCGGCCGCCAGGGCTTGGGTTATCTTTTGGCGGCGCGTGGGTGTGGGCTGCAGGAGCGTATCGTGCGGTACGAGCACACCATCTTCGGATAAACGAGGCAGCAGCGCGGCACCGTCGGTGCGCAGGTACCTACGCGGCACGCGCACCTCGCCGTGGCGGACATCTGGCAAAAATAAGCTGCGGTGCACAGGCAAAAGGCCGGTGCCGAGGTCGCCGAGCGCCTGGCGGATGGTTTCGTCAGACAGTGCTGCCCAGGTGCGCTCCGTCCATACGTCGTACCGGCGCATCCGTTCCCTGTTTTGGGCACTGTGGAAGAAAGGCATAGCGCCCAGTATATCCTGGCGGGCGCCCAAACAGAAACTGTTCTTGCAAGCGCCGCGCCGCAGGCATATGCTTAGCTCATAACTAACAGGAGAAATACGATGGGCACGCTGGACAAACTGGAAGCGCAACTGAATGTGTGGCTGAACACGAAGGCGCCGGTGGCTTTACCTAAAGATGTGCGCAAGGCGATTGCCGACGCGGCCTGGGCGATTGCGCTGGCCTTAGGCATTGTAGAGATTTGGGGCGCCTGGACGCTCTGGCACCTGGGGCACTACCTCAACCAGGTGATATATAACGCCGACCACATTGCTTACCTTGGCGGCCCGGCAACCGCGGTCCACTTGGGGCTGTTCTACTGGCTGTCGTTTGTTGTAACGGCCATGGCGGCGCTCATTATGCTGTCTGCCTCACCCAAGTTGCGCAAGGGGTACAAGACTGGCTGGAACCTTTTGTACTACGCGGCGCTGCTAAACGCGGCCTACGCTATTTTGCGCCTGTTTGCCGGCGTGGGCGGCGGGTTTGGCGGCTTTTTGAGTGCGGCAATCGGCGCCGTGGTGGGCGCGTATTTCTTGTTCCAGATCCGCGACCACTTTACCGGTAAGGAAGCGGCGGCTGGCAGCAGCCACCACGCTGCAACCCACACTCACGAAGACGACCACAAAAGCTAGCCCTAGCTAACGAGTTTGCCGTCTTGCAAGCGGAAGGTCACATCGGTCTTTCCGGCGATGCTGAGGTCGTGCGTGACCGCTATGATGGTGGTGTTTTCGGAGCGGCTTAAGGAATGCAAAAGCTGGAAGATCATCTTGCCAGTTTGTTCGTCCAGGTTGCCGGTGGGCTCGTCCGCCAGGATGAGCTTGGGCTTGTTGGCCAGCGCCCGGGCAATGGCCACGCGTTGCTGCTCGCCGCCGCTTAAGCGGCCGGGTTTGCGCCGCTGCTTGTCCCCCTCCAGGCCAACTTGCTCCAGCAGATGGATGGCGCGGGCTTGGCGTTCGTTGGGGGCAAGCCCGGCAAATTCCATGGGCAGCATGACGTTCTCTATGGCGCTCAGGTTGGGGATCAGGTTGTAGCTTTGGAAGACAAAGCCAATCGTTTTACAGCGGTAGGCGATGAGCGCGTGGTCGTGCAGCCGCGCCAGGCTTTTGCCGTCTACGGTGATGTCGCCGCCGGTGGGCTTGTCTAGCCCGCCCAGCAGGCTGAGCAGCGTGGATTTGCCGCTGCCGCTGCGCCCGATGATGCTGGCAAATTTGCCATCGTCCACCGTGAACGAGATGTCGTTGACCGCGGTCACAGCCATGTCGCCGCTCTTAAATGTGCGCGTGAGTTGTTTGACCTCTAACATTATTCTACCCTCATTACTTCTGCCGGACGGACCTTGGCAATTAACCCGGCGGCCGCGGTGCTGCCAATGGCCGCAATTAGGAGGGCGCCGCCGAAGCCGTAGAGCAAGATGCTGGCGTCCACGTTGGCCTTCAGGTTTTTAACGCCCTGCACGGCCGAGTTGTTTTGGAAGCGGGCGCGGAACCCGCCCGGCCCGCCGGCAAAGCCGCGCATGCGCATGCCCCCGGAGGTGTTGATAGACACTTGGCCGCCGCCTGGCCCCACCACTGTGGTGCTGGTGTCGGAATTGCTGTTGTTGGCCAGCATTTTGGTGACCGGCGTGGCTGCCAGGCTGCCGATGATAATCCCGGCCGCTGCCGCCAGCACGGTAAGCGTCAGCGCCTCCACCGTGAACTGCAGCATGACGCGCAGGTTGGAGCCGCCAATGGCCTTGAGCACGCCGATTTCGCGCCGGCGCTCGCGCACAATCATTACCATGGTGAGTAAGATGATCACCGCTGCCGCCCCGGCCGCCCCAAACAGGCTAAACAGCGACACATTGCGGATGTTGTCCAGCGAGCTGAGCGTGGTTTTGGCGTTGTCGGCGTCGTTGGTGACGTCCGCGGAGCTGCCGAGCTTGTTTTTAACCGCGGTGGTCGCAGCGTCTAAGTTAACAGCCGAGTCGATGTGCACAGTGGCCGCGGTAACATCGCCGGATTGGCTGCTGAGCCGCTGCAAGGTGGACAGCGGCATGGCCACGACATTATTGCTAAAGGTGCTGCCAGAGTCCACAATGCCCACCACCGTAAACGTGGTGCTGTAGGCGGTAAAGGTGGAGCCTACCTTGAGCGAGTTTTTGCTGGCCAAGTCCCTGCCCACCACTGCTACGGCCGCGTCTTTGGTGCCGTCAAAGAGGGCGCCGTCGGTTAGTGTGGCCGTGCCGCCGGTGAGCGACGTGGCCGCCGTGCCCGGGTTGGTGGTGCCCACCACGGTGATGGGCGGCGTAAATGCCGGCCGGGCGGTGTCTGTGCTACCGCTGTCACTGCTGCCGTCCGGGTTCATGTCGCGCTCAATCCGGAACTGGCGGTTGCCGAAGCTGCCGGCGTCGATGGCCGACGTCAGGCTGGAGTCGCTGCTGGTGATGCGGTCGGTGAGCGTCTCGTCTATGGTGGTGACATGGGCGATTCCCTTGAGCGCCTCAACCTGGCTACTGGTGAGCGGTGTGCCGCCCCCTTGGAAGCCGCGGATGCCCACCGGCGCCACCGTAATGGTGTTGCCGATGTTCTGCTGCACCTTCTTTATTTTTTGGCCAATGGCCTGGTTGGCCAGCAGCATGGCCAGCGCCAGCCCAATGCTGAGCCCTAGCATGCCCACAATGGCGACCGTGCGGATGCCGTTCCGGAAGGCGTTCCGGACTCCGCGGCTAAATACGTTCACAAGCGTCCTTTCGTTAGGTGTCCTTAAGGCCGATTGTGCCAGGCTTTGCTGGACGCCGCCTGAAGGCATGAAAAAAGACGCCCGGTTAGGGGCGCCTTTTTGCGCTCGGCTTCAGCTTCCGCTTAGTAGCGGTTGCCGCCGCCGAAGTTGTCGCGGCCACCACGGTCACCACCGCCGTTGTATGGGCGGCGTTCGCGGTTTTCCTGCGGGCGGGCTTCGCTGACGGCTACGGCGCGGCCGCCGATTTCCTTGCCGTCAAGGCCCTTGATAGCAGCTTGAGCTTCTTCGTCGGTGCTCATTTCTACAAAGCCGAAGCCTTTACTGCGGCCGGTTTCGCGGTCCATGATGACTTTGGCCGATACGACGGTACCAAACGGCGCAAACGCGTCATTCAGTTGGTCGTCGGTAACACTGTAGCTCAGCGAGCCGACAAATAATTTGTTTGCCATTAGTGGCTTATCCTCTTTCTTGCCCCGAGGTAAGCTGGCGGCTATGCTCGTCCAGTTAGCTGCTCCTCAAGCGACTTCGTTAATATGATCTAGAACTGTTAATGTAGCAGCGCGTTTCTAGCGGTATCATTATAACACACTATATGCGTGATAGGCGAGATTGGCCACATTTGGGATAGCATTTATGAGCGATGGGGCTGCCACCGTGGCCATAAATGCAAGCTGGCCGCCCATAACAGAAAACGCTTCAAGTTTTGTGGCCGTCCGGTTATATGCTGGGGTTACAGAGGTCGGCGAAGCTTCTGCCGGCGTCAGAGCTACTGGTGGGGTGGCGCGCACCGCTTGCGCCAAATACGCGTGAGTGTACGCCACCATGCTGTTAACGCATCCGTAGAGGCCGTCATATACTGCCTCAGCAGCCACAACTCCAGATCCGTGGCGCATGGCATAATGGGCGTTAAGGGCCGCAAAACAAAATCCTCCTACAGCTTGGTAACTATGCTGGCGCGCAAAGCGCCCTAAGCGACCTGCGAACCAGTTCTGTTTCTGTGTATCACCCCTTTCGGCGGCGTCGCGGCCCTCTAAAAAATCGGCCCGCACACTTTGGCGGGCGCCTACAGGTATGCGGCCAGTCGCTTCAACGATGAACGAGCGCCGGTTCTTCACGGACTATATTATAGCATATTAACGCAATAGTTACGAATATTATTGACATATACACGTAAGTAACCATAACTATATATTGACTAGAGGAGCTATGCGGGTTGTATGAGGATCGAAATTGCGAGGCGGACACACTGGTGGGTATGGGTAGCTGTGCTGCTCTGCCTGCTGGGCGGCGCCGGCACGGGATGGCTTTTGCGGCCAGCGCCCCCGCCGCCAGCGATACATACATCGGCAAGTTTGCCCCGCCGCCAAAAACCGTTACAAAAGCCCTTTACTTTTCCGGGGGGTGGACGTACGCTTACGGGCACGTACCGCTTTATTGCGTTGTACGGGTCTCCAAACGAGCCGGCACTGGGTATCTTAGGCGAGCAGGATTTGCCCGCTTCCCTGGCGCGCGCCAAGCAGCAAGCCAGCGCCTACCAGCCGCTGTCCGCGCAGCCGGTGTATCCAACGCTAGAGATTATCGCCACAGTGGCCTCGGCCACGCCCACGGACAACGGTGATTACTCGCGCGAGGCTGACGCAGACACCATCATGGCCTGGGCCGCAGCAGCCCAGCAGGCCGGCGTGTACGTGGTGCTCGACCTCCAGCCCGGCCGCAGCGATTTCCTTACCCAGGCCAAGGAGTACACAGACGTGCTCAAGCAACCCAACGTCGGCCTGGCGCTCGACCCGGAGTGGCGGCTGCAGCCGGACCAAGTGCCGCTCAAGCAAATCGGCTCAGTGGATATCGCAGAGGTGAACGGCGTGGCCACGTGGCTTGCTGGCCTCGTGGCCGCTGGCCATCTGCCCCAAAAATTGTTTGTGCTGCACCAGTTCCGGCTGGACATGCTGCCCGGGCGTGAGCAGCTCAATACTGCCCGCCCGGAACTTGCCTACGTCATCCAAATGGACGGCCAGGGCACGCAGGCGGCCAAGGACGACACCTGGCAGGCGATCACCGCTAGCCCGCCGGCGGGCACGGAGTTTGGCTGGAAAAACTTTACCCATGAGGACCAGCCCATGCTCGACCCGGCCGCCACCATGCAGCTCACGCCCCAGCCGTGGTATATCTCATACCAATAGTTGCCAGAGTGTGCTTAACTGGACACTAGAGAGTAACAGGAGGTGCCCATGGACCCGCGCGATGAAGCAGTGAGTGACGAAGAAAAGCAGCAAAAACTGGACCAAGACTTTGCGCCGCCGTTCTCGCCGGCCGAGGACATCAAAAATGGACGCCCCCTGAGCCGCGAGGACCCGCACCTAGACGACGGCGCCGACCCAGACGAGCAGTACCAAGAGGGCCCGGCCGCAGCCGCCGGCCTGCCCGATGACGACGAAACAGACGAAGACGAACACGCCCGGCGTATTGCCTAACCTGCCGGCCAAGGCACTGCGCCCGGCCGGCTTCAGAAAAATTTAACGTCTCTAGATTACGGTGGGATAAGTGGTTATGCGTGACATCATTTCCCATATTAGACCGATTGCGACAGCCCGCGCCTTCAAGAGGCAGTCCATTTTGCTATACCAGGGGGAAGTCCCACGGGACGCCTTTGTGGTGCTTAGCGGCGTGGTCAAGGCTTATAGCATCAACGCCGCGGGCGAGGAGCAAATTGTGACCTTTGAGACGCGGGGCGACATGTTCCCGGCGTCGTGGATTTTCCAAAAAGCAGCCACCACGATCTATTATTACGAAGCGCTCACTGATGTGGAGGTGCTCGCCCTTCCCCAGCGCGACCTGAACCAACTGCTGGCCGACGACCTTGAGCTGCGTGCCAAGCTGCTCGATTATTTTGCCACCCGCTACACCGGCCTGCTGATGCGCGTCACCGCCCTGGAGCAGTCGCGCGCCCGGGAGAAAATCATGTTTACGCTGTACTATCTGATGTTCCGCTACGGGCGGCAGCGCCATGCCGGCAGCGGCGTGTACGCCATTGGGCTCAAGCTGACGCATAGCGTCATTGCGGCGCTGGTGGGCCTCACGCGGGAGACCACCACCAACGAGCTCACAAAGCTCAAAAGCGAGCGTATCTTAAGCTACGGCTCCCACCAGTATTCGGTGGACAAAGCCAAGCTGGAGCGGGCGCTCGGCGAAGACAGTTTTGCCAACCTCCAAACCGTTTAATTGGTGTGTTGCCACGGCCGGGTGCTATACTAAGCGTAAGCACTAACACCAACAGGCAGCCATGATTAAGACCCATTCTGACGACCCCGATGTTGAAGCCGCGGCACACCAGGCTGGCGAAATTGTTGAGCGGACGCTCCAGAAGCTGCCCAAAGCCCAGAGCTTTGATTACGGCGGCCACCTGCTGCGCGTGGGTGAGTACGGCGTGTGCACCCGTTGCACCAGCTCGATTGCCGAGGCACAGCAAGCCTGCGTGGCGCTCACCGAGCGGTTTGAGCAGGAGCAAGATCCGGTGGTGAAGGAGCATTTACAGCTGGCCGCTGAGTTATTCCGCCTGGAAGCCAAGGCCGCCGAACTGCGCGCCGAGCTGCACAACGGCCAAGGCTCAGAGGTAATCCTAAACACCATCCTGGGCTTTTTGTACAACCGCGGCGTGCCAGACGCCTACGGCCACAGCCACCACTCCGGAGGTGCACAATAATGCCAGACCAAGACAGCGTTGCCCGCCACCTAGACAACCTGCGCAAGCTGCTGACGCCCGCCGGCCTGTTTTTGGCCAGCTCGCACTCGGTGCAGACCGGCTACGACAAAGCCTGGCTGCGCGACAACGTGTACGAGTCCCTGGCCTTCGAGTATGCCGGCCAGTGGGACGTGGTGGCCAAAACCTACCACACCTTGCTGGACATTTTTGACAAGCATATAGACAAAATCAACTGGGCCATCACCAACAAGCCGTTCGAGAGCTGGCAATTCATCCACGCCCGCTACAACCCAGAGACGTTGGAAGAATTTTGGGAGTCCTGGGGCAACAAGCAGCACGACGCCGTGGGCGCGGTACTCTTTAAATTGGCAGATTACGAGGCTAAAGGCCACAGCATGCTGCGCAGCCCCAAAGACCGCAAAACCGTCCAGACGCTCATTTACTACATCTGTAATGTGGAATATTGGCATGATGCCGATTCTGGCATGTGGGAAGAGGCCGAGGAAGTGCACGCCAGCTCCATCGGCGCTGTAGTGGCCGCCTTGAAGAAGTGGCAAGAGGTGGGCGGCATGGATGTAGACCAAGACGCCATCGACCGCGGCCAAGTCGCGCTGGACGCGCTCCTGCCGCGCGAGTCAGAGACCAAATTTACCGACCTCGCCCTGCTGTCGCTCATCTACCCATACCGGGTGGTGGACAGTAACATGGCGCACGAAATCATCACCAACCTGGAATACCACCTGGCGCGCGACCGCGGTGTGATGCGCTACAAGGGCGACGCCTACTACAACAGGAACGAGGACGGCTACTCCGAAGAGGCCGAATGGTGCTTTGGCCTCAGCTGGCTGGCGATTATCCATAAGCAGCTCGGCGAGCACGACAAAGCCCGCGACTACCTGGCCAAAGCCACGGCCACCATCACCAAAGACGGCCAAATCCCAGAGTTGTATTTTTCACATACCAACGAGGCAAACGAAAACACGCCGCTCGGCTGGTCAGAGAGCATGTACGTTGTAGCCTTGCACGAAATTGAAGGTTAGCCCCACGCCGCCACACATTCCGGTTATACCTGGCCGGCAAGTGCTTTGTATGTAATATCTTTCACTGTACACTAGGGGGAGAACTGGCATACTGACCGTATTCTGAGGAGAGCAGATATTCTTGTATGAAGAGCAATCCCCTTGCGCAGAAACACACGTTCATTATTGTGTCCAATAGATTGCCAGTGAATGTTTGCAAGGAGCACGGAGAGCTCGTGTTTAAACCTAGCAGCGGTGGCCTGGCTACGGCTATGTCGTCGGTGGGGCAAGGCCAAGACAAAGTCTGGATTGGCTGGCCGGGCATTGCCGCAGACGACCTGACCACCGCGGATAAGCGTGCCATTACCCGGGAATTACGCAAGTACGATTGCGCGCCGGTGTTCCTTACTAAGGCGCAAATCGCCGGCTACTACGACGGCTACGCCAATGACACCATCTGGCCACTGTTCCATTATTTTCAGAACCAAGCGGTTATTAGCGCCCGCTACTGGGCGCCGTACAAAGAGGTGAACCAAGTGTTCCAGAAGGCCGTGCTGCGGCGTGCCGGCGCGGGCGCCACCATTTGGGTGCACGACTACCATCTGATGCTGCTGCCCCGTATGCTTAAGCGCGAGCTGCCGGGCAGCAGCATCGGGTTTTTCCTGCACATCCCCTTTCCTTCTTACGAGCTGTTCCGGATCCTGCCGCAGCGCGTGGAGCTGCTACGCGGGCTGCTGGGCGCCGACCTCGTGGGCTTCCACACCTATGATTACGTGCGGCACTTTAGCGCCAGTGTGCAGAATGTGCTTGGCATCGACAGCGCGCTGGGCATGATGCACGTGGGCACGCGGCAAGTGGTGGCCGACGCCTTTCCCATTGGCATCGATTACGAAAAGTTCCGTGCTGCCCTGGCCACGCCCGAGGTGAAGGCAGAGATGGACCAGCTGCGCGCCCATTACGGCGGCCGTAAGCTGATCATTTCGGTGGACAGGCTGGATTACTCCAAAGGCATTGTCAACCGGCTCGAGGCGTTCGCCTCATTTTTGGAGCGCAACCCGAAATATTTGGGCAAAGTGTCGCTGGTGGTGGTAGCGGTGCCGTCGCGCATCGATGTTGATGCCTATAAGCAGCTGCGCGACACCATTGAGCTCACCGTGAGCCGCATTAACGGCAAGTACGCTACCATGGGGTGGTCGCCCATCTCCTACCAGTACAAGAATTTGCCGTTTGAACAGCTTGTGGCGCTGTACGCTATGGCTGACGTTGCCCTGGTGACGCCGCTGCGCGACGGTATGAACCTGGTGGCCAAGGAGTACGTGGCCTCTAAAAAGAACCGTTCCGGCGTGCTCATTTTAAGCGAGATGGCCGGCGCGGCCAACGAGCTAGCCGAGGCGGTGCGCGTCAACCCCTACGACACCGCGGACATCGTGGCCGCGTTGGAGCAAGCGTTCAAGATGCCGGCCACCCAGCAGCGCACGGCTTTGCAGGCCATGCAGGGGCGCATTTCGCGCTACTCGGTGACGCGCTGGGCGAACGACTTTATTGAGCAGCTCGGCCGCGCTAAAATCGCCGAAGCCGAGAACGAGGCGCAGGCGCTCGATGCCGGCTCCCAGGATGAGTTGCTGCAGGCCTACACCAGCGCCAAAAAACGCTTATTTTTGCTTGACTATGACGGCACCTTGAAGGATTATGTAGCCCCGACCTCCAAGGATCGGGCCCGCCCGCCGCGCCAATTGCTGGGCCGCTTAAAGGCGCTGGCGGCAGATAAGCGCAACCGGGTGTGCATCATTAGCGGCCGCACCCGCGCCACGCTGCAGAACTGGTTTGGGATGCTGCCCATCACGCTAGTGGCCGAGCATGGCGCCTGGATCCGCCACGACGGCCAATGGGCGGATGTAGATATCGACTTCCAGGCCTACAAAGACAAGCTTCTGCCCATCATGCAGGGTTACGCGGAGCGCACGCCGGGCACCACCGTAGAGGAGAAGGATTTTGCGTTGGTGTGGCACTACCGGGGCGTCACACCGGAGCTGGCGTCGGTGCGTAAAGTTGGGCTGAAGCACGACCTCAGGGTGGCGTTGGCCGGCACGGATGTGGGCGTTTTTGAGGGCAACAAGATCCTCGAGGTAAAGCCGCGCTCCATCAGCAAAGGCGCGTTTGCCCAAGAGATGCTCAACCACACCGGCGCCGACTTTATCCTCTGCGCCGGGGACGATTACACCGATGAAGACATGTTTGCCGTACTACCGCGGACAGCCTGGACGGTTAAGGTGGGGCCTGGGTCCACCGGCGCCCGCCACACTATTGGCTCGGTAGAGGGCATGGTTGCGTTGTTGGGCCAGCTCGCCCGGCAGCAATAGCCGTGGCGGCACAGAATTTGCTTGCCGTTACCGCGCGCCCAGTATAAGATGAAAATAAATAACCATAAGCAGGACCTCAACCATGGATTTTGTCTGGAAGGAGCGGCTACGCACGTACTGGCCGTGGCTTGTTGGCGTCTTGGCGATTATGGCACTTGGCACTGCCCTCACGTTCTGGTCGTTTGCGGCTACGCCCAATAGCACAGTAGACTTCAATAAAATCACTATGCAGTTGGCTAACAAGCCGTTCTCGAGCACTATTTCGACGTACGGCGCATCAGATACGGACATCACTAAGAACGACTCCCAGCGGACGGAGCTCGGCAACCTCAAGGCCGGGTATTACCGGGTACCGCTGCAATGGAACGGGGGCGCCATTGTATCGAGCGCCGGCGGCCACCCTGGAGGCTCGGGCGATTCGTGGGTGGGCAGCATTAAGGCGATCGGCGCTGAGCCGGAGATTGTCATCGGCGGCAGCAGTGACAACAATTTCAGCCCAGACGACGCCGGCAACCTGGTGCAGCACTTCAATAAGCCTACCAGCGGCCCAGCGAACCGCGTCAACGTCTGGGTGGTGGGCAACGAGCCCAACAACAACGGCATGTCTATCCAGGCCTACTGTACGCTGTTTAACGCCAGCGTAGACAAAATGAAGGCCGTTGACCCCACCATTAAGGTTGCCGGGCCGGCCTGGGCGTTCTTTGACGCCGCCACGCTTAAATCTTTCTTACAATGCGCGGGCAACAAGGTAGACGTTGTCGATTACCACCACTACGCCATGGGCGGCACCTTTGAGCCGGCAGACAGCATCAAAAACGCCAACGGCACCATAAAAACCATGGGCGCGCTGGACGAGACGCATACATGGGGCGACGAAGTCCGCCAAACGCGGGCGCTCATCGACCAAATTGTGCCAACGCGCAGCGCGCAAATTGAGGTGCAGGTTGGCGAATACAACTGGTCTTGGCGCACGGATAACGGCTACCCTGGGCGCAATTTTGACGACCCTGGCAAACCTGGCGACGACCGCCTCTACCAGCCGGTAGCCACCGTGTGGGCGGCGTCCGTGGCAGGCCAGATCGCCGCTGCCGGCGGCCGCGGCCACGAGTATGCGGACCTCAACGGCGGCCTTGGCCTGACGTTTGAAAAGCAACTGGCGGCCAACTTTTACAACCGCAAACTCACCGACCCTATGCCAATCTATTACGGCCTAGAGATGTTCACCGGCGGCAACCTGTTCCGTGGCTTTGGCGCGCAGCTGGCCAGCGCCAGCACCTCGCTGGACGAGGTAGAGATATACGCCTCGGCCAGCAGTAAAAACATAGTCATGATAAATAAGAGCCCAACAACGGCGCAGACGGCCGTAGTAAAACTAGACGGCTTTAGCGGCGGCACGGCAGACATCTGGCAAACCAATAAAGACGCGCCGTTTGACGCGCCGGTGCACAAAAATGGGCTGGCAGTCAGCGACACACTGCAGTACGATTTGCCGCCCTACTCGGTCACCACCTTTGTGCTTACCGAAAGCGGCACGCCTGCCGCACCAGTTACGCCGCCCGTAACGCCGCCGCCAACAACGCCGCCAACCACATCGCCGCCGGTAAGTAGCTTGCAGCCGGTGCCCGTGCGCATCAATGCCGGCGGTGGCCAGTACACTGACCCCACTGGGGCTGTCTGGAAAGCGGATTTTGGCTACTCCGGCGGCAACACCGACAGCCAAGCGGCTGGGCGCGCCATTGCCAACACGCCTATGGCGCAGCTCTACCAAGATGAGCGCTGGGGCAATTTTAGCTACCACATCCCTGTTGCGAGAGGCACATACAAGGTGCGACTCCATTTTGCCGAAATTTACAATGGCTGCCAAACGGCGGGTTGCCGGGTGTTTAACGTCTCGGCCAATGGGTCGGCATGGCTGGCCAACTACGACATTGCCGCCCAAAATGGCGCCAACAAAGCAGCCGTAGAAGAAAAGACGCTGACGCTCAGCAGCGATGCGCTCGACCTGACTTTCTCTGGCGTCATTGGCTCGGCCCAACTCGCGGCCATAGAGGTTGTGGCCGCAGACGCCCCACCGCCGGCAACGCCACCGGCGCCTGCCCCCACACCGTCTACGCCCGCCCCCACCGCCGCCAACCGCGGCCTCAACGCCACCTACTTCCCCGCCAAGGATCTAAGTGGCACTGGCGTATCGCGCACCGACCAAACTATCAATTTCCACTGGGGCGCGGGTGCGCCGCTGGCCGGCATCCCTGCCAACCAGTTTAGCGCGCGCTGGGCCGGCAGCCTTACCGCCCCCACCACCGGCACGTATACTTTTTATCTCACCGGGGATGATGGTGTGCGTATGTGGCTCGATGGCCAGCAGGTCATCGACGGCTGGCGCGACCAAAGCTCCCGCGAGTACCAGGCCAGCGTCCAGCTTACCGCGGGCAAGCCCGTGCAGATAAGGGTCGAATACTACGAAAACTACGGTGACGCCGTGGCCGAGCTAGACTGGTCTGGCCCAGGCCTCAAGCGCCAGCCGGTGCCGGCCAGCGTGCTCAGCACGGCTGCGCCCGGCCTGGCTGTTTCCTACTATCCGTATAATGGCGGTGGCGCCACGGGCAGTGCGGCGTTGTATAGCGGTACGGACCAAACAATCGACTTCATATGGGGTGCCGGCCGCCCAAACAGCGCCGTGCCGGCCGACCGGTTTAGCGCTACCTGGGCGGGCAACCTCACCGCCCCCACCAGCGGCACCTACACTTTCGTTACAGAGAGCGACGACGGCGTGCGCCTGTGGGTCAATAACATGCCGCTCATAGACGATTGGACGGACCACCAGCGCAAGCAAGACAATGGTACTGTCACGCTGGCGGCTAACCAGACCTACAGCATAAAAGTGTCTTACTACGAAAATTACGGCGATGCAGTGATGCGTTTGCTGTGGAAAACGCCAGGCCAAGCCACGGCGAGTGCAGTGCCCGAATCGGTGCTGACGCAGAATTAATAAATAGTTTCCCCAAAGACGCGCGTGCGCAGCATGAACAGCCGCAGACAGACCACGTAGCCATGCAAAATACCGGCCCAGGCGCCGCAAACTACAGCGATGTCCCGGAATAACACAGCGGCGCTGGCCGATTGCAGCAGGACGGCGTCACGCAATAGCAAATTACGCACTACCGGGAGCAGCGCCGCAGTGGCAAGCACGGCCGCCATACCCACAAAAAAGCGCCACAGCCAATACATAAAAAACGTCCGGCGCAGCGGATGCTGCACAACCCCTTTGGCGGCGGACAGCGTCACGCTTTTTTCCTCGGCGCGCAGTGACCGCACAAAATCGACAGCCAAACCGACCACGCCCAGCACAGCACACCCCAAGATGCCCCAAATTCCGGCTAGCAGCACCGTGTTTACGACGCTGTTGTGCACGGCCGAGTCAAGCGGCTGCAACACGTGCGCGCTATAGGCGGCAACCCAGAGGCCGCTTTGCTGCCCAAACACACCCGGTGCAAACACGCCGGAATTATTGCTGAGCAGTAAGGTATGGATACCCACGAGAATGAGCGCCAGCAGCACGCACAGTGACGCGCTCAGCAGCGACGGTAGAAAGCAACGCAGCAGCAGCCGCCCAGAAGAGGTTCGTGTATTCATGCCGCTTATTGTAAATGAGCCGGCAGTGGATGGCTAGGCGTCCCGCCCGGCCAGCCGGCTCTGGTGCGAGCCGGCAGTGGCCGCCCGGGGTGCACCCATGGTATCCTGGTTCCATGCCCCACACCCTAAAAATTGCGGCGTCTGTTTTGGCTACCGGCGTGGCGCTGGTGGCGTACATCCCATACCTCATCGACATGTTCCGGGGCAAAAATAAGCCGCATTTGTACACCTGGATCAGTATTTTTGTGGTGACGGCCATTGTGGGCTACATCCAGGTCATTGGCGGCGCCGGCGTGGGTGCCGTGCCGGTGCTGTTGGGCATTGGCGTGGATGCGGTCATCTTATTCTACTGTTTCCGGTTTGGGACTAAGGACGTGGTGTTTATGGACAAAGTCTGCCTGGCGCTGTCGATTATCGGCGTTGCGGCCTACGTGGTTTTTAGCAAACGGCCGGTTGTGTCACTGGCCGTGGTATCTGTAGCCGAGGTGATTTCCTTCATCCCCACGGTGCGCAAAACGCGCAACGACCCCTATTCTGAGTCGCTGCCCAGCTATTACTTGCTTTTAGTTAAGCTGAGCCTGATTTTAATCGCCCTGCAGCACTACAACTGGCTGACGGTGTCGTACCCGGCTCTGTGGATTACCGTGTTTGTGTTGTTTTTGGCGGCCGTGTTCCGCTGGCGCGCAGTGCGGCCGGCCAAGAAACACCCGGCGGCTGAGTTAGAAGACGCGCCGCTGGTGTAGCGCTGGCCTAGCGCCTACTGCCAGGTGCCTAGCGCTGTTGCATGTTGGCTTCGACGGCCTGCACCAGCTCTGCTGGGTCGCCCGTGGAGGGGCTTATGTGGCGCCCGGCAATTTCGCCAGTGATTTCGGCGGGCGCAAACCAGCCAAACTCCAGGACGTCATCGGTGGCGGTGAGGCGCTCCACTGGCACTTCTACGCGGAAAAATAAGTTGGCCCGCGGTATGCCGTTTACCACCGCGCCAACGGCGGCGTACGCCACCTGGTAGTCGGTTTTGATGTCCGACTCTGCCACCCCGAGCTCCTCGGCCAGCTCCCGCGGGAGCGCTTGGCGGATGTCTTCGCCGTAATCGATGCCGCCGCCCGGGAAACTCCACCACTCGTCGTCTTTTTCGCGCACCAGCAGCACCTTGCCGTTGTGAAAAATAAACGCCTTCACTGCCAGGCGGTAGAGGCAATCGTCGATTGTAGCAAGCCGCGGGTCAACGTCCATGAGGCCATTTTAGCACTCTAGGCAAAATACGGCTTGGTGTTGTCATGCAGCTGTAGCTTTTTAGCCTCTTCTATGGTGAAATAGCGGGCTTCTTCGGCTTCGCCCCCGGTGCTGTCTAGGCGGAATTTGCCAGAGACCTCTGCCTGGTACGCAACAAAAGCAAACCATTGCAGCACGGGTGAGCCAACTTGCTTGTGGATTGCCCAGAACTTTTCTGGCCGGCTGTCCATCCAGGTGACGGTGAGGCTGGTTTCTTCGGCAACTTCACGCACGAGTGCCGCCCGCGGGTCTTCGCCGTGCTCCAGGCCGCCACCCGGCAGTTCCCAGCTGCCGTCGGACTCGCGCAGCAGCAGTACGCGGCCCTCGACATCTTTTATTACGGCTTTCACTGATACGCGGTAGGTGCACGGCACGTTTTCCATGTTTAGATAATACCAGATACGCCCGGGCGAGGTATGCCGCCGCCAGTCTCCGGGTCCATCGCCAGCCATGGTATAGTACCTGCATGAGTCCCGCAATCCCTAAGAGCCGTGCCCCAAAAGGCTACGTTTGCCCAATTTGCTTGGGCGTGCAGCGTATAGAAAACGAGCGCACCGTCATGAAACCAACGGACATCGTGTATCAGGACGAGTTGGTAACAGTATTCATCAACTCGTTTTTCTCTGGTCACAATAATGACGGTTTTGCCATTGTAGTGCCTAACGAGCATTACGAAAACATCTACATCTTGCCGCCAAAATACGGCCACCACATTTTTGACGTGGCGCAAAAAGTGGCCATCGCCATGAAGCACGCCTACGGCTGCGACGGCATCACCACCCGCCAAAACAACGAGCCGGCCGGCGACCAACACGCCTTCCACTTCCATTTCCACGTCTGGCCGCGCTACGAAAACGACGGCTACAACCGGCAGGAACCCAAAGACAAATGGCTCGCTCCGCCGGAAGTGCGGGCGGCGTTTGCGCAAAAGCTGCGCGCCGCGTTCGGCACGCCGTAGTAGTCTACCGTGTTAGCTACGGCGCCAGCAGCTCTTCCAAAAGTTCTGGGAACTCGGTGGTTCCCATAGAGCGGAGCGTAAAGTGGCCGTGCCCCTGGAACTCCCGGTGGCGCACGCCGGAGATGCCGGCGCGCAGTTTTTTAACGGCTTCGTGGATTGCCGGCCGGTCGTCGTCAGATTCAAAAATTACTAAACCGGCAGTGCGGGCGGCCAACTGCGGGCCAATAGTAAAGTTAAAGAAATCGCCTGCGTCCCAATCTATGCCCAGCGAGGGCGCCACCAGCACAGCTTTGCCCACGCGCACATCTGGGTGCTCGCTGAGCCACCGCACCAGAAAGCCGCCGCCGCAGCTATGCCCCACCAGCAACGTCTTGGGGGTGATGCCAAAACGTTCAAACTCCCGTTGCCAAAGGGCGTACTGCGGGTTCCAAGCGTCCGGCACCTCCGGCGTTTGGGCATGGATGCCGTGCACCAGCAGCTGCTTTTGTAGCCATGGGAACCAGTGGTGGTTGCTGCACGACGGCACCGCCGGGTCGTAATACTCTTCTTTGTCGGGTTTGCCGTGGAGGAGGATGGCGCTCTGCATATATCTATTGTACAAGTTACGGCTTGAGTTTGCGCCACCCGCCAGCGCGGTTGTTGTTAGCGACGGCGGTGATGAGCGCTTTGAACGCCGCTGTATTGAGCAGGCTGTCCTGGTAGAGTTGTATGGAGCGGGCGGTCTCGTTCCCCTGCCCTTGGTTGATAATGTGCTGCGGGTCGGGCGCAATGGGGTCGTAAATGAACACATTCACGTGGTCTTTGGTGGCCTGTAGCGCGCAGATGTTGCCGTCCAACACAAAATATGGCCGGTCGGTGCGCTTGATGGTTTCCTCAACTTCCGGCTCGGCTTCGTGGATGAGCTGCCGCACCTCCGTGCAGATGGCTTGTTGCCAGGCGGGGAGGCTGCTAATGAACTCGTCTATCTGTTTGTGGTAGGAGGTGCCCATGCCTCAATTGTAGCAGACGGGCATTCTAGGCTGGCCCGTGCCAGTTCTACGGCCCGGCCTTTGGCTGTGCAATGTGGGCCCTATAGCTCTTTTCTAAGCATACTTAAAAGTCGTTCTGCAGCCTTCTGTACCATGCCCGCGATGAGCTCTGCTTGGCGGCGCTCCACATGCTCCAGCCCGTCGGCCGTTAGGTCTAGGCCTTGCTCAATGACGCTCAACTGGTGTGTTCGCAGCAATTCCCCTGGGGGTTTGTCAAAATACGTGCCAAGTATGCCGAGCCACACCACATCAGCTTTGCCTGTAAAATGTGCCCGCCTGTGCCGCGCCGGGCAGCCGCTGGAGGATGAATCGCTCTGCACCATGGCGTTGCGGTCGTTACCCTTTGGCCGGTCGCCCTGGTGGTTAACGCCCTGCAATCTGTTCTTGAGGTAGGCCTGCCATTCAGGTGTCCAGCCCACCATGCCGTGCCCGTCAAACTTCACTTCGATTTTGCTTGGCCGCGTGGTTCCCGGTCGTTCATAAACGTTTTGGGCTTCATACTTTTGGCCGGGCACGGTGGAGTACTGTTCCCACACGCCATTATTGGTAAACGCCGCCTCGTCTACCACCTGCCGGAAGTCGGGCCGCCGCAACAGCCGTGCGATATCGCCGAGTGTCTTGGTCTCAAACCCAGGTACGCCCTGCCCGCGGGCTGCCTGGGAAATATCATATGCCAGGCGAATGGGAAAATGCGCCTGTGCGGCGAGGCCCTCGTCCAGCACTTGCTTTATGGTTGGATGATACGCGTATTCCTCAGCGAGGATGTCCAGGATGCCTGTTTCTGTGGGCTTGGCGGGTAGCTGGAGGTCTCCGGGCTTAAAGAGCGCTTCCGCGGTTGCCTGAGCCATGCCCCATGTGGGGGAGTTGTCTTCAAAGCCCAGCGCACGGATTTCGCCGACTAGCGCCAGGGACTCGAAGTCTAGTGCTTCAAGTGAGCTGGCGCGGGCCGCCATATATGGGTCGCAGGTTTGGCGTACGACGGCTGTTTCTACAGAGCGTTGCAGCTGGGCGCGTGAAAGGTCGCGAGCGCCGGAGGTGTCCATAATATAAATTATAACACAATATGTTAAAAAATGCTAATAAGACATGTTTGGCCGCTAAACTGTCAGGTGGAACGTCAGCTTAAAAGCGTCAAAATCATTCTGGTTTACCCCTATGGCCACCAGCGAGTACAGCGTGTTCCCCTTCAAAAAATAGAGGGAGTAATTGGAGGTGGTTTTGCCGCCCTGGGTAGTGCTCACGCTGGCTTCGAGGGCGCGGTTACCGGCAAAGGTTTCGAACTTGCTGGATGCAATGGTGCCGCCTACGGCTTTGGCCGCGCCGTCCAGGGCTGCTTTGAGGCGGGCGTCTTTATCGGACATGTCGATACTCGCGGGATAAGGTATGACGTGGACACTGTACGACGTGTTACTGTCGCTCACCGTGTACGAGCGCGTCGTCACCGTGGTGCCGTTAATGGGCACGTTTGAGCTGTCGGTCGTTGGATAGCTGGGGAACCGGACGGTAAAATGGTCGTCTGGTGAGGCGTACGCCGTGGTGAACTGGGCGGTTGCGCCATTATACGCTTGCTGCGCGGGAGCCAGCCCGTTATACGGCCGGATGGGGTGTGCATTCATGAGTATGCGCGGCAGCACCAGCGCGCAGATTATGATAACGAGCGTGCCGATGGCATAAATAATGCCCATTTGTTTGCGGTGTAGTTTATGTCTTGCCATGTCTATTATGATAGCAGATTAAACGATGGGGATAGCAGATACAAAACAGCCCGGAAAGACTGGTGAATGAAATTTGCTCTATATGGCTGGGGGGGTGAGTCCCACGCTTCGAACCCCTTGCTGGCTGATTTTATCCTAGTGGCTCGAAGGTTAGAAAAGCTCGGGTTCACAAATCATAGAGGAAACGTGCTTTTGCTGGAGTCTGTGGAGGAACAAGGATACCCTGGAGTTGGGAGAAAGAACTTATTCCAAACTTTTCTAGCAGTATCAACTATTCGGCGTTGGCAACACCAAAAACAAACCCCATGTAGACTTCATTCTCATAGTGTCCGCCTCTCAACTCTGCTACATGATCGGTCGCCGCTTGAAGACCCCTGTCGGCAAACCACGAGGCAACTATGGGCAAAACTTCCTCACGAGCGAGGCGTCGGCCTTCACTCATACCTTCCACGTCAGTCCCTATCGAACCAAGCAAAGGCGCATCGTCGGGAATATCAGAACTTGTGACGCAATCACCAGGATAAACAAATGCCTCCCACTGTCCACCTGCCCGCGCACTCGTAACTGCGACGCGTCCAGCTAAGCGTACAGCCTCCACCTGTAGCGGGTCTTGCTCGTAGTATTTACCAGGCATATCTAATGGTTCAGGTCCAGAGGCGGTCATAATTATTATGATAATAACATAAATACTAGTTTTGTGAAAGATACTTGAAAGCAAAAAGGAAGGGTATAAAGCATGAAGGATCGATACGATAAAAACAAAAACGCCAGACATAAGTTTGACGTATTGTACATAATCTAGCTAGGGATGAGGGACATATTCCAAACTTTTGTACAAGAACTAACGAGCCTAAAGTCCAATCCTAAAATGCCACTGAACTGGAATTACATTCAAATTTATTGGCTGGCTAAATTTGCTTTCCTGTTTCCAAGCTGAGAACGCTTTGGCGATAGTTTCTGTCAGTTGCTCAGGATCAGTAACTTCACGCCCATTTACCTGAATGAAGACTTCAATTGGCTCAATACCAACAGCAACGCTAGAAGTCTCTGTATATATAAAAACGTCGTTCTCGCCAATTGCTTGCTCGACGAGAAGTTTAAATCCATTTGCCAGTACTTCGATATCCGCCGCTTCAACTGAACTGGCATATTTAATCGTTATCATCGCGCCCATAATACGCACCCCATTAGATACTTATTATTTTAGCAAAGGTCATGACACATGAAAGAAGTTCACCTCAATTCAGCAAACAAAAACGCCAACAATAAAGTTGACGTTATGTACGAAATTTGGCTGGGGAGAGTGGACATGTTCCAAACTTTCCAAACCGTATTTTGCGAGGTAAGTGATGGCCGAAATTAGCGATGAAACTTACGAGGAGCTCCGGCAGATTTTGCAAAAGCAAAACGAACACGCGTATACACTCGAAGAGGTAAAAGAAATTGGCGATGGACTTCTGGATTTCTTCACAATACTGATAACACTAGACCAGGAGACAAGATCCTGATGGCAGATTACCCTAAGTATCCAGTGTAATAGTTTCTTGAGCCTTATTGTAAAGGTCGACTCTTGAGTCTATATCGACACGGTTTACAAGCCAGCCACGTAGCTCGCACAGTCGGATGAAATCTCTTATTCTATTTACACCATTCATCTCACTTAACGTAACAACAAGGCCAAACTTAAGACCTTTCCCATCATCTGAATCAAATCGGTTTTTTGTTTTTACACTGACGCCCCATAGGCCGTCATCATATGCCTTGCGAGGCATTAGTTTATCACCGATAACCTCCCTTACGTGTTTAGTGTTATCCCATTTCCTAAAGACTTTACGCGCTGTTTCTTCGTCAATTGGGTGAAATTCTCCATCGTTGACGCTCTGTACGTTCTTATCAATTGATTTTATACCAGGCTTTTTGCCCTTTGATTTAATCCTACCTATATACACGTCTAATTCTGTATTTGTATAGTCAACACCTTGGTTTATTGAGCATTTTGGAAAATAACAAAGCGTAGCCTTTGCGATAAACGGATGTTTACCGTTGTCAGTTGGAATAGGAAGATTATAAGTATAGGTGTCATACTCTTCAGATGTCATATCGATAATAAATTTAATCTCGTTATCCTTAGATCGAACTACGTCGTTAATATGCTGAGGCACCAGGCCGTAGCCAATAAGCGTCGAAGCAACCGGATCATTGCCGGTATCATCCCACTGAGCAGCGGCATCAATTATCAATGCCTTGGCAACTTCGCGGCTAAACCCAAGAACTTCAATAAGAAATGCAACCTTGCGAGTGATCCAGGGTGCCGCAATCGAAGTTCCATACATCGTACTCTCTCCCATATGGGTGCACACTCTAACGCCCTTTCCACTCGTATCTCCGCCAAAACCCGCTACATCGGGCTTTTTAAAAAAGGAGAGTACCTGACCTTTACGACTATATGTTGCTGGATTTCCGTGGTCGTCTACAGCGTTAACAACAATTGAATTGATAGAATCCGCCGGCGATCCAATGACTTTTTGACCAGGCTTAGTACCTTGTAAGTAATTGGTGCTAGAGACGACAAAAATAATATCGTGTTTTTGCTGCAACTCATCCAATAGTGCGGCTTCGGGAGATATATAGCTCTTAGCGACTTCTCGCTCCGACCCTAGTGATAGGTTCCACACTTTTATATCGGTATTAGTCTCAATAATTTTTCGAATGTTGCGCATTATTCCAAACGAACTCATCCGTTCATTACCTATAACACCAAAGTGCCTAACTCTGAAACGGCCGCAACCATCTTCAAGGTCGGGATTGATCTTTGGACCGTCCACAATTATTGAAGAAACTGCCGTTCCATGTCGCTTGTTCTCACCGAAGCGTGGATCTGCATAATTAAAGTACTCCACCCATTCTCGAAAGTAAGAATCCTTGTCGTCGAACTGTGTATCAATTACTCCAATGACCGGCTCGTTGCCAGGCTTCGGAATGGATGCAATCCGTGGATCTCTATTGGTAATCTTAGCGTCTTTATCTAAGACGACAGTATTCAAGTCGTCTACCGTCATCGCTATTAAATACGAGGCGTTTTGAGTCAGTTTAGCCATTTCTGGCGGCAAGAGTAGTACAGTCGAATCGCCGTTAAATCTCTCGACTGGAATGTCTATGGCCAATTTTTCTCTTAAAAAGGCGCGCATATCATCATCAACTTTATACAAGGTAACGACTGCGTCATTTGGACTTGTAGTTGCGTCCTGACGACGGTCAAAACGCTTCACGTAATAAGCATCAACGACAATTTGACGAAAGCTAGATTTGGAAATACCATAATCTTCAAACCTAATATTTTGGGTCTCAACTGCATCTAACTGTTCAGTAGTGATAAATCCACCAAACTTTTCTTCAATAATTTTTGCAGCAATCGTTAGCTTAGCCTCGGCATCAGCTATAAGTGCATCAGAGACATGGTGCGTAATTGTGTGATGTTCGTCAGAATCAAACCTAGCGCCCTTTATGGAACTATTGGAGGTTATTTTATTTTTTGAAAACAAAGCTCGAATGCGGTTACTCTTGGCAATGACCTGTTTATAGTGGACATCGACTAACCCGCCATCAATAACAGTTACACCTTGCCAAAATATTCTTAAGTCTTTAAGTTGACCCGAGAGGTCTACAAGATGCCCTGCGCTTACAGACGTACCAGTGGCTTTAGGCAAGCTAGGATTACCACCTCTACCTTCACTTGGGCTTTGGCTGAATTTTCCTTTTAATTGCAAGATCTCATTCATAGATTACTCTGTGAGCTCTCGTGCTATTTGACTTTTTGACCTACCAGTAAGAACCTCCATTTCACGCAGCGTCAGCCCTTGCGACTTTAGATTCGATAGCCGCATCTCCTGGTTATCCTTGTTGATCGAGGTATATAGCTTAGCAAGGTAGTCATATTCATTACTCGGATCACTAAATGAGAGAGACGTCTTTATGAGATTTTTCAGTTCGCCAGGATACGGAATATTTTTCATGGTACCAATTATTTTTCTAAAGAGTCTCTTATTACGTCCCAGGGCCTTAAACTTCGTCAGTAAATCCTCCAACATGACCTCTGAGATATCTAACAGATCCTCGCGGCTATATCTATCGAAGTTGACTATGGCGTCGAAGCGTCGAGTAAGTGCGGGGTCGAATTTGCTAAACAAGTTGGTCGTGGCAAAAAGCAACACGGAGTCATTCAGGCTATCTAAGCCTTTGAGTACGGATGATGTAACTCTTCCCATCTCTCTAATGTCGTTCGTATTAACTCTATCTAAGGCAAGTGCGTCAATCTCATCGAAAAGAACCACCAACTTTTCTGGATGGGGTAGTTGCTGTAACTCTCTGAACATCGCAGCAATATTTTTTGATGTTTGACCCATCTTGCTATCGATAATTGTTTCAAAATCAACCAGGTAGAGCTCACGCTCCAGAATTCTGGCAACCTGTTTAACTGATTCGGTCTTACCTGTTCCAGGGTGGCCTTCAAAAAGGAACTTATTGATACCTACGTTATGATTGATTGAGTTAATAACTCCGACGATAGCGTTCTTAATATGTGTCGGCAAAGGTAATGTGCTGGTATTTAAATTGACCGGAGTAAGGTATGGCGAGTCGTAACTGCTACCTTGCGGCACAAAGGTATTAACATCAGACAGCAATGCTAGAATATACTCAGACAGCTGGTAGTCGCCGACAGAATCAAAGTAGCGGGCAATCTCGTATGCCTCAGCCCTAAAGCCTGAATCATTATTCTCGGCATGATACTTAATTAAGTTCAAAATGTTTTTTTTGCGAATTTGTTCCTGCATATACCTTATTATACAGAAATGGGACATACACGCAACACTCTGGGACAGCAATGTACACACTGGAAGATTTGGGACAAGAAAAAATACACTATTGCTAAAACATCATATTTCCACTATTCTAGATGTAGAAACGAAAAGGCTGCGGCCCAGGACACAAAAAACCAACTAAAGCTCTGAGGGGTTAAAATGAGCTGGAAAGGGGAGATATAAGGTATGGCCGGCAGTCGCAAGACAAGCGCGAACGTGGCGAAGATAGCCTCAAAAGTGCTTAAGTCAGCAAGCAGCAGCACGCCAGTCCGCAAAGTAGCAGCGTCAGCGCTATCACAACGGGCACCGCGGGGCAAAATGTAAAATCGCCAGATTTGCTTTCGATTGGAACCGGAGCAAACTGGCGATCAAACGGGGCGACGTAAAACATCGCCCCTCTAATGTAACACACGCCCAGGAGGGTATATGAGTAAAATTTGGATAGATATTTTGAAAAACAGTAATACACCGCAAAAGTATTGGTTTACAATTCATGCGCACAGTAACAAGCTGGCCCATTCAGAAATGTACCACAACAAAAACGATTGTATTGAAGCTGCCATGCTAATCGTTAACAACGCTGGCGAGGCGGTAGTTTACGACGAAACAGGCGAAGCTAAAAGCGACAGCCTAGATGATAAGAAACTGAATTAGGGGATTAAATTTGACCATGAAAAAAGATTGACAGGTAGTCAATCTTTTTTCATGGCTGGGGGTGAGGGATTCGAACCCCCGAATGACGGGACCAAAACCCGTTGCCTTACCACTTGGCCAACCCCCAATGTGTACCGCTATCTGTGCCGCTGACCGCACCGCCTTGTGCCGTGCCGCCGAACCACGTTATTCTACCGCAAAATGGTGGTTTCTTCAACTGGGGCGCGGCCGGAAACTATTGTCCTAACCCCAGCCGGTGTCGTACAGTGGTATGGTCATGGCAAAACAAACACTAAACGCGCGGGATTACATCCAGCCGCTCAATATGAATGGGTTGATGGGGCGCATGCTGCACCTGCCAGCCGAGCCAGCCAAAAATGGCAAGACGCCCACGCGCGAGCTTTTGGTTTTGTATGGGCACCACGCGCTTTTGGAGCGCTGGTGGGGGCTGGTGCAAAACTTTAACACCTACGGATCGGTAACGATGCCCGATCTGCCCGGCTTTGGCGGCATGGACAGCTTTGCCAAAATCGGCAAGAAGCCAACCATTGACAACTTTGCTGATTATCTGGCGTCGTTCATTAAACTGCGCTACAAGCGGCGGCGGATCGCTATTGTGGGCATCTCGTTTGGGTTTGTGGTGGCCACACGCATGCTGCAGCGCTACCCTGACCTGGCCAAAAAGGTGGATTTTGTGGTGAGCGCCGCTGGTTTTGCCCACCACGACGATTTTAAGTTTACCCGCCAGCGGATGTTTTGCTACCGCACCGCCGCCCGAATATTGTCCTGGCGTTTCCCGGCCTGGGTGTGGCGCCACACCGCGCTGACGCCGTGGGTGCTGCGCAGGGCCTATGCCCGCACACACACCGCCAAGCACAAATTTGCCGAGGCCGCGGCGCTGCCAGAAAAATTTGAGGCCATGATGAATGTGGAGGTCGACCTCTGGCACCTCAACGACGTGCGCACGCACTTCCTGACCACCAATGAGTTTCTGCGCTTAGACAACTGCAAAAAGCACATCCCCCTGCCCGTCTGGCATGTGTACACCGAGAACGACCAGTATTTTGACGCGCAGGTTGTGGAGCAGCACTTCAACATTATTTTTGACCATTACGAGGGCGCGCCGGCCAATATGAAGAACCACGTGGTGAGCGTCATTGCTGACAAAAAAGAGACAGCGGCGTTTATCCCGCAGAAGTTGCGGCGTTATTTGTCGCAACACTAACGTGAAAGGCGCGCAAATTTCCGTGCTACAATGGGTGCAACTATGAAGATCGGACTTGTTTGCCCGTATAGCGTTTCTAAAAATGGAGGGGTCCAAGAGATTGTCCGCGCCCAGCAGCGCGAGCTTTTGGGGCGTGGGCACGACTGCTACATTATTACCCCGCGGCCGCAGGATTACGACGGCGAGCCCGGCGACCACGTCATTTTTATTGGCGCCGGCAACGAGTTTAACTCGCCCACGCACACTACTTTCCAGATTTCGGCCAGCGTCAGCGACACCATCCACCGTATGCTGGACGAAGAGCAGTTTGACGTTTTGCATTTTCATGAGCCGTGGATCCCCATGCTCGGCCTACAAATTTTGAGCCGTTCCAACACTGTTAACGTGGCCACGTTCCATGCCGCCCTGCCAGAGACGATGGTGGGCCGCACCACCGGGCGGGTTATTTCGCCGTATGCCAAGTCTATGCTGAAGTACATTGACTCATTTACCGCTGTGTCTGACGCCGCGGCCGAGTATGTCTGCAAGCTCACCGATGCGCCGGTGGCAATTATCCCTAACGCTATCGACCAAACGCTGTACGTGCCGCCCAAGGCCTTCCACGACAAGCGCAAGCACAAGACCATTTTGTTTATCGGCCGGCCTGAGGGGCGCAAGGGTGTCAAATATTTGCTGCATACCTTTAAGGTACTGCAGGCAAAAGACCCCACGCTGTCCCTGGTGATTGCCGGCGACGGCAACGAGCGCGAGAAGATGGAGCAGCTGGCCAGCGACCTAGAGCTGCAAAATGTGCAGTTCCTCGGCTTTGTCTCTGTGGAAGAGAAAGTACGCCTGCTGCAGACGAGCGACCTGTTTTGCTCACCCGCCCTGTTTGGCGAGAGTTTTGGCATTGTGCTGCTAGAGGCCATGGGCACCGGGCTGGTGACAGTTGCCGGCGACAACCCCGGCTACGCTGCCGTGATGCAAGGCCTGGGCGCGCTCTCGCTGGTAGACCCCAAGCACATTGCCGAATTTGCCCGGCGCATAGACCTACTGTTGCATGAGACCGACCTCCGCAAGTTGTGGCGCAGCTGGGCGGCGGCCGAAATGCCCAAATACAGCTACAAGCAGATCGTCGACCAGTACATGGAAGTCTACGAACTAGCTATAAGCCGCAAAAAAGATGCGTAAGCTTAAGATAGGATTCGTATTTGACGACTCCTTAGACAAGCCGGACGGCGTGCAGCAGTACGTCTTAACGCTTGGCCGGTGGCTGGCGGCGCAAGGCCATGACGTACACTATCTTGTCGGTGAGACGTCTCGCACCGACCTGCCAAACGTATACTCACTTGCCCGCAATGTCAAAGTAAAATTCAACCAAAACCGTATGGCCATGCCGCTGCCCGCCCGCGTAGCCCCTATTAAACGGATTCTGGCACGCGAAAAGTTTGATGTTTTACACGTGCAGGTGCCCTACAGTCCGGCGCTGGCCGCGCGTATTATTAAGGCGGCTGACGCCCGCACGGCGGTAGTAGGCACCTTCCACGTGGCGCCCCACTCTGGCCTGGTGGCCCTGGCTAACCACGCGCTGGGATTCTGGGTGCGCACGACGCTCAAGCGGTTTGACGTGATGCTGGCCACTTCCGAGCCGGCGCGCCGGTTTGCCCTGCAAACCTACCATATAGATAGCGAGGTGGCAGGGTTGCCGCTCAAACTGGATGCCTTTAAGGGTGCCAAACCCTTCAAAAAGTATGCCAGCGGCCGCACGGTGATTTTTTTGGGCCGGCTGGTGGAGCGTAAGGGCTGCCAGTATTTACTGCAGGCGGCTGCGCAGCTGGTGCAAGCTGGGAAATGGCCGGCCGACGCCCGGATTGTGGTATGCGGTGGCGGCCACCTGGAAGCGCAGCTAAAGGCATATGTGCACACCCACGGCCTGGACAAAACCGTGGAGTTCACCGGCTACATAACAGAGGAAGATAAGCCGCGCTACCTGGCTTCCGCCGATGTCGTCACCTACCCGAGCACCGGCGGCGAAAGTTTTGGCATCGTGCTATTGGAAGCGATGGCCGCCACCCCTGGCATTGTGTTGGCTGGCAACAACCCCGGCTACGCCAGCGTTATGGCGCCGCGCCCGGAAAGTTTGTTTGACCCGCTCAACACCGACGCGTTTGCCGCTAAAATGCTGCACGCCCTGGAGGACGCGCCCGCCCGCCGCACCGCACACGCCTGGCAGGCGGAATATGTTGAGCAGTACGACGTCGCGCGCGTTGGCCAGCGCACGCTTGCGGCGTACGCGCGGGCGTTGCAAAATCGGCCACGCTAAGCCATAATCAAGCGTAAGATGTTTTCCCGCCATAAGCGCAATGAAGAGACGGTCAAGCTCGACATTCCAATCAAGATGATTGTCCGCGTTTTGGTACTTGCCATTGCCGCGGTTATCGCCATGGCGGCACTGCGCCAGGCTACGCACGCTATCGTACTCATTTTTACCGGCTTTTTTTTGGCGCTGGCCTTGAACGGCCCGGTGCATTGGCTGGCCGTCCGCCTGCCAGGTAAACGCAAAGGGAGCCGCGCCACCGCCACGGCCATTTCATTTATGGTGGTGATTATTTTTTTGGCTGGTTTCTTGGCGCTGGTGGTGCCGCCGCTGGTGCGCCAAAGCAGTAATTTTATAAGTGCCGCTCCGTCTTTAGTGCAGGACGTGCAAAGCCAAGACAGCCCGGCTGGCCGTTTTGTGCAGAAGTACCACCTACAGAGCCAGGTAGACAAGCTCTCTAAGCAGTTGTCGAGCCGGCTAGGAAATATTAGTGGGACGGCGGTGAGCAGTGTTGTTAAGCTGGGCAGCAGCATCTTCTCGGTGCTGACTATTTTGGTGCTGACGTTTATGATGCTCATCGAAGGGCCGCGTTGGCTGCGCTTTTTCCGTGACCTCATCCCTGATGCCCACCACGCCCGCGCCGACCGCCTAGCGTTCGACATGTACAAGGTCATCAAGGGCTATGTTAACGGCCAGGTGGTGCTGGCATTTATTGCGTCGTGTATGCTTTTGCCCGCGCTCATTATTTTGCACATTAGCTACCCGGCCGCCCTGGTTGTGGTGGTATTTATTTGCGGATTGATCCCGCTTATTGGCCACACTATTGGGGCGGTTATTGTGACGGCTGTGGCGCTGTTCCATTCGCCATTGGCGGCAGTTATTGTGCTGGCATATTACATTTTGTACCAGCAGATCGAAAATTACGTCATCCAGCCACGCATCCAGGCCAACTCCACCAATATGTCGCCACTGTTGGTGTTTGCGGCGGTGATTATCGGCGTTAACTTTGGCGGGCTATTTGGGGGGTTGGTGGCCATCCCGGTAATGGGTTGTCTCCGCATTGCGCTGCTCGACTACCTGCAGCGCCGCCACATCCTAGAAGACTCGGTCTACGAAGAGATGGTTGACCCGCACGCGCGGAAGATTGTCGACACCGAATAGGCTCCGCCGCGGGGTAGGCTTCATCGGGCCGGATTACGCCTGCCGCAAATCTGCCACGCAAACTAGGCAGCGAGCCGGTACCAAACCGGGCCGCTGGTTGTGTCGCGGACGTTGAGGCCTTGGGATTGCAGCTGCGCGCGCAGTTCATCTGACTTTGCCCAATCTTTTTGCTGGCGGGCAGCCTCGCGGGCGGCAAGTAAGTCTTTTTGGGCATGTGTAATATCTGGCCGCGCAGCAAGCCGCAGCCCAAAGAGGCGGTCCACAACATTGAGTAGTGGCTGGATTTTGTCTGGGTCAACACCGTCTGCTTCGCCCTTGCCGGCGAGGTCGGCCAGCGCCTTGAGGGCGCGCGGCATGTTGAGATCGTCCTGGGACGCGGCCAACATCTCTTTCAGCAGGCTGGCGTAGGGCGCGCTGGCAACGGCCTTGTGTGCTGCTTTCTGGTGCTTTTGGTCGGCCCAGGCACGGAGATTCTGCAGCAAGTTGCCTGCCGCGTCAAGCCCCTCCCACGTAAAATTCGTTTGCGAGCGGTAGTGCGATTGCAGCATCTTGAGCCGGAAGGCTAGCGGGTCATAGCCCTTCTGCACTAAATCTTCTAGCGTGTAAAAATTGTGTAGTGATTTAGACATCTTTTTGCCGTCTATAAGTATGTGCTCGTTGTGGGCGAAGATGGTTGCCATTACCGGATTTTTTTCCAGTGCCGTGCTTTGGGCGATCTCGTTTTCGTGGTGCGGGAAAATGAGGTCGACGCCACCGGTGTGGATGTCAAACGGCTGCCCCAAACTCTGGCGGCTCATCACCGAACATTCGATGTGCCAGCCCGGCCGCCCGGCCATGCCGTGCCCGTCCAGCTCAAAATCCCAGGCCGGCTCGCCATCTTTTTGTTTTTTCCACAGGGCGAAATCGTGCGCTGACTCTTTGTCGTATTCGTCGTTTTGGATGCGCGCTTCAGAGGTGTTACCGGTGGTGACCTCCAAAAGCTGGCCATATGTTTTGCCTGACTTGCGGTAGGCCTCGATGGAAAAATACACGCCGTCGTCGGCGATGTAGGCAAACCCGCCCGCGTGCAAACGGGTGATAAGGTCTTTCATGCCCCAGATGGTTTTGGCGTCTGTGGCGCGTATGAACTCCACGGCGGCCACGTCGTTGCCCACGGCGCGCATGTCGTCGGCAAAGATGGCGATGTATTTGTCGCCGAGCCGCTTGAGCGCTTCGGCGGCTGGCAATTTGGGGTATTCTTCGTGGCTGCGGCGGATGGTTTTGTCGTCTACGTCGGTGTAATTCATGACGTGCAGCACGTCAAAGCCGGCCAAGGCAATTGCCCGCCGCAGTGTGTCGGCAAAAATATAGGCGCTCAGGTTGCCGATGTGCGCGTGGTCGTACACGGTAGGGCCACAGGAGTAGATGCGCACTGTCTGGCTATCCAGCGGCGTGATATTTTGGGGCTTGCGCGAACTAAGCAACGTATTGTAGATTTTCATAGCTTCCTCTTGATGTTATTAGTATAGCGTATTAGCGGCTGGCGGCGAGCGCTATTTCAGGGGGAGCACCGGCAGGGGCAACAGGGCCGTACTCGCTATAGCTGGCGTCGAATAAAATGGGGTACTGGCCCAAGCCGGCGGCGGTGTCCGGGTGGGCAGAGAAACCGCCGGGCACTATTGGCCAGTCTGGCCTTACAGTTTGGGAAAGTAAGAATTGGCTGCCGTGCAGAGCGGCGGCTTGGTATGCGCGCGCCATGCTGTCTGGTGTGGCTTCGGTGTGGTACTTGCCCGCCCCGTTGGCGTGCACGGCGAAGATGCGGATAGGCTGGCCGGTATATTCTGTTGCCGCGCGGGCTGCTGCTTGGGCAATGCCGGTGGTGGCGCTATGGTCCGGGTGGTCGGTGAGGCCGCCAAGCGTCAACACCAGGCTGATTTCACGCTCAATAAGCCACCTGGCCGTGGCCGGCACTACAGATGCGGATTCAGTGGTAAGGTTGCCGTCGCGTGCGTCAAGCTGGCGCACACTCTGTATGCCCAGCAGCGCCGCGGCCGCCCGCGCTTCCTGGCTGCGCTGCCCGCCGCGCACGTCAAAACCCTCAGCACGGCGGTAGTTGAGCGTTGAACCGCGCCCTTGCGTGGCTATTAATTCGTGCACGCCGTTTGCGGCGTAGCGTGCCGCCTCCAGGCTGTGTGCGTGTATAAGATGGTCGTCCGGGTGTGCCGTGATGAGCCCAACGGTCTCGCCGGCCAGCACGTGGTGCATTGTTTTCATAGAATTGTGTCCGTTTACAGCAAATAAAAACGAGCCGGTGAGGCTCGCCTTATGCGTTACGCAACAAACCAGCCTCACCTATATACAGGAGACGCGGCAGCAGGTTTGGACGCGGACAATGGTCATGATGCTTGAGTATACGGCTCGGCGCCGCCATTGGCAAGCTTATGCTCCGCGAGTTGGTCAAGCAGCTCGGTGGCTTTTTGGATGCAGTCCGCCTTGAGTTCGCTAAATAGCTGGGCTTTGGTGGTCTTGAAGCCGCTGGCGTAGGGGTGGCCGCCGCCGCCGAAGGCCGCCGCCAGCTCGCCGGCGATTGGCGTGCCAAAGTTGCAGCGGATTTTGGCAGTGATATGCCCGTCACTGTACAGTTTGAAGGCAATGGCTACCTCGGTGCCCACGGCCGAGCGCATGTCGTCCAGCACCAGCATGCTGGGGTTGTACTGGGCGCTGTATTTTTCGATTTCCGCCCACGGGATAGTGAGGCTGGCAATGCGGTTATCGGCAAAAAATTCGATGCGCTGCAGCAGCTCGCCCTTGTATTTGATGAGCGCCGGGCTTTTGCGTTGCAGCTCGCGGCGGCGCTGCTCCATGGCCGGGATGCTTAAGCCCTGCTCTACCAGCTCGGCGATGATATGGATGCTGCGCGCCGTGGTGGCATCGGTAGTAAGCCCGAGCGAGTCGGCCATAATGGCGCCGGCAATAAATTCTTTGGCCAAATTGCCTAAAGGCCATTGCAATTGCTGGGCAAGTTCGTATATAACTTCGCCCGTGGCCACTGCGGGCTTGTTGCAGATAACGTTCGCGTACGGAATGGTATTCTGGACATCGTGGTGGTCAATAAGGATGGTGGGTTTGGCCGCAACCCAGCCTTTCTGGCCGGTTTTTTCGAGCTGCTCAAATAAGCTGCCCGCGCTGGTGTCGACGATAATGCTGGCGTCAAACTGGTGCGGCAATTCCTTAGAGATGCGGTCCCAACCCGGCAAATGGGTGAGGTAGCTGGGGATGTCCACGCCGCAATACAGCAGCGGTTCTTTGCCCATGTCTGCCAAAATTTGCTCCAGTGCCAGGGCGCTGCCCATGCTGTCGCCGTCCGGGTTGTCGGCTTGTAGGATCGCCACGCGCGTGGCGTTGTCTAGGATGCTGCGGATTTGCTCCGCTTCGGGGTATGTTGTCATCCCCTACAGTATACCGTATCTGGCGGCCGGCCGTATTTCCCTTTTTGAACGAGCTAAAGTACTGTTGCCGCGCCCGACACGGTTTAGAGCGCCTGCCGCCCCTCCAGCGCCCGCGCCAGCGTGATTTGGTCGGCATACTCCAGGTCTACGCCAATGGGCAGGCCGCGCGCCAGGCGCGTTACTTGCACCGGGCGCTCGCCAATCTGTTTTTGGATGAATAGTGCCGTGGACTCCCCCTCTACGCTGGCATTGGTAGCCAGGATGATTTCCTGCACATGGTCGTCGTCGATGCGCTGCACCAGCTCGCCAATGCGCAAGTTTTCCGGCCCCACGCCGTCAATGGGCGACACCAGGCCGCCCAACACGTGGTACGTCCCTTTGAACTGCCCGGTTTTTTCCAGTGCTACGATGTCGAAGGGCTCGGCCACCACGGCTATCACGGTTTTGTCACGCGTGGGGTCGGTGTAGAGGTCGGATAATTCCTGCCCTGCCGGCACCAGCGCAAAGGTCTTCCGGCAGTAGCCGATGCCGCCCTGCAGGTTTTTGAGCGCGCCCGCCAGGGCTTGGGCGTGGCGGTCGTCGCCGCGCACCAAATAGTACGCGTAGCGCTCGGCGGTGCGTGGCCCAACGCCGGGCAGCTTGCCCAGGGCGTCAATAACATCGGTGAGGGCGGGCGGCAAGATGGCCATACGGGCTACATGCCGAGGTCGCCGAGCATGCCCATCATGGGCTGCATTTTCTCGGCGGCGAGTTTCTGGCTGGCAGCAATTGCCTCTTTAACAGCGTCTTCCACCCAGCGCTCCAGCTCGCCAATATCGTCGAGGTCAACGTATTCCGGGTCGATGTGGATTTTCTTGATCTTCTGCTCGCCGGTGATCTCCACCTTCACCGCGCCGTCACCCTTTTCGATGGTGATGATCTCTTTTTGCAGTTCCTTCTGCAATTTCTTTACCTTCAACAGCATTTTGGCTTGGTCAAAACGGCTCATATACTCGCTCCTTTATTTCCTTATTGTACCAGATATGGCGGCCTGCGGGACGGAGAACACGCTACGCGTCTGCGGCGCAGCCGGCCAGGCCACAAAGTAGTGGCGGTAGCCGTTCCAGGCGCTGGCTGCCACGGCTAACCCCACGAGCCCGAGCCCCACGCTTTGGGCAATCTGGTTGCGTGGGAACACCGTAAACCAACGGTCCAACAGGAGGCCTACGCCTGCCGCCACCAGTATAAACACAAACGGGACAATAACCGTGGTTGTCACGCCTCCGCCGAGCCCGGCCAGCACGCTCCCTACCACCAAAATAACGCCCATGAGTTGCGTCCGCACCAGCCGGACATGCTTGGCATAGGCGTACACGCCCAAAAAGAACATGGCCAAACACAGCGCGTTTAAGATAGGCAGGCGCCCCAGCCAGTGCTCCGGCCACGACGGCCCGCGCCAGAAAAATTGCAGCGGGACTTCCACGATGTGGCGCAGTGCATCAAACGGCTTTGGCCAGCCGTACATTGGCAATCCGGCCAGCAGTTTGGCCAGCGCAGGACGGTGGTAGATGGCCAGGCCCAGCGGCGCCACAATCGCCAGCAGCAGCGCGCCGCCGGCAGTCACCATCCACAAATGGCGTTTAAAGATCCGGTCTATGGTCTTCCATTGCCACACCACGCCGGCCACAATAAACCACACCATCCCCGGCACATACAGCAGCGCCGCGGCAAGTACCAACCCCAGAAGCACCGGCAATGCAGTGCCGCGCCGCTTAAACCACAGCCCGCAGGCTGCCAAACTCAGCAAGCCAAACAGCAGGACGTCGGGCGTACCCAGGCGCGCCGAGTGCAAAAACCACGCCGACGTGCCAAACAGCAGCGTGCCAAAAACGGCCGCCCGCTGCCCATGCCAGGCGCGCACCAGCCAATAAAACGAACTCAGCGTCAGCAACCCCACCAGCGTAGCGATGAGGCGCGCTGAAACCACGCTCGGCCGCACATGCAGCAGTCCAAACAGCGGCAGCAAAAACGGCGCGTTGATGGGCTGGACAGCGATGCCGTGCACATGCTGGCTCCGCAGCACAGCCACCTCTTCGGTAGGGCTAAAGTTGCCCGGCACCGTGCCCAAGTGCCACCACAGCAAAAAGCCAAATAACAGCACCAGCGCGCCGTAATACAGCACCGGCTGCCACTGTACGGCTGGAAGCGCGCGGACAAATTTGGGCATACGCATTGGATCTATTATAGCGCAAATATAGCGCAAAGTTCGGCTGGTGCGCGGGCGCCCACCGCGCGGCCGCAGTGCAGCCCAAGGCCTTACTTGGCTGCGCTAGATAATCTCCGCTATTTTCGGCGTTACAAGTTTTTGGTAATCTGCGGCGCGCATGGCGATTGAGCTGGTGCGGCCGGCATTAAAGACAATCTTTTCGTTATCGTAAAGGCTTTTGTCACTAATGACTTCCAGCCCGAAGAGATTACCGAATGGCGGCACCCCACCTGGCTTTACGCCTTTGGTGATTTCTTCTACTTCTTCATCGGTGGCAAAACGGATGTCCTTGCAGCTGAGCACCTGCTTTACTTTGGCGCTATCAAACTTCTGGTCGGCAGGCATAACGAGCATAACGAATTTCTTGCCTTCGTTTGGTATCTTAGCCCGGATAATGATGGCCTTAGCGCCTTGCTGCAAAGTGTAGCCATCGCGCAATGCGGCAGCTTCTTCGCTGGTGCGGACTGGTGGGTGAGTAAACTCTTCAAACCAGCAATTGTGCTGGCGCAAGATGTCGGTGATTTGTTGGTGGATAGGATGCTCGCCCATTATTACGCCTTTCGGTCGATCACCATGCCGCCAAAGGTCTGGCTGAGCGGTATGATTTCGACATTATCGATGTTGACGTGCGCCGGCTGGTTAATTGCCCAGACGATGGTGCTGGCCACGTCCTCGGCGGTAAGCGCCTGCCAGCCGGCATAATATTCCTTGGCCTTCTGCTCGTCTTTAAAGCGCACAACGGAAAATTCTGTCTCGGCGGCGCCAGGTTCGATGTTGGTCACCTTGACGCCGGTGCCGAATAGGTCGGCGCGCAAATTCCGTGAAAATTGGCGCACAAATGCCTTGGTAGCGCCGTAGACGTTGCCGCCCTTATAGGGGACGGTGGCCGCCACAGAGCCGATGTTGATAATTAGGCCGCTGCCCTGCTGTTTCATAATATCCAGCACCGGCCGCGTCATACGCAACAGGCCTTTGATGTTGGTTTCCACCATCTGCTCCCAATCTTCCAGCAAAGATTCTTGGGCGGGCTCCATGCCGAGCGCCAGGCCGGCGCTATTTATGAGCACGTCCACTTGGGCGTATTCTTTGGGGAGTGCGGCGAAGAAATCGGCCACTTGCTTTTTGTTAGTGACGTCCACTGCGGCCGTGTAGACATCCGTTTTGAGCGTGCCCTTAATCTCGTCCAGGCGGTCTTGGCGCCTTCCTACAAGCACCAATTTGTTGTCTTTGGCGAGCAGCTTTGCCGCGGCAAGGCCAAAGCCAGAAGTTGCGCCAGTGATGAGGATAGTTTTCATGCTCGTCTCCTTTTATTATTCTACAAACGGGTCGCGGTGCTTGGTATCTAGTGAGCGGAAGCGCTGCTTGTCGCGCTCGAAGTACAGGTCCACGTTGTCTGTGGGGCCGTGCCGGTGCTTCTTAATTAAGATGGTGGTGATGTTTTTGTTCTCGGTTTCCGGGTTGTAGTACTCTTCGCGGTAGATGAAGGCCACTACGTCGGCGTCTTGTTCGATGGAGCCGGATTCGCGCAAGTCGGCTAGCTGCGGGATTTGCGGGCTGCGGTTTTCTACCGAGCGGCTCAGCTGGCTTAAGGCGATGACCGGCACGTTGAGCTCGCGGGCGACGCCCTTGAGCCCGCGCGAGATCTCGGAAATTTCCTGCACGCGGTTGTCGCTGCTGCTAAACCGGCTGCCACCGCTCATGAGCTGCAAGTAGTCAACGATGATCAGCCCCAGCCCGTGCTGGTGTGCTTGCCGCCGCGCCTTTGTGCGCAGGTCGCTGACGCTTAAGCCCGGCGTGTCGTCGATGTAAATCGGTGCCTCACTCAACGTCCCCATGGCTTGGCCGATTTTCTCAAAGTCTTGGTCGGTGAGGTTGCCGGTACGGAGCGACCACGCGTCCACGCCAGATTCCATGGACAGCAAGCGGTCCACCAGCTGCTCTTTGCCCATTTCCAAGCTGAAGAACAGTACCGGCTCTTTGGCCATGACCGCCACGTTGTGCGCCAGGTTTAAGACCAGCGCGGTCTTGCCCATGGCCGGGCGCGCCGCCAAGATGAAGAGGTCGGAGCGTTGCAACCCGGCCAGCACGTTGTCCAAATCCTGGAATCCGGTGGGGATGCCGCGGATTTTGCCCTTGTCTTTGTGGAGCTCGTCCAGGCGGTCAAAGCTCTCGGCCAAGATGGTCTCCAGGCTGGCCACGCTCTGCTTGACGTGCTGGTTGCTGACCTGGAAGAGGTTCATTTCCGCTTCCTCGATCAGTTCTTTGAGCTGTTTGGATTCGTCGTAGCCGAGCTCGGTCAGCTCCTTGCTGGCTTTAATCAGGCGCCGGCGCAGCGCTTTCTGGGCGACGATGTCTGCATATTGCTCAACATGCGCGGCGGTGGGCACGAAGTTGGTGAGCTCGGTAAGGTACGCCGGGCCGCCCACCATGTCCAAAAAACCGGTGCCTTTCAGCTGGTCGGCCAGGGTGAGGACGTCGATGACGCTGCGGCGCTCATACAGATTGAGGATGGCTTCGTAGATGCGGGCGTGGCGCGGGTCGTAAAAATCGTCCACCCGCACGCTGTCGGCGATCTTCACCAGGGCGTCGGCGTCAATTAGAATGGCGCCCAGCAGGCTCGCCTCGGCCTCTAGGTTTTGCGGCGCTTGTTTGCTTGTACCCTCGTCCATCTGGTTACGATTCTAGCAGCTCGGCGCCGCCAAAGATATTGCTTATGGCCTGCACGGTTTGGGTTTGCTTGGTGGGAGCGGCCGTGGGCTCGGGTTGGGCGGTAAAGACTTGCTCGTCGGCGGGCGGGAGCGGCGGCGGGCCAGCCTGGATGACTGCTTCGGGCGTGCCTACCTCGCACACGATGCGCACATTTTGGCCGCTAACAGCCTGGATAATGTCGCCGAGCACTTCTTTATTGCGCTGCTCGTTGAGCCGTTTTTGGTGGAACGGATAGGCGCAGATGAGCGTGACTGTGCCGGGCGCGTCGAACCTAGGTTCGGTGGCGCGCACGATGCTAAACAGTGTGTTGTGCTTGGCCTTGATGGCAGCCAGGACTTTTGGCCAGATGGATTTGTCTAAGGCGCCACCGGTGGCCGGCTGAACCGGGCTGGGTTGGGCGGCTGCGGGTTCGGGGTGTGCGGCTGGCGCGGCTGCGGGTTCAGCTGTGGGCGCCGGCGCACCTGTGCTGGGCGCTGGTTCGGGTGCCGGCGCAGCTTTGCGCAGCGTGCTGGGGTGCGGCTCGGTGACCACGGGGGGTTTGGCTTGCACGGCCTCCTTCATGATTTTTGGCGCCGCGGGCGCCGGTGTTGCGGCGGGCGAGGCGGACGCTACGCTAGCAGCCGGCGCCTGGCCGGAAAACGCCGCATCCAACAAAATAATCTCCAAGAAACTCTTCGGGTCGGAAGAGGACGACACTTCTAGTAGTTTGCCTAGCAGCGGCAAGATAACATCAGTGGCCAGCATGGGTTTGCCAGAAAGCAGCTGCGCGCGCAGTGCCCTGCCCAGCTGCTTGGCGACCTGCGACGGCTCGTGGCCGCCGGCGTGCACGGCTTGCAGCGCCACGGCCAGCGCCGGGGCGTCGTGCGCGGCCAACGCCTCCAACAGCTGCGCAATAAGCTCCTGCGGCGCAATGCCCAGGGTGGCTTGCACGTCGGCCAGGGTGACCTTTTCGGCGCTGTTGCGCACTTGGTCCAGCAAACTAATGCTGTCGCGGAACGAGCCCTCGCCGTGGGCGGCGATGAGCTCCAGCGCGGCGTCGTCTACCTTGATTTTTTCATCGTCGGCAATGGCGCGCAAGTGCGCCACCACTTTAGGCAGGTCCACGGGCTTAAAGGCGTAGCGCTGTGTGCGGCTAATGATGGTCTCCGGCAGCTTATTCACCTCTGTTGTGGCCAGAATGAACACCACGTGCGCTGGCGGCTCCTCCAGGGTTTTCAGCAGCGCGTTAAACGCCTCTTTGGTGAGCATGTGCACTTCGTCGATGATATACACCTTGAACTTGGCGCTGGTGGGCGCGATGTGCACCTTGTCGCGCAAGTCGCGGATTTCGTCGATGCGCCGGTTAGAGGCCGCGTCGATCTCGATAATATCCAGGTGCATGCTGTCGTCATCGTACGGCAGGCCGTTGATTTCATGCGCTAGGATACGCGCGATGCTGGTTTTGCCCACGCCGCGCGGCCCAGTGAGCAAGTACGCATGGCTAATGGTGCCATTTTTGATGGCGCGCGACAGCGCCGTGGTGACGTGCTCTTGCCCCACGACATCGTCTAACTTTTTTGGCCGGTGTGCCCGGTATAATGCTTGCCCCATTTCACTTCATTATACGCCTGGCAGGCGTGCCGGGGTGTTGTGATTTATCCGGAGGCGTGTGTATGCTTACCGCATGAAAGAGTAGCGGTAAACTTACAGCGCCGCTTCGAGTGCCGCCCACTCGGCAGCAGAGTCGTCTTCGGGCAGGTTGACGCTAACTTGGTCGCCGGGCTTGGCCTTGAAGTACGTGACGCTAGCCAGCAGTACACGGTAGTCCTTGCCGTTGACTTCGACGAAATAGTGGCCGTTTTCCAGCTTGAGCAGCCCCACAACTTGCTTGCGCGGGATTGGGCCGATCTGTTTATACAGGAAGGTGCCATCGTCTGCAATAGTGAGTTTAAGGATGTCGCCCTGCACCAGCTTAGACTTGCTGGCGTAGTTGGCCGGCACCGGATATGTCTTGCCGTCTGAGCCGACCATGTTCTGGCCGTCAAACACGCCCTCGATCACTTTGCCGAGGTTGTCGTCTTTGGCTACGGGCGCAATGTGTGCGTCGTCACCCACGAGGCTAATGAGCAGCTCATTGGCTGCGCCAAGGTTGGTTTCAGCCTCCTGAATAAGAGCCCGGAGCCGTTTGATTTGCTTGTCTGGTACGTCTGCCATGGATTGGTTGTCTCTCTAGTCTCTCACGTAGTGTTTGTATTCGTTACACTTACACCTAAGACTATCACGAACGTATAGTCAAGTCAAAACGATCACGAGCCTGTGGATAAACTAGTCATCCTCAGATGGATCCGGAGCTATATCCGGGATGGAATAACCGGCATCCTTAAGCATGTCGCGCAGCTCGGGCGGCAGTTTCCTGTGGAGCTTGGCCAGGGCGCTTCCGATTGCTTTACTTATTGCTTGGGGGCTCCTTCCCCGTTCAGCGGCAAGGTCTTTTTGGGGCGTGCCGTGCCCGTAATGCTCGAATAGAATCTGGAAGGCGCGGTCCGGTTCCGGGGACTGGCTCGTCGTTCTGAGCCAGTCCCGCAATGCTTGGACGATGGCCGCTGCGGACAGCCTGTTGTTAACAATTTCTTCGGCTGTCGCATCGGTAGGCGGGTTGGCAACCTGGTCAATAAAAGGCGTGCTGGTTTCGTCGCCGGGAATCATGAGGCGGTCGTAAGAGACGGCGTCCGGTACCTTGGCTGCACGCTCGTGGTCGAGCATAGTTTCCAGCCCAAGCCCGGCCTCACTAGCGGCTACTTCGGGCTCGACGCCATCTGCAATCCGGCGTTGGAACCCTGTAAGCCGCTCCCTGGCGCCGCGCGATTGGTGCATGATGCGGCCATATTCCAGCGCCCAGGCCAAGGTTTCGGTGTACATAGGGGTCATGGCGTACGTCGAAAATTTAAACCCCATGGACGGATCGAAGCCGCGTATGTGGCCTATGAGTTTGGCCAGCGCCTCGCTTTCCACATCGGGTCGCTCCACCCGGGGCAGATACCATACTCTGCGCATGACCCTGTCGACAATTGTAACCACCATGCCGCTGTTGGCCTGGCAAAAAATAGCCAACGCATTCTCGCCGTCGCGGATTTGGGCGGCCAGCAAACGCCGGTATGGATCTGGAGCTAGCGGCTCCGGGGGCGCGGGGGCGCGCTCCTCGTCCGCCTGCCCCGCTGCCGGCTGCTCCGGCGGGGCTGGTTGTGGGGCGAGCTCAGCCAATTCTGCACGTGCTTGGTCGCCGGCCGTAATAAGCAGGGAGAGTCCAACCTCTTCGGAAGCGGTCAGCACTCGCCTGCCGCCCTCACGCAGAAAACAATCCTGGAGCGCAGCAAAATCGAATATTTCTCCTGACCCGGTCTCAGGGGTGGGTGTAGTGTTCATGTCCGCTGTTTATATACTAAAAAACTGCCCCAGTAAAGAGGCAGTTTTTTTAAGAGGTTGACCCTTAGGCCAGCTCGACGGTAGCGCCAGCTTCTTCCAAAGCTTTCTTGGCGCTCTCGGCGTCTTCTTTCTTGGCCTTTTCCAGGACGGGCTTCGGGGCGCCGTCGACGATAGCCTTAGCTTCGCCCAGGCCCAAACCAGTCAGGTCCTTCACAGCCTTGATGACGGCGACCTTCTGGGCACCAGCATCCTTCAGGATGACGTCCCATTCAGCCTTCTCGTCAGCGGCAGCAGCGCCGCCTTCGGCCGGGGCGGCAGCAACAGCAACAGCTGCGGCGGCCGGCTCAATGCCGTACTCATCCTTCAGGATGGTCTTGAGTTCGTTCACTTCGAGGACGGTCAGCTTGGTGAGGTCCTCTGCCAATTTCTTCAAATCTGCCATTTTGGAGACTCCTTATTAATTAGTTGCTTTCGCTTCAACACCATCCAACAGCGCGTGCAGGTTGCCCGAAAGGGCGTTGACCACGTCGCTTACGGGTGAAGTAAGGGTGGCGAGCACTTGGCCAATGAGTTGGTCGCGGCTTGGCAGCAGTGCCAGGGCCTTGACTTCGTCGGCGCTAATGAACTCGCCTTGCTCGGTGATGGCGCCCACAAATTCAATTGTGGGGTTCTGCTTTGCAAATGCGGCCAGGGCCTGGGCAGGCGCAACTTCGTCCTCCGCGTTAAACGCGTACAGAAGTTGGCCGTTTAGGGCGCTGGTGTCGACATCTTTGAGGGAGTCAACGTCTTGCAAGGCTTTGACCACCAAGCGGTTTTTGACGACACGCAATTTGGTGCCGCCGGCGCGGGCGTCGCGGCGCAGTTGCTGGATGGCTTTCACCGTCGTACCCTGGTATTTGGCAACCACGGTCATTTTTGACGTTTTGAGCGATTCAGCGACTTCGGCCACGACTTCGTGCTTTTTGTTCTTGCTTAAAGCCATGTAAATTCCTTGTTTATATATCTTCGACCTAGATTGTTAAGGATTCGCGCCAAAAGAAAAACCTTTGGCTGCTCACTACCAAAGGTTTTCGTGCTCAAAAACAAATAGATTGTTTCATCGCCTCGGCAGCATTCTTAAACTTTTTGAGGGTCGCTGCGGTCTTCGGTAATGTTCTGGCTTATTTTACACCAGGCTGCCGGCGGTGTCAACAGAGGCCGCCGCGGAGCTTGTGGGGTGTTTGGCGGTTTGCTCTAAAAACGTGTGCAGCATGGGCACAAATTGCAGGAAAGAGGCTTTGCTGACCCACTCTTCCCCGCTGTGGTGGCCGCCGCCCATGGGGCAGCTGAGGATGCACGGGACGCCAGCCTTGGTGAAGTACGGGGCGTCGCTGCCGCCGAGCGAAACAAACCCTTCCGGCCGCTTGCCGGTGGTTTGTTCAACGACGTCCTTAAAGGTATCCACCAGCGGCACATTGACAATAGGCCGCACCGGCTCTATCAGGCTAAAGGTCTCGTATTGGACGTTGTGCTTGGCGCAGAGTTTGTCGATGAGTTGCTTGTTTTTGGCACTCGATGTTTCATCCGCCAGGCGGATTTCCACCTTGGCGGCCATGCGGTCCGGCACGCGGTTGTACACCCCGTCGCCATGGATGCTGCCGATGTTGAGGCTGTCGGTGGGCGGCCCGTGGTCCTTAAAGTGCTCCTTTAGCTCATGCAAGGCGTGGATCAGCTTAATGCTGGCGCTCTCCCCTTCCCACGGCCGCGAGCCATGCACCGATTTGCCCGTAGCCAAGAGGTCGAAGCGCCACCAGCCCTTAGCGATTTTTTCCATTTCCCAGCCGGGCGCCGTGGAGTCCGGCAGCAGCACCACGCCGGCGCGGAAGCCGGCGCCCACCAGATATTCTACGCTGCTGTCCATATTGGCTTCCTCGTCTGCGGTAACCATCAGGCCAAAATCATACTGGGCGAGCGTGCCAGCCTGCGCCAGGTCGTCTACTAGCTGCAAATAGCTGGCGGTGGCGAACTTCATATCGTATACGCCGCGGCCGTAGAGTTTGCCGTCTGCTTCGTGCAGGGTGAACTGGGATTCGTCGCCTGGCACCACGTCGTTGTGCGCCGCCAGCAGCACGGTGGGGTTTTTGTGGTTTTCCTTACGGGTGGAGGCGGTGAGCGAGGTGCGTCCCTTATATGTGTGGCGCCGGCAGTGCATGCCGCGCGCAGCCAGGTATTGCTCGATGAAATCCAGGGCGAGCTCGTTGGCCGGGATGTCGGCGGTTATGGTGGGCATGGCCACTAGCGTGGCCAGCAGATCTGTTACCGTGCTCATTACGCCTTTATTGTATCATTGGCCGGGGCATTTTTGTACGCTGTTTGTTTGGGCACGGCGGCGGAGCTGTGCGACGGGTTGAGCTCCACGCTGGCCACCTGGCGGACATAGTGCTCCAGTACTTCGCAGAATTGGCCAAATCCTGTTATGCTGAGCCATTCGTCGTCGGTGTGGAGCCCGCCAGCCTCGGGGCTGATGATGGCGCACGGGATGCCGGCTGCGCTAAAGAACCGGCCGTCGGTGGCGCCATAGCTGTACGACGTACCGTGCGGCTTGCCAATAACGGTGTCGATGATGCCGAGCAGCGGCTTCAGGTACGGCTCCTCGGGGTCGTTGACGCACGGCGGGTCACTCACCAGCAGCGTGGCGGCAACGCCGTGATTTTCACATACGGCCAGGATGCGCGGGAACAGTTGCTCGTGGTCGGCGACGCTGCCGGTGCGGATGTCGAGCATGGCCGAGGCAGCCACCGGGATTTGGTTGGCGGTGGTGCCACCCTCGATGGTGCCAACGGACAAAATGGTGTCTTCTGGCTGGGGGTTGGCCGGAACCAGCCCCTGGATGTCGTGCAGCGCTTGCAGCAGACGCTTAATGGCGCTGTCCCCTTTCCAGGGACGGGAGGCGTGCGCGGCTTTGCCCGCGGCCTCCAGCTTAACCCATTGCACGCCCTTGGCAAAGGTTTCTAGCTGCCAGTTTTCGGCGCCGTCCGGGATGAGTACGACCTCTGCGCGGTAACCCTGCTCCTGCAGTAGCCAGTGGGTGCCGTTGGCGCCGCCCACTTCTTCGTCGGTGGTGAGCATGATGCCGAAGTCGTAGTTGTGTAGCTCGCCCTGCAGCTTGTCTACCAGTGCCAGGTAGCTGGCCACCGCAAATTTCATGTCCATGGCGCCGCGGCCAATGAATTTGCCGTCTTTTTCCTGGAGGGTAAATAATTCCTCTGGCGCGGGCACGACGTCTAGGTGGGCGCTCAGCAGTACCACCGGATGCTTGCTGCCCGGCTGCGTGGTGGCCACCAGCGAGGCGTAGCCCTCGTGCTCAAACTGCTGCACGGACATACCGCGCTCTTCCAAAAAATGTGCGGCGTAGGCAACGGCACGGTTGCGCGCACCTTGGTCGTCAACAGTGGTTTTTTGGGCCACGAGTTTGCGCAGCAAGGTGTGCGCTAGCGGCTCGTCTTGCTGCCCGGCAGTTTCCAGTTGGGCCGGGATGGGCGTGCGCAAGAACGTGCGCATAATCTGTTGGTATTCGGCAAAGGAGCCCAGCTCCACATATTCGTGGTCGCTGTGCGAGCCGCCGCCGTTCAGGCCAAATTCGATGACGTGCGAGGTGGGATAATGCCGGCCGTCGCTGCCCGCCGGGCGGCTGCGGAAGGTTGGTTTGTGGCCAGTGGCGGCCCGCAATGCGGCGCTGAGGCCTTGGACGTAGGGGTTTAGCTCGTCTACAAAGACGGCCGGTTCGTATACTGGGGTGGCGATGAGCTCGGCCTCGGGGTCGATGCTGTGGATGAATGCTTCCAGGGATTCGCGCGTCTTAAAAATGGGCTCATCCGGCGTAAAGCGGAAATCTACCTTCATGACGGCGCTGTCTGGCACTTTGTTAAAAGTGTCGTTGGGCGTGCCCACGCTGGCGATGCTGGCCGTGGTGGTCCAGGTTTCGCGGTCTGGCGTGGGGAAACGTTTGAGCACGGCGCTGGCAAAATCGCCGGCTTTGACAATGGCGTTGCTGCCATGCCACAAGTGCCCGCCGTGCGCGGTCTTGCCCTTGAAGGCGATTTCCGCCCAGCACAAACCACGCGCTGCGTTGTAGATGGTACCTGGGTCGTTGGAATATTCGCCGATGACCACAAAATCCGCGGCCACGCCGTCCTTAATTTGCGCGACGGCGCCGTCGTAGCCGCCGATTTCTTCATCGGAGACCACTTGCAGGCCGAGCGCGTACGGCACCTCATTGACCACTTCGCAGAAAACGTCGGCGAGCACCAGGGCGGTACCCTTCATATCGAGTGCGCCGCGGCCGTAGAGCTTGCCGTCTTTTTCTACAGCGTTGAACTGCGCGGCTTTGGCTGGCACCACATCCAGGTGGGCGTTCAGCAAAATATCGAATTTTTCCGGGCGCGCGCTGCCGCGGTACGCCAAAAAGCTCGGCTTGCCGTTTTGCTCAAACCGTTCAATGGTAACATTGCCCACACGCGCAACGATCTCCGCCACAAATTCCACCGCCTGCTTGAGCGCGGCGGGGTTGTCGCTGGTGGACGGGATAGCGATGAGCTGCTTGGTTTGTTTGATGATATCTGGTGCTTTCATAGGTGTGCCTTACAAAAACCGGGCTCTTGGAGCCCGGTTGCTTGCTTTTGGATGTATAGCCTGCCTAACCGCGCTCCGAGGAGTTGGTGATGAGAATGAGGCGGACCATAAATTGCTTCATAATGCATCAAATTATACGCGGTTTTGCCGGCAGAGTCAAACCCCGCTTGTGGTTGCGCCGGCACTACGCGGCTGCCTTCTGCAAGCTTTTTGGCGCGCCGTCGCGCCGCTGGGCGCTGGCGTGGTGGAGCGCCTGCCCCGCGCTGAGCTCCACTGCGCGGATGGCCTGCTCTGGGGTTTTGCCTTGCCGTACCAGCGCCTTGTAGTGCTCCAGCATGTACACGGCTGGGTTGTTTAAGCCGCCCAGGTCAAACCACGTTTGGGCAGTGGGCGCGTCCGCGCCGTTGTCTATGCACCACCGGTTGGCCGCGCCGCGTGTTTCGGCTGCGGTTTTAAACGAGCGCCTGAGTTGTGCCGTTTGGGCGGGGGTGAGCTTGGTAAATGGTGCTTGGCGGGCAATCTCCAGAAGTGTTGGCAGCCACCCGCCAGGCTTGCGGCCGTATGCTTGGGCGTCATTACCGTAGCGGGAAACATGGTGCAGCATGGTGTTGTGCGCAAGGCGCAGCCGCTCCTCGCGTGACAAAGCGGTGGTGCCCAGTACCCTGGCGACCACCTCGCGCGGGTCACGGCCGCGCATGGCCATCTCTTCCAGGGCGGTGGTGAGGCCGGCGCGCAGCAGCAGCAAAGGCACTAACACCTCGGGGTTGCCCAGCGCCGTGTCCGCCGAGCAATCCTCGATGGTATTGGCGCCCTTTCCGTCTAGCACTACGCGGACGCGGTCGGCGTGCCAGCCGTGCGTGCGGTCGACGTTATTGATTTCGCCCGCAGCCAGTTGGTCGTTGGCGCGCTGTAAGTACTCCTCTTTGGTGTCGGCGGCCGGCCTGCGCCATACGCCTGCCGATGGCGAGCCGAGTACGCGTAGCAGATAGCGCCAGCTCAGCGCCGGACGCCCCAAGGCTGATGCGCTCACACTGCTGGCCGCCATGTGGGCGCGTTGCTCGGGCGTGGCAGTGGCGTGCGTGAGGTTGGCGATACCGCCACGCAGCAGCGGGCCGGCCAAGGTAGGCGCGGCCAGGATAGGCCCCAGGTACTGCAGTGCCTCGGCAGCTTCCACGGCAGCCATAGTGTCGCTCACACCAGTATGCGCCTGTGCACCGGCAGTACGGAAGGTGGCGGTGGTGTTAAAGCCAGTGCGCTCCTCCATGAGGCGGGTCACGTGGCCGACGTAGGAGTGCGGATTGGCGTGCTCCGGGCCGAAATCGTGCTGGCCAAATACCGACAAGCTGGCGGCTAATTGGCCGGCAGCAGTGGCGGCGTCTACCATGCCGTGGGCCATGTCCCAGAAGCGCTGCTCGAACTCGGCTTGGTCAGCAGTGGGCGCGGTGCCGGACTCGTCCATGTGGCCGTATAACTCTTTGACGTCGTCCAGCTCCTGGGGGCTTAAGCGGCCGTAGGTACCGTCTGGGTTCAGGCGGGCGCCCTCCAGCTCGGCGCCGTAGGTGGTGGGCTGCATGCGGCCATCCTCTAAAAATGTCGCCCGGCCGGTACGGATAGCCGGCACCGCCCACCGCCCATCTGGCTGGAGTTCAGCGGCCGGCGTGCCGGGTGCCATATCTTGGCGGGCAATAGAGAATATCCCCTCCGGTGCCACAACAATGCCGCCGTCGCTGGCGCTGAGCGGGCGGCCGTCTACAAAGCGGGCGTCCAGCCCCAAAATAATAGGCGGGCGGCCGTCGTTGGCGTTGGGGTTGGCTTTGTTGTGGATCATAGGTACAGTCCTTGCAATTAAAAAACCGGGTCCCTTGGTGGAGCCCGGTGCTGATGTTGCTTTGTTGGATTATTTTTTAGGCAACAGCTAACCGCGCTCCTTCGAGCCGAGAATAATGAGGCCAAGAATTGCGTAGTTAGTTGCCATTTGGCCGTAGTCTAGCACCGGCTGCTACTGGCCGTCAACTTTTTTTGTTGACTTTTTGGGCGCGGCCAGGTTTAATGGCAGCCATGCAGACGCTTATCCAGCCCGCAGCCGCAAACGTAGCCAACTTTTTCTATGGCTTCTTTTTTGCGCCCTTGCAGGCAGGATTGAGCACACGCTAAAATAATTAACCAAGAAACACCAACCGGGCTCAATCCAAGAGCCCGGTTTTTTGTTTTGAAAGGAGAAACTATGTTAGTAAAAGACGCCACCACAGGGCTCCTCGTCCCGGAAACGGACGAAGGGGAAAGAGAACGTCGGCAGGCGGCCCGTATAGCTGCCGATGAACGCCGGCGTCGTGCCGATATTGGTGACCGGGTATGGGCTCGTATGGGAGCCGCTGCGGCCGTAACGGCGGTTGAAGCCCCGCAAGCGCCCTTGCCCGAGGCGCCGCCCCTTCCCCTTACGCCCGCGGCTGTTGGGGAGTTGGCACTGGGTTCGCTGCCGCAACCCGCATAGCGCCGGCGACCACTGGGTGTGTCTCGGCCAGTTTGTCGTGGAGCGCGGTGATGAGCGCCAGGTGCCCTTCACTCACATCTAGGAGCGGGCCGGCTTCGTACAGGTGCAGCAGTTCGCCGGCGGTATAGGTTGCCTTCCAGCGCATTTTGTGGCCCAACAGCGTGGCGTACTGCGCCTCCAGGGCAAAGCCGGCCTTTTGCAGCAGGCTGTACAGCTCTAGGCTGAGGTCAAAACATTGCTCAAAAGCGTCGGCCAAGCCGGCATCCTCGATGATTTGGGGCACGGCGTAGCCATAGCGTGGCGTCAGCTCTTGCCATTCTGGATCACCGGCCAGGCGGTGGCGTTGCAGGCTGCGGAAGGTGTTGTAATCGGCCATCAGGTCCCAGGTGTAGCGGATGTGGGCAAGGGCGCCGCCCGGCTTATGGTGCACACTGGTGCGTTCACCGATAGCGGCATCCAAAATAGCCAATTTGCGGTTATACGGCCAGCCGGCCACTTCCTGCCGCAGCCCACTGAGCGGCAGGCTACTGTGGGGATATAAGATGTCGGGCAAGATGTCTAGCTCGTTGCGCGGCGTAACATCGGTGAGTTGAACCATGCGCGTTTCCGCGGCGTGGTTGTCTGGCAGGAATTCGGCGGCTAGCCGGGCGGTTGCCTGGCCGGTTCTTTGGCGGTAGGCCACCGTTTCTTGGCCGTGGTCTAGGAACCCCGGGGCGATAGCCCGCGCCTCTTGCACGATGCGTCCGCCCGCGGCCCTGGCCTCGGGCAGCTCATCGGCCAACAGTGCGATGGCCAAGTTTTCCAGGGAGCGCCCAAACGCCAGCACAGCTACATCCGATTGCGCAGCCGCGGGCAGCACCGCGCTGGCCGCCCGCAGAGCCTGGGCGCGCCGGCGGCCACTTTCGTCTTCTGCGTCCTTGCCGGTGGGCGGCTGGGCGCGCAGATAGGCCTCCACGCCTGCAGCGAGCCCGGCGTAATTGTCAAAAATGCGGTCAAGGTAGGTATGGTATGTTTGCGCGGTGGCGGCATCAAAGCTGGCTGGCGTGATGTAGCGGTAGTGGCCGTCTTTGTCTTTGGTGGTGAAATCGGCTGTGGGGCCGGATTGGTCCAGGTGTGCGGCCAGCGCACTGCCCTCCAAGCGCTGCGCGAGCAAATGGCTCGCCCGCTGCACCACAAAATGCTGGCCAGTGACCTCGCGCATGGTGCCGGCCGGCTTTTGGGTGGGCGTGTCTTGGGTGGGAGTGGGCTCTGGCACTGCGGTACCCACCGACGGCACTGCCGCAACCGCCGCGGCCGCCCCGCCCGTGGTCTCGGCCGATGCCGCGGCGCTCGGGATGTCTTTGTTTGCCAGCTCAATCTGTGGCGGCGGAGGCAGTAGCGGCGTGATTTTCTCCCACAGCATGTTTTGGATAGTGTCGATGTCCAGCAAGGTGCCGCTGCGCACGCAGTCTACACGCTGGAAGTCTTTGGGGAATAGCTGGGTGAGGTCGTCGTACACCTCTACCGATTTTCTGAGGTGTTCAATGTCTGCCTCATGGATGTCGCGCTTTTTGTCCGTGTACCCGCGCAGCTGTTTTTTGTCTACTTGCGCCTGGGCGATCTCGGCGGGCACGCGCAGCACAAAGCTGATATCTGGCCGCGGCACTTGCAACATCTCAAACTCCAGGTTGTCCAGCCAGATGAAATAGCCGCGCCGCTCCTCTGGGCTGCGGAATTTGGTGCCCTGGTGCCCCATGCTGGAGCCGGTAAAGCGGTTGCTGACCACGATTTTGCCCTCGTCCAGCGCCTTTTTAATGGCCGGCGCGGCCTCGTAGCGGTCCAAGGCATAGAACAGTGACGCGGTGTAGGGGCCGACCTCGCCGGCGGAGCCGTACTCGCCATTTAAGTATTGCTTCACAAAGTAGCTGGAGGGTTCGCTGTACTGGGGGAAATCAAAGGTGGCTACCTCGTAGCCGGCTTGGCGGAGCCGCGCGCACAGCAACTCAAACTGTGTGGCCTTGCCCGAGCCGTCGGTGCCCTCGATGACAATGAATGTGCCTGGCCTGTTCTGCATTTGTACCTCCCCGGTCTGTACCCATTTAGCCACACGCTAGCGGAATATGCAACAAACTTGGCTTGCTCCGGTGGCATGGCGTAGCTGTAATATTTTACACACGTTTCCGCCCGTGTTTCGGCTACACTTATGTATAGGTAAAAAAGAGGAAGCCTAACGTGCACGAACTTGCCGCCGAACTCGAACGCGTTGCCATGCGGCGGACGTTTAAGAAGCACTCTATTTTGCTTTACCAGGGGGAGGCGCCGCGCCTGGCCTACATGCTCAAGGAAGGCGCCGTGAAGGCGTACACCATTAACAGTGCCGGTGAAGAGCAAATCGTAACCTTCCACGCGGGCAGCGACATCTTCCCCAGCTCGTGGATTTTTGGCAAGGCTGCCGTAACGCTCTATTATTACGAGGCGCTCACCGATTGCGAGGTGCTGCTCGTGGAGCGCGACGCGCTGCTCAAGCTCATCGCCACCCGGCCGGAGCTGGCCGCCGAAGTGTTGGATTATTATGCCACCAACTACACTGCCCTTTTGATGCGCGTCACCGCGCTGGAGCAGTCGCGCGCCCGCGACAAAATCATGTTTACGCTGTACTATTTGCTGTTCCGCTATGGCCACGAGACTTCGCCCGGCAAATTCACCCTGGACTTTTCGCTGACGCATAGTGTCATTGCCAGCCTCGTTGGCCTCACGCGCGAGACCACCACCACTGAGCTCAGCAAGCTCAAGCAGGAAAAAGTGCTCGAGTACGCCGCCCGCACCTACACTGTGGACAAGCCGCGGCTGGAGCGCTTGCTGGGCGAGGACAGCTTCCAGGATATTGATATTCGTTAGCGTGAGGCGCGTGGATGGGGGAGAGCACCACTTCCAAAAAGCGGTGCTCTCCCCTGCAAGCAGCCCAATCTCTACGCTAGCGTGGCTTCGACGACTTGCAGCAATTCTTTCGGCGAGGCCAGCGCCTTCATAAAATAGCGGTCGGCGCCCAGCCGGTAGGCTTCGTCGATTTCTTTTTGCATGTCGTAGTTACTAAACACAATCACGCGCATTTTAGGGTGATTGTCGAGCAGGTTGAGCTTGCGCAAAAAACCGATGCCATCGAGGCGCGGCATGCGCAGGTCGAGCAGAACGAGAGTTGGCTCGGCAGCCTTGATTTTATCCAGTGCTTCATGGCCATCAAAGGCGGTATCTACGGTGTAGCCAGCTTTGGAAAGGATAAGCTGATACGCCTCGTTCAGGGCATTCTCGTCCTCGACAATTAGAATGCGATGCTTGGTGTTATGCATGTGTTGAAACCCTCATTGATGTATTCACTATATAGTATCGTGCTTTCGCTTCTGTGAAAATTTTCATATTTTGCGCTCCTCCTTCGGCGCGTTTGGGGCAATTGGCAGTGTAATGGTAAACGTCGAACCTTCGCCCGGGGCCGACCGGACACGCATAGAGCCGTGATGGAGCGCTACTAGGTGCTTAGCAAGGTATAGCCCAACGCCGGTGCCGCCCACACGCTGGCTCATTTCGTTGGGCAGCCGGGTAAATTGCTTAAACAGTTTATTAAAGTCGTTGCCCGAAATGCCAACACCGTCGTCGGTGACACTAATGTTTACATTTTTAATGT
>DATIIT010000012.1:0-2495 GCA_035479375.1 Saccharimonadales bacterium (SeqCode) | reverse complement strand
CCTTCTTTTACTTTGTCGCCGGTGTTCACTACAACCTTTTGGTTGATGCTGGTGCCTTCGTTAGAACGGATAAAGTGCATGGGCTCGTACTTGGCGTTGCCGCCTTCGTACTTCACCACCACTTCTTGGGCGGAAGCCTTCACCACTTCACCGTCGGCCTCGGCCAACGTCATCTGGCCGGTGTTGCGGGCGGCGGCGCCTTCCAGGCCGGTACCCACAATGGGCGACTGCGGCTGGATCAGCGGCACAGCCTGGCGCTGCTGGTTGCTGCCCATCAAAGAGCGGTACACGTAGTTCTTCTCAATGAACGGGATCAGGCCGGCACTGGAACCAATAATTTGGTTGCGGGCGGCGTCCATGTGCGTCACGTCGGCGCGGTCGGCTTCGCCGGGCTTCAGCTGGGTGCGGGCGCTGACGCGCTCGTTCACGAATTTGCCATCTTTGTCCAGTTCGTTGCCGATGCCGGCGATCACGGCCTGCTCCTCAGCGGCGGCGTCCAGGTAGACTACTTCTTTGGTGACCTTGCCGTCCACTACCTTGCGGTACGGGGTTTCGATAAAGCCGTAGTCGTTGATGCGGGCGTAGTTGGCCAGGTTGGACACTAGGCCGATGTTGGCGCCTTCCGGCGTCTCTACGGCGCAGATGCGGCCGTAGTGCGTGGCGTGGGCGTCGCGGACTTCAAAACCGGCGCGCTCACGGCTCAGGCCGCCGGGGCCCATGGAGCTGAGGCGGCGCTTGTGGGCCAGCTCGCTCAAGGGGTTAATCTGGTCCATGAACTGGGACAGCTGGCTGCTGGCGAAGAACTCGCGCACCGCGGCCACCACCGGGCGGGCGTTGATCAGCTGGCCAGGGGTCACGGTTTCGATTTCAGACATAGACATGCGGTCTTTGGTGTTGCGCTCCATGCGCAAGAGGCCGATGCGGAACTGGCGCTGCACCAGCTCGCCCACCAACTTGACGCGGCGGTTGGCCAGGCTGTCGATGTCGTCGGCCGGTTCCTGGGTGTTGTTGAGGCGGATGAGCTCGGCTACGATGGCCACGAGGTCCTGCAAACGCATCACCCGGTTTTCTACGGTGTTGGGCACGTCCAAGCCCAAGCGCTTGTTGATTTTGTAGCGGCCAACGCGCGAAAAGTCGAACCGTTTAAAGTTGTAGAGCATGTTTTCGATGAGCGCCTTGGCGTTGTCCACGGTGGCGAGGTCGCCCGGGCGCAGGCGGCGGTAGACCTCAATGAGGGCGTCGGACTGGCCGCGGGTGGGGTCTTTGTCCAGGGTAGCCTGCAGGTAGCTGAGCTTGCCGGTGTCCACGTGCTTGAAGGCCTCGCGCATAGCCGACTCGGTCATGCCCAGGGCGCGCAGCAGCGTGGTGACGGCAATTTTGCGCTTGCGGTCAATCTTTACAAACAAACCGCCGGCTGCGGCGGTCTCAAACTCAAACCATGCGCCGCGGCCGGGGATGACCTTGGCGCCGTACAGGTTGGAGGCACCGTGCTGGTCGGCAATAAAGAATACGCCGGCCGAGCGGATCAGCTGCGATACCACGACGCGCTCAGCGCCGTTAATCACAAACGTGCCGCGGGTGGTCATGGCCGGGTAGTCACCCAGGTAGATTTCCTGTTCTTTGACTTCGCCAGTGACTTTGTTGGTCAGCTCTACTTTGGCCTTCAGGGGCGCTTCGTAGCTAACGTTGTTTTCGCGCGCTTCGGCCTCGCTCATTTTGGGGTCTTCAAAGTGGTAGTCTTTGAACACGAGGCTTAATTTGGCGCCGGTGTAGTCCTCAATGGGGCTGATTTCCGCCAAAAGTTCGCCCAAACCTTCCTCCACAAACCACTGGAATGATTTGTTTTGGTGGTCGACCAGGTTGGCCAACTGGATGGCGTCATCTTGGGCAGTGTAATACACACGGCTGTTACTGTTTGCAGGCTTGGTGCTCTTCGCCATAAATGCAGCTATTCTCCCCTTGTTACCTACATATATATGTATATGCAGGAGCCCTACCCTCTGTGCCCAGAGGGCGGGCTAATTGCTTAGTGTGTTAAGTGTTTTTCGCGCGAAGATGACTAAGCGAGGCGATTTTGAACGCCGATTTTTGATTGCAGATGACTACAACTACAGCGATAAACCATGCTTACACTACTTCTTAGGATAAGATTGTGACGGATACTCCAGCAATTGTCAAGGATTTTAGACTGTGCGCGGTTGGGCGGTGGGCGTCCACATGCGGGGCGCAGCTGGCTGCGGCACGGGTTCTTCTACCGGCACAGGGACGGCACGGGCCCACAATATGGCGTCCTCGCCCTTGCCCCATACCTCACCGGGTGGCAGCCCGAAGTTGAAGCGCTCTGTAAGCAGGCCGAGCGAGCGGGTGTCGCCTTCATAGCTGAGCACGCCCACTAATTCCCCTGGCCGCGCCTCGCTCAGTATGGCGCCCATTAGTGTTACTGCGGCAGCGTTATATACATGCTGGTGGCGTTCGTCGGCGCCAGGCGGCGCAGT
>DATIIT010000011.1:0-46871 GCA_035479375.1 Saccharimonadales bacterium (SeqCode) | reverse complement strand
TCCAAAAAGTTGGGTCAAGCGTAGTGCAGCCCGAGGGCATATGCCCTCGGCGCGTAACGCACAACTTTTTGGAATAGTTGCCAGCCCGCAGCAAGACAATTGACACACGCACCTCTGTTTGCTATAGTTATATGGCTTTGGTGTGACGCGGGATGGAGCAGCGGCAGCTCGCGTGGCTCATAACCACGAGGTCCCAGGTTCGAGTCCTGGTCCCGCAACCAAATGAACCACAGTAGGACGGATTAGAACCCGTCCTTTTTGTTTGTTACACTAGCCTCATGAATGACAAACGTTACTCTGTTATGATCTTGCCACGTCGTCAAGACGGCAGTATTTTGCTGCAATCATGGGCTAAAGAAGCACTACTCAATCGACTAACCAAAGAGTGTGAAGCAAGCAGCGCTGCCTTGATCTGATTCCAAGCAGTCATATCCGCTGCAACTAAAAGCAACCTCAACCTCCACCTCCCCGGTGGAGGTTTTTATTTCCCTGCGAAAATTTCCGAACAAGAGTGGCGCCCGCACGCATCCTAGGGTATAATACCGGTAATGTTTAAGGTGAGCCGATTACGTGTTGTTCAGGTAGCTTTGCTCGTGCTGACGGTAGCGGGGCTGTTGACGGCCACATTGTGGGGCAACAAAGGCGTCCGGGCGGAGTACCAAGTTAACTTCACCAATATGTGGGTTGGCCGGGTGACGCCAGGCTATGGCTACATCGGCGTGGACACGTGGTGGCCGAACTCCAGCGGCGGCATCTACAACCCCTGTCAGAACAGCAGCGACCCGTTTTATGGCGCCTGCATATTGTCTAACTCCGGCCAGACGTCCTACTACAAAGTGCAGCACTTTACCCCCAACGGCACTGACTTCCCGTACGGCATATTCATAGACAACCAGAACCAGAACAACTGTAAGACGGCCTCGTGGTGCACCAACAAAAACGCCAGCACATTTACCCACGGTTGGGGACGGTTGGTGACGGACGCATCCATAGAGATTTACCCTATTTACTCCAACGGGCAGTACAACGCGGCGCTCAGCTCCATTGGCGGCGTGCGCATCCAAACCAATTTCCCGAGCTTTGCCAACGGCGGCAGGTACTCTAATAACATCGGCGACATCGCGCTGCCGGCCATCGGCCAGCCCAATGTGGGCAAGCTCAACGGTTTTGTGACGTACAAAGGCGGGCCGGTCACCAATAACCGTTTTTTGTTTGAGGCTTTCCAAGAGCAATCTACCTATGGTACGTCCACACAGTATCCGGTAACCGGCTTTTCGGTCACCTCCAGCAACAGCGACGGCTACTACAACCTTGGCGCGCTGCCAGACGGGACGTACAAAATCTACATCACCGACACACAAAACCACAACCACAAGATCATTTTGCAGAATGTCAGCGTGCGGTCCACCGGGGAGCGGCTCGATTTCCAGGTAGAGCAGGGGTGTTTTGGCCACATCAGCCCAGACTGCACTGACCCGGCTAACTAGCGGCGCCTGTTACTATAAGTATATAAACCAGAGGAGGGTTCCATGTTTTCACCAAAAGCGGCATTTAGCGGGTTTTCGGTAGACGACGTTGCCAAAGCCAAGGAGTTTTACCACGGCACGCTCGGCCTTAAGGTAGAGGATGAGGGCGGCATGGGTCTGCGCATCCACTTGCCAGGCGGCGGCCAGGCCTGGGCGTACCCCAAGGACGGCCACAAGCCGGCCAGCTACACCATGCTCAACCTCGAGGTAGAGGACATTGACGCCGCTGTTGAGGAGCTAAAAAAGCGCGGCGTAGAGTTTGAAGTGTACGACGGCTTCCACCAAGACGACAAAGGCATTGCCCGCGGCAAGGCGCAAAATATGGGGCCGGACATTGCCTGGTTCAAGGACCCGGCCGGCAATATTTTGGCTGTGCTTTCCACGTAGCCACGCGCCAGCAAGGCTTCAACGTCCCCTGTGGATAACTGCAATTGTTCGTAAAAGTTTCCCCTTGCGCCAGGGAGCCCACTTGGTATAGTAAGCGTAAGTGGTATGCAACCATTGACAATTATACAATTTCATGTATAATAATAAATGTTGTGATCACAAACAAAAACTTTACAACAAAACAAAAAAAGGGTGAGCGACATGACAGTCAAAACCAAAAGCGGACTGAGCTTTGAGTTTGCCAAAACGAGCGACAAGCGCGTGCGGGCATTCGACGGCTTACTAGCCAACGGCTAGCGTCCAAGACTCCAAACAAAAAGGCCTGGTGTAAAAACCAGGCTTTTTTGTGTGCCTGCACGCTGGGGGCGGGGCGGGGGAGCTGCTATACTACGCACCATGCCCCGCGCCCGCCTGGCCAAGCGCCTGCTCCCATTTTACGTTGCCGTCTTTCTGCAGGGCTTTATCTTGTGGTATGCCGTAGAGAAGTTGTTTATGCACCGGATTGGGTTTGACGATGCCGGCATTGGGTTTATGGTGGCGTTTTACTCGGCAATTATGCTGTTGGTGGAGACGCCGAGCGGCGTACTGGCCGACCGCTGGAGCCGCAGAGGCGTTTTGGTGGTGGCCAGCGTGCTTCTGGCGGCTAGCTCGGTGGTGGGCGGTGTGAGCCATGGCGTGCCGCTGTATTTGGTGGCCGCGGCGCTGTGGGGGATATTTTTTGCGCTGTACTCCGGCGCGTACGACTCTATTTTGTATGACACATTGCTGGAAGAGGTGGGCGGCGGGGAGGCGTACGGCCGCTATTACGGCTACGTGAAGGTGGTGGACAGCGTGGCGCTGGTGCTCGGCTCGCTGTTGGGCGGCTGGATTTCCAGCAAGTTTGGCATCCGCGAAGCGTTTTTTTGGACGGTGCCGGTTGCGCTGGCAGCCATTGGCGCGCTGGCCTTGTTTCAGGAGCCGGTGTTGCACAAGGCGTCGGCGCACCTTTCCGTGCGGCAGCAAGTGCGCACAACCTTTCGCGCAGTGGGGCAAAAAGGCCAGCTGCGCCTGGTGTTGGCCGTGCTGGTGGTGATGTCGGCCACCAGCTACACGCTGTATGAGTTTGGGCAGCTGTGGTGGATCGCGCTCGCCTTCCCGGTGCTGGCCTTTGGGCCGGCCAACGCCGTGCTCTTGAGTACTATTGGCGTGGGCGGCGCGGCCGCGGCCAAGCTCAACATGCACCGCTATGTGCCCATGCAGTGCACGGTGCTGGCCATGGTGGCCGCGGCTTTGGGCTTGGTGGTTTGGCGTAACGGCGTGGGCAATGTGGTGTTGCAATCTGTCATTGGCGTGGGCACGATTGGTTTGTGCGTGGTGTTTAACAAGTTTTTGCACGATTCGCTGCCCTCGCAGGTGCGCGCCGGGGCATCGTCGGCGGTCAGCTCGCTGACGCGGATTGTTATGATCCCGTTTTCCCTGTTATTTGGCTTTGTGAGCCGGCAGCTCGACGTGTTCCGGGCAACGTGGCTGTTTGTGGTGCCACTGTTGGTGGCCGTTGTGCTTATATATAAGCTGTTTGGCGGGCGGCACGAACTAGAGCCGGTGGACGCGGCCGACGAAGCAACCACGCAGGTTTACCAAAAGTAGCCGCCTACTGCGTGACGGTGACGCTGCCCTGCATACTGGGGTGGATGGCGCAGTGGTAGATGTAGGTCCCGGCCCTCTTGAAGGTGAAGCTGTAGGTGCTGCCCGGCGCAACGTCGCCGCTGGCTGGGGCGTCGCTGGAAGCGGTGTCTGCGGTAACGGTGTGCGCGGTGCTGTCTTTGTTTGTCCAGGTAACGGTGTCGCCCACCTTGACGGTGATGTTTGCCGGCCCAAAGGCGAAGTTTTGGATGCTGACAGCGTCCGCGGCTGTGGGGGTGCTGGAACTCGCCCCGCCGGAGCTATTGTTGCCTGACATGTTCATGGCGCCGGTGTCGCTGGTGCTGCCCGTGCTTGTGTTGCCCCCGGCGTTGTACTTGTGCCCAGCGTGGACCACCACTGCCACTATCACAGCCACCACAACCACGGCGCCGGCGATGGCCATCCATTTTGCGTTCTTGTTCATACTCGTCATGCCTCCTTGTAATCCTATTGTAGCGCACATGTGATGTGGGAGGGCGGCTCCTACTACCCGCTAGGGAGGGTCAGCGTAGTGCAACCCGAGCGCATATGCGCCCGGCGTGTAACGCACTCCCTAGCGGGTAGTAAGTAGCCGCCCGGTGCTTGCATTGCGGGGCAACTTGCACTATGCTTATGATTAAGAGAGATAATAAAAATTACAACGTATGCCTGCCGTTATCGAACTCAAAGATCTTACCAAAACTTACAAACTTGGCGACGAGACGCTCAACGCCCTAGACGGCGTCACCTGCACCATTAACAAGGGTGAGTTCATTGCCATAACCGGGCCGTCGGGCTCGGGCAAGTCCACGCTGGCCAACATTATTGGCGGGCTGGACCGGCCAACCAGCGGCACGGTCATCGTCGACGGCAGCGATTTGTCCCACGTGCGCGACCGCCAGCTTTCCGATTACCGCAACCATCATATCGGCTTTGTGTTCCAATCGTTTAACCTGCAGGGGACGCAGACGGCGCTGGAAAACGTCATGCTGCCGCTGGTGTTTAGCCGCATGCGGCCCAAAGAGCGCAGGGCGCGCGCTAAGGAGTGCCTGGAGGCCGTGGGCTTAGGCGACCGGCTCAAGCACAAACCCAGCCAGCTATCCGGCGGGCAGCGGCAGCGGGTGGCCATTGCCCGGGCGCTGGCCGTCAAGCCCAGCATTATTTTGGCCGACGAACCCACCGGCAACCTAGACAGCGCCCGCGGCGAAGAGATCATGAAGCTGCTAAAGGACCTCAACAAACAGGGCATTACGCTGTTGGTCATCACGCACGACGCGGCCATTGCCCGGCAGGCAGGCCGCATTATCCAAATTAAAGACGGGCGCATGGCGCGGGGGTAATATGCGGTTTGGCGACTACTTTTCGATTGCATTCCGGAACATCCGCCGCCAAAAACTGCGCAGCGCGTTGACGATTTTTGCCGTGGTGATTGGCGCCACCAGCATCACCATTATGCTGGCCGCGGTTTTTAGCCTGAAGGGGTTCATGACCAAGCAGTTTGAGGCTAATGGTACGTTCCAGCAGGTGGTGGTCTCGCAGCAGACGGACATTACCTGGGGGGATTACTCGGGCAACCAGTGCCAAGACTGCGTGAAGCTTACCGACGACATGGCCACTAAAATTGCCAAGCTGGCGCACGTCATTGGCGTGGCGCGGCAGACGTATGTGGGGCAATTCCAGGCGCTGACGTTTGGCAGCCAAAAACTGCGCACCCAGCAACTGGTGGCCTACGACGCCAACGGCATTTTGACAAACCAGGTGCTGGCCGGCCGCGACATCCAAGCCACAGACAAAACCGGCGTGCTGACTATTACCGCCGATTACGCCGACAAGCTCGGCTACAAGCACAATTACCAGGGGATTATTGGCAAGCAGGTGGGGCTGGTGGCGCAGGGGTATTACTCTGGCGTGGGCACGGACCCTATGAAGAATTTTCAGGACCAGCAAGCCTGGTTTAAGGCGCACCCCGGCAGCGACGGGCGCGATTACTCGCCGCCGCCTGTGACGCTCATGGGCACGATTGTGGGCGTGGTGGGCACTGGCCGCGACAATTATGTCATCCGGGTGCCGCTCGATTGGGCGCGCGGCATGGAAGAAAACCAAAACTACACCGTGCAGCAAGTGTGTAACCGCTTTGGCTGCCAGCCGGGCGCCGGCTCGGTCACGGTGGAAGATGAGCTGGCCAAACAGGGGTATAGCTCGTTTATGGTCAAGGCAGACCAGTCTTCTAACGCGGCGGGCGTGGCGCAGGCCATCCGCAGTAGTTACAAGGTGGGCGCCGCTGACGCGCAGAGCCAAATCAAGCAGCAACTGGCCATCTTTAACATTTTGGGCCTGGTGCTGGGCGGCATTGGCGGCATTGCCCTAGTGGTGGCGGCAGTGGGCGTGGTAAACACCATGATTATGTCCATTTTGGAGCGTACCCGCGAGATCGGCGTGATGCGCGCCGTGGGCGCCCGCCGCGGCACGGTGAGCTTGCTGTTTACCTTTGAAGCGGCGCTGCTGGGCTTCTTTGGCGGCGTGGTGGGCTTGGGCGTGGGCTACGGCGCGGTGCTCATCGCCAACCCGATCGTGAACAAACAGCTGTCCAGTAACAACATTGCCAGCTCCAACATTATTACGCTGCCGGTGTGGCTGATTGTGGGCGTGGTGGCGCTCACCACGGTCATTGGCATTTTGGCCGGCCTGTACCCGGCGCGGCGCGCGGCCAAACTCGACCCGGTGGAAGCGCTGCATTACGAGTAGCACTTGAGAATAGTACACGCGCGTGCTAAAATACAACCATCAAGACGAAAAGAGTTCCAAACGGTTAGTTGCCTAAGGAGCTCTTTTCTTATTTTTTGTGTTTAGCGTGCGCTACTTTTTTCTTTACATCCCGGTCGTCTAGATAGGCGAAGTACGGCGCACCGATCTCTTTATATAAAGATGAGCGAAATTTTTTATTTGGAAAAAGGATTTTTTCAAGCTTTGATTCTTCAATAAGGTAATCGACGAGCATTTTGTAGTCGCCGTCGCCAGAGACCAGGACGATTTTATCAAAGCCCGGATCCTTCTGTAGCCGTTTCATGACAGAAAAAATAATATCTGAGTCGACGTTGCCTTTTTTACTTCCAACCATTGCCGAGTTGTGCTGGCGGAAGACTAAAATAAAGCCTGCGTTCTGTATGTTCTCATAGAGTTGCTCGATTTTGAGGCCTTCTTGGATGTAGCCGAGATAGTAGAACGCCTTTTCAACATGATACTTTTCGCGTAAATAAACCCTGAAGCGATATAGGTCTACGCTCCAAGAAGGCGTTGCGCTTGCGGTGCCAAGATGCAGGTTCTGCCCATCAATGTAACAATAATTTTTCACGGTATACCAGCGAGGGTCATAGGAGTGAGCGTAAGCTCAATCCTGTTTTTTGAAATCGTAATATGGTAGCGGCGAGTGGACTTGAACCACTGACCCCAGGCTTATGAGTCCTGTGCTCTAACCAGCTGAGCTACGCCGCCACGTGCCCGGGCGCCTTTATGCACCGCGAACCCCGGTAATATAGCAGATTTTTCCTCTGTTGGCTAGGCCTTTCGCCCCGGCGTAAACAGCTCCGGCTGGCCGGCCAGGATGTCGAGTAGGGCGCGGTAGTAGGGAAGTATCTCTGGCGAGAGCGAAACTTTGGGCAGCTGGATTTTCCCGAGCGTTGCCGGCGTGACGCCATGGGTCTTCCAGATGCGGCCGCCCTGCAAGTAGTTCATGATGGCGGGCATAAGCTTGTCTAGGGCGTACACGAAGCGGGCTTCGGCCGAGGCGCGGCTCTCGTACTGTTCGAGCTGCGCGAGCATCTCCGGGAAGTCGGCCCAATCTGTTTTGAGCTGTTCCACGGCCGCCGCCTCGCGGTCTTTTTTGGTGGCCAAGCCCTGTGGGTTCTGGAAGATCATGGTGTCGCCGGCGTGGACCTCTACTAGGTCGTGCACCAGGGCGCAGCGGATGACGCTATCCTTGTCCAGCTCCGGGAAGTACTGCGTCAAGAACCAGCCGGCCATGGCCAGGTTGTAGCTGTGTTCGACGTCGTTTTCATGGCGCTCGCCGCGGCCGGGGATGAACAGGGCGCGGTCAATTTTTTGGAACAGCAGCAGGAACTGTTGCAGCTCGATGAGGCGGTGGATGTCTGGCTTGTCCATATCTGTTAAGATTATAGCTAATGGAGACGGACGTCAAACCTGGAAAATACGTGCTGGCCGTGAGCGGCGGGGTGGATTCGGTGGTGCTATTTGACATATTGCGGCACCAGCCGGGCGTGCAGCTGGTGGTGGCGCATTTTGACCACGGCATCCGCCCGGATTCCGGCGCCGACCGCCTGCTCGTGCAGCGGCTCGCCTGGCGATATGGGTTGCCCTTTGTGTTTGCCCGCGGCAACCTTGGTCCAGATGCCAGCGAGGCCACCGCCCGCGCCGCCCGCTACGCTTTTCTGCACCAGGCTAGGGAAGAGCACGGCGCTGACGCGGTGGTGACCGCCCACCACCAAGACGATGCCATCGAGACAGCGCTCCTCAACATGCTGCGCGGCACCGGCCCGCGGGGGCTCAGCGCTTTGCGCTCAACAGATACGGTTGTGCGGCCGCTGCTCCACATCCCCAAACAACAACTGCGCGACTATGCCGAGGCGCACGGCCTCAGCTGGCGCGAGGATGGCACCAACCAAGACGACCGCTACCGCCGCAACTATCTGCGCCAGCACGTCACGCCGCGGCTGACACCGGCCAAACGCCGCAAGCTGCTGCGGCACATTGCCAAGGCGCACCGGCTGGACGAAAAGCTTGGCCGGCTGCTGGAGCCGTATGTTGCCACGCCGGAACTTGACCGCGGCTGGTTCATCCGGCTGCCGCACGCTGTCTCCAGCGAGGTTATGGCGCTGTGGCTGCGGCGCCATAACCTCGGCACTGACCGTGCTGGCATCCAGCGCCTGGTAGTGTTTGCTAAAACCGCCCGCCCGGGCAAGCAGGCCGACGTCAGCGCCACGCACACGCTCGCCGCGGGCAAAAACAACATCACCTTGGCGCAGCGTGCCGCCCTTCGGTAGTGTATAATGCCCTCATATGGATAATTCGAACAAACCTTTCCGCCCCAGCAACAGGGGCAACAATAACAAACGCAGCTACCGCAGCGTGGGCTTTATCGCCATCATCATTATCTTTGTGTTGATTATGCTGGCAGCCTACGGGCAGGGCGGCAACCTTAAGACCATCCCGCTAACCCAGGCGATTTCCGAGAACAACGACGGCGCCTACGGCAAGCTAGAGGTTGCCGGCAACCAGGTGACCATCACCAAGCTCGGCCAAAAAGACCCCACACTTAAGACCTACACCGACCCCAACGCCAGCCTCAAAGAAGAAGGTTTTAACACCTCAAAATCAGTGATTTCCTACAAGGCCGAGAGCAGCACCGGCTCCAATGTGACGTCGCTGTTGGAGGCGATTTTGCCGGTGGTGATTATCAGCATCGTGCTGTTTATTATGCTGCGCAGCGCGCAAGGGCAGGGCAACCAGGCGCTGAGCTTTGGCAAGAGCCGCGCGCGTTTGTACGGCAACGAGAAAGACAAGGTGACGTTTGAGGACATCGCCGGCAGCAACGAGGCCAAGCAAGACCTGCAAGAAGTGGTGGAGTTTCTGAAGTTCCCCAAGAAGTTCGCCAACTTAGGCGCGCGCATCCCCAAGGGCGTGCTGCTGGTAGGGCCTCCCGGCACCGGCAAGACCATGCTGGCCCGCGCCGTGGCTGGCGAAGCCAACGTGCCGTTCTTTAGCATTTCCGGTTCGGAGTTTGTGGAGATGTTCGTGGGCGTTGGTGCCAGCCGTGTTCGTGATTTGTTTGCAAAGGCTAAAAAGAACGCACCGTGCATTATCTTTGTGGACGAAATTGACGCTGTGGGGCGCCGCCGCGGCTCCGGCATGGGCGGCGGCCACGACGAACGCGAACAAACCCTGAACCAGATCCTGGTGGAAATGGACGGCTTTGAGCAAGGCCAAAACGTCATTGTGCTGGCTGCCACCAACCGCGCCGATGTGCTCGACCCTGCCCTGCTCCGCCCTGGCCGCTTCGACCGCCGCGTAAACATTGGCTTGCCGGAGCGCAAAGACCGCGAGGCCATCCTAAAAGTCCACTTTGCCAAGAAGCCGCTAGCCGCGCACGTGGACCTCGACGCCCTGGCCGCTAAATCTGCCGGCTCTTCTGGCGCGGATTTGGCCAACATCGCCAACGAGTCGGCCATTATCGCCGCCCGGCTCAACCACAAAGAGATCAGCAGCGCGGACGTGACCGCCGCCTTCGAGAAAGTCGCCATTGGCCCCGAGCGCAAGAGCAAGGTGATGAGCGACAAAGAAAAAGACATTACCGCCTTCCACGAGGCTGGCCACGCCATTGTCGGCCACGTTTTGCCAGATAGCGACCTCGTGCACAAAGTCACCATCATCCCGCGCGGCGGCACCGGCGGCGTCACTTGGTTTATCCCGGCGGAAGACAAATCCTACCACAGCTTGGTGGAATATAAGGACATCCTGGCGCGCATGCTGGGCGGCCGCATTGCCGAGGAAATTATGTTTGGCGAGGACCACATCACCACCGGCGCTGGTTCTGACCTGCAGCAAGCCGCCGAGCTGGCCCGCGACATGGTCATTAACCAAGGCATGGGCAAAAAGCTGCGCAACCAGGTCTTCCACGTTGACGAAGGCATGATGATTGAGCGCATGGTGCACGAGCGCGACTACTCCGACGAAACCGCCAAGGTAATCGACGACGAAGTGGAGGCGCTCATCACCGAGGCGACGGTGCGCGCCCGCGCCGTGCTCAAGGCTAACGTCGAGTTCCTCAAGAAGCTCAAAAACCGTCTGCTGGAAAAAGAGACGGTCGAGGCCGAAGAGGTTAAAGAAGTGCTTAAGGGCTCGCACATGCCGAAGGCTGCGGCGCTGTACTAGCCTTCGCTGCGGCGGCCATCTGAGGTTTGATGTGGCATTGCGGCTTAGCTTGCCATATACTTAGACGTGAGCCATCAAAATACGCCGAATGCAAGAAAAAACGCCCGCCGCCAACTCTAAAATAAAGAAGCTCATACCACTGTCCAACGTGGCGTTGTTGTTGATTTCGTCGGCCGCCATCGGGCAGGTTTTGGGCTTCTTACGCACCAAGCTGGTGAACGCCAACTTTTTGTCTACCGGGCCCAACAGCACCGATGCCTATTTCGCCGCCTTCAACATCCCAGACTTTTTCTTTTACACCATTGCGGCCGGGGTTTTGGGCGTGGCCTTCATCCCCATTTTGGCCGACCATCTGCACAAAGGCGACCGCAAAGGGATGTGGGAGCTCTGCGCCAGTTTACTTAACCTGCTAAGCATTGTTATGTTTGTGGTGGCGCTGGTTATTTTTGTGTTTGCCGAGCCGCTGGTGAGGCACATTGTGGCGCCTAACCTGAGCCCTGCGCAGCTGCACAACGCCACGGTCATTATGCGGTTTTTGGCGCTTAACCCGCTGTTGTTTACGGTGTCTGGCATCCTCACCAGTGTGCAGCAGACGCTAGGCCGGTTCTTTTTCTTTGCCATTGCGCCGCTGTTTTACAATGTGTCGATTATTATGAGCATTTACGTGTTCCGGCACACTGGTTTTGGGCTCAAAGGCCTGGGCGTGGGTGCGCTGGTGGGCGGCTTGGCGCAGCTGGGCGTGGTGTGTTTTGGCCTGATTGGCACGCGCTTTAGCTGGCGCCCAAAAATTATGTGGCGCAGCGCCGATTTCAGGACGGTGCTCAAGCAGCTGCCGCCGCGCTCCCTAGACCAAGGCATGGACCAGCTGCAAGTTATTGTGGAGACCAACTTTGCCCAGCGGCTCGGGCAGGGAAACGTCAGCTACTATAATAACGCCAGCACGCTGCAATCTGCGCCGGTGATGCTGATTGGCACGGCCATTTCTACCGCGGCCTTCCCGCGGCTGGCGGCGCGGCTCAGCCAGGGGCGGCCGGACCTGTTCCGGCGCGACTTCCTGCGCATCCTCCGCTTTATGATTTGGGTGACGATCCCAGTGGTTATCACGGCGTTCTTTGGGCGCGGCTACCTGGCGCACCTTATTTACTCGCGCAACTCGCAGCCCATCGCGCTCATTTTTGGGTACCTGACGGTAGCTATCTTTTTCCGCACGATGTACACCATTGTGTCGCGCTGGTTTTATGCCCGCAAAGATACGCGCACGCCGCTGTTTGTGTCGGTGTTTACGATTGCGCTCAACATCGCGCTGGCGGCGTGGCTGGCGCGGAAGGGCTCGTACGGCATTGTTGGCTTGGCGTTGTCGGCGTCGCTGGCATCTATGGCTGAGGTGTTTATTTTGTCCGCCATTATGGTGGGACGCGACCGCGGGCTGCTCAACATGCAGTTTTGGGGCGGCATTGGGCGGATTGTGTCGGTGGGCGGGTTCAGCATGGTGGCGGGTTATCTTACCGTGGGGTTTTTGCCGCTGGGGGCGGGCGACCTTGGCCTGTCTTTGGCCACTAAGTTAGGCATTATCGGCGCGGCGGTGTTTGTAGTGCACGTGGCGCTCTCTGGCCTATTTGGGCTGGATGAGGCGCGGCCGATTTTTAACGGGCTGAAGCGGCTGGTTTTGGGGCGGGTGCGGGACTCGCTGTAGCGCTATGCGGCCGGCCGGTAGTGTTTTGCCGGCGACCGATGGCGGATATAGCGGCTGCCTTGCTGCCTAGCGGTGTAGAAACCGGGCGTCACCTGTAGCGCACCGCGGCCGCGCGGTGTAAAGCGCAGCGAAAGTGTCTCTACCTGATCCCGGGCGCCAATAACATGCAAACCGGTGCGTTCGTGCAAGGCGCGGGCAATATTTTGCTCGCCGGCCGCCCCGGAACAGCTATCCAGCAGCACAACCGTGCGCGGGCTGGAAATGCCAAGCACGGCGCCGCCAAGGGCGCCGCTGACGTCGGGGTATGAGATGCGGTTTTCCCCCATGCCCCGGCCATTCTGCCATCTGTGCACCAGGATGCCGTCGGGGTCGCCGTGGCCAATGAACGCGACAACCTCGGCAGTGGACGGGTTGTTCCGGTCGCGCCTCCAGGCGAAGGCGTCGCGTTCGAGCTCCTCAAGTGCTATGTCGGTGTCGTGGAATTCTTTAATGGTAATGTCGGTGTCGCCATCCTGGTCGAGCATTTCCCAGGCGCGGTCCAGGCAAGCCATGCTGTCTAGGAGTGCGCCGTTAAAGTCATGCATCACCACGGCAGCCCAGATGCGCCGCCGATAGTTCCCCTGATGCTGCTGCCGGCGATATTGGTGCTTGAGTGAGTTAAGCGGCACGCGCCCAAAACTATAGATGTGGTTGCCGGCATTAATGGCGCTGGCACTGCCCGGCTGCCACCGTTCGAGCGCTGCAATGCGCTGCACGCTGCTGGCGGCATATTCCTCAGTGGTCATGGTGTCGTCGGACGTTTCGCCATTGGAATCAGTGGCTTGCCCGTAGCCGATGTCCTCCCATACAAAACGCAAGCTGTCCCAGTCCAGGCCGCAGCTCTCTAAGTAGCGGTTGGCGGCGTCACGGTCGAATAAATCTGGGTTGTGTATGGGCTCGGTGCCGAGTTTGGTGGAATAAGTCGCGATACTTAGCTCAGCAGGTGTGGGCATAACGAGTGATTATAAAATAAACTGCTTTTATGTACAATGCTCGGCAGTTTGGCGCACCTCTGTTATAATGATGGGCAATGAAGCAAGACCACATCCGCAACTTCTGCATTATCGCGCACATCGACCACGGCAAGAGCACGCTGGCCGACCGCTTGCTAGAGATGACCGGCACCGTAGAGAAGCGCCTCATGAAGGAGCAGCTGCTGGACCGCATGGATTTGGAGCGCGAGCGGGGCATTACCATTAAGCTGCAGCCGGTGCGCATGGATTACAAGGGCTTCCAGCTCAACCTCATTGATACGCCTGGGCACGTGGACTTTAGCTACGAGGTGTCGCGCAGCCTGGAGGCGTGCGAGGGCGCCATTTTGGTGGTGGACGCCACGCAGGGCATGCAGGCGCAAACGCTGGCCAACGTGTATTTGGCCATGGCTGCCGACCTCACCATTATCCCGGTGCTCAACAAAATTGACTTGCCGGCGTCGGATGTGGAGCGCGTGGGCGCCGAAATCGTCAGCCTGCTGGGCTGCAAGTACGAGGACATTTTGCAGATTAGCGCCAAAACCGGGCAGGGCGTAGGCGCAGTTTTGGAGCGCGTGGTGCAAGACGTGCCGCAGCCCGCAGGCGACGCTAGCAAACCTACCCGCGCGCTCATTTTTGACAGCTACTACGACGATTACCGCGGCGTAATCCTGTACGTCCGTGCTGTGGACGGCCGCATCGGCAAGGGCGGGCACATCAAAATGCTGGCCGCCGACGCCAGCGGCATTGCCCTGGAGGTGGGCGCGCTCAAGCCGGACATGTCCCCGCTTAGCTCGTTGGAAACAGGGGAGATTGGCTACATCGTGACCAACCTAAAAAGCACGCGCGAAGCCAAAGTGGGCGACACCGTCACCCTGGCCAAAGCCCCAGCCAGCGCCCCCCTGCCCGGCTACCAAGACGTGAAGCCGTTTGTGTACGCCGGCTTTTTCCCGGACAGCAACGAGCACTACAACGAGCTAAAGGAAGCCATCGAAAAGCTGAGCTTAAGCGACAGCGCGCTGCAGTTTGAGCCGGAAAACTCGCCGGTTTTGGGCTTTGGCGTGCGCGTGGGCTTCTTGGGTTTGCTGCACATGGACATTGTGCGCGAGCGTTTGGAGCGCGAATACAACCTGGACCTGGTGGTGACCAACCCCAGCACCGACTACCAAATTACCCTGTTGGGCGGCGAAGAAGTGGACATTAAGAGCGCCGCCGACCTGCCGGACGTGGCCAAAATCAAGGAAATCCGCGAGCCGTGGATCCGCGGCGAAATCGTGGCGCCGCAGACGTATGTGGGGCCGATCATCCAGCTCATTAACCAGAAGCGCGGGTTGCACAAAAACCTCAGCTACATTGACGAACGCGCGCTGGTGAGCTTTGAGGCGCCGCTCGCCAACCTGTTGACCGACTTTTACGACCAGCTGAAGAGCCTCACCAGCGGCTACGGCTCGTTTAACTACGAGCTGGCCGATTACCGTGCCGAAGACCTGGTGAAGCTCGACTTTTACGTGGCTGGCGAAAAAATGGACTCGCTGAGCCTCATGGTGCACCGCACCGAGGCCGACCGCCTGGGCCGCGAAGTGGTGGAAAAACTAAAGGACGTCATCCCGCGCCAGCAGTTTGCCGTGAGTTTGCAGGCGGCCATTGGCGGCAAGTTTATCGCCCGCGAAGACATCAGCGCCTTCCGCAAAGATGTGACCACCGGGCTGTACGGCGGCGACGTCTCGCGCAAGAAGAAGGTTTTGGCCAAGCAAGCCAAGGGCAAAAAGCGCCTGAAGCGCTTCGGCAAGGTAGACATCCCGGCCGAGGCCTTTACGGTGATGCTGAAGCGCGATTAAATAGGGCAATGGATTCTGCCCGCTACCGCCCTGCCCCGCATGTATTACGCCATATCCAGGGGACTGATTTTGTGGCGGTTGTTGGCCCGACCGGCGTGGGCAAAACCACGCTCATAAAGGCCGCGGCGAAACGTCCTGGGCTGCACATGCTGGTAAGCGTGTTTAGCCGCCCCCAGCGCCCGGACGAAATAGAGGGTGTGGATGCCCATTTCCGTGGGCTGGAAGAGGCCCGCGCCCGCATGGCCGCCGGCGAATTCGTGACCGCCGTGCCGCACCCATCTGGCCACATCTACGCCACGGCACCAGAAGACTATCCTGTGGGCAAAGCGGTGCTGCTGGCCACGCTCTCGAGCGCCGTGGACGAATTCCGTGCCCTGCCATTCCGCACATTCCGTACGCTGTATGTCTTGCCGGAAAGCGCAGCCGCCTGGCACGCCAGGCTCGCGGGACGCGGTTGGGGCGCTGCTGAGCTCGCGCCCCGTTTTGCCGAAGCACGGGAGTCGCTGGCCTTTGCGCTGGCCAGGCCGGAGGTGCAGTTTGTTATTAACCGCACCGGCGGGTTGGGCGCGGCGGCGGCCGGGCTCGCGGCACTGGCCACTGGCCAACACGCCCCGCACGCCGCACAGCAAGAGGCTGGGCGGCGGCTCGCCCAGGAACTGCTCGCCAGCCTGCCCGCGGCCTAAATTTTTCCACTTGTTGTCCAATGTGTTAAACATGGTGGAAAAATAGCCAGAGTTGTGTATAGTAGACACATGGAATTAGACGACAGGCTCAAGGACAAAGTCGCCGCCTATACGGTGTCCCGGGAGGCACTCGACCCCATCCGCCATGCCCCACTCCTGTTTACCGTGGGCATTACCGGCGCCGGCAAAAACGCCATCCTGGACTATTTGCTCGAGACGTATCCGGACCAATACCAGTTCCTCATCTCGCACACCACGCGCCCAATGCGCGCCTATGAACAGCAAGACGTCCACTACCACTTCGTGGATTTCCCCACCATGGAACAGATGGTAGACGGCGGCCAGTTCACCGAAGTGCAGATTGTGCACGCCGACAACGTCTACGGCACCAGCATCGCCGAAATCAAGCGCGCGCAGGACGCCCACAAAATTGCCTGCAACGACGTAGAAACCCAAGGCGTCGACGCCTACCACGCCCTTGGCCTCAACGCCAGGGCCGTTTTTTTACTGCCGCCCAGCTACGAAGTCTGGAACGAGCGCCTGCTCGCCCGCTACAAAGAGGCCGGCAAAATTGACACTACCGACCTCAAAAACCGCTACCAGAGCGCGCTAAACGAAATCCGCCACGCGCTGGAGCGCGACTATTACTATATCGTGATCAACGAAGACCTCATGGAGACCGCCGAGCTGGTCAACGAGATCGCCCACGGCAAAGACGTGCCACCGCACTACCACAAGGCCGTGGCCATTGCCGAGCACCTGGTAGAGGCCATCACTGCCGCCCTCGCCAAGCTGTAATATTTTAGGCAGTTGACGCCCGCCCGCGCCCGCCATACAATGCAAGTAATAGGGCTTTTGGCCGTGCGAAACCATTGAAACGCAGCAGAAAGGGTGGGCAACAAGCTGCGTACGCCAAAATAGACAACGTAAGTAAGGACTGTTCGGGTGGGGCGTATTTCTCGTCCTGTAAATCTATAACTGATGGAAGGAGCTTGTATGCGTATGACAGGTATTTTTCGGCGTGCGGTGCGTTTGTTTGGGGTTGCGGTGTTGCTGGCTGGTGTTGGTGGGGCGGCGAGCCCGATTATGGCCAGCGCGGCGGCTGGGAGTTTAACGCAGGTGGCCACGGCCGTGGTTAACAGCTCAACCCAGCTGGCAATGTCCGGTTTGGCCAGCTGCACCGGCGGCGGCACAGATACGATCCAAACGGTGGTGGTCAGCCAAGGGCTCACAGTGGGCGCGGTGAGCACGACCTCTAACCCCATTACCTGCGACGGCAATATGTACCCCTGGGGCATCCTGGAAGGCACCACCCTGGGCAGCTGGGCAGGCGGCTCAAATGTGACGAGTATTGTGGCCTTTACGAGCTCGCCACTCACCACTACCAACATGGCCACGCTGACACCGGCCAGCGGCACTACGTTGAACGCCAGCAGCACGGGAAGCTTCATAGACAGCAGCACGGCACGGGCTGAGGGCATGGCCAGCTGCACCGGCGGCGGGTCGGAAACCATCCAGATTGACTACAACGAGTACGACGCCGGCATCTCCGCCAGCGGCAGCACCTCGCTGAGCTGCGACGGCACGGCGCACAGCTGGAACATCAGGATCACCTCCGTTGGCGGCGACTGGTCTGGCGACCCGGGCATGGCCGTGGTCAATTTGCAGAATGGCAGCAGCCAAAACGTGGCCACGTACACTACCACCATGGGCTGGGCGTCGTAGCGCGCCTTGCCGTAAGCAGGCAGCGCCTGGCACTCTTGACTATTGAGTGCTAAAACGCTACCATGAAGGCAAGATGACTGAGCGCCAGCAACAGATCCTGCGTTCCATTGTGGAGCAGTATGCCGAAGTGGCGAGCCCCGTGGGCTCCAGTTTGCTGGCGCGCGCCTTTGGCGTCAGCTCGGCTACGGTCCGCGCCGAAATGGCCGAGCTGGAGCACCTGGGCTATATCATGCAGCCGCACACCAGCGCCGGCCGCGTGCCCACAGACAAGGGCTACCGCTTTTACGTAAACTCCTTGGCCGAAGAAAAAGAGGTGCTGCCCGTGGCCACCCGCGCCGAACGCGCCCTTTCCGCCCGTGTGCAAGCCGCCGGCATGCCGGAGCGCACTATCCGCAACGCCGTGGATACGCTGGTGGAGCTGACGCACAACCTGGGGCTGGCCACCATCGGCAACCAGCTGTACATGAGCGGGCTCGGCAACCTCTTTGGCCAGCCGGAGTTTATCCAGCCTGGCCAGGTACAGCAGGTTGCGCAGCTTTTAGACAACCTCGAACCTTGGCTGCGCGAGGCCGCCCCCAACCAGCCGCTCAACGTGTATATTGGGCGGGAAAACCCCATTGGGCGCACGGCCGGGTGCTCGCTGATCATTAGCCGTTTCCAGAGCCCGTACTCAGACAACAGCTACATTGGCGTGCTAGGCCCCACGCGCCAAAACTACCGCGACGTCACCAACTTGGTGCGCCGTACCGGCGAAGCATTAGAAGAGGTATTATAAGACTATGCAAGATGGCATCGACGACCAACAAGGCGCAACCAACCCGGATGTGCAGGCTCTGGAAGACCAAATCGCCCAGCTAACCGCCGCGCTGCAGCGCGAGCGCGCCGACGCAGTTAACCTGCGCCGCCGCCACGAGGAGCAGGTGGGTTCGCTGAGTGCCGGCGCCAAAGCCCAGGTGGTGCGCGCCCTCTTGCCAGTAGTGGATAACTTTGAACGTGCCCTCAAGCACGTGCCCAAAGACCTAGAAAAAAACGACTACATCAAGGGCGTGCAAGGCGTGGTCAGGCAGTTTGAAAAGGCGCTGGCCGACCTCGGCGTGCAAAAAATAAAGGCCGTGGGCGAGCCATTTGACCCCCACCTGCACGAAGCAGTCAGCATGGAAGACGGCGATGGCGAGGACGAAATTGTGAGCGAAGAATTACAGTCCGGCTACATTTTGGGTGATGACGTCATCCGCCACGCCATGGTGCGCGTTAGCACGAAATAGCTTTTGCCCGTGCGGCGGCCGAATAGCCCCGCCAACCCACCGGCCAGGCCTTACGCCGGCACAACGTCAGTAACCGGGCCGCGCCGGACAATAAACGGCTCCAGCCCCCGTTTAATGACGGTGTGTACCACGCCTACCCGCCTGGCATTGAACCAGGGAGATCTATCCAAGCTCACCATGGTGCGCGCGTCTGCCATTGCTTGGTTGGGGTCGTAAGAGGCGCCCACCAGCTTGGCCGCCATGAGCGGGCCAAACGGATTAGAGAAACCGTGCAGGCCAAGCTCCAGTACTGGCCGGCCAGTAGCGGCGATGCCGTGCTTGCTTACAAGATCCGGGCGCCAGGGGAGTTGCGCCTCCAGTTCAGGCGCGGGGATATACAGCTGGTCAGGTTCGGCGTCCACGAACCGGACGTCCCATTTGGGGATCGGACGGTTGCCATTCCGGATTACAATGGCTAGCCCGCCCGCGGCCACAGGAAGCGCGAAGCGTGCATCTAACTTGGCGGCAATTTCGCCAATCTGGTCAATAGCCTGGGGGTTTGGCCTGAATCCGGTAATGCCGTCGCCGCGTGCCACCATATATGCGTCGGGGGTAAAAAAGACGCGCGGTGCAGCCTCTGGTGGCATTCTTCCTCCTAGCTAATCTTCCTGCAGCCAGGCAATGGCTTCGGCCTCGTTCTCAAAGCCCTTAAACTTGGAATCGAGATTGAGGTGCAGTGCCTCTAGCGTGGCAAAAAACAGCGTCTGTAGCCGGCTGCCCTGCAGTACAATGGCCACCTTGCGGAAGGTGCGCAGCTTCCACAAAATGCCCATGGCCTTGGTTTGGATATGGATACTGGCGTTGGAGCTGTCCACTTCACGGATGTCGTCCAGCAGTTTATCAATGTGGTGCTCTTGCGAGAGCGACAGGGCGGCATTGGCTGGGGCGTCGAGCGTCTCGATCTCTAGCTTCCCCCACGTCTTCAGGTGGATATAGTTGCCAACGAGGTCAACCGAAAATTGTTTTTCCTGCCCGTCCATTCTGTTACTTATTCTACGAAGCTGGCCGGCAAATGCAAGCGCTTTTTGGTTGCAATTTTTGCGAACAGTTGGTTTACTGAAGAAAAAGGGTGGAATATGAGTGAGCACCTGGGAAAATTGTTGAAAGGCTTGGAAGCGCCGGCTGTGTTGGAGCTCGGCGGTGCCGCAGATTCCCAGCCGCTGGATTATGGGCGGGTGACGCAGCAGTTGGACGCGGTGGCGGCAATCGCCATGCCCCAGCTCGTTGAAATTGTGGCCGAGGGGATGGCAGAGTGGCCTGAGGGCGCGGCCTCGCATGTTGTCCACAAACAGGTTGAAGACAAACTCCTCATTATGTACGTCGCCCCCACCAATGCAGAGCTGCCAACGCGTCTGCTGGCCGCCGGCACCACGGCCGTTGGCGGTATGTACTTTGGCGACCAAACCGGCGACCGCGGCGACTGGCCCATGACGCGCGCCAACGCCACAGTGGGTTTGGTTACGCCGGACCAAGTGCACCGCGGCCGGTACCGCGACCGTTTGTCGGCGCTTGGCCGTATCGAAGGGCATATAAAAGAATTGGCCCGCCCCGAAGATGTGCCATATGTGCTGAGCTGTTTCTACGACCAGGTTTTGCGCAACGAGGCCTACATGCAGCTGCTTAGCCGCCAATACCTGCGCGCCCAGGACAGGCCGGCATTCCTGGCCGCCCACGCCGCCCATCTGGCCGACGTCACCACCGTGAGCGCCGGCTTCCCCAGCGTGGCCTCGTCGTGGTATGCCATACAACGTCAAGAAGATCCGTCGCTGGCGCCGCTATCCGAAATCTATTCCAGCACACCACTCAAAGAAATGCTGCAGGCCTGCAACGCCACCGTGCGCATCTGGGACGAGCTGGGCGACTGGAGGATGGACACCGGCGCCGACCCTAGTAAGGGCGTGTTCGTCATCAACCCGCTCAACGAGTACCACCCGGCCTTTGTGGGCCGCTACTGCAAGCTGGCGTTTTTGCAGAATCCGAAGAAGGTTGCCGCCCTGCAGTACGCCTTTGCCAACTTCCACGGAAGGCCCAACAGCCCAGACATCGCGGCCGAACGCCAGACGCACACCGCCTTTATCCTGGAGACGTTCCGCACCCACATCCGCGATTACATGGCCGCCGTTGAGGCCAACCTGCCGCCCATGTTGCACGACCGCTACCGTCCATTCCTGACGCATTGCAGGCGGGTGTTGAAGATTGGGTATATAAATAGCGTAGGGGACATTGCCATGATGCGCCCGTCACAGCCTACGGCGTAAGGAGTACGGCATGCACACCATTTCACCCGAGTTTCCAGAGGCGCTCCAAAGCAAGCTGGCGGTGGTGCAGCCGGGCGTAGCCGCCATTGCAGAGAGGCTGGAGGCCAGGCTTGCCAACCAGCCAGCGTCTGTGCAGGCGGCAGGCGAGGCCTGCACACGTCTGATGGCGAGTGGTGGCAAACGTGTGCGCGGCGTGCTTGCAGTGACGGGTTACCAGCTGGAACACGGACGGGACATGGACATGATCGGCCAGGCTGCCGGCGCCATTGAGGCGTTCCACGCCCACCTCTTGGTCCTAGACGACGTGGCCGACAAGGCCAAAGAGCGGCGCGGCGGCCCGGCGGCGCACATCGCCATGTTCAATTATTTGCGGGGGCTGGCCCGGCCGCGCCGGTTCGCAGAGGCGGACCTGGCCGCGCTGGGCACTGATGCCGCCCTGACCGCCGGGCAAATTCTGCATAACACTGCACAGAAGACGCTTATGGACCTGGCCGCACCGTCGCAGTGGCGGGTGGCGGCCTCGGCCATACTGAATGACCGGCTGGCGGACACTGGCGTGGGCCAGCTGCGCGACCTGCTTGGCGCCGCCGGGTTTATGGATTTAAGCCCAGACGAAATCCTGGAGACCGCCCGGCTCAAGACGGCATATTACACCTTTGAGCCGCTGCGCGTGGGGCTGGCGTTGGCCGGCGCGCCTAACGACCCTTCCGGCCTGGTACGCGAGTACGCCGAAAATGCCGGCCTGGCCTTCCAGCTGGCCGACGACAATTTGGGCGTGTTTGGCGACCCGGCGCAAACTGGCAAGCCGTCCAACGACATCCAGGAGGGCAAGCGTACTTGGCTGGTGACCACCGCCCAGGAGCGCGCCAGCCGCCGCGGCCGCCGGGTGCTGGAGCGAAGCCTGGGGCGCGCCGCCCTCAGCGACGGGCAGCTGGACGAGTGCCGGGCAGTTATCCGGGAGACCGGCGCGCTAGACGAAGCCAATGCGCTCATCGCCAAACATACGCAAGCAGCCGTCGACTCGCTGCATGCCGCGCCGCCACACTGGCCCGGGCAGCACGTCCAGTTCCTGAGCGACCTTGTTGCGGTGTATGGCGCCCAGCGGCAGAGCTAGCACTCTTGACATGTGAGTGCCAATTTATCTATGATAGAGTGGTATTAGCACTCACCACAGCTATTTGCTAACGGAAAGGACGTATATATGGGAAAAATTATTGGGATCGACCTAGGCACGACCAACTCGGCCATGGCCGTGATGCAATCCGGCAAGCCGGACATCATCGCCAACTCGGAGGGCGCGCGCACCACGCCAAGCGTGGTGGCCGTGAACAAAAACGGCGAGCGCCTGGTGGGCCAGGTGGCGCGCCGGCAGCAGGTCACCAACTCCAAGAACACCATTTATGAGGTCAAACGCCTCATTGGCCGCCGCTGGGAAGACAAAGAAGTGCAGCGTGACCTCAAGCTCATGGGCTACGAAATCGTCAAGAGCGGCCAGGGCGTGAAGGTGAAGATGGCGGACAAAGAGTACAGCCCGGAAGAAGTCAGCGCCATGGTCCTGGGTAAGCTCAAGGCCGACGCCGAGGGTTTCTTAGGCGAGCCGGTAACCGAGGCGGTCATCACCGTGCCGGCCTATTTTGACGACTCGCAGCGCCAAGCCACCAAAGACGCCGGCAAGATCGCCGGCCTGGAAGTAAAGCGCATCATCAACGAGCCCACCGCGGCCGCGCTGGCCTACGGCCTGGACAAGGGCGAAGGCAAAGACGAAAAGATCGCTGTGTACGACCTGGGCGGCGGTACGTTTGACGTGTCCATTTTGGAGCTGGGAGACGGCGTGTTCGAGGTAAAGAGCACCAACGGCGACACCCACCTCGGCGGCGCCGACTTTGACCGCGTGCTGGTTAACTACTTCGTGGACGAGTTCAAAAAAGAGCACGGCATCGACATCAGCGACGACAAAGCCGCCATGCAGCGCCTGCGCGACGAAGCCGAAAAGGCCAAGATTGAGCTTTCCACCGCGCAAGAAGTGGACGTCAACCTGCCGTTCCTAACCGCCGACGCCGACGGCCCCAAGCACTTTGAGCACAAGCTGTCCCGCGCCAAGTTGGAGCAGCTAGTTGCTGAGCTCATCAGCAAAACCGCCGAGCCGTGCGAAAAGGCGCTGAGCGACGCCGGCCTGAAGGCCAGCGACATCGACGCCGTGGTGCTGGTGGGCGGCATGACCCGCATGCCCGCCGTGCAAGAAAAAGTGAAGGGCATCTTTGGCAAAGACCCCATGAAGGGCGTCAACCCGGACGAAGTCGTGGCCGTGGGTGCGGCCATCCAGGGCGGCGTGTTGCAGGGCGACGTCAAAGACGTGCTGCTACTGGACGTCACACCGTTATCTTTGGGAATTGAGACCATGGGCGGCGTCATGACCAAGCTTATTGAGCGCAACACTACCATCCCCACCAGCAAGTCAGAGGTGTTTTCTACCGCCAGCGACAACCAGCCGCAAGTGGAAATCCACGTGGGCCAGGGCGAGCGCGGCATGATCGAGGGCAACAAATCCCTGGGCCGCTTCGTGCTGGACGGCATCCCGCCCGCGCCGCGCGGCGTGCCGCAGATTGAGGTGACCTTTAACATTGACGCCAACGGCATCCTAAACGTGACGGCCAAAGACAAGGGCACCGGCAAGGAGCAGAGCATCACCATTAGCGGCTCCGGCAACCTGGACAAAACCGAGGTCGAAAAAATGACCAAAGAGGCCGAGGTTCACGCCGAGGAAGACAAGCAAAAGCGCGAGGCCGTAGAAGTGCGCAACGCCCTCGACAGCGCCATCTACCAAGCCGAAAAAATGAAGGCCGACTACAAAGACAAGCTGGCCGAAGAAGACGTGAAGACGTTGGACGAAGCCGTGGAAGAGGCCAAGAAAGCCTCTGCCGACGAAGGCGCCAGCAAAGACACGCTGGAAGCGGCCGCCAAAGCTTTGAATGACAAAATCATGCCCATCGGCACCAAAATGTACGAAAACGCCAAAGACGACAAGCCAGCCGAAGGCGCCGCCAGCGACGAGGCCGCGACCGAGCCGGGCGCCTCAGACAAAAAAGACGGCGCCGTAGAGGGCGAAGTCGTGGACGACGAGAAGAAGTAGCCATGCGCGCTACCGTTCCCCGAGATTCGCGGCGACAAATCCGCGGCTATGCCGAGCTGCTGCACGAAACTGCAGCTGAGCGTCGGCGTAGCAGTAATAGGCTTATAACAATTAGTGAAAGCTTGTGGTTTATGCCCGCTGGCCCGAATGCTACTCCCAATGAACTGCCCACGCTAGCCATTTGGCGGGGGCATAGGTCGGTAGCGGGATTGGTTGTGGCGGGGACGGTAAGTCTTGTTAGCCCTCCAGTTCCTTCGCAAGAAGGTCTGGCGCACGAGCAGGCTCCAGCTGAGGACGCTTCAGCAGTGGTCAAAGTAAGGGACTTCCTGTATGCACTGCCGTTCGATTTTCCCTTTTGGGAAGATAGCGCAGTCACCGTCCACGATCATGAAGTAAGTCTCACGGCCAATGACAAACCTGCACTGCAGGTGCTATGTTTACGAGAAAGCCGTGAAGCTTTTGATAGGGGTGAGCATATACCTAACCCTGCAGACTACCGGCAGCTGGTTGGCGTAATGGCCATTGGTGCGGCAGGCGTTGGCCGCATTGCCCCGGCCGAGCTAGCAATCTATAGACAAATGGGATATGGCGGGTGACAATAACCATATGTTTGGATTTTTAAAAAAACAGCCTAAGGCCGACAAGCTCACCGTGCAAGTCCACGTGGTGGGCAGCGCCGATGTCTTTGCCGTGGCGCAGAAGATTTGGGCGGAAAACCAGCGCACGCTGCGCAGCGACCCGGCCACCGGCAAAGAGTTTTTGCGCTTTGCCTACGCCAACCCCAAATGTGTGGTGTGGCTGCAGCACGACCACGGCCGGCACCAAGTCTTTGAGCTGGTGGTGCGCTGGGAAGAAAGCCGTCTGCACGAGGTGTACGTGGTGCTCAACACGCCGCAGCCCGAGGGCGACGTCGCCCGCGCCGGCCAGCTGCTGCAGAGCGTCTTGAGCACGCCATCAATTGTATTAAGCAACGGGAATTCATGAGTAAACGCGATTATTACGAAGTGTTAGGAGTTGGCAAAGACGCCAGCGCCGACGAAATCAAAAAGGCCTTCCGGCGCGCCGCCGTGCAGCACCACCCAGATAAAGAGGGTGGCGACGAAGCCAAGTTTAAAGAAGTCAACGAGGCCTACGAAGTCTTAAAAGACCCCAGCAAGCGCCAGCGCTACGACCAATTTGGGCACGCTGGCGTAGGTGGCGCCGGCGGCGGGGCAGGCGGCGACCCGTTTGCCGGCGGCGGGTCCGGCGGCTTTAACGGCCAAAACGTCAACTTCGACTTTGGCGACCTCGGCTTGGGGGACATCTTTGGCAACTTCTTTGGCGGCAATGCTGGGCGCCAGCAAGGCCCGCGCCGCGGCCGGGATGTGGAAACGCGCGTAGAAATCTCTTTTGAGGATGCGGTATTTGGCACTGAGCAAGAGCTGCACATCAACGTCGACGACACCTGCGAGCACTGCAAAGGCACCACCGTGGAGCCGGGCAGCCAACTCAAAACCTGCGACACCTGCAAAGGCTCCGGCCAAGTGGTGCAGGTGATGCGCACCATTTTTGGCAACATCCAGCAGGCCAGCGTCTGCCCCACGTGCAAGGGCACGGGCAAAGTGCCGGAAAAGGTGTGCTCGATGTGCCACGGCAAGGGCACGCAGAAGCGGGCGCAGGCCATTACGCTGAAAGTCCCGGCTGGTATCGACGATGGCGCGGTCATCCGCTTGCGCGAGCATGGCGAAGCCGCAGCCAACGCGCCCAAGGGCGATCTGTACGTCAACGTCCGCGTCAAACCGCACAAGCAATTCACCCGCGAAGGCGACCTTATTTTAAGCGAGGAGCACATCGGCATGGTGGAGGCGGCGCTGGGCACCGAAATTGACGTAGCCACCGTGGACGGCCCGGTGCGCATGAAAGTCCCGGCCGGCACGCAGAGCGGCACAGATTTTAAGCTGTCCGGCCACGGCGTGCCGCACTTGCGCTCAGACGCGCGCGGGGCGCACATCGTGACCGTGGTGGTGGACACGCCCACCAAACTGTCCAAGCACCAGAAGGAATTATTGGAGGCCTTCCACACCGACCCGGGCAAAAAAGGCTGGTTTAACTAGCCCGGCGCCCGCTGCCAATTGGCGTTACCTGAAAGCGCGGCGCGGACGTGCTCATAATAAACAGTGCGTTGCAGTGCTCGGACATGAGCAAGGACTGTTTCATGGGATTGATGACCTTGTTAATGGTGTCCACTAAAAAATTCTCCTTGTTCAGGGAGTGGCCAGCCTCGTCATATATCTTTGCGGCCAGTGCGCTTGTATAGCCGCAAACGCGCGCACATACCAAAAATTCACATTTGTTATCAAGGGTAATGAATTGGTATTGGCTGGCAATGATCTGCTCTGCGTCCACCAGCATCGCGTGGTAGACGTCGGCATGCCGGCGCACGGGCGAGAAGTAAAACAGCGTCTCCCCGATGATACAGTGCGTATACAAATACAGCAGCAGCTGGAGGTCTTTCGGGCTCGTCCCGTAGTGGTCTTTCAGGTTGAATAAATACTGCAGGTCAATGATGTCGCCAGCCTGGGCATACAGGTTTTCATACATGTAGAAAGCGTTTACGGCGTAGGTAGACAATATGGTGATGGCCTCAGCGTCGCGGGCGAGCGCGCGCAGCAGCGCCCTGATTTCCTGCTCCGGAATAATCTGGAACAAACTTGCCCTCTCGTCTACGCCATATATACATTCCCAGCGCCGGATGCGGAACAGCATGTTGTGCAGGAGCAGCAACTGCGGGTATTTCTCGAAGTAAGGCTTACGGGTAGCGTAGTTGTTGATGTCACGGACAAAATTTTTGTGGCCAAGCTCGGCCGCCATCCCTTGCAGGTTCGCAAGCCGTGCGGCATGGGTGGCGGGTAAGACCACCGGCCGCAGCTCCGCTAGTTTTTGGGCCGCCTCCGCATCACCTCCCCATGTATACAACCGCGACGCGAAGTGCAGCTTGTAGTCCAGCTCAAGTTCCGAAAAGCGGCTGAAGTACGTCTTCCGCACAATACTAGCAAGCACGTCTGGTGACATATCTGTTGATAGAACTCCATTAAATATGTAGTATTATCGCATATGAGTCTTGGAGTACACTACGACAAAGAGGTGAAGATTGCCGCCGTGGGGCCCTCCGTCTGGTCAAAGCTGGGGCCTGAGCGGTGGTTTACGAACTATAAGATAGTGTGCGCCAGCAGCCGCGACTTTGCCGCCGACTACGTGATTGACATGCATTTTAAGCCGGGCGAGGTGGAGCCGCTCACCACGCAACAGATCATGGAGACGCCAAAGTTCCGGCGGCTGGCAACTACGCAGCTCCCGGATTACCGGTTTGTACCCTACCGGTTAATGCACGCGCCGGCGCCTTTGGGCTATGGCCGGTTTATTGCCCACTCGCCCGAATACGCCCGTTTTGAGAATAAGCGGGTTTTTAGGGAGCTGTTTGCCAACAAGCTGCGCCTTCCCCGCTTCGTAATCGTAGCCAGCGCCGAGCTGTTTGCGCGCGGGCCAACAGAAGCCTACGAACAGTATTCCACGATGTTTGGGCCGCAGTTTGTCATACAGGATGAGGCTTCCGGCGGAGGCCGCGGGACATTCATAATCCGCACGGCCGACGACCTACAGCGGGCGCTGGGGCTGCTTAAGGCAGAGCGGCCAGGCAAAAACCACTGCGTCATCTCGCAGTTTATAGCCGGCGTTGAGCGAAGCATACAGGTCTGCATTACGCGCGGCGGCCTCACCTTGGGGCCGGTGCAGCAGCAACTCGTCAGGAACGCCGAACTATTACGCCCAGAAGGCCGGGGAGGCATGTTCTTTTGCGGCGGGCGCCTGGTGGAGGATGTGCCGGAGCGGGTCGATGCGCAAATTAAGGAGGCTGTCCATATCATTGGCAACGAGCTGCAAGCCGCAGGATATAAAGGCATATTTGGCGTCGATTTTTTGGTAGACTCCCGGCAGCAAGTGTATGCCCTAGAGGTTAACGCGCGCACCACCGGGCTATTGCCCCTGATAAACGAGCAGCAGGAGGCTGTGCCACTATACCTGCAGCACATTCTGGAACTTGCCGGGGAAGCGTATGAGTTGGATAGCGCTAGCCCTGGGCCGCAGCACCGCGCGACCGGGCAGGGGCCGCAGTCGTTCGTGATACTCTTTAATATGGGTGGTGCACAGGCCTATTTTGATACCGCAGTGACCACCGGAAATTATCGCCGTACGCCCGAAGGCCTGCAAAAGATTGACGGCTCACCCCGTTGGAATGCCGATGCCGACGTTATGCTCCAGTTGTTCCGCTCCCCTGGTTTCCCGTCCAAACCCAACCTCAAATTGTGTAACATTTTCTTAAAAGGGGCAGGCTTTAATGACCAAGGGGAGCTGGAAGCGGCCACCCGCTCGGTTGTAAGTTTCTTAAAAGCGCACATTGTTGAGGTATAGTAAACATATGGATCCGCAAAAACCAAAGAAAGTCCTGGGACGGGCGGAGCAAATCTCATTTCCGGAGATTGATTCCCCTGACATATACGCCCGCATCGACAGCGGGGCGCGCACGTCCGCCCTGTGGGTTTCGTACGCCGAAGTAGAAGACGGGCGGCTGGCGGTTACCTTTTTTGGGCCCGGCCACCCGGCGTACACCGGAGAAAAGAAGTATTTTGACGCGTTTGACAAAGACATCGTCACTAGCTCCACCGGGCACCGGCAGCAGCGTTACAAAATCAAGCTCAGCGTGGTGCTCAAAAAGCGGCGCATCAAAGCGACTTTTACGCTTGCCGACCGAAGCACACAGGTGTACCCTGTGCTCATTGGGCGCAATGTGCTCAGGGGTAAGTTTGTTGTTGATGTGACGCTGGGCAAGGTCCTGCGCCAAGAAGAGCAAGAACTACGCCGCAAAAACCAGCTCGAACTAGGCCAGGAGAACCAACCATGAAAATCGCTATTTTATCAAAGGGCGCAGCCAATTACAGCACCAAGCGCCTCAAAGAAGAAGCCATCAGCCGCGGCCACGAGGTCAAGGTCATCAACTACGCTAAGTGCTACATGACCATCGAAAAGGGCAGCCCGGTGGTGTACTACAAGGGGAAAGTGCTGGAAGGCTTTGACGCCATCATCCCACGCATCGCCCAAAGTTACACCAAGTACGGCGGCGCCATCGTCCGCCAGTTTGAGATGCAGGATGTGTACACCACGGCCAAATCCATTGCCATAGACCGCTCGCGCAATAAGCTGCGGGCGTACCAGTTGCTGGCTAAAGCTGGCGTGGGCGTGCCCAAGACGGTGTTTGCGCGGGAGACTGCCGACCTCGAAGACGTTATTGAAAAAGCTGGCGGCGCGCCGCTCATCGTCAAGGTTGCCCGCGGCACCCACGGCAACGGCGTGGTACTGGCCGAGACCAACAAAGCCGCTAAAGCCGTAATGCAGGCCTTCTATGTAGAAGGCGTGACTTTTTTGGTGCAGGAGTTTATCAAAGAATCAGCCGGCACCGACCTGCGTGCGCTCGTCGTGGGCAGCCAAGTGGTGGCCAGCATCCAACGCCAGAGCCTGGACGACGATTTCCGCAGCAACACGCACCAGGGCGGCGTGGGCAAAATTGTGAAATTGACGCCGGAAGAAGAGCGCACGGCCATTAAAGCCGCCAAAGCCATGGGCTTGCCAGTGTGCGCGGTAGACATGATGCGCTCCACGCGCGGGCCGCTCGTTTTGGAAGTTAATTCGTCCGGCAGCATCAAGACGCCGGAATTGCTCACCAAGCGTAACATCGCAGGGAAAATAATTGAGTATATTGAGCAAAACGCCAAGCAGCGAAACCGCAAAGACCGCGTCGGCGCATAATTTTGTCTTAACGTACGGTGTTATGGCCGCCCTGCTGCTGTTAGTGGTGCTGACGTTTGTGCGTTTTTTTGGCCCGGGTAACGGCATGGCCACGCTGCAAGCCGGGCGCCACGGCTACCACCTGCAAATTGTCACCACTGCCCAGGGGCAGCAAAAAGGCTTGGGCGGCCGCGCCTCAATGCCCGAGGGCAGCGGCATGCTGTTTGCCTTCCCTACAGAGGCGCCGCGCTGTTTTTGGATGAAGGATATGCAGTTCCCGCTGGACATCATCTGGCTCAATACCCAGAAGCAGGTGGTGCACGTGGAGCCTGAAGTGTCACCGGCCACCTTTCCGGACACCTTTTGCCCTCCCGAGCCGGCCCAATATGTTATTGAGCTCAACTCGGGCGAGGCCGCACGCGCCGGCATCCACACAGGCGAAACGCTTACGTTTTAACAACACTCCTGTTACTATGAAGTTACGATGAACCAGAATATCGCGCTCATTATCGCCCTGGCAGCGCCAGTTTTGGTGTTGCTGGTGCTGCGCGTCAATGCCAGTTTGGTGTTTTTGAGCCTGTGCCTAGGCGCGGTGCTGGTGCAATATGTAGCGCCGGAGGCCAACAATTTTTTGCAGCTAGTGAGCGCGCACGTCAACGCTGTGAGTAAAATGAGCGTGCAGCTGTTATTGCTGCTGGCGCCGGCCGCCGTCACCACCGTGGTAACGGTGTTTAGCGTGCATGGGCGCATCAAAGGCCTGGTGAACATCCTGCCGGCGGTGGCCGCCGCGGCGCTGCTGGTGTTGCTGGCCGTGCCGCTGCTGCCGCCCGGGCTCAAGCACACTATGGAGGCGCAGCGGGCATGGCACTATTTGTCTAACGCCGACGCGTTGGTGGTCTCGGCCGGCGCGCTGGTGAGCTTGTGTTTTTTGTGGACGCAGCGCGCGTTGTTCCAGAAGGGGGAGAGGCGGCGGCGCTAGATTGGCCGCCACTCAGGCAGGAAGCCGAACGGGTTGGGGAATTTGTGGCTGTTTTCGGCGAATGCGGCACGGCTGGAGTAGCCGATTGGCGTCTGCCCTTCTGGCGGCAACTCGCAGATAAACTGCAGGTGCAGGTGGCGCGACCATCCGCCGTTTTCGTTGCCGTGGTAGTCGCCAAGCGTGGCAATGCGCTGGCCGGCGCGCACCGCACCTAATGCCGGCAAGCCCTTGGATAAGTGGCCCATAAAAATATATGCGCCAATGTCGGCGGCCGGTTTCAGTATAAGATAGTGTCCATAACTGTGCGCTTCATCCTCAAATCCAGTACGCACAATTTCACCGTCGCATGGCGCAAACACCGGTTCTAAGCCGCGCGAGAAAATATCTATGCCCATATGGAGCGTACGCCCTTCTTTGGCAATTTGCGAGCCGGTAAGCATGGCCGCGCGGTCTTCGCCGTAGCGGCTCACCAGGTAACGGGCGCCAGTGGCTTCTAGCATGCGGTTATTGAACTGCTGGCGGTTTCCCGGCAGCCGGGGGTTCTGGCCGCGCTGCGCGCAGGCCTCAAAGAAATGTTGGATATTTTCTTCATCTGGGGCGTCCTGGGGGATGTCGGCAAAATCTAAAATCATGAGGCGTGAGCGGGTAAAGAGTTGGGCTAGTGGTTCGGTGAGTGCCATCATATCTTTTATTTTACATTGATGGCACGTAGGAAATGGCAAAATCGTTGTATGGCCGCGTTTCCACGCCGTCGGCGACGTGGAAGTTTTGCTGCAGGATGCCGAACGCCGGCCGGTGGCCCATACTATACTCTGCTGCCTCAAAGTGGGCGAACCGGCGTCCGTTGTCGTGTGCGGCAAACACGACGCCGGGCTGGGCGAGGTTGCTCTCCCCGTACACTAGATTTGGTTGGCCATGCCGCAATCTTTCGATGAGATAACCGGAGACTCTTTTGTACAGCCCAAGCCCGCGGTAGGCTGGGTGCGTGCTGGCCTCGGTGATCTCTACCAACTCTAATTTTCCAAGCCCGGCAACATCCACAGCCGAATGCTCGGCCATTGCTGTGGAGACGATGTGGCCATCTTGCTCGATGTAGGCCACAGTGTTATTCGGGTCGCCGAGCAACTCGTACGCCGAGGCTAGCGCCCGTTTTATGCCGGACATCGTGCTAGGGCTGAACACCATATAAAGCTTGGCAAAATCGGCGGCAACGCTGTCCACGTCTTCTGGTGTGAGTAAGCGCGGCTCGGCTGCCGGACAGCGGGCGTCCTTGGGCGTTCGCGATTTTGCTTCCACAAGCAGGCCATGGTGGCGGGCAAGCTGCGCATCCGACATTGTACGGCCGGGCAGGTTGGCGGCGGTATAGGCGACCACCAGGTTTGGCTCGGTGTAGCTGAGCGGCAGGGCGCCTTCCACGGTGACGCCCTGCGCGTCGAGCAGGCTGAGCGCGCCGGCGTGCGCAACAACGCGGAAGCTCAGGCGGTCCGGGCTGCCTTCTGCGGCCATATCGTTTTGGTGCTCGAAAAATTGCACAGCAAACGCCGCAGCATCTTGGGCGGAGTCAATCACTCCGTCGGTGTAAAAACCGCACAGACGGTTTTGGGAGGCGGGCTGTGGTGGCCAGTGGGCACTGGCCGCTTCCAGTCCTTTTAGTCTGGCTGGGAGATCCATAATATCCTTCACAAATTAAAAAGCCCCGTGCCGTAGCGCGGGGCATGTGACGAATCAACAGCGCTACGGCCTCAGCTTGCAGCTCTGCTTCTTGGAGTCAAAATTGGCGGGGGATACGAAGGTCATACGCATATAATACATGTTTGCTGGCGGAAATGCAAATAGAGTCGGATCATGCGCTACCGCTCTTGCCGCCCCCGGGTGTGCCAGCGCCCCCCGTTGGGTTATAATGCGGGTCAATGGAACACCTCGCTAATTATTTCCGCACCAAGTCTATTGTAAAGGCGCTGCTGCCCGGCCTTGGCAAGGGGCGCCGGGTTTTGGACATTGGCGCGGGCTCGTGCCACATTGCCCAGACGCTGGCTGCCAAGCACGGGCTGGCGGTGACGGCCGTTGACGTCGTTGACCACAACATCACCAACTTTCCTTTGGAGCTGTACGATGGCAAAAGGTTGCCGTACGCTGACGGCTCGTTTGATGCTGGCCTGGTAGTCTTTGTACTGCACCACGCCGCCGATGCCGGGGCGCTGCTGGGCGAGGCCGCCCGCGTGTGCAAACGCCTCATTATAGTGGAGGACACGCCCGGCAACCGGTTTGAGCGCGCCGCCTGGAAACGGCTGGACTACGCGCTCAACCACGCCGTGCACAAAGATGTCGCCGTGGCGCACGCCTCGCATTCGGCTGGGCAGTGGCAGGCTATATTCAAAAAGGGTGGGTATAAAACGCTTGAGGCGCGGGGGTTCCGGAGCCTGGCCAGCACGGGCGGCTTGTATCCGCACACGGTGTTTGTGGTTGAGGCGGCGTAGGCCGTTGGCTGCTCCCCAATAAAAAAGCCCTAGCGCTGCTAGGACGTTTTTAGTGGAGGGCCCACTGGGATTCGAACCCAGGACACGAGGCTTAAAAGGCCTCTGCTCTAACCGACTGAGCTATGGGCCCAAAAAACTGCAGCGCAGCTTTTTGTAGTCACGAGCGAAGCGCTGTACGCGCAAGCAACAAGTGCTGTGGGCACCAGCCACGCTCATTAACAGGGTAAATTATCTCTTTTTTTGGGCGAAAAGTCAACGTGTTGTATGCTGGGACTATGAAAATAGGCGTTTCCGGAAGCATGCAATTTACCGAGCAACAGATCGAATTGTGCAAGCAATTGCGCGCCCTCGGCCATGAGGTGTTCATGAGCGATTTTGCCGACAGCTACGTGGGCAAAACAGATGAGGAAAAGGAGAGGCTAAAGATTGAGCACAAGAACAATTATGACGCCATCCGCGAATATTGGGAGCCCATGCAAGATGCCGACGCCCTTTTAGTAGCCAATTTTGACAAGCACGGCATTAAGAATTACATCGGCGGCAACGCGTTTTTGGAGATGGGGTTTGCCTACGTGCTCAACCAGAAGATATTTTTGCTGAACCCGGCGCCAGACATGCCATACTACGGGACGGAAATTGTGGCCATGAAGCCTGTGGTCATTAATGGAGACCTCTCTAAAATAAAGTAAATTTTACGGCAATTTTGGGGTATACAGGCGGGCAACTGCTGGTATACTCCGCGCGTGCTCAAAAAGATTTTGCTTTGGCGGTTTTCACAAGTTTGGTTGGTGTGCGCGGCGTGTTTGGCGTTTTGTATGGGGGTGGTTGTAGCACGGCGGCAGCATTTGGGGAGTGCCTTGTGGCTGTGGCTAGTGCTGCCGGTGGCCTTGTTTGCGGTGCGCCGCCGCGGGTTGCCGGCGCTGCTGATGCTCTTGATATTGTTTGGCGGGCTGGGCTGGTGGCGCGGCTCTGGCATGGCGCGGCAGCTGGCGGTGTACCAGGAGTTTTCCAAGCGTAAGGTGGTGGTGGTTGGTACGGCCACGCTTGATGGCGTGTATGGCAAGAACTCGCAGCTGGTATTTACGCTCGACCATGCGCGCATGGTTTCGCCGGTACAAGGACCGTTGCCGGGCGCCCTGAATGTGGCTGGGTTTGGCGCGCCCGCGGTCTTCCGGGGCGATGTGGTGCAGGTGGGCGGCGCGCTGTACCCCACCCGCGGCAACGCCCAGGCCAGCATTAGTTATGGTGATATTGCCGTGCTGCGCCACGGGGCGTCATGGCTAGACTCGTTCCGGCGGCGGTTTGCGGCCGGCATGTATTCGGCGTTGCCCGAGCCGCAGGCGTCGTTTGGCCTGGGTTTGCTCATTGGCCAGCGCAACACGCTGCCAGACGACGTCACGCATACGCTGCTGGTGGTGGGGCTGACGCACGTCATTGCCGTGTCTGGCTACAATTTGACGATTATTGTTAACGCTGCGCGCAAGCTGCTTGGCGGGCGGTCTAAGTTCCAGATGGCCGCGGCATGCATTACGCTCATCTTGGTGTTTGTGCTCATCACCGGGAACAGCCCGTCGATTGTCCGCGCAGCAATCATTAGCGTGTTAAGTTTGTTGGCGTGGTATTATGGGCGGCAAGTTCCGCCACTGGCACTGCTTTTGGTGGCCGGCGCGGTGAGTGTGGCCGCAAACCCGCTGTATGCTTGGGGAAATGTGAGCTGGTATCTGTCGTTCCTAGCGTTTTTTGGTGTGCTGGTGCTGGGGCCGCTGGTAACCAGTAAGCTGTGCCACGGCCGCGAGCCGCCGCTGGTTATGCAAATTGTCATCGAGAGCCTGTGCGCCGAGGCCATGACCGTGCCGTACATCCTCTACATATTTGGGCAGATGTCGCTGGTGAGCCTGCCGGCCAACGTGCTAGTGGTGGCGCTGGTGCCGCTAGGGATGCTGTTATGCGTGGTTGCGGGCGTGGCTGGTATGCTTGCGCCGGCGCTGGCCGGATGGCTGGCCTGGCCGGCTAAGTTGCTGCTGACCTATATGCTAGACGCCAGCGCACTGCTGGGCCGCACGCCGCACGCTTTTGTAGAAAACATCGGCTTTCCGCTGGGGATGCTGGTGCTGGCGTATGCCGTTGTGGCCGCCCTGATTTTGGCGCTCAAACGTGCCGCCCGCTCAAAATATGCTATAATAACAGGGAAGATAGAAGGAGAGCGAGTTGAGCGGGCATTCCAAGTGGTCGACAATTAAACGGGAAAAAGGCGCCAAGGACGCAGCGCGCGGCGCGGTGTTTACCAAGCTGGGCAACGCCATTGCCATTGCGGCGCGGGCTGGCACCGACCCTACCATGAATTTTAGCTTGCGCTTGGCCATAGACAAAGCCAAGGCGGCCAACATGCCACTGGCCAATATCGACCGTGCCATCCAGCGCGTGGCGGACAAATCCGCGGCGCAACTCCAGGAGCTGTTGTACGAGGGCTACGGCCCGGGCGGTACGGCCATTTTGGTAGAGGTCGCCACCGACAACGTCAACCGCACCTACCCGGAAGTGAAGCTGGCCTTTAGCAAGCACGGCGGCAACATCGCCGAAAAGGGCTCGGTGGCTTTCCAGTTTGACCACAAAGGCATGGTCCGGGTCACTGGCAAGGGCGACGAGCTGCTCATGCAGGCGCTCGACGCCGGCGCCGAAGACGTCCAGGAAGAGGGCGGCGAAAGCGTCATCTACACCGACGCTGCCGACCTGGCCAAGGTGCGCGACGCGCTGCGCGAACAAGGGCTGGACATCAAGGAGGCCGAGCTCACCTACGCCCCTAACACCACCGTAGAAGTCACAGACAAAGACACCGCCGGCAAAATTATGCGCCTCATGGACGCCCTGGATGACATCGACGAAGTCACCAACACGCACGTCAACTTCGACATCCCCGAAGAGCTGCTGTAGCCGCGCGCCACAACCGGCTGGTACACTGGGTGCATGAGGATTATTGGCATCGACCCCGGCACCGGCATTTTGGGCTTTGGCATTATTGAGGCCAATGGCACCAAGGTGCAGCTGGTGGACGCCGGCGTTATCCGCACGCCGGTGCACGAGGACGACGCCATCCGTTTGCAAACCATTTATGAAGAGCTGACTGATATCATCGTGCAAACCAAGCCGGTGGTAATGTCCGTAGAAAAACTATTTTTTGCCCGCAACGTAACCACGGCCATGACCGTTGCCCAAGCACGCGGCGTGGTGCTACTGTGCGGCCAGCAGGCCGGCCTGCAATTGTATGAGTATACGCCGATGCAAATTAAGCAATCGGTGACCGGCTACGGCAAGGCCGACAAAAAGCAGATGCAGGAGATGGTCCGCGTGCTGCTGCAGCTCAAAGAAATCCCAAAGCCAGACGATGCCGCGGACGCCCTGGCGGCCGCGCTCACCCATGCCGCCGTTGCCCGCACGCCACAGTAGTTTGACTTTCTGTCGCTAAAATGTCACGGTATAAGTATGGCTGGATTTAATCCGCAGCTTGGCGCCAAGCTCAACAGCCTGTGGGGATTGAGCGCCCTAGACCTGTACCCGGGCACTTTTGAGCCGCCGCTTGAGTTTGATGTACGGCAGGTTACTGCCGCGGCCGAATACTGCGGTGAATTCCCAGATGCGGGCATCTATTACGATGGCATAGCCCATATTACGAAGATCCGCACGGGTGCGCTGAGGAGTGGCCGCCAGTTTAGGCTCTTTGGCGAGCCTTCCCGCGCAGACCACTGCGCCCCATCACTCGTACTGGCGATGGATATCGATGAGAACGAGTGTGTCTTGGGCTTTGTTGCTATTGCTATGCCTGAACACCCTAACGGCATGGAGGTTAAGGGGCGCATTATTGTCGGCGTGCCAATGTCAATATTGAAGGCGGACCCGCCTCCGAAAGAAATGCATGTAGAGAGGGGTATGCCCCATGTGGAGGGGCTCGTGGATGCCGTTGCCGCCGTAGTGCTCGCCGCCGCTGTCAATATGAGCGGGCCAAGCGGCGAGAACCCCAGGGGCCTCTAGGGCGCCTAAGGCCGGCGCGCCAAAAACAGCTCAAACTCGTTGTTTTCGGTGAACATGTCCTGCGGCGAGAGCTGCGCCAGCCCGCGCCTCAGTTGCTCCTCAAAACGCCCGGCCTGCGCCCCCAACACCTGCTTTGAGGCATACGACGTCGAGTACAAATACCCCACAATTTGGTCGGCATTCCAGGTGCGCGTAATAGGGAAAATGCGTTTGTCCACGTGCGAAAATGCCGAGCGCGCAAAATCCTGGCTAAACGGCTGCGCCGGCTCATGGTAGGCGCCGCCCAGCGTTTCGCGCTCTGGCCCCAAAAAATGCTGCAGTGTTTCGCGCACCAGATCTGCCCAGTGTGTGGATTGCGTCCAAAAGGTGTGTTCGTAAAACACGGCCACCACGCCCCGCGGCGCCACGATTTTGTCCAGCCGGGCCAGCACCACGGCGCGGTCCATCCAGTGGAACGCGCGGCAGACGGTTACCAGCGAGGCATGCCAATCGTCCGGCAGCTCCATATCCTCGGCGCTGGCGTGCACAAATGTGCCTGGGTACTGCATAAGCCGCCGGTGCGCGGCCTTGAGCATTTCTTCGCTCGGCTCCACAGCGATGATGTCCGAGAAATACGGCGCGAACTGCTCCAGCACGCGGCCGGTGCCCGTGCCCAAGTCCAATAAAGTCACCGGCGCCGGCGCGGCTTTTAGGACGTAATCACGCAAGGTGTCCGGGATGCCGGGCCGGAACTGGTCGTAATATTCCGCAGTGCCTGCAAAGATGTCCATACTGTGCCATAATAGCACGCATGATAGCCCTGCTCACTGGCGTAGTCGCCGAAAAAACCATGGACGCCGTTATTTTGGATGTTAGTGGCGTGGGCTACGGGGTGCTGGTCACTAGTGAGGATTACAGCCGGCTGGGCAGCGGCGACCTCGTGAAACTCTATATATATGAGCATATCCGCGAGGCGGCGCACGATTTGTACGGCTTTTTGCTGCGTGACACTCAGGATTTGTTTGAGCTGCTGCTGGGCGTGAACGGCGTGGGGCCTAAAATGGCGCTGAGCGTGTTAAGTATTGGCAATGCCGGGGCGGTGCGGCAGGCAATTGCTTCCGGCGACACAAAATCAATCCAAAAGGCCAACGGCGTAGGCAAGCGCGTGGCCGAAAGAATTGTGGTGGACTTAAAAGACAAAGTAGGGCTGGAAGGCGTGGACCTGGCCAGCTCTGGCCTGCTGCAATCCGACACTGCCATTGCCCAAGATGAAGCCGCCGAGGCGCTCATGGCGCTTGGCTACTCGCCGCAGGACGCCGGCAAAGCCCTGGCCGGCATTGAAACATCCCTGCCCACCGAAGAGCGCATTAAACAGGCCTTGAAAAAATAATGGCGGTCGAGCGCATTGTAAGCACTGCTGCTAGCGCTGACGCCGATGGCCAGCAAGAGGAGCAGGAGCTGGACAACTCGCTGCGCCCGCGCGATTTTGCCAATTACATCGGCCAGGAGCGGCTCAAAAAAAACTTGCAGCTGGCGATTACCGCGGCCAAAAAACGGGGCGAGGCACTAGACCACATCCTGCTGTACGGCCCGCCGGGCCTGGGTAAAACCACCATGGCCAGCGTAATTGCCAACGAGATGGGCGCGCAAATCCGCATCACCTCTGGCCCGGCCATTGAGCGCGCCGGCGACCTGGCCAGCCTACTCACCAACCTGGCCGACGGCGACATTTTGTTCATCGACGAAATCCATCGCCTGAACCGCACCGTGGAAGAGGTGCTGTACTCGGCCATGGAGGATTACAAGCTGGACATTATGCTGGGCAAGGGGCCGGGCGCCCGCTCGCTGCGGCTGGATCTGCCCAAGTTTACGCTTATTGGCGCCACCACGCGCACCGGCAATTTGGCTGCTCCCTTGCGTGACCGCTTTGGCCTGATCCACCGCCTGGAATTTTACAAGCCGGCAGAAATCCAGCAGATTATTGAGCGCGCCGCCGTCATTTTGGAAGTGCGCATCGCCGCCGAGGCCGCGGCCGAGCTGGCCGCCCGCTCGCGCCTGACGCCGCGCATCGCCAACCGGTTGCTCAAGCGGGTGCGCGACTACGCCGACGTGAACGGCGACGGTATCATCGACACGGTCATTAGCCGCCGCGCGCTGCAACTGTTGGAAGTGGACGAGCTGGGCCTTGATCCGGCTGACCGCATGCTGCTGCTGGCCATCATCGACAATTACAAAGGCGGGCCGGTGGGCGTGGAAACGCTGGCGGCGCTGACCGCCGAAGAGCGCAGCACTATTGAGGATTTTTACGAGCCGTACCTGATGCAAATCGGCCTGCTGGAGCGCACCCCCCGCGGCCGCAAAGTGACGCCCAAAACGTACCAGCACCTGGGCCGCACGCCACACCACACCGAAGACCAGGCCAATTTGCTATAATAGAGCCACTATATGGATCCGCAAAACCCCCAACCCCAACCCAACCCCACGCCGCAGCCCTGGCAGCCACCCGCCCCTGGCCAGGAGCCGCAGGACAGCGCCTATAAAGGCGAGTACGAGCGCCCCAAAGAGCCCGGCGTGCACCCCATGGTTGTACTGCAGCAGGGCGAGCAGATCGTTGCCAATGTGAAGCGCCACCCGTTCGGCATTATCCAGCTGTATGTGGCTGCGGTGATAGGCATTGCCATTGCTGCCGTGGTGGCGTTTTTGCTGCTGCCCAGCCTGCTGGGCCAGTATAACAACGGCAATGGCATGGCTATTGTGGTTGGCGGCCTGGTACTGGTGGTGGCACTTTTGGTGCTCATTTTGGGCGTGGCTACCTCTGTATATTGGCAGAACGAGTGGGTTATTACTACAGACAGCATCACCCAAATTGTGCAAAGCAGCCTTTTTAACCGCCAGGTTTCGCAGCTCAGCATGGAAAACCTGGAGGACGTCACCGTAAACCAGGATGGCATCATCCCGCATATGTTCAATTTTGGGACGCTCAAGGTGGAGACGGCTGGCGAGCGCTCCAAATTTATTTTCCCGTACTGCCCCAACCCCAACGAGTACGCCCGCAAAATCCTGGAAATCCATGAGCATTTCCTGGAAGAGCGCCGCAATGTGCAGAATACCGGCGGCGCGGCTACAATAACCACCAACAACCCGCCGCTTAAGCCGTAAGCCGGCCGGCGCGATAGCCGCATTACTGCGTGCCAGTTATTGGGCGCCCGTTCCCGGGCTTAGTACTTCCAGGCCTAGTTGAGGCTGGTCTTGACGTACTTTTCGCCGCCCTCGAGCGTGGCCGTGAGAGTGTAGTGGGCGCACATGGTGGCGGCGTTGTCGCAGGGGCTGCCATCTGGGCCGGTCACTTGGTAGCTGTAGCAGTCGGCGGTGGGGCTAGTAGCGGGGACGGGCTGGGCTTTGGCAGTGCAGGCCGCTATGGACGCCTTCCAGCTGGGGTCGCGGAAGGTGTCTGTGCCCACATGTTTCAGGTGGGCGGCGCGCCAGGCAAAGTCGTTGAGGTTAGCGAGGGTAGGGTAATTGGTGGCCTCGGCATAGTAATCTTCCAGCTGGCTTTTGAGTTGATCGATGTCGTTTTGGCGTTCGGCGTTGCGGTGCTTAGTTTGCACGCCGCTGTACGCGAGCCCCACAAATGCCCCGAGCATGCACACTATAACGATGACGACGAGCAGCTCAATAACCGTAAATCCGCCTTCGGGGCGTTTGCGTATTTTCATATGTCTGATTATAGCGGTGCTGGGTGGGTGGTCAAGCGGCGTCTGGGGCGACGGCGTGGAGCACCTCGCCTATGGTTGTCTCGCCGCGGAGCGCCTTCACCAGGCCGTCGAGCGCCATCGGCACAAACCCTTCTTTGACGGCGATGGCCTGGAGCTCCGAAATGCTGGGTGTATCCCGGGCAAGCAGTGCCTTTTGGAGCGCCGCGTTGGCTGGCAGGACTTCGGTGATGGCCGTGCGGCCATTGTAACCGGTGCGTTCGCAGGTGTCGCAGCCGGTGCTGCTTGCCCGCCAGAGCGACGTGATGGCCGACGGCGTGCTGCTGAGCTGCTTGACGTCGCCGAAGATGCCCGGCGCCACAGAGCGTTCCAGTTCGTGTACGCGTTTAAAAGCCGCTGCCGTGGCGATGCCAAAGCGCAGCGACAGCTCGGCTTGCTCTTCTTTGCTGAGGTTGTAGCGCTCGCGGCAATCCGGGCACAGGGTGCGCACCAGGCGTTGGCCAACAGCTGCCTTAAAGGCGGTTGCCAGCAAAAACGGCTCCACGCCAGCCGCGCGTAGCCGGAGCACGGCGGTGATGGCGCCGTCGGCGTGCACGCCGGCCAGCAGCAAATGGCCAGTGGTGGCCGCGTGCACGGCTAGGCCGGCGGTGGCGCTATCCGGCACGTCGGACACCATGACGATATTTGGGTCTTGCTTCAGCGCAGCCAAGAGGCTGGTGTGCGGGGCCATGCCGCCAGAGAGGTAGGTTTGGTTAATGCCGGCCAAGCGGTACTTGGGGTGTGCCTCCACCGTGGCGATGCTTACCAGGGGGTTGTTGAGCGCAACCAAAAGGCTAAAGAGCGTGCTGGACCGGCCGCCATGCCGGGGCGCGGCCACCACAACTAGGCCGTGAGGGCGCGCTAACACAGTTTGCAGCACCTCTAGGCCGGCGCCCCAAAAACCGAGCCCCTCCAGCGGCAATGGCTTGCCTTGTTCTAGGCCCAGGTGCAGGACCACCTTTTCGCCGCTAATCACCGGCATGGTAGAGACGCGGACGTCGACGCGTTTGCCGTTTACGTCCAGGGCGTAGCCGCCCTCTTGCGGCGCGGCAGTTTCGTCTACCTGCAGGCCGGCGAGCGCCTTTAGCTGCGCCAAAATCGCCGGCAGCGCTGGCCGCGGCAGCTTGTGCACGCCGTGCAAGGCGCCGTCAATGCGGTAGCGCACCAGCACAAACCGCTCGTGCGGCTCAATGTGGATGTCGCTGGCGCCGCGCGCCACACCGTGCTGCACGAGCATCACCAGTGTTTCGGCAACCTGTTTGTCGGTAAATTTTTGCGCGTTGCCCAGCAGCCGCCCGGTAAACAAATCTTTCGCACCCATTCCAGGCTTATTATATATGAAAAGCGTAAGCGTAACCAAAAAAGTCACTTTTGCAGTTGACCCGCCGGCCAGAGTAGGTTTAGAGTATAATACCGACAGAAACAGGTGGAGGCGAACGGTAACGGAGGGTAACCATATGGCGGATAAGACAAAAGACGGGAAAGTGGCCAAAGAGGCCGAGATGAAGGCGGTCAGCGAGGGCGACAGCGGCAAGGCTAAAGCGCTCGGCATGGCTATGGAACAGATCGAGAAGCAGTTTGGCAAAGGCTCGATCATGAAGCTCGGCGAAGGTTACGCCCAAAAGGTAGAGACCACGCCCACGGGCAGCATCTCGCTGGATTTGGCGCTGGGCGGCGGCATCCCCAGAGGGCGCATTATTGAAATTTACGGGCCGGAAAGCTCGGGTAAAACCACGCTGACGCTGCACGCCATTGCCGAAATCCAGAAAACCGGCGGCACCGCAGCCTTTATTGACGCCGAGCACGCCCTGGACCCGTCCTATGCCAAGCGCATCGGTGTGGATGTGGACAACCTGTTGCTCAGCCAGCCAGACAATGGCGAGCAGGCGCTGGAAATTGTGGAGACGCTGGTGCGCTCCAACGCTGTGGACATCATTGTGGTGGACTCGGTGGCAGCGCTGGTGCCGCGGGCCGAAATCGAGGGGGACATGGGCGACTCGCTGCCAGGCTTGCAGGCCCGCCTCATGAGCCAGGCGCTGCGCAAGCTCACCGGCGTCATCAACCGCAGCAAAGTCACGGTGGTGTTCATCAACCAAATCCGCATGAAGATCGGCGTGATGTTTGGCAACCCAGAGACGACTACCGGCGGCAACGCGCTCAAATTTTACGCCTCGGTGCGCATGGACATCCGGCGCATCGGGCAAATTAAACAGGCTGAGAGCGTCATCGGCAACCGCACGCGCGTCAAGGTGGTGAAAAACAAGATTGCGCCGCCGTTCCGCGAGGCCGAATTCGACATCATGTACAACGAAGGCATTAGCCGCAGCGGCGACATCCTGGATCTGGCCGTGCAGCACAACATCGTAGAAAAATCCGGCGCCTGGTTTGCTTACGGCGAGGGCAAAATTGGCCAGGGCCGCGAAGCCGCCAAGGTGTACTTGCAAGAAAACCCCAAGGTCATGGAAGAAATTGCCAAGAAAGTGCGCGAAGCCGCCTCGCCAAAGGAGTAGCAATGCAAGTATGTAGAATGTGGGAACTCCCAGAACGCCAGGAACAAGCGCAGCTATGAGTGACGCACACCTGCCAGAAGGTGCGACGCTCGCCGATTACCAGCACTATGTGCGCCAAATAGTCCTAGAACGGGGATTTGAAAAAGACACGGTGCAGCAGCGCTTCATGCTGCTCCTGGAAGAGGCTGGCGAACTCGCCCGCGCCGCCCGCAAGCACGCGGGCATGAAATTTGCCGCCGACACCAAGCTCGCCGATGTCCAGGATGAAGCCGCCGACGTATTTATTGTCTTGCTGGGCATTTGCAACCTACTGGACGTTGACCTAGAAAAGGCCTTCCGCTGCAAAGAAGAGCGCAATAAAAAGCGGGAATGGAAGTAGCCGGCTAGCCCCGCTGCCCCTAGGGCGCCTGCCGCGCATGTAAGCCATGACCATTACCGCCATCAAGCAGCAGGTGAAGCGCCACGACCGCTACTCGGTTTTTGTAGATGGCAAGTATGCCCTCAGCTTGAGCGAGGGCGGCCTCATAGACAGTAGGCTGGTGGGCGGGCAGGAAATCAGCCCGGCGCAACTGGCGCAACTCAAGCAGGCCGCCGGATTGGACAAAGCCTACGGCAATGCGCTGCGCTACGTGGCCATGCGTCCGCGCAGCGAGGGTGAGCTGCGTGAATACTTCCGCCGCAAGCAGGTAGATGGCGCGGCCGCCAACGATATAATAGCGCGGCTGCGCGGCCTCGGCCTCCTGGACGACGCCAGTTTTGCACGCGCCTGGGTGGAAAACCGCCGCTTGCTCAAACATACCAGTAAACGGCGGCTCGCACAGGAGCTGCGGCAGAAACATGTCCCCGACGACGTTATCCGCGCCGCATTAGAAGACGATGAAGCCGATGACCGCGCCCAGCTGCGCGCCCTGGTAGTAAAAAAACGCGCGCGCTATCCGGACGCCCAAAAACTCATGCAGTACTTGGCGCGGCAAGGTTTTGGGTTTGACGACATAAAAGCTGTTTTGGCCGAAAGTACAGACCCTTAGGCGGCGGATCTCTAAGCAACGGCGCGCGCCGGGGAAGCCGCCTTCACCGTTAGGTCGGTTACGACAATGCGTTTGTCGGTGATTTCTATGATTTGGCTACGGTCTATCGCTAGGGTGCTGCCGGTAAAACTCTTTAGCAGCGATTGGGTGACGTAGATTTTTTGGACGTACATGCTGTCTGTGTCTATGGAGTAGTCGCTCACCTTGCCCACTTTGCGGCCGCCTACGGTGGTGACCTGCTTGCCGATGAGCACAAAATTAGTGTTTAGTACCTCGTTGAGCCGCACGAGGTCCTGCGGCAGGGCGAGCACGTCGTGGTCGTTAATGATGATGCCGCGCGGCATCATCTCGCGCACGTCTTGGCCAACCAAGACCAGCTCTTCGCGGCTGCGGTTGTCTTGGCAAAAAAAGCCCTCAACCTTTAGGTTGTTGGGGTTGATGATGGGCTCGAGCGCGGTAGCCACCTCCGTACCGGTGCGCAAACTAAGCACCGGGCGGTTAATGAGCATGCTGCTGAGCTGTAACATACCTGTAGTATAGCGCGAGTTACTGGCGGTAAAAAGTGTAGTTCGGGCAGGCGGCGGGTGGATTTTTAAAAAAGTGCTTGCATCGTTGGGCAGCCTTGGGTAGCATCTGCCGCGTGAAGAAATACATATACATTTTAGTTAGTTTCGTACAAATGGCGGCAGTGTGGCTGCCCGCAACCGCGCATGGGGCAGCACAGGTGCTGCCGGCGTTAGCAGCCGCGCCAATGCTCATTACGGAGGTGCTGCCGGGAAGCGCCTCGAGTGCCTCAGAGGAGTTCATTGAGCTCAAAAATAACACCGGTGCAGCAGTGGATATGTCGTCGCACACCTGGGAGTTACAGGTGGCCAGTAGCACGGCCACAGATTGGTCTGCGCCGCTACGGACAATCGTACTCAGCGGCGTTATCCCTGCAGGCGGCTACTATGTGGCTGCCAGCCAGTACACGAGTGGCGGCCAGGCTGTGCAGTATTTGCCGGCCGTCGCCTCGGTTTGGTATACGGCCGGGCTTTCGGCAGCGGCGGGGCACATCAGGTTGCTGTACTTTGCCAAACAGCCCGCCTCGGACGGCACGTGCACCCCCGTGCCGTCGGTAATAGACGAAGTGGAGTGGGGGATTGCCAAAGATGCTACTCCCGCCCAAGCACATTCGCTGGACGGCCGCGTGCCGTTCCTGCAGGACGCATCTGCAGGGATCCCAGCGGGCAGCAGCTTATCTCGTTACCACATCCAAGGCACGGCCGTATATGCCGATAGCGAGGTTGATTCCATAGACTTTGGGCTGGCGTCACCGGCCTCACCGGGCGCGGTGAATAGCGGTACGTTTGAGAATGCCAGCACTGATCTACTTACCCCTAGCGTACCTTTTGATGGCTGTGTGGTGCCTGTGCCGCCGGGCGGGGCTGCCGCGGGCGGCTCCCAGCCAGGTGGTTCGGCAGGAGGTGCCGCAGGCGGAGATGCGGGCGGCGCCCCATCCGGTGGCGGCGACTCCACCGGCGCCAGCCCAGGGGATGCTGGGCAGGGCTCGCCAGCTATCGGTGACGCTGGGGCAGGCACTGGCCTACTCCCGCCACAAATCACCGAGCTCCTCCCTAACCCCGCGCCGCCCCAGAGTGACAGCACAGATGAGTTTATAGAACTGTATAACCCCAATGCCAGCGCGCTGGACGTGGGCGGCTATTCACTGGCGGTGGGGACAACCACCGTGCACACATATGTGTTCCCGGCCTGGACAGTGCTGGCGCCGGGTTCATATAGGGCGTTTTTCTCGGCAGATACCGGGCTGAGTTTGTCGAATTCGGGCGGGCAGGCGCGCCTGGCTGATGCCGCGGGCGTGGCCGTGTCGCAGAGTGATATATATGGCACCGCAAAAGAGGGGCAGGCTTGGATCCTAGACGCTGGCTCATGGCAATGGACAGATGCGCCAACGCCCAGTGCGCCAAATGTGGCGGAGGCCGTGGCAACACCAGAAACTGCAGTCCAGGCGGCTGAAACAAGGGTGGCGGCCACGCCTAAAAAGGCTAGCGCCGCGCCAGCCAAAAGCAGTGCCGCGGCCAAGCCAAAAGCAGCGGCGAAATCCGCGGCCAAGCCCAAAAAGGCGGCCGCGAAGCCGGGCAAAACGGACACGCTCGTGGCCGG
>DATIIT010000010.1:0-54870 GCA_035479375.1 Saccharimonadales bacterium (SeqCode) | reverse complement strand
AGGGTAGAAGATGTATGCTTTGAGCGCCCCAATATATGGCATCAACAGCACCGGGAAACCGTAGAACGTCTTAGTCATGAACGTCACGTTATCCACGCCGCCCCGGGCAGCGTTGACGTACAGTGCTTCGTCGTACTCGGTGCCGGGGAAACGGATTCTATATGCCGCGATGCCCACGTACAACGCAATAGCGGCCCAGGGCGCGAGCCGGACGGCCCATTGCCGCAGGGCGGACGGTTGAGGGGAAGGTTGCCTACGCATCGCTGTATTGTACCATCTTGTTGGCCGGGTCATTTTACGAGCTGGTATACGTAGTACACGGGTTTTTTATCGGCAATAACTGCCACGCGCCGCGGGTGTAGGCCATGCTGCAGGGCCAGGGTAAAGAAATCTTTTTGGACTTCGGGGAAGTTCTGCTCGCCCGGCGCCGTACCGATGTAGTAGCCGTTCCGCACGCTGCCGATGTAGCGGTCATACAGCCATTTATTGGTGATGGGGTTGCTGATGTCCAGCGGCCCGAACATCTCTAGGTATTTGCCGTGGACGGGGTCAAAGCCAATGAGCTGCGTCTGCGTGCCCCAATCCATGGACACAAACGTGCCGTTGTGCGCCTTGGCGTAGCTAATAAGTTTGTAGATGGCAGGGGACCAGCCAGGGTTCATGGCCGGGCGCGCGTAGGCCTTGATGTACCCGCTATAGACAAAAAGCTGGTAGGCTGAGGCAAGCGCCACCAGCCCGCCAACCACCAGGGCCTGAAACTGCCTGCGCCGCGGCCACGCAAACCGCGCCACATAGCTAAGCGCCAGCACCCACACTGCCCCAAAAAATGGATACACCGAGAAGTAATGCCAGCCAGCCGTGGCCTTGAGGGTCATAGCCACTTCGCCCAAGAGCACAACCAAGACCAGCCCAAAAAAGGCGCCAAACCGTGCTTGCTTGTCCCACAGTTTAGGATCCTGGCGGATTTGCCAGGCCGCACAGCCGGCGCCAGCCAGGACAATGGCCGTCATAATCCAGAACACGGTGTGCGTGCTAATGTGCGACCTGGAAAATGCATAATTGTAAAACCAGCTGCCGGACACCAGCGTGGATAGGTGGTCGTAAAACAGCCGGAACCCTACAAACCCCAGGCTGCCGCCCAGGTGGTAGGCCTTGCTCAGCAGCCCGTAATAACCCACACACAGCCCATATCCCACCACCGATATAACCGCCACGCGCAGCCGCATCGCCTTATTGAGGCGCTGCCACAGCCCCCGGCCGTACACCGCGGCAAACGCCAGCACAAAAGCGTTGACATACCACAGGTAGTTGAGCTTATTAAACACGCCCACAAACAGCAGCAGCCAGAACAAAATCAGCCAGCGCATCCGCGGCCGGGCGGCAAACTGCAGCAGCACCGCCAGCGCCAAAATTTTGAGCAAGAAATCCAGCACCACCGGCCCAAAATCAAGCCGCGTAAACACCATAAAGCTGGCGGTGAGCGCGGTAACGGCCACCATGCTAACGCCCAACAGCCGGGAAACATGCCGGCGCACCAAGAGGTACAGTAGCCACAAAGCTACCGCGCTAAAGACCAGCGAGGGGAAGCGCATCGTCACCGCCCCCACCCCGAACACCGCAAAAATAGGGTAGAAGATGTATGCTTTGAGCGCCCCAATATATGGCATCAACAGCACCGGGAAACCGTAGAACGTCTTAGTCATGAACGTCACGTTATCCACGCCGCCCCGGGCAGCGTTGACGTACAGTGCTTCGTCGTAATGCACGCCGGGCAACCCCAGCCGGATGCCCGCCACCACCACATACAACGCAATAATGCCGAGTACTGCATAATAATCGGCTGGCACGCGCCGCAAGTTGGTTACCCAAGACATCCCTTATATTCTACAACAGCCGAGGTGTGCTAGACTAGGAACTATTAATGTTTAGCAAAGACGCTGACACTACTTTTGACTACGAGGGTGGCGACCTAGAGGCGATGATGCTGGCGGCGCACTACTACCGCTGGATTTTAGACACCGTGCGGCCATACATCGGCGAAAACGTGGTGGAGGTGGGCGCGGGCGTGGGCTCGTTCTCGCGGCTGCTTATGGAGGCGGTGCCGCGCAAAATGACCTTGGTGGAGCCCTCCAAAACCATGCACGACAAGCTGGCGGCCACCGTCACCACCACCGAGACAACCACCGTCACCACGCACAACAGCTACATGAAGGACCTGGAAAAGACGCTGCACAAGGCGCGCCCAGACACCTTCGTGTACATCAACGTCTTTGAGCACATCGAGGATGATATGGACGAGTTTAAGCGCCTGGGCAAGCTGCTGCAAACAGGCGGCCACGTGATTATTTTTGTGCCGGCGCTCAACAGCCTGTACAGCAACTTTGATAAAAGCATCGGCCACTACCGCCGCTACACCAAAAAGAGCCTCCGCGGGCTGTGCGAAGCGTCCGGCCTGGAAGTGGTCAAGCTGCGCTACATGGACATGCCCGGCATTATGCCCTGGTGGTTCAGTTTTATGATGCTCAAGCGCACCGCACTAGTGCCCACGCTGGTGCACACCTACGACAATCTGTGCGTGCCAATTATCCGTCTCTTTGAAGACATGGTTGAGGCGCCCATTGGCAAAAATTTGTTGCTGGTGGCCAAGCGGCCGTAAAGCCAGCGCTACTTTTTAGAGCCAACCGTGGCGTTAAAGTAAATGATTTCCCAAATGGCCTTGACGCCGTCTTTTAAGCCAATCTTTTTGCCCTCTTCTTTGCTGCGGCCGTAGTAGCTGATGCCGATTTCGTACACCGGCGCCTTGCTCTTGGCCACGCGGGCGGTAATTTCCGGCTCAAAGCCGAAGCGCTTGGCCTTGAGGCCCTTTGCGAGGTCGCGCGCCAGCTCGCCGCGGAACATTTTGTAGCAGGTTTCCATGTCGGTGAGGTTGAGGCCGGTGAACAGGTTGCTGAGGCCTGTTAGGAATTTATTGGCGATCTGGTTGCGGTAGTAAATAATGCGGTGTGGTTCGCCGCCGATGAAGCGCGAGCCGTACACCACGTCGGCGTGGCCGCGCTCAATGGGGTAAAGCAGGCGCTTATACTCTTGGGGATCGTACTCGAGGTCGGCGTCTTGCACCACCACCACGTCGCCGGTGGTCTCTAGAATGCCTTTTTTGAGCGCCGCGCCCTTGCCCTGGTTTACTTCCTGGAAAATGAGCTTGATCTCTGGGTGTTTTTTGGCCAGCTGCTTCAGGATATCGCGCGTGCCGTCTTTGGAACCGTCATCCACCACCACAATTTCTTTTTTGGTAGAGCCCAGGTTGACGTCCATAACCTCAGCAATAATTTTTTTGATGGTATTTTTTTCGTTGTAGCACGGCATCACGATTGATAATTTGCTGGCTTTCACGCTTGTCTCCCTCTTTTTCCCAACGCTTCAGCGACATTGTACCACAAGAGGCGCCGCGCTGAAGAAATAGCGTCTAGCCGGAAAGTACATTACAATGAGTTCCTATGGAATCCGCAAAGCAAGCCCGCAATTGGGCGCAGGCGCAGGCGCAGCGCGCCCTCAAGGTAGACTTTATCCGTTTTGGCGTGGTGGGGACGGTAGGGTTTTTGATTACGGCCATTGGCCTGCGCATCTTGCATGGCATGTTTGGGCTGCACATTACCGTGGCGACGCTGATTAGTAGCGAGCTCGGCCTGCTGTCTAACTTTGTGTTCCACGAAAAGTGGACGTACCGGCACGTGGACCACAGCCATAAATCGTTGGCCGTTAAGTTTTTCCATTTCCACATGAGTTCATGGAGCGGTGTTGTGCTTATTACGCTGCTGGAAAGCCTGGGCGTGAAGCTGTTTAAGATGAACTATCTGGTAAGCTTGGTGTTTGCCGCGGCCATCACCATGTTCTGGAATTTTTTCTGGACGAAATATTATATTTTCCGCGGCAAAACCCCTGCCCCGCTGCTCCATCCGGAAGATGCCGCGCGCAAGGACCAGTAGCCGCCCCCTCCCGCCTACTTGCGTTTGCGGCTAGCGCTGCGGGGATGCTATGATAGCGGCATGAAAATCGCAGTTATTGGGACAGGGTATGTTGGGTTAGTAAGCGGCACATGCTTAGCAGAAGTGGGGCACGATGTGGTCTGCGTGGACATCGATGAAGCCAAGGTGGCGCGCCTCAAAAAAGGCGACATCCCCATTTACGAACCGGGCCTCCCGGAACTGGTGCACAAGAACCACGCCGCCGGCCGGCTGCGCTTTGTGCCCTCGCTGCACGAGCTGCACGAACCCCAAGCCATTTTCTTTGCCCTGCCCACGCCGCCCGGCGGTGACGGCCAGGCCGACCTCAGCTACGTGCTGGGCGCGGCCAAAGACGTGGCGCACGTCATCAAAGATTACACCGTGGTGGTCAACAAAAGCACTGTGCCAGTGGGCACGCACCGCAAAGTACGCGAGGTGATCGCCGCCGAGACCGATGTGCCGTTCGACGTCGTCTCCAACCCGGAATTCCTGCGCGAGGGCTTTGCCGTGAGCGACTTTTTGCAGGCCGACCGCATTGTGGTGGGCACGTCGTCCGCCAAAGCGCGCAAGGTTATCGAGGAACTCTACTACCCGTTCACTTCCGAGGGCGTGCCGCTGCTCGTCATGGACGAGGCCAGCAGCGAAATGACCAAATACGCCGCCAATTCCTTCTTGGCCACCAAAATCAGCTTCATGAACGAGATCGCCAACATGTGCGAGCTGGTAGGCGCCAACGTGGACAACGTGCGCGAGGGTGTGGGCTCGGACCCGCGCATCGGCAACCGCTTTTTGTACGCCGGCATCGGCTACGGCGGCAGCTGTTTCCCCAAGGACGTGCTGGCGCTGCACCAGGCCGCCAGCCTGTACGATTATGACTTTAAAATCCTGACCGCAGTCATGGATGTGAATGACCGCCAGAAGAAAATCCTGGTGCAAAAGGTGGTGAAGCATTTTGGTGAAAACCTGGATGGCAAGACGTTTGCGGTGTGGGGCTTGGCCTTTAAGCCAGACACCGATGACATCCGCGAGGCGCCGGCGCTGGAAATTATCCGCGAGCTGGTAGGCCGCGGCGCCCGCGTGCAGGCTTTTGACCCGGAAGCCGCCGAAAACACCAAGCGCATTTTCCCGGACATTGCCTACGCCGCCAGCGCGCCTGAAGCCCTGCAAGGCGCCGACGCGTTGTTAGTTGCCACCGAGTGGAAAGAGTTCCTAGCCGTAGCGCCCAAGGTTTTGGCGCAGCACCTAAAGTCCAAGATGGTCTTTGATGGCCGCAACATTTTTGAGGCGGACGCCATGGAAAAAGCCGGCCTGCAGTACTTCAGTATGGGGCGCGGCTAGGCGGCTGCATGGCAGCGCGGAAGGTCTTAGTTGCGGGCGGCGCCGGCTTTCTGGGGTCGCATTTGTGTGCGGCGCTGCTGGCGCGCGGCGACGAAGTGGTCTGCGTGGACAACCTGTGCACCGGGCGGCGCAAAAACATCGCCGCACTGGAAGCGGACCCGCACTTCACCTTCGTGGAGCACGACATTACCGAACCGCTGCCCAAAACGGTTACCGGCCAAAAGTACGACGTGGTGGCCAACCTAGCATGCCCGGCCAGCCCGCCGCAGTACACCCGGCTGGCGGTTGAGACGCTGCTGGTGGGCGCCACCGGCACTAAGCAATTATTAGACCTGGCCGCGCGCGACCACGCCCGCTACGTGCACACCTCCACCAGCGAAGTCTACGGCGACCCGGCGGTGCACCCGCAGCCGGAAAAGTACTGGGGCAATGTGAACTCGTACGGCGCGCGCTCCATGTATGACGAGTCCAAGCGCTTTAGCGAGGCCATGATCTGGGTCTACCGCCACCAAAAGCAGGCCAATACCGGCGTGGTGCGCATTTTTAACACCTACGGCCCGCACATGGATCCGGAAGATGGCCGCGTGGTCAGCAATTTTATCATCCAGGCGCTGCAAAACCAGCCCATCACTATGTATGGCAAGGGCACGCAGACGCGCAGCTTTTGTTATGTGGGCGACCAAATTGCCGGGCTCATAAAAATGCTGGACGGCGACGTGGAAGGGCCGGTTAACATTGGTAACCCGGATGAGTTTACCATGGCGCAGCTGGCCGAGCAGGTGCTCAAGCTCACCGGCAGCAAATCGGCAATCGAGTACAAGCCGCTGCCGCCAGACGACCCAGGCAAGCGCCGGCCGGACATTACGCGCGCCAAAGGGCTGCTCGGCTGGAAACCGAAAGTGTCGTTGGCCGACGGGCTGCCGCCCACTATCGAGTATTTCAAGCGCGAGCTTGGCCAGTAACGCCTGGCCGCCCCACTGGCGGACGCGTAGCCAGACGGTGCGGATGCGAAGCCTCCAGCCCACCTCCAGCCCGCTGTGAAATTAACACATAAATAAATGGAGTTGACCGCCCGCCTACTATATACTCAAAGGTAGAATGGCCAGGGGATATGACACCATTGTGATTGGGGGCGGCTTTTTTGGACTCAGCATTGCCGATTACCTGCGCGCCCGGCTCGGCCAAAAAAAGGTGCTGGTGCTAGACAAAGAGCCGGAGGTGATGCGCCACGCCTCGTACAACAACCAGGCGCGGGTGCACGGCGGGTACCATTATCCGCGCAGCTTGCTCACCGGCCTCAGGTCGCAGTTCAATTTCGACCGGTTTGTGAAAGACCACCGGCCGGCCATTGTGAGCGATTTTGATAAATACTACGCCGTGGCGCGCAATTTTTCCAAGGTCTCTGCCCGGCAATTTAAGTTGTTTTGCGACCGCATTGGCGCCGAGGCGCAGCCCGCGCCCGCGGCCGTCAAAGCCCTGTTTGACAAGCACTTAGTGGAAGACGTCTTTAAGGTGCGCGAATATGCCTTTGACGCCGACAAACTCAAAGGCCAGTTGCTTGGCCGCCTGAACGGCCACGGCGTGGAGCTGCGCACCGGCGCGGCTGTGCGCTCAGTATCCAAGCCAAAGGGCGGGACGCTGCTGGTGGAAACCGAGCAAGGCGGCCAGCTCGAGGCCAAGCAAGTCTTCAATTGCGCCTATTCCATGATTAACAAGTTAAATAAGCAGTCGCGGTTGCCGGTCCTGGACCTCAAGCACGAGCTGGCCGAAATGTGCCTGGTAAGCTTGCCGCCGGAGCTGCAAAACTTGTCCGTGACCATGATGTGCGGCCCGTTTTTCTCCTTCATGCCCTTCCCGGCGCGCGGGCTGGCCACGCTGTCGCACGTCCGCTACACCCCGCACAGCGAGTGGCACGACACCGCAGAAAACTACCGCGACGGCCACGACTATTTGCAGCAGGTGGCGCGCGTCAGCCACTTCCCGCAAATGCTGGCCGACGTGCGGCGCTACATGCCGCTGCTGGGAAAAATTGAGCACCAAGACTCGCTGTGGGAAATCAAGACAGTGCTGCCCAAAAGCGAGCACGACGACAGCCGGCCAATTTTATTCCGCAAGAACCACGGCCTGCCCGGCTACCACTGCGTGATGGGCGGCAAGCTCGACAATATATATGACGCCTTCCGCGAACTGGACGTGCTGTATGCCTAAGCAAACAAAAGCTGCGCCGGCCGACACATTTGTTTCCGTGGTGGTGGTGACGGACGAACACAGCAGCAACCTGCACACCGAAGTGCGCGGGCTGAGTACGCTGCTTAAAAAACGCTACGCCAACTACGAAATTATTTTGGTGGACAACCGCGTGCCCAAGCGCGAGCTGCAAAAAGTGGTGGCGCTTTTGGACACCACGCCGTGTGTGCGCGTGCTGCGCTTGTCGCGGGCAGACTCGGTGGACGTGTGTGTGTTTGCCGGGCTGGAGGCGGCCATTGGCGACATCGTGGTTATTAAGACACTGCACGACCCGGTGGCCGCAGTCCCAGCCTTTGTGCACGCGGCCGAGGAGTACGACCTCGTCTTTGGCGTCAGCAAGCAACGCCTGCGCGCTAGCTGGGTCAACCACCACGGCGCCCGCCTGTTTTACTGGTACAACAAGAAGTTTCTGAAGATCTCCATCCCGGAAAACGCCACGTACTTTATGGCGCTGGACCGCCGCGCGGTGAACGCCATGACGCGCAGCAACCGCCACGCGCGGCACATCCGCTACATGGCGCGGCTCATTGGCTACAGCTCCAAGGAACTGGCCTACGACACGCGGCCGAGCTTCAAGCCGGAGCGCAAACCGGTGCGCAAGTTGGTGGCCTCGGCACTGGAGCTGTCCACCAATTACTCCAACCGGCCGCTGCGTTTTTTGGCTTGGCTGGGGTTTTTGGGCTCGGCACTCAACCTGTTGTATGCCGGGTATGTGGTGCTGGTGGTGTTGTTTAAGCACAATGTGGCGCAGGGCTGGCCGACGCAGTCACTGCAATCTGCGGCGATGTTTTTCCTGCTGTTTGCCATTCTGGCTTTCATGTGCGAGTACCTTGGCAACATCCTGCAGCAGTCGCGGGGCGAGACGCCGTACCACATCGCCGACGAGCTGCTAAGCAAGGTGAGCGTGGCGGATGCCACGCGGCGGAATATTGCGAGCTGAGCTAGGCGCCTTGTTGGACTTTTACGAAGCGGGTGCTACTATGGGCGCTATGAGCCATTCTATTACCGAAGAAATCCGCAAAAAACACAAAACGTGGGAGTTCCCGGACTTTACGGCCGACGTCCTGGCCGCTAAAAAGCACAACTACTGCGTCTGCGTGTTTGTGATTAACGAGGGCGAGCGCATCCAGAAGCAACTCAAGGCCATGAAGCCGTTCACGGCGCAGCTGGACGTAGTGATCGCCGACGGCGGCAGCAAAGACGGTTCGCTGGAGCTAGACTTTTTGAAGAAACAGAACGTCCGCGCCCTGCTCACCAAGAAAGGGCCGGGCAAGCTGAGCGCCCAAATGCGCATGGCCTTTGCCTGGGCGCTGCACGAAGGCTACGAGGGCGTTGTGGTGGTGGACGGCAACGGCAAGGACGACATTACCGCGCTGCCCGATTTTGTGCGCCTGCTGGACGAGGGCTACGACCACATCCAGGGCTCGCGCTTCATCCCCGGTGGCCATGCCATTAACACGCCGCTGGAGCGCACGCTGGGCTTGCACCTGCTGCATGCGCCGCTTTTGAGCCTGGCCTCGCGCCACAAGCACACCGACACCACCAACGGTTTCCGCGCCTACAGTGGCCGGCTGCTGCGCGACGAAGACCTGGCCGTGCTGCGCGACATCTTCATGACATACGAGCTGCACTACTATCTCAGCGTGGAGAGTGCCCGCTCGCCCAAGAAATACCGCCTCATTGAAACACCGGTGACGCGCGCGTACCCGCCAAAGGGCAAGACGCCTACCAAAATCAGCCCGCTGAAGGGCAACGCGCATGTGCTGAAAGTGTTGTTTAAGGCAGCGCTGCGGCAATACAACCCAAAGAAGGCTAGGTAGCGCATTGCGCCCATGCTTGCTGGCGTCAGCGGGGCGGGATATAGTACCAAGTTAGTTTCAGGGATATAAGGAGATCATATATGAGTGTTACAAGTGTTGAGGGTGGCCCGTATGCCGGAGCTGATGTCGCGTTTACGGCCGGTATTTATTACACTGGCCCCGACCCGCGAGTCGACGCTTCGCTGCTATTTGCTGAGCGAGCCCGCGATGCCGGTGTGCCGGCGGTGTTTGTAGATGGTTCTCCCCAAAAGGCACCAGACGCACATCCAGATTGGGCGCCCACTTGGGTCGCGGATGCCCATCGTGAGCGGGGCGCTGTCGTATTGCGCGCTGAAGTCGGTGGCATTGCCACCCAGCGTCAGCAAGGCGTCAAACACCTGGTTGAAGGTGGTGCGACCAAGGTTGTTGGCGTGGAGTCCGAGAAGCCGGATGTTCCGTTGTACGTTCCTGAGCTCAGCGCCGCACTCGATACCGCCGACGTCTTGGTGATCGGCCGCACCCCAGAATCCTTGGCTTCTATGCCGCCGGTGCAAGAGCGCACTGAGCATCTGGCTGGCTGGGTACTGGAGCAAGTCCATGACCTGCCGCCTGACACGTTGGCTGGCCCGCGCGGCTTCAGCGCAGCCGGTGCAGAAGTGCTGGGCCGCTACGATGCGACTGACACGCCTGAAGTTAAGAAGAACAACTGGCTTTACCTGTACGAGACGCCGATGACGGCGCGGCAGGAGGGCCTGGCCCTCGGCAGTGTCGCCCTCGGCTTTAAGTATCCGCCAAAAATGGTTGCTCAAGAAACCGGCAACCCACAATTTGATGGAAAGCGTGTAGACCAGTTCGATATGCAGTTGGCCCACTTACTCAATGAAAGCCGCGTGCCACAGGCCGACAATCCCCAGGCTGTCGCCGCGACAGTGCGGCGCACCTTGGCGCAATTTGAAGGCGCATCACTAGAAACGAAGATGAGGCTGCTTGAAGAGCTGAGTGCGCAGTTTGGCGAAACGCACGGCTACCGGCCGCCCGTGCGACGTTAGTTTAAGTAAGGGGGTACAAATGGCAACCGCACTCATCGGCTACACCGGCTTCGTTGGCAGCAACTTGGCCGCGCAGCACCACTTTGACGATTTATATAACAGCAAAAACATTGCCGACATTGAAGGCAAGGAGTACGACCTGGTGGTAAGCGCCGCCAACCGTGCCGACATGTGGCGCATCAACCAGGAAGGCGCGGCCGACCTGGCGGAGATCAATGAATTCATCGGGCACATTAAAAAAGTGCAGGCCAAGAAGTTCGTGCTGATTTCCACCGTGGGCGTATACAAAAGCCCTAATGGCGCCGATGAAGACACGCCCATTGACACCGACGGCCTGCTGCCCTACGGCCAGAACCGCTACCACCTGGAAGAGTTTGTGCGGGGAAATTTCCCGGAGGCGCTCATTGTGCGCTTGCCGGGCCTGTTTGGCCCCGGCCTCAAGAAAAACGTCATTTTTGACCTGCTGCACAACAACATGGTAGATAAAATCCATAGCGAGGGCATGTACCAGTACTACAACCTGGCCAACATTTGGCAGGACATCCAGACGGCGCTGGACAACGAATTGCCATTGGTAAATCTGGCCGCGGAGCCGGTGCGTACCGCAGACATCGCCGCCTATTGCTTTGGCCTGGCAGATTTCCACCAGGAGCCGGAAGGTGTTAAGCCGGCATTTTGGGACATGCACAGCAAGCACGCCACGCTGTACGGCGGCAGCGGCACGTACCTCTACACTAAGCAGCAGGGGCTGGACGACATCAAGGCCTTTGTGTCGGCCGAAAAGGCAAAAGCGTGAAGATAGCGGCGTCGAACATCGGGTGGGCACCAGGACAGCTCGACATCATGTTGCCCGGGCTGCGCGAACGCGGCGTTACCGGGCTGGTGATTGCGCCAACTATGGTCTGGCCAGAAGCACCCGCTGTCAACCGGCGGCAAGCCCGCGACTTCCATAACCGCGTCACCGGCGCTGGCCTGGCGGTGGTGGGTATGCAGTCATTGGTTTATAACCTGGAGGGTGCAGCCTTGTCTGGCGACAAGGCCGGGCAGCGTGTGCTCACAGAACACCTAAAGCGGCAGGCGGATTTGGCCGGGCGCTTGGGCGCTACCTCGCTCATTTTTGGGTCGCCTACCTTGCGCCGCGAGGTAAACCACGTGGATGCCGTGGCGGTCTTTAGCGAGGTGGCTGTGGCAGCCGCACAGAACAACACCACGCTTTGTATTGAGCCGCTGTCCGGCTACGGAAACGAGTTTATTACCACTACCGTGCAGGGCGTACAATTTGTGCAGCGCGTGCGGGAGGTGGTTGGTGCCCCCGGCGCCCACGGCGTTGGCCTGCACCTAGATAGCGCGGCGATTGCCGGCCAGCCGCAGTCGAGCCCGCCGCTCGAAATCGCCGCCGCACAAGCTGCTGTGGGTATTACGTCGTTTGACGCTAGCGCACCAAACCTGGAGCCGCCCAGCACCCATCCCGAGGTTCCCCACCGGCAGATGGGCTACGCCCTGCGCACCGCCGGCTTTGACGGGTACGTGTCACTCGAAATGCGCCCGCCGGCTGGCGCGCAAGACCCAGTAGCCGCCTATCTGCAAGAAGTGGAGGTTGTGCAAGCCGCCTATAACCAAGCAGCGTAAGGAGAAACCATGAAACTAGCTGTATCAAACATCGCCTGGACGGCCGAAGAAGAGCCGCAAGCTGCCAAAAAACTACAGGAGCTGGGCGTTCGCTATGTGGAAATCGCGCCCACCAAGGTGTGGGATGACCCGCTGCATGTCCCCGACGCGCAGGTCGCCGAGTATCTGGATTTCTGGAAACAACACGGCATTACGGTGGTTGCGTTCCAATCCATGCTGTTTACCCGCCCAGACCTCAAGCTGTTTGAGGGCGATGAAAACCGCGCCGAAACTCTGGCCTATCTGCAAGAGTTTATCCGTTTGGCCGGGCGCATGGACGCGGGCGTGCTGGTGTTCGGCTCGCCCAAGAACCGCCAGCGCGGGAAGATGCCGGAAGCCGAGGCCACAAAAATTGCCCGGGAGTTTTTTGGCGCCCTGGGCGACACTGCCAAAGCGCAGGGCACGCGGTTTTGCATTGAGCCCAACGCCCCGCAGTACAATTGCGATTTTGTGACCACCGCGGACGCCGGCATGTCGCTGGTGCGCGCGGTGCATAACCCGGGCTTTGGGCTGCACCTGGACATCGCCTGCATGGTCCTGGCCGGGGACGACGTGCCGGCTTCTATCCACGCCGCCAAAGATGTGATGCAGCATTTCCACATCAGCTCGCCGATGCTGGAAGCCGTGGCCGACCTGCCCGATGTGCCGCACTGCGCCGCCGCCGAAGCCCTACGCCAAACCGGCTACGACAAGTTCGTGTCCATAGAAATGAAGCCGGGCGAGCCGGGCACCAACATCCAGCGCGTGGCTGACGCCGTGCGCTTTGCCCAAAGCGTCTACACCGGCTGAACTTGCTCCAGCTCTTCGTTGTGGAACAGCGTGCGCCGCGCCAAGAAGTTCCAAGCAAACACCACAACCGTGGCCAGCGCTTTGGCCACGATGTAATTCACGCCCAGCCAGCCAGTGAGCACCAGCATCAGAATATTGAGGATGCCGAGCCCCACCAACCCCACCACGCCAAACAGCAAGAACACTTTGCGGTGGTCGCCCTTTGGCGCGCCAAACACAAATTTGTTGCTAAAAAAATAGGTAAAAATAAGGCCTAAAATAAACCCGCAGCACACCGCCAGCAGGTAGTAAAATCCCAGCACTTGCTTGGTAAAAATAACCGTGCCAAAATCCACCGCCAGCCCCACGCCGGCTACGGCAAAGTAGCGTACAAATTGTTGCGCCACCTTTTTGCTGAGCAGGCCGCGGTTCATGGGCGCTTTTCCGCCAGCAGCTTGTGCAGGTACTGCCCGTAGCCGCTTTTTACCAGGCTTTCGGCCAGGTCCACCAGCTGCGAGTCCTCGATGAAGCCTTGCTGCCAGGCCACTTCCTCGATGCAACCGATTTTGAGGCCGGTGCGCTTCTCGATAATTTCCACAAACTGGGCGGCGTCGTTCATGCTGGCAAAGGTGCCGGTGTCCAGCCAGGCCGTGCCGCGGTCCAACAGCTGCACCTTGAGCTTGCCGCGCTGCAAGTAGGCGTCGTTTACGGCGGTAATCTCAATTTCGCCGCGGTCTGATGGCTTGATGCTTTTGGCAATTTCAATGACGTCGTTGTCGTAAAAGTACAGGCCGGGCACCATGAAGTTGCTCTTGGGCTCAGCTGGTTTTTCTTCTATGGAGACGACGTTGCGCTCATCGTCAAACTCGATGACGCCGTAGCGCTCTGGGTCGGCCACGGCGTAGCCAAAGATGATGCCGCCGTCTGGGTCGCCGCACTGGCGCAGGGTCTCTTCAAAACCGGCGGCGTAGAAAATGTTGTCGCCCAAAATGAGGCAGACTTTGTCGTTGCCAATAAATTCTTCGCCAATGATGAAGGCTTGCGCCAGCCCGTCCGGGCTCGGCTGCGCCGCGTACTGGAAGTTGCAGCCCAGCTGCGAGCCATCGCCCAATAATCTTTGGAACTGCGCCTGCTCATCTGGTGTGGTGATAATTAAAATGTCGCGGATGCCGGCCATCAGCAGGGTGGACAAAGGGTAGTAAATCATGGGCTTGTCGTAAATGGGCATCAGCTGCTTGGAGATGCCTTTGGTGATGGGGTACAGCCGCGTGCCCGAGCCGCCCGCCAGAATTATGCCTTTCATTGGTTGTCCTCCTTGGGTTTGGCTTGCTCGGCTTGGATGTAGGCGTGCAGTTCTTCGCGCCAACCGCTGGGCTGGAAGCCGGCCGCCTTAATTTTAGTGAGGTCAAAATAGCTTTTGAGCGGGCGCGGCGAGACGTGCGGCTTGCTTTTGAAGTACTCGGCGGTGCTGGTGTTGGTTACATGCAGGTCCTCGCGCCCAATTTCTTTAAAAATGAGCCGCGTGATGTCTGCCCAGCTAGCCGGCTCGCCGTCGTTGGTGAGGTTGTACGTGCCAAAAGGCGCCTTGGTTTTGAGCAGGTGGTCGATGCCCATCACCAGCGTGGGCGTGAAGGTAAGCCGGGTGATTTGGTCGTCCACCACCGTTGGGGCAATGTCTTTTGCCGCCAGCCCCAGCATGATGCGCACAAAGTTGTGCCCCTCGCCAACCAGCGCCTGGATGCGCATAATGTAGTGCTTGGGCGTGATGCTAACCGCGATGTCGCCGGCCGCCTTGGCCTGGCCGTAGACGCCCAGCGGCGCAACTGTCTCTGTTTCGGAGTGGTTGGGCTGGCGTCCGTCAAAGACGTAATCGCTGGAGAGGTGCACAAGCACCAGTCCGTGCTCGGTGGCAATTTTGCTAAGATAGCCCGGCGCAATGGCATTTATTTTCCAGACGGCAACGCGGCCGTCATCTGTTTCGGCCTCGTCCACGTTGGTGTAGGCGGCAGCGTTCAAAATGACGTCAACCTTAGACCAGTCGTACTTTTGGAGCATGTCCCAATCGGTCATGTCGAACGTGTCGCGGTCTACGGCAATAGCTTTGGGATACTGCGCCTGCAGCGCTTTGCCCAGTTGCCCGTAGGCGCCAACAATTAAGATGCGGGATTCGTCCATTTACACCTCCAGTGGTGTTACGTCTTTGAGCGGCGGGTGGTTGCGGTCGCGGTCGCTCATCACGGCTTTGTCCAGCGGGATTGGCCACTGCACGTTGATGCCGGCGTCGGCCAGGTTAACAAAACAGTATTTGTCTAGGTTGTCGGCGCTCCAGTGGGCGTTCACGCTGTACAGGTAGTAGGTGTCTGGCTCCAATGTTTGGAACGAGTTGGCCACGCCCCGCGGCAAAAACACCGCTTTGGTAGGTGTAATTTCTACCGTAACCACCTTGCCAAAGCTGGGGCCTTTGCGCAGGTCGACGTACGCGGCAAACACCTTGCCGGTGACCACCGAGATATATTTGTCCCACGGCTCGGCGTGGAAGCCGCGGACTACGCCAGCCTCTTTGTTGTAGCTGAGGCTGTTTTGGATGACGTTGAACGATTCCGGCAGCCCGGCCGCCACCAGCTTGGCTTTCTGGAATTTTTCCTGGAAGTAGCCGCGCTCGTCGCCCACCTTGGTGACGTCAAAAATAATGAGGCCGGGGATGTCGGTGGGGTGGCCGGTGACTTCGGTGGTGGGGACGCCCATATGCTAGCCTTTCTTTTCTGCCTTGACGTTGTACATGCCGCTGCTGCGCAAGAGGTCGAAGCGCTCGTTAAAGGCGCGCCACCAGTCTTGGTGTGCTTGGTACCATTCTACGGTGCGCTTGATGCCTTCCTCGAAGGTGACGCTTTGCTTCCAGCCGAGCGCCTCTTTAATGTGCGTAGGGTCGACGTCGTATCGCATGTCGTGCCCCGGCCGGTCGGCCACAAACTGGATGAGACTCTTGGGCTTGCCCAAAATGTCCAGGATGGTCTCAGCAATTTGGATGCCATTGCGCTGTGCGCCGCCGCCCACGCAGTAGGTTTCTTCGGTTTTGCCTTGGTGGATGGCTAGGTCAATGGCCGCGCAGTGGTCCTCTACAAACAGGTAGTCGCGCACGGCCTGTCCGTTGCCGTACACCGGCAGCGGTTTGTCCTCTAAGGCATTGGCGACGAACACCGGGATGACGCGCCCGGGCGAGTCCCACGGCCCGTAGTTGTTGGAACAGTTGGTGATGGTGTAGGGCAGCCCATACGTTTCGCCGTAGGCGCGCACAATGTGGTCGCTGCTGGCTTTGGACGCTGAGTACGGCGAGCGCGGCGAGTACGGCGTGGCCTCGCTGAACTTGGCATTGGGGTCGCTGAGGTCCAGCGTGCCAAACACTTCGTCGGTGGACACGTGGTGGAAGCGCCCCACCTTGTTTTTAATAGCCGCCCGCGCCACGCTATCTGTCCCTAAAATGTTGGAGCGCAGGAACGGGCCCGGGTCGGCAATGGAGCGGTCCACGTGGGTGTGCGCCGCAAAGTGCACCACAAAATCCATGCCGTGGGTGAGCTCATCCATTTTGTTGAAGTCGCAGATGTCGGCTTCTACAAATGTTACTTTGTCCTTAATTTCGGCCAGGCGTCCGGCGTCGCCGGCGTAGGTGAGTGAATCCACCACGGTAATTTCGTAATCCGGATGGTTTTTGAGGGTGTAATGCACAAAGTTGGAGCCAATAAACCCTGCGCCACCGGTGACAAGCATCTTCATAGTGTCTAGTATACCAATCCTTCCTTAAAGTTGCGTGGTAAGTTTTTGGGCGGCAAAAGCCATCATGAGCGGGGCGAGGCTGACCGCGTCGGTGATGTCGCCGCGCCGTATCATGGCCAGCACCTCCGCCGGGCTGAACGGCGTGACCCTGGTAATGCCCTCCTCGGCGCGCTCGTCCTGCTTGGTTTGGCGCAGGCCGGAGCACACAAACACGTCACCCAGGCCGTTGGTGCGGCTGTTGGAGGTTTGCATCTCGCCGATATGCTCCCATTTGGTGGCGGTGAGGCCGGTCTCTTCTTGCAGCTCGCGCTTGGCGGCCTGCAGCGGTGTTTCGCCATCTTCTATGGAGCCGGCCGGAACCTCCCAGGACTCCATTTGCGTGGGGTAGCGGAACAGCTTAATGCACAAGATATTGCCATTATTGTCCACGGGCACCAGGAACACGGCGCGCTGCACCTCGGCCACAAAATATTTGCCGGGCTTGCCGTTGGGCCGCAGCACGTCATCTTCCCGGACGATGTAAAACGGGTTTTGGTGCACAATGCGCGAGCCGCGCGTTTGCCAGTTGCCCATGTTAGCCTTTAATGAGCCCCACTACTCTTTGTACAAGTTGGTCCAGTATCATTTTGTCGTGTGCCTCAGCGTTGAGCCGCAGCGTGGGCTCGGTGTTGCTGGGGCGGACATTGAACCAGCTGCCGTCTTCGAAGAAGACACTGACACCGTCGAGGTCGTCTTGTTCCCGGTCTTTAAATTCGTTTTTCAGGCGCGCGACGGCGCCGGCTTTGTCGGTGACCTCGAAATTAGTCTCTGGGATGGCGGCGTAGTGGGTGTACTTTTGGCGCAGCTCGGACAGTTTTTTGCCGCTTAAAGTCGCAACGTACAGCCCAATAACCGCGGCGATGAGCCCGGAGTCAGCATACCAGTTGTCGCGGAAGTAGAAGTGGCCGCTGGCTTCGCCGCCAAACGGGGCGTCCTTTTCGCGCATTTTTTGCTTGATAAGTGAGTGCCCCACGCGGCTCAATACCGGCTTGCCGCCGGCCGCCTCAATGACCTCTGGCACGGTGTGGCTGTTGCGGGCGTCGTATACCACGTGGCTGCCAGGGTGTTTGCCCAGGAAGTACTCAGCAAGCATGGCCGACATGGCGCCGCCGGGCACGACTTCGCCAGTTTCATCAATGAGGAAGGCGCGGTCGCCGTCGCCGTCAAAGGCGATCCCGGCGTCCAGGTGGTTGTCCCTGATGGTCTTAATGAGGTCGCGCAAGGTCTCAAATTTGAGCGGGTTGGCCTCGTGGTTGGGGAAGGTGCCGTCCAGCTCAAAGTACAGCTCGGTGACCTCCCACGGCACTTGTTTTTCTAGGGCAGGGAAGATGGCGCCGGCCATGCCGTTGCCGGCGTCCACCGCGATTTTGAGCGGCGTGAGCTTAGCCTGGTCAACAAAGCTGAGCGTGTGTGTAATCCAGCCGTCTACAATGTTTTTGTCGCTGGTGGCGCCGGGCTCGTCGGCGTCTTGGAAGCGGTCTTCTATAACTAGGTCGCGGATTTCGCCCAAGCCGCCTTCCAGCGCCATAGGTTTGGCCTCCTCCTGGCACAGCTTGATGCCGTTGTACTCGCCGGGGTTGTGGCTGGCGGTGATCATGACGCCGCCCGCCAAGTGGCCGTCGCCCACGGCAAAGTAGATCATGTCTGAGGTGACTTGGCCGATGTTGACCACGTCGCGGCCGCCGGCCAACAGGCCTTTAATGGCGGCGTTGGCCAGCTCTTCGGAATCTGGCCGCATGTCGCGCCCCACGGCCACCGCACCCTCCGCGGGCAGCCATTCGGCCATTGCCCGGCCGATGCGCCCGGCAACGTCGGCAGTTAGCTCGGTGCCCACCTTGCCGCGTACGTCGTAGGCTTTAAAAATGTCCTGCAACTCGCTCATTATTCGTATCCCCCAGGTTTTACATAGCGAATAAAACAGATGCCGCGCCCCCTATAACAGCGACGCGCCCCACAGGTATAATACTCCTTCCCGCCCCCGCCGAGAGATGTTATTCGTACAACCCTTTTGAGGTAGGTGCTGGCCGCCACCTTTCCAAAAAGTTGGGTCAAGCGTAGTGCAACCGGAGCGCATATGCGCTCCGCGTGTAATGCACGATTTTTTGGAAAGGTGGCGGCCAGCGACCCAATTTTTGGGCACATTAGGTTGCCTTAGCGGGATCCTTTGCTATCATGGAGGCATGATCGTCGCACTTATCGCGGGCGGTGCCGGCACGCGCCTCTGGCCGTTGTCTACCCCCGATTACCCTAAACATTTGCTCACCGTCACCGGAGACCGCTCATTGCTGCAGTCGTCCTACGAGCGCGCCAAGTGCATCTCTGGCGACATTTACGTTGTCACCGAGGCCAGCCACGCCCACCACGTCAAAGACCAGCTGCCGGAGCTGCCGCCGGAGGCGTTCATTATTGAGCCGGCCCGCCGCGGCACGTCTGGCTGTTTCTTGGCGATGCTCGTGCTGGCCAAACGCCGCCACGGCGACGACGAGCCCCTAGCCATCACCTGGGCAGACCACTTTATCCGCGATGTGGAAGGCTACGCCGAGACGTTCAAGGCCGCCGGCGCCGCCAGCCAAAAGTACAACTTGCCGGTGTTCATCGGCGTAGAGCCCACCTATCCGTCCACCGGCCTGGGCTACATCCACAAAGATGGCCTGCTGCCAGATGAGCAGCTGGTGCACAAAAGCGCCGGCTTTAAAGAAAAACCAGACCAAGAGACCGCCCAGACCTTCTTGGCTAGCGGCGAGTACCTCTGGAACACCGGCTACTTGGTGGGCACCGTGCGCGCCTTTGAAACCGCCATGCAAAAAGATTGCCCGGACCTGTGGCAAGATTACCAGAAGCTGTTCGCCACCGAAGACGAGGAATCATACAAGCAAGCCTACCTCGCCCTGGAAAGCGTGGCCGTGGATTACACCTTTAACGAGCGCGTCCACGAGGCGCTGGTGGTGCCGGGCACATTTGACTGGCTCGACCTCGGCTCGTTCAAAGACCTTTACACCGTTACCGATTCCAACCAGGACGGCAACTGCGTGATGGGCGACAAAATCGCCGTGCTGGAAACGCAAAATTCATATATCCGCAACGACGACTCAAGTAAGCCGGTGGCGGTCATCGGCCTGGACAACGTCGTTGTGGTGAACACCCCTGCTGGCATTCTGGTGGCCCGCAAAGACCTGTCCCAGATGGTTAAGGAAGCCAGCAAGGAGTTAGATGCGAGTTAAGAACTTTTAGCCAGGGCGCGGCCAATAAGGGCGCGCATTTTTTGGGCAAAGACGGCCGGGGAGAATTCCTCGGCTTTTTTGCGGGCTGTGGCTGGGTTGAAGTTTTCAGCGCGGAACTTTTTGAGCGTCGCGGCCAGTGACCCGGCCGTTTGTCCGGCAAAGAACAGGCCGGTTTTGCCCTCCTCTATGTAGTCCAGGGCGCCGCCGGCTTTGTAGGCGAGCACCGGCGTGCCGGCGGCCAGGGCCTCTACCGGCGTGATGCCAAAATCGTCGTAGCTGGCAAAGATGAAGGCCTCGGCGTGTTCCAGGTAGTGCGCCACTTTTTGGTCATCTGCCGCGATGTCAAAGGAGATAGTTGGCCCGGCCAGCTTGCGCAGCCGGGCGTTTTCCGGGCCGTTGCCCACCACGGTGAGCGGCAGGCCAAGCTGCGTGCAGGCTTCTACTGCCACGTCGGTGCGCTTGGCTGGTGCCTGGCGCCCCACGGTGACAAAGCCGTGCCGCTTGGCGCCCGCTGCGGCCGCGAACCGGGAGATGTCCACCGGCGGGTGGATAACCTCGGCGTCGCGCCCGTAGTATGTTTTAATGTCGCGCTGGATGTGCGTGGAGTTGGCAACGAAGTAATCTGGCCGTTTGCTAGCGCGCCAATCCCAGCGGCGCAGCGGCGCTACCAACAGCTTAAGCCCCAGCCGGGCAAGCGGGTCAAACACGCCAAAGCCCGGCCGCTGCACATACTGGGCATAGTGCCGCCAGTAAAAATGGGTGGGCGAGTGGCAGTAACAGATGTGCACCGTGCCCTTCGGCACGCGGATGCCCTTGGCTTCGCCGTTGCCAGTGCTGCTAATAACCAAGTCATATCCGGCAAAATCGAGGTGCGAGAACCACCACATCCGCCCCAGCACCAAGAATTTCCGCAGCCGGCCAAAGTGCTGTAGCCAGCCGGTAACCACTTTGTTGTCCAGGCGCTGGCGCCATTCGTCTGTGGCGTATGAGGTGTAGATGGGCGCGTCCGGGAACATGCGGTGCAGCTCCAGCACCACGCGCTCGGCGCCGCCGCCAATGAGCCAATCGTGCACGATGGCCACCTTTAGTTGTCGGGGCATGTTCCCGGACGCGGCCATCTAGTTCGTGCCCCGCCCGCCCAGCACCACACGCACGGTCTTGACCATGATGGTGACGTCCAACCAAAAGCTCCAGTTTTGCACGTAATACAGGTCGAGCTTGCGGCGCTCCTCAAAGCTGATGTCGCGCCGGCCAGAGACTTGCGCCAGCCCGGTCAGCCCGGTCTTTACGGCCAGGATCAAATTCTTTTTGGAGTATTTTTCCATCTCGAAGGCGTCCAGCGCGCGCGGCCCCACCAGGCTGAGGTCGCCTTTAACTACATTAATAAGCTGCGGCAATTCGTCTAGGCTGGTTTTGCGCAGGAAGCGGCCAACGGGGGTGACGCGAGGGTCGTGGGGAAGCTGGTCGCCGCGTTCGCGGAACTCACGGGCTAGATCCGGCCGGCCCATTTTGGCAAATCCCTGCTCGGGGCTCATGTCGCTGTATTTTTGGTACATGCTGCGGAACTTAAAAATGGGCGAGGTGTTGCCAAAACGCCCCAAGCGTTGTGGTTTATAAAACACTTTGCCTCTGGGCTCGGTCATTTTTACCGCCAGGGCGATGAGCAGCATCGGCACAGCCGCCAACAGCAAAAAGAAGCCGCCTACCAAAAGGTCGGTCATGCGTTTTACTACGCGGCCCCAGCCAAACAGCGCCGTCTGGTGCACGGTGATGACCGGGATGCTGGAGCGGAACAACTCCACCTCTATGTTGCCCACAAACAGTTCGGTGTTGCCCGGTACAAAGCGGAAGCCAACGTGGTTTTCCTGGGCGTAGGTGAGGATGCGGGCGTTGCGGCCTTCATCGGCGTAGAGCTCGGTTTGGATGATGCCATGCAGCTCGCCGTGGTTGGCCTGCAGAAACTCGTCGAAGGTGTGGTACAAGGGAACGCTGCCGTGCGCGCCCAGCGCGGTTTTGCCGCCCACCACGGCCACCACCTTGTAGCCAGAGGTGCGGTCCGCCAGCCAGTCCAGCAGCTCGTGCGACATTTTGGTGTTGCCCACCAGCAGCACGCGGGTGAGCCCCACCTCAAACCCAAACAGCCTGCCCCGGATGAAGCGCGCCAGGTTGCGGAAAATCACCAGGAAAATAAAGCCAAAGCCAAAGCCGTAAATGGGGATGAGGCGCGCCGGGAAAATCGGCTTGCTAGACACAAAGTTCCAAAAAATGACAAACAGCATCCCAATGAACGAGCCGAGCAGCAGGCGGCCGAGCTCGGTGAAGCGCTTCTCGTAGATGCTGCCGTTGTACAGGCCTAGCAGCGAGAAAATTAAGATCCAAAAGGGCAGCACCACCAAAAAGACGCCAATGTACGTTTTGCTGTTCACCGGCCCCAAGTGCTGCGAGGACAGCCCAAACGCCAGCTTCACGCGCAGCACGTAGGCCATTACAAAAGCCGCCACCAGCGCCAGGAAGTCACCGGCTACCAGGCATAAGTTGTAGACGAGCGAAATATTGGTGTTCATAGGATTACCCCGATTGTACCACTTAATAAGGGGCGTGTGTGCTTGTGTATACTGGATGGTAGTACTTATGAAAAAAGTCGCCCTCACTCAGGTTACCTCTGTCTGCGCTGTACTTGTGGCGGTTGTGCTGTGCCTGTTGCCGTTCCACGCCTTGCTTACCGTGTGGGCCGGGAGTAGCCTTGGGCACTACAGCGCCTTCCGGCTGTGGATCGAGTTTGCGCTTGTGCCGCTGGCGGTATGGGCGGCCGTGGCTATTGGCCGTGACGCTGGCCGGCGGCGGCCGTGGCTGCGCGACCCGTTGGTGCTGCTGGGCGCGGCATATATCGTGTGGCAGCTCGTTATGGGCGTCTTTGCCCGGCTTGCCGGCTGGGTAAATACGAGTGCGCTGCTCACTGGCTGGGCGGCCGATTTGCGGTTTCCAGCGTTTTTGCTGGTTTGTTGGGTGGCCGCCATGCAGCGCCCGTGGCTGGCAAGATGCTGGCGGCAGCTGCTGCTTGTGCCGGCAGCCATAGCCACTGGGTTTGGTGTGTTGCAGGCCTGGGTGCTGCCAGTGGATTTTTTGCGGCACTTTGGGTATGGCCCCCAGACCATCGCGCCGTTTAGTACCGTGGACCAAAAGACGGCGTATATCCGTGTGCAATCCACGTTGCGCGGCCCGAACCCATTTGGCGCGTACCTGGTGCTGCCCATAAGCGCGCTTGCCAGCACGTTGGTGCGCGGCGTGAAGCAGCGGCGCGCGGGCGCCCTCGTTTTTTTGGCGCTGGCCTGTGCGGCGCTGGGGACGACGTACTCGCGGAGCGCGTATATCGGTGCGGTGCTGAGTGTGGCGTACCTGTGCTGGCTGGCTGTACCAAAGGGGCGTGCCCGCAGCTGGCTGCTTGCTGGCATGGCCGCCGCGGTGTTGGTGTTTGGCGCGGCATTCCTGGCCTTCCGGCACAACAGCCAGTTCCAAAATACGTTTTTCCATACCGACAGCCACTCGGGCTCCCGCACCAGTTCCAACGCGGCACGCAGCTCGGCATTAGAACAAGGAGTTAAGGATGTGCTCACCCAGCCGCTCGGCCACGGCCCAGGGTCGGCCGGGCCGGCCAGCGCACATAACAACCGGCCAGCGCGCATCGCCGAAAATTACTATCTGCAAGTAGGGCAGGAGGCTGGCTGGATCGGCCTGGGGCTGTTCCTGGCTATTAATGTGTTGGTGGCCATCAAGCTGTGGCAGCGGCGCGGGCACCAGCTGGCAGTGGTCCTGCTGGCCAGTTTTGTGGGCATCAGCTTCATAAATATGCTCTCCCACGCCTGGGCTGACGATACGCTGGGCATGCTGTGGTGGGGGTTTGCCGGCATCGCCTGCAGTTTGTCTGCGGCACAGGGGGACGGCGCCAAAAACGCGCGCATTGAGACGCCTAAGAAAAAGGCCAGCACATGAAGCTCCCCCGCAAGCGGCTGGTGCAGTTTGGCGAATATTTTGTGGGCGGGCTCAGCTATTTCTGGTCTGGGTACGCCGTATTTGCCATCTGTTACAGCGGCTTGCACTGGAGGTGGTTCCCGGCCAAAATGCTGGCCGATGTGGTGGGCTGGACGCTCAACTATGCCATCCAGCGCTACTGGGCGTTTCAGAACCCGGCGCTCAACAAAAAAGAGGCCGCCACGGCTACAAAGTACGGCATCATCACCGTGGTGAACCTAGGCCTGGACTATACCATTATTTGGGGCTTGAATAGCATGGGCATTTCGCCGTATATTGGATTCTTTATATCAGCGTCATTTTTTACAGTCTGGAACTACATATGGTACCGCTTCTGGGTCTTTTATGGTAAACGGAGTGGGGATGCCAAGGAGGCAACATGAGTGACACGGTACGCCCAACCAAAAAACAGCGCGAACTGCTGACGTACATCGAGCAGTTCATTGGCGAGCACGGCTACAGCCCGAGCTACCGCGAGATAATGACTGGCCTCAATTACACGTCGGTGGCCACGGTGGCGCTACACATCAATAACCTGATCCGCCGGGGGCATTTGCGCAAGCGCGACCATTCGGCACGCTCACTGGAGGTGGTGGCGCCGGGAGAAAGCTCGAAGGTAACCAGCAATGTCATTACGCCGGGCGAGGAAAAATGGCTCGTAGAAAAGGTAGAGCATTTGTTTGGCGAGCTGGAACACTCCGGCGATGTGCAGCAAGACAACCTGGACCACCTGTACGTTTTGGTGGGCGCCCTGAAAGTCCTGGGGCTAGACGGCGCGGCGCAGAGCTTTATCCCGCGCCTAGGCCTGCTCAAGCAGCGGCTGCCCGGCCAGAAGAAGTAGTGTTTTGTTGGTAAAACTACACCACGTATGTAGCGCCCCGGCATGCTACGATTGAGGTAGTTAACAATAAAAAGCTGGAAGCAGGTGAGAATCCTGCACTGTGCCGCAACGGTAAGGCCGCCCTGTAACGGGCGCAAAGTCCGATACAGCGATTAACCAAATTCCCGAGCAGGAACAGCGGCTTTTTAAAGACCCCCTGCCTGCCCGGCGGGGGATTTTTTATGGCCGCAACAGCTGAAGCATTCGTGCACAGGCCGGCGCTACCGCTTGAGGTCGCTGGCGGCTTGCCTGTTGACGAGCGCCGGTGGCGGGCGGTTGACTCGATTGCCGGGCTGCGGCTTGCCCGGGAAGCGGCCCGTGCAGAGGCTGGCCAAATCCTGGAGGAGCGTATTGACCTCATTGCGCAGGGCAACGAGTCGGCCGTGCCACGGGACGTTGACCCGTTAAGCACGGCCGCCCGCGCTGTTGATGCCGAACGTCGTTTTGGTGCGCACAGCCCGGAATACCGCACCGCCCGTGAAAGCTTGGCAGTAGACAGCCGCCGTTACCTGGGGGAGTGGCGCCGCCGCCGCGCCTGGGAATATTTTAGCGAGGTTGAGCAGCCGTACGACGAAGCAGCCGGCGGCTATACTTTTATGGGCCGCCCCCTTGCCAACATGGTGCGCGACGGCCTGACGCCTTTGTCTGAGCAAGAAGAAACCGACCGCCGCGTTAACGATTTCATGGAAGAGCACACCTATGCCGCCATGCGCAGCCTCGGCCACGTGGCGGTCGGTAACCTTGTGTTGCTGCAGCCCGGACGCATGGCCGCGGAAGCACCCGGTGCGCCGGAGGCGCGCATCATCACTATCCACGAGTGCCCGGATTGGGCGATCGACATGTACAACCATGACCCCAAGAGCGGCCCAGGCGGCTACGTGCCAGAAGAAGAGAAGCTCATGATCCGCGGCGTACGCTTTGGTGCGCACAGCCGTTTCCAAGAACAGGTCGCGGTGTCTGGCAAGCATATTACCCACGAAGTTATTGTGGAGGCTATGCGCCGCATGCGGGTAGCTGGCCCCACCGAAAACCTCACCAAAACAGAGGTGCAGGAGCGGGCTATACTGAACCTTGACGGCCAAGGTGCCATGGCCATGCTCGCCTTCCTCGACCAAGTCGCCAGCGAAATGGGCGGCCAGACTATCTTCCGAGGCGAGGTAGTGGCCGATGACCATCCGCGCGACTACCAGGCCGCCGTACGCGAGGCGCAGGGCCGCGAGGGGCAGCTCCACGGCCAAACCGAAGAACTTGTTGAGTTCCTCTTAATGCTCGAGCGCGCCGGCACCGACCACGGTGCGGCTGTGGGAATCGTGGATAAGCATGTCAAAGCAATGGTTTTTGACGCGGTCAAACACGATCCGGAACGTGCCGCTATCGCCTTTGACGCCGAGACTGGCCGCACCGTGCAGGCGGCAATAGACCAGCGTGCTGCTGGCAATGATAAGAAGGCTCAAGAGCTAGAGGCCAAGGCGCTGGCTAACGCCCCGTCCGGCGGCTGCGGCGCAGATAGCTGCGGCCTTGAAACACCCAAGACCCAAGAAGAGGCCGACGAAATCGCCGACATGCTTGATGCCGAGGACGGAGACGAAATCCTGCACGACACCGAGCGCCCCTGCCCGCACTGTGGCAAACTAACGGTGTGGTACGTGTTTAATGACAAAAAAGTGAACAAGGGGTGCACGAGCTGCCACACTAAAGAGCTTACCAAAGGCAACCTCGGTAAATAACCAACTTTCTTGACAAGCACAAGCGCCTTTGCTAAACTAACTGTACTTCTGTGGCGTGAGCCATCGAAAGACAAACATGTGTGGTAACAAAAAGAAAAGGCGCCTTATTTGCATTTTTTGCAATTAGGTGGAGCAGGGAATTATATGCCCGTCAAAATAAAAATGGTACGCTCGCGCACGACGCGGGTCAACGTGGTCGTCCGCCGGGCGCCGTGGCAGGAGTTTCTGACGTATTAGGTAAGCGGGGCGAGTGGTTTGGCGCTAAGACTTTTTCTTGGCCGCAATCGCTTGGTCAATGAACACGCTGAGCGCGTCAGCGCTGATTGCCTTGGGGTTGACGAGCTTGCCGTCCACAAAGAATGCCGGCGTTGATTTTTCGGCGCCGGTTTTGTCAAAGGCGGCGAGGTCGGCGTTGATGATGTCGTTGGTGGCGGCGCTGGCGGCATCTTTATCAAATTGGGCGACGTTGAGGCCGAGCTGCGTGGCAAAGCGGTCGAAGGTAGCTTGTGGGCTGCCGCCCTCGGCCCAGGCGCTTTGGTTTTCGTAGAGCAAGTCGTGCATCTCCCAGAATTTGCCCTGGTTGCTGGCAGCCTCGGCGGCGCGGGCGGCGGCCAGTGCGTTTTGGTGGACTTGGATGAGCGGCAGGTTGCGGAACTGGAAGTAGATTTGGTCGTTGTACTTGGCGGCCACTTGCTTGACGAAGGGGTAGAACTCGCCACAGTACGGGCACTGGTAGTCGCCGTACTCTATGAGCGTGACGCCGGTTGCGCCTTTGCCCTCAATGTGCGACGTCGGCTTGGCGTTGCTGCTGGAGCCGGGGCTGTTCTTGTGCCCGTTAAGCAATAAAATCCCCCCAAAAATGACGACGATGACGGCGATGACCGCCCAAAACGATTTACTCATACCTGTAGTATACATGGCCGGCCAGAGTGTTCCACCCTATTCTCAAGCTATTCTCCAGTGTGCTACTATGGACGTGAGTAACAGAAATTAAAAAACCGTGAAACAAACCAAACTAAACACCGTAAAACGGCCAAAGCGCGCGGCGCCTCTGCACACCCGGGCGAGTGTCCGTGCTGGCCGGCCGCTGCACAAGCGCGCGCTGGTGCACCCCTTTACCGTGATGGTTTTGCTGTGCGTAGGCGTGCTGATTGCCGGGACGGTGGCCCGCAGCCTGGCGGCCTCGTACACGGTAACCGCTACCGTGCCGGCGCCCTTGCCCGCAACCCCGGCTACCATTGCCACGCCCTTTGCCTCACAGCACTTGGTCACCAATCTGACGCTGGTAAAAGGGGCATGCCCGCCGCAGTCGTATGTCAAGGTGAGCACCAACGGCCTGATGGGCGGCGTTGCCCAATGCACGGCCAACGCCTACCAGGTACAGACCAGCCTGGTGGGTGGCGCCAACCAGTTATCCGCGCAGGTGTATAGCCTTACCGACGCCCCCGGGCCGCCCGGCACCCCGCTAACGGTCTATTACGATGAGGTCACCGGCAGCACCACGCCCACAGACACGCCCGTGACCGTGACCGGCCAGCCGCCCGTTGTCCCGGCCAGCGTCCCCGCGGCGCTATCGGTCACTAATGTGGAGCGCGGCGGCTACCGCCACGGCCAAACGCCGCGCACCAGCACCAACCCCACTGTCTCTGGCTACGCGCCACCGCTGGCCAAAATGACCGTCACTTTCCACTCCGACCCAGAAACGTGCCTCACCCAGGCAGACGACACCGGTTATTGGCGCTGCACGCTCGACCGCAGCTTGCCGGCCGGCGAGCACCATGTTGACGTGCTGGCACTGACCACTTCCGGCCAAACGCTCACCTTCCCCACTTTCCAGATTACGGTTGACCCCACCATCCCAGACATTTTGGCCGCGCCCGGCGCTGACCCGCTGGTGCTGCGCAGCGATTACCGCTACCAGGTGTACGCTGGCCACCAATCCGTTGACCTCAACATTGGCGTGACGGGCGGCACGCTGCCGTATAGCATCACCACCGACTGGGGCGATGGCACCACCACCAAGCTAACGCGCACCGACACCTCGCCGTTCACTACCAGCCACACTTATGGCACGCCATCTGGTGCCAACAAAAATTACGCCGTGTTGGTGCGGGCCACCGACGCTGCCCACGCCGTCTCGGTAGTGCAGTTGTCTGCGGTCATCAAGGGCGATGGCATTGCGTTGCTGGCCAGCAACACCGCGGCCGGCGGACTTTTAGACACCATGCACCACTGGCTGCCGCTGATTGTACCGGCGTATATTGTGGTGGTGCTAATGGCCATCGGCTACTACCTGGGCGAGCGCGAAGAATACCGCCTGCTAGCTTCCCAAAAGCGCCGCGCCCACGCCGGAAAGGGCAAATAACAGGGGTTCGTGATGCAAATCACACGCCGCGCCTTTGCAATATATGCCGGAGCTGGCGTAAGATAGGTTTTATATGATAATAAGCATAATTGCTTTGGTTTTTATTATCCTCGGGCTGTTTGCGCTGGCGCTGCAGCGCTTTTATAGCTCTATCCCGGCTAAGGAGTTAAAACGGTTGGCGGCGCGCGGTGACAGCTTGGCTGAGGCTTTGTACCGGCCGGTGGCCTACGGCGCCAGCATGCGGCTGCTGCTGTGGACAGTGTTTGGGCTGAGCACCGCCGGCGGCATCCTGCTGCTGCACAATTTGCCGTCGCCGTTGGCGTATGCCGTGGCTGCGCTCACGCTGGCGGGCGCAGTTTTGGCGCAGTCGCTCCGGCTCACGGTGCGCAGCGCCCATTTCGCCGTGCAGACCGCGCCGGCGGTTAACTGGCTGATGACCTACCTGCACGTGCCGTTCGATTTCATCACCAACCAAATGGGGCGCTTCCGCAGCCACACCGCGCACAGCGGCTTGTACGAAAAGGAAGACCTCATCGCCCTGTTCCGCCAGCAAACCGAGCAGCCAGACAACCGCATCGCCAAGCACGACCTGGAGCTGGTGACCCGTGCCGCCCAGTTTGACGACCTCCAGGCCGCCGACGTGGTGGTGCCCATGTCCCAGGTGCGGCTGGTGCAGCTGGGCGACCACATCGGCCCGGTGCTGCTGGGCGAGCTGCACAACTCCGGCCAAAACAGCTTCCTGGTGTACGATGAAGCGCCGGCGCACGTCGTGGGCACGCTCTTTTTGCGTGACGCCGTGGCCGCCAAAGAGGGCGGACTGGTGAAGGACCTCATGCACCCGCGCCTCTGTTTTGTGCACGAAGATTTCAGCCTGCGCCAGGTGTTGCAGGCGTTCGCCAAAACCGGCCAGTTCATGGTGGTGGTCATTAACGCCTTTGAGGAGCCGGTGGGCGTCATCACCTTGCAGCATTTGCTGGCGCAGCTGGTGGGCGACCATGGCAACGACGATTTTGACTCCTTTGAAGACAAAACTGCTGTGGCCGCGTTTAAGCCACAGCAGCTCGCCGAAGAAGTGGCTACCGACGTCACGCCAGAGCCGCAGGACGACGAAACCTCTTCCCCTGAAGCAACAGAGGTGGTAGAATCAAACTAATGACCAAAGCGCGCACCTCCAATATGAATCTCCGGGTCGGCAGCCGCGCCTCATAGGCGAGCGCGGTCCTGTGCAAAGACGACCCTCCCCAGCCGACTAACCAAAGGAGATACATATGCGCACCCTCACCAGAGAATTAAAGGAACATCTTGGCCAGCCGGTAACAATGCAAGGCTGGCTGCACAAAAAACGCCTGCTGGGCGGCTTGACGTTTATTAACGTCCGCGACCGCAGCGGCCTCGCCCAGGTGGTCATTAAGGACAAAGACGAGGTAGAGAAGCTGCGCGGCATGCAGATCGGCACGGTGCTGGAGGTGGTTGGCACGCCGGTGGACGAGCCGCGGGCGCCGGGCGGGGTGGAAATCCATGACTCCACCGTCACCGTTTTGGTGCCGGTAACAGATGAGCCGCCCATCGAAATAGACAAGCCGCTCAGCCATAAGCCAGACAACCTCGACACCCTGTTTGACAACCGCGTGGTTGGCCTGCGCAACCTGCAAGAGCAGGCCATTTTCCGCATCCGCAGCGAGCTGACGCGCTACATCCGCGAGTTTTTGTACAAAAACGACTTTGTGGAAATCAACACGCCCAAGCTGGTGGCCGGCGCAGCCGAGGGCGGTGCCGAGGTCTTTAAGCTGGACTATTTTGGCCAGGAGGCCACGCTCGCCCAGAGCCCGCAGCTGTACAAACAGATCATGGTGGGCGTGTTTGAGCGGGTGTTCGAGATCGCGCCGGCCTTCCGCGCCGAGCTCAGCGCCACCACCCGCCACGTCTCCGAAGTGACCATGCTGGACGTAGAAATGGGCTTCATTGACGGGCACGACGACGTGCTCAACTTCTTGCAAGACATGGTCTACGCCGTGCTGACGCGGCTGTACCAAGAACACGCCGACAACCTCAAGGCCGTGGGCGCCCCAGAGCTGAAGCTGGCCGAAACATTCCCGCGCTACACCATGGCCGAAATCCACAAGCTGTACCAAGAAGCCACCGGCAAAGACATGACCAAAGAAATTGACCTGACCCCAGACGAAGAAAAGTGGGTCTGCGAGTACGCCAAAGAGCACGACGGCTGCGAAGCGGTCTTTGCTACCGGCCTGCCGGCCAGCAAAATGAAGTTCTACCACATGAAGGGCGAGGGCGATACTGCGCGCAGCGCCGACCTCCTGTTCCGCGGCATCGAGATCAGCACCGTACCGCAGCGCGAACACCGCCACGAAAACCTGGTTGAACAGATGAAGGCCGCGGGCGTCGACCCCTCGCACCCCGGCTTCAGCCACTACCTGCTGGCCTTTAAGCACGGACTGCCGCCGCACGGCGGCTTTGGCTTTGGCATCGACCGCTTGGTGGAAAAAACCGTGGGCCTGGGCAACGTCAAAGAAGCCATTTTGTTCCCGCGGGACATTAACCGACTGGCACCGTAGGTATGCCCCATGCGGCCGTAGTGGGTTTGGGCATTGCGGCCGGCGTTATCCAGTTGGCAGGCAACATCCCCTATGTGCGCGATATTTTCCGCGGCAAAACCAAGCCGGAGCGGGCAACGTGGTGGATCTGGACGCTGTTAAACGTGGTGTCGCTGGGCGCCCAAATTGGCGCGCACGCCACGTGGTCGCTGTTAATGACCGTTGGCCAGGGGCTGATGACGGCGTTTATTGCGGTGATGTCGTTGCACCACGGGTACGGTAAATTCCAGCGGCGCGATTATATCTCCGCCGTTGCTGCGGTGTTGGGCGTGGGCTTGTGGTGGTGGCTGCAGAGTCCGCTGGCCGCGATTATCGTGGTGCTTTTGGTGGACGCCAGCGGTTTTTGGCTGACGATTGCTAAGACGTGGCGCGCACCGCGCACCGAAACGCTGATAGCTTGGCAGCTCACGGCGCTGTCCGGCGGCTTGGGCGTTTTGGCCGTAGGCAGGCTGGACGCCACGCAGCTCCTCTATCCGGCATATATTATGGCCGGGAATACGCTGATGGCGCTGGTTATTGTGCGGCGCCGCCATCGCAACCGGCGTCCGCGCTAGGGGTTCACGGCCGGCTTGTTATCCAAACTGTGCCAAATATACCAGCAGGCGATAGACTCGTACGGGTGCCAGTGGTTTTTGCGGGCAACATCCCGGATGTCATCTGGCGAGGGTGCCCGCTCCAGCCCATAGAGTTTCATAATACCGTTCCGGATGCCCAGGTCGCCCACGGCCAAGACGTCCAGCCGGCCCATGCAGAACATCAGGAACATGTGGGCGGTCCACTCGCCGATGCCTTTGACCGCGGTCAGTTCTTTAATGATCGTTTCATTACTTTTGCCGTCAAAGTCGTCTAGGCGCACTGAGCGGTCCAGCACGTGCTGCGCCAGGTCGCGCACATACACCGCTTTGCCGCGGCTGAGGCCGGCGCTGCGCAGCCCATCGATATCTTTGGTCAGGATTTGTTCTGGGGTGGGCACGGTGGCCGCGCCAAACAGCTCGCAAAACCGGCGCTCAATAGTGTCCGCTGCCTTCACGCTAAGCTGCTGGGAGATGATGCTCGTCACCAGCGCCTGGTAATAGTTGCGGTGCGGGCGCATGGTGCTCAGCCCCGCCCGGGCAATGACTGGGCGCAAAACCGGATCGTGCTTGCTTAAGTAGGCGGCCGCCTCTTCGTATATCTCCATACGCACATTGTACCGAAAAAATCGGTAAGAAAATTTAATAACAAATACAGAACGCCCGGCTACACTAACTAGGTATGATTATCTCCAACATCCCACCCGCCCCTACCAACGTAAGCCAAGCCCAGACTGGTGCTGCACCCATGAGCGAGCAAACGCTCGGCCAAGACGGCGTGCAGCAAGCCGTGAAAGAGCTGGTGCTGCGGCATTTGGTGGATGGCTCCATAAAACAGGATGAATCGCTTAACATCGTTACCGGCGTGCAGATTATGGACATGCAGAACGGCCGGCTGGTGATAGACCACAACCCGGACACCGAGCAGTTCGCCGCCAGCGTCAACAAGCTGCCAGTAGCGCTGCTGGTGCTGCAGGATTTGCGCGCCGGCAAGTTACACATGAACCAAACCATGACTTGGCTCCCCAGCGACGTCCGCGCCGGCAACGGCGTATACGACCAGCCGGGCGCGCCCACCACGGCCAGTTTCCAGGACGTTTTGTTTGATATGCTCAACCCGTCCGGCAATACGGCGGTGCGCATCATGGTGAACTATGCGCTGGGCGGCGCAGCGGCGGTGAACGCCCGCTGGGCGCAGTATCCGCAGCTGAGCCACACTTACTTACAGCCGCTGGACGCCAACCGGTTTTATTTGGGCAACTCCACGCCGCATGACTCCCTTTGGACGCTGGAAAAACTGATGGGTACCCAAGACAAGTACAGCAAATTTATGAAGAACGCGCTGGCCACCAATATTTACACCGACTACGGCGTGCGCAGCCAATTGGCTGGCAATGACTGGATAACGCTCGTCAACAAAGTAGGCATTTTGGATGACCCCACGGGTGACAACCGCCACGACGTGGGCATTATTTACAACACCAAGACGCATAAGTCGTATGCCTACTCGTTTATGCTGACTGCGCCGGAAGACACGGCTGGCGCGACGCCGCAGGCTGAGCAATCGTTAATGGACATGGGCCGCTACACGCTGCGCTTTGCCGGTGACAAGGCTGGCGGCCAACACGCCCAGCCGTTTGCGGCACAGGGCAGGCAGCTGGTGCCCGAGCACAAGACGCTTTACTAAGCTTTATGCTATCGCCTCCAGGCGGAGTTCTGCTAGACTAAGGCCAGAAAAGGATAACAAGTATGGCCAACCAAAACGAACCTTCCGGACAACAAGACGACGCCGGCCGTGGGCGCCACTCGCCGCAGCATGCCTCGGCCACGCACACCCGGCTGCAAACGAAACCTGGCGAAGACGCCCCAGTAGATGATGGCGGCATGCGGCCGCACCACCGGCTGTGGCAGTGGATCGTAAGCAATAAAAAGTTGAGTATCCCGCTGCTTGTGGTGACGGTTGTTGGCTTGCTGCTGGCCGTTCCGCCCACGCGCTACCTGCTGGCTGGCACGGTGCTGCGCAAGAATTTTAGCGTGCTGGTTACCGACTCGCAGACGCACAAACCGGTCACGAGCGCGTTGGTCCAGCTAGGCGGGAAGACTGCCGCAACCAACAACAAGGGCATTGCGAGTATAAAGGTAAGAGTTGGCCACGCCACGGTTGCCGTTTCCAAAAAATACTACGCCAGCGCCAGCAAGGCAGTGCTTGTGCCCATTGGCCCGCAGAAGCAGAGCGAGGAAATTAGCCTGGCGGCCACCGGGCGGCAGGTGGCGGTAAGCGTCACCAACAAAATCAGCGGCCAGCCCGTGGCCAACGTGACGGTGGCCGCCCAAGGCACCGACGCCAAGACCGACGCCAAAGGCGAACTCACCCTTGTCCTGCCCGCCGGCAAAGAAACTGTGCCGGCAACGCTCTCGGGCAGTGGTTACAACAAGCAGACAGTGACCATTAAGGTCACGGCCGCCACCGACCCGGCCAACACGTTCCAGATAACGCCGGCCGGCAAGCTATACTTTTTGTCTAACAAAAGCGGCACGGTTGACGTGGTAAAGACCGACCTAGACGGCGCCAACCGCCAAACCGTGCTGGCCGGCACCGGCAGCGAAGACAAGTTCAATACCGTGCTGCTGGCCTCGCAAGACTGGCAGTACCTCGCCCTGCTCAGTAAGCGTGATGGCGGTGCCAACGCCAAGCTGTTTGTAATCAACACCGCAAACGACAGCCTGGCAACCATGGACGAAGGCGACGCCGACTTTACGCTGGCCGGCTGGAGCGGCCACAACTTTGTGTATACGGTAGACCGGCACGGCATGCAGCAGTGGCAGGCCGGGCGCCAGGAGCTGAAATCGTACGATGCAGACAGCGGCAAGGTTGCAACGCTGGACCAAAACGCGGCCGGCGGCACCAGCACCTCAGTGTACTTTAGCGAGAGCATAGACAAGGCCTACATCCTCAAAGGCCAGGTGGTCTACGCCAAGGATTTGTTTGCTTCCACGCTCAGCGACGCCGGCAGCCACCAGGCCACGCTCAACACCGTAAAGCCGGACGGCAGTGGCAAGCAGGTGGTAAAAGGCTGGACGTTTAGCCTGCCGTACGCCTATTACAGCACCGTGAGCGTCACGATAGACGCGCGGCCGTATGAGCCGTCTGGCCTGTATGTGGCCGCCTACTTTAACCCGCAACCCAGCAGCCCTGACACCAACCTTTATGACTATAGCGGCGGCAAACTCACCACGGTCACTGGCAAGATAACCAGCGATGTACTCAACGAAATCTACCCCACATACTTGTTCTCACCCTCCAATAGCAAAACATTCTGGAGCGAGCCGCGCGACGGCAAAAATACCTTATTTGTGGGAGACGACGATGCCCAGGGCGGCAAAGAAGTCGCCAGTGTAAGCGACTACCAAACCTACGGCTGGTACACCGACGCCTATCTGTTGGTGTCCAAAAACGGTAGCGAGCTGTACGCCATGCCGGCTGCCGGCGGCACGCCCCTCAAAATAACCGACTACTACAAGCCGAGCGCCAGTTTCTACGGCTACGGCGGTGGCTACGGCGGCCTGTAGCCCGCGCCTGGTACGATGGCAGAAAAACACGACCCCGAAAGCAGTAGGGAAGACCGGCCAGCGCCGGCGGTAGTGCCGGCCGCCAACCCAGAGGCTGCGCTGGCCGAAAGCCCGGTGTTAGACAACGCCGGGGCCGACGAAGCGGTGGACGACATCGTGGCCCACGAGGCCGATGAAGTACTGGCCGCCGATGACGAAGACCGCGCCGCCCGCCCGCCCGTTGACCGGCCGCGCCACGGTTTTTGGTATGGCGTAGGCGTGTTTTTCCGGCTGTGGTTAGGGACGGCACGCGGCCGCTGGCTGACGTTTGCCGTAGTGGTGGCGGGCGCCACCACTGTTGGTGTAGTGCCGGCATACCGCTATAGCGCCTTGAACGCGGCTGGCGTGCGGGCCGGCGCCTCGGTGGCGGTGGTGGACGGCCTCACACAGCTGCCGCTTAAAAACGTGCGCGTCACAATCGGCGGCCGCTCCGCCCAGACCGACGCGGCCGGTATGGCCTCGTTTGGCAAACTACGCCTTGGGCCGGCGCAGCTGCATATTGAGCAGCCCGGGTTTTCTGGCATACAGCGCACTGTTGTGTTGGGGCTAGGGAGTAACCCGCTCGGCCCACTCCCGCTGCAAGCCGTAGGCGTGCGCTATGCGCTGGTGGTGTATGATTGGCTTACCGGCAAGCCCCTGCCTGGGGTGCAGGCCACCAGCGGCGACGCCACGGCTTTGTCCGGCCAGGACGGCAAAGTGGAGATTACCTTCGATAACGCAGGCAACGCCGCCGCCCCAGTAACGCTCACCAAGGACGGCTACCGGCCTGCACAGGCTACGCTGCAGGCGTCCGGGGCAGCGCCGGAGGTGCAGCTCGTGCCCGCCCAAAAAGTGGTGTTTGTGGACAAAACTAGCGGTAATTATGACCTGTACCAGAGCGACCTCGACGGCGCGGAACGCGAGGTGCTGTTGCCGGGCACCGGCCAGGAAAATGGCGAGATCAGCCTTGTGCAGAGCCCAGACGGCAGCCATGCGGCCATCGTCTCCACGCGCGATGGCAAGCACGACGCCGACGGCTTTTTAGAGAGCACATTAACGCTGGTGGACCTTGGCCAAAAAACCGCCACAACACTGGCCCAGGCTAGCCAGATCCAGCTGGTGGACTGGGTGGGTACGCGGCTGGTGTTTAAGCAGGTCTCCAGCGACCCGGCCACGCCGCCCAACAATATATCAACGGTCATCGGGTACGATTATGCCGCCAACAGCCGCGTACGCCTGGCCGCCGCCCCAGTGCTGTCCACGGTTTTGAGTGCGCAGGGTAGTATTTTCTATGCGGTGGCCGCCAGCGACAGCGCCGGCGCGCCCAAGCCCGGGCTTTACCGGGTTGACCCAGATGGCACAAACCGGCAGACGGCGCTGGACCAAACCGTGCTTACCGTGCTGCGCACCGACTACAACACCCTTGCCGTCCAAACAACAAGCGGTTGGACAGCGTACCTCATGCCCGGCGGCGGCGCGGCCAGCACCATGGGCGCGCCGGCCAGCCCCGGCAGCCGGCTCTATGTGGATAATGCGGACCACACGCACGGCCTATGGGTGTCGGACGGCACGCTCATGAACTACGACGTAACCGGCGCCAAAGACACGGCGATACAAAAGCAAGACGGGCTAAATTATCCGTTGCAGTGGCTGGACGGCGCAGTGCTGTACCGGGTGTCTACCGACAGCGGGTCGGCCGATTACGTCACCAGCCTGCAGGGCGGCACGCCGCGCAAGGTGGCAGACACCGTGCCCACCGGCGGATTCACCTACGGCCAGTAGTGCGCTATGCTAAAGGGCAATGGATGAGGACCATTTACGGGAATTCCAACACGCCGTGCTCGGCTACTACCAAGCACACGGCCGCCACGCCTTGCCTTGGCGCCAGCCCGGTGCGGGCGGCTACGACCCTTACAGCATCCTGGTATCCGAGATTATGCTGCAGCAAACTCAGGTGCAGCGCGTTATCCCTAAATATGCCGAGTTTTTAGCCGCGTTCCCGGATTGTAAGGCATTAGCCGCCGCGCCGCTCGGCCAAGTCCTACAGGTGTGGAGCGGCTTGGGCTACAATCGCCGCGCCAAGTTTTTGTGGCAAGCGGCTGGCCAAGTGGTGCGGCAGCACGGCGGGGAAGTGCCGCGTACCTCAGCCGAGCTCGTACAATTGCCCGGCGTTGGCCCAAACACCGCTGGTGCAGTGCTGGCCTATGCCTATAACATGCCGGCCGTGTTTGTGGAGACGAATATCCGCACCGTGTTCATCCACCATTTTTTTGCCGGCCAGCAGGGGGTGCCAGACCGTGGCATCCTGGAGCTTGTGGCGCGCACGCTGCCGGACAATGCCCGTGAGTGGTACTGGGCGCTCATGGACTACGGCTCGCACCTGAAGCGGGCTAGGGGCAATCTTAACAAGTTAAGTAAACATTACACGGTGCAGCCGCGGTTTGCCGGCTCCAAACGGCAAGTACGCGGCCAGGTGCTTAAGCTACTTGCCGCTGGCCAACAGCCCTTTGCGGAGCTTTCCCGGCAGGTTCCGGATATGCGCTTGCCGCAGGTTTTGGCTGACCTCATTGCAGAAGGTTTGGTAGAGGAAGCCCGCAGCCGCTACAAACTCCCCGGGGCGTGATACAATACAACCAACGATTTATGCAGCCGCAAACCCTCCACAAACCGGTCATGGACATTGCCGCGCCGCCGAAGCCCGTAGTGCCGCCGGCTGCCCCAGTAGCAGCGCCAGTAGCCGCACCTGCTGTTGCGCTTGCTCCGGCGCCTGTCGTGACAGCGCCGCACCCCCTAGCCGCCCCGGCTCCGGCGGTGCCGCCAGCTGTTCCGCCGGCCCCGGCCAGCCCCGCGCCGCTCGCCGTACAGGACGCCCCCGCGCCCATCCCCACCCCTGCAGAGGCCGCCGCCGCAATGCCTGCGCCCCCGTTGCCTGACGCCGCCACCACCAAACCCGCCCGCAGCCCAAAAACGCCGCCGGCAGCGCCCCAAGGCCCGCAGCCGCCCATCGCGCTTATTACTATGACGGTGTTTATCATGCTGGTACTTTCTGGGCTGGCTACGGTTATCTACTTTACTTCGCAATCCTCATAAGCTTCCATGGTTATTGTTACTTCTTTGCACGACCCGCAGCTCCCGCCGCTCTATGCCGGCGGGGCGGTGGGGGTTATCCCTACCGATACGATCTATGGCCTGAGCGCCGCCGCGCACTTGCCGGCCGCGGTGGACAAGCTGTATAAGCTCAAACACCGCGAGCAGAAGCCGGGCACGGTCATCGCTAGCAGCGTGGAGCAGCTGCACGGGCTGGGCATCTCCGCCGAGTACCTAGACGCCGTCGCCCACCTGTGGCCAAACCCGCTCAGCATTGAGCTGCCCGTGCCGGCCAGCTTGGATTACCTCGGCCAGGGCACGGGCCACTGCGCTTTCCGCGTGGTAGCGGACCCAGAAGTGCGCCAGTTGCTGGAGCAAACCGGCCCGCTGCTCACCAGCAGCGCCAACCATCCGGGGCAGCCGGCGGCCAACAACATCGCCGAGGCGCTGGCCTATTTTAGCGACCAAGTTGGCTTTTACGTGGACGGCGGCGAGCGCACCGGGCGGCCGCCCTCAACGGTGGCGCGCCTCCGCTTGCCAGTAGATGGTACACTGGATATTATCCGGCTGGGGGCCGTCAATATAACCGAGCAGGGGGAGGTACAATGACATTCGACGAATACCAAAAGCAAGCGCTCACCACGGCAATTTTTAACCCCGACCCGCTCATGGACAAAACCATTTGGGCAATGGGCGTGGCTGGCGAGGCTGGCGAAGTAGTGGAAAAGTGGAAGAAAATTGTGGCCTACAAAGACGGCGTCGTTTCCGTTGAAGACAAAGCCGAGCTGGCAAAAGAGCTGGGCGACGTGGTGTGGTACATCGCCGTGCTGGCCGAGCAACTTGGCCTGACGTTTGAGGAAGTCATGCAGCAAAACGTGGCCAAACTGCAGAGCCGCAAAGCGCGCGGTGTGGTGAAGGGCGCTGGCGATAACCGATGACCGCCAGGGGCAACCAGGGGCAAACGCGCAGTGCTTAAGCACGTGCTGCACACCGGCGTCGCTGTCGCGGACCTAGAAAAAGCAGTGCAATTATATGAGTCGCTCGGCTTTGCCGTGCACAAACGTTTTGAGAAGCCCGAGCCCAAGGCGCAGGTGGCCACGGTCAAAAAGGGCGGAACCGCCTTTGAACTCTGGCAATTTGTTGACGCCGGCCATCCATTGGCGGCGTTCATCCGCAACCACGTAGCCATCTATTCTGACAATTTGGAGGCCGATTTGGACGCACTCATAGCACAGGGTTGCAAGCTTGTCATCCCTGTTACTGAGGGCGTGGTGATGCGCTACGGCTTTGTACAGGACGCTGCCGGCTGCTGCTACGAAATCGCCACTGAAAAACAAGCCTAGCCCTGGGGCTCCCCTTCTGGCGCAGTTCAAGATATAATGGGGGCGGACGCGCAAGCGGTTAATTATCTATGGCTGAAGACCTATCGCATTATTCCCACGAGGATTCTGACTCCGACTTTGATTCGGACAGTGATTCGGGTGGTTCGTTTGCACCCACCCCGGCAGAGCGCCCCGCGCTCCAGCCCGAGGAGCGCCACGCGAACACCCATCCAGAAGGCACGATTTTCTCGCGTAAAGAAATTGCGCCCACCTTGTCGCGGCCGCTGTTCAACATCATCCGTTCCCAAGAGCCGGCTGGCGCCGGCATTAGCGTTATAGAGCGCCCGGCGCCCACCGCCCCCGAGGCACTGCCCAGCGTCTCCCTGCCGAGCGCGCCAGAAACGCAAACCTACCAGCCGCCGGTTGACCCCGAAATGGCGCACGCCATGCACCAAGCTTCCCAGGAAGATGAGCCAGCCACCGAAGATGACGACGATGACAGCACCGCCCATGCTGGCCGCCCCGCCACGGCCGCGCCCCCTGCCGATGCCCACGCCGCGCAAGCCCCGCCGCCACCCGTAGAAACGCAGCCTTCGCTCAACGAGCAATTTGAGGAAATCATGCGCAGCGAGATGGGCGAGGAGTTTGCCCGCCTGGTGTCCGACCCCCAGCCGGTTGCTGAAGGCGAGCGCGCCGCCCGTGAGTATATCGAGGCCGAGGAAGGCCCCGAGCCCGCTGCGCCGCCGAAGCCTGCCCGCCCCTCCCCACCACCAGCCCCGGCTCCCCGCCCAGCGCCAGAATGGCCAGTGCCAGTCATCCCCGAGGCGGCTGCCCCGGTTCCCGCCGAAGATGCCGCGCCGCCCACCGCCGAAGACCTAGAAGACGCCGAGTTAGAAGACATACTGCCCCCCGATGCCCCTGAGGCCGCGATGGTAGACAGCCCCGACGACACCGTTGAAGACCCGCTCGCCTTTGCCACCCCGCCTCCCGGCGGCGGTTCGCCGTTCCCGCCGTTTGGCGCCGGCGGCACGCCAGCCGCGGGCACACCGGTTGTCCATTACGCACGCACGCCTGTCTTCACACCGCCTGTTGCCACGCCGCCTAGTAGTGGTTCTGGTGGCGGAGGAGGCCCAACTGGGCCACCAACTGGCTATGGCGGCGGAAGCGGCAGTGGAAGCGGCGGCGGAGGCTTTGGTGGCGGCTCCGGATATTCCTACGGTGGCGGCCCGGGCATGGGCGGCTTCAACGTAGCGCCGGTAGCGCCAGGCAATTTCATCCCCAACCCAAACGTGCTTGTACCCACGCGGCGCAACAACGAGACCAACGCCATGATGTGGCTGGCCGCTGGCTTTATCGCTGGCTGGCTGGTGCGCAGGCACATCGCGCGCCGTGACGCTGCTAGCGTAGAGAAGGCGCACCAGCGCGAAATCAACGAGAAGAATAGCCAAGCCCACTCCCTACAGTTGCGCCAGCAAATCATGCAGCGTACCTTGCAAAACAGCGAGGCGCAGCGCATGCGGGCCGAGGCCAGCCGCTCCCAGCAGGCTGCTGGCCATGCCCGTGAACGCGCCCAGGCAGAGAAAGAGCAGCAGCAAGCCGCTGCCCAGGCCGCGGAGCGCCCTGCCTCTATGGTAGCCAGCGCCGAACAACCGGCCGCGGCCACTGCCCCTGCTGCCCCAGCCGAGCAAGCCGCCCCCGCACCATTCCGCGCCTCGGGCGAGATCCCCTTGCAGCAAACCGGCGGTGGAGCAGAGGCCATATTTGCCAGCTCACGGTACGCCCCCGCTACGTCCGCCGAAGCGCCGGCCAGGCATTTCTTCCAGGCTGAGGCACCGGCCGCCATGGCTGCTGCGGCCACTGCCGAAAATGCGGGGCAGCGTCCCGCCCAAATGCCTGCCCAGGAGCAGGCCGGCGCCCAAACATATAATTTGCAGCCCGGCCAGCACGTCGAGCGCGCAGCCGGCGGCGGCCACAACATCATTGTGGACAGCCGCGGCGAAGTGGCCGGCGCCATGGTATATGGCGAGGAATTCCACGCCCAAAGGCGGCAGGAGCAAGTCCGGGCCGCGTCATCTACAGATGACGCCGACGACGACGAAGAGCGCCGGCGTGCTAGCAATGGCTATGCGCCAGGGCAGCGCCAGCATGGCAATACTGCTGGCATGCCATCATTTGGCGGCGGGGGAGGTGGCGGCTCCCCGTTTACTGGCGGAGGTGGCGGCGCCGGCGTGCCAGATGGCTATAGTAGCGCGATCGTAACCGGCCTGGACAGCGGCCTGGCCGACGCCGCGCACGAGATTACCGCCGGACAGAGCCCGCCCAGCATCCGTGCACGCCTGCTCGCCAAAGTGCCGCGCGGCGGCCAAAAGAGTGACAACCCGGTGGTGGCTACGCTGTCTAGCCCGTGGTTGTGGGCGTCGGCGTTTGTACTGCTGGCGGCGTTCTTCGTGGCCGCGTTTATCTAGCCGTATCTAAGCTTCTGGCGCCTCTGGCGTGCCAGCTGGCAGGAATTGCCGGCGCACCCACTCGTCTAGGCTGTTGCCGCCGCCGGCGCTGATGCACAGCACCAAGTCGCCACTACTGGCGTGTTTGCGGATTTTTCCGGCCAGCGCATCATCTAAGCTTGCCGGGTCAGTGTAGGCCTGGATGTCCGATTGCATGAGCTTTTTTAGGTCTTCCGGGGATAGGAGCGCCAGGCTGGTGTCCTCGCGCGCCAGGTAACTCGGCACAATGTACAGGTGTTTGACGCCGGCAAATAAGTTTGCCAGCTCGTCCTTTATAAAGTGTTGGCGGGTGTTGTGCAGGCCTTCGTACACCACCACGACGTTGTCCCCAGACAGCTCGTGCGCCATTTGCAGCGCGCCACGGATTTTGGGCGGCGTGTGGGCGTAATCGCTGTAAATATTGGGGGCGATACGCTCAAACCGCCGGCCAACACCCGGAAAGGTATTGAGGTGGGTGATAAGCTCGCCAAGCGGCTTGCCCGTAAGTGTCTCCACGGCCGCCGCCACTTCCAACGCATCTTCACGGTTTACCTTGCCGGCCAGCGTCAGCTGTTCCAGCCCGGCCTGCCCCTGTTTGGACAAAATGCGCCGCTGCACAGTGAGCCCGGTGCCGAGCCGCGCTTCGTCGTCGTCCCACATAATAGCCTGCTGGCTTTGGTTTAAGAACTCCACGAACGCCTGGTTGTAGATGTCGCGGGTGGGGTAGATGTCGGCGTGGTCCCAATCCAGCCCGGTAATGATTGAGATGTGGGGGTGGAAGGCCAGGAAGTTGCGGTCGTATTCGTCGGCTTCATATATGAAGTACTCGCTGCCGGGGGTGAAGCTGCCCATTTCGGCAAAGCCCATCTTGGCGGCAACGGAGTGGCTTTCCGGGATGCCAAGCCGCTGGAATAGCCATACGGCCATGGCTGTGGTGGTGGTTTTGCCGTGCGTGCCAGCGATGGCCACCAGTTTGAGGCCTTGCTGGCTAATAATTTCGTTGAGCAGTTCGTCGCGGCGCGTTGCCCGGATACCGTGTTCCTGGCAGAACCGCAGCTCCTCCGGCAGGTCGCCCTGTTCTTTCACTACGGCCGAGCTGTACACAAACCAGTCGATGGGCCGCTGGGCATGCACCTCGGCAATCTGTGCGTAGCTTTGCCCAATGTGCACGTCATCCACGCCGTGCTTCTTCAGGTAGTCAATATATATGCTGTGCTGCTTGTCTGAGCCAGAAACGTCATACCCCGCCTGGTGGGCGATGAGCGACAGCGGCCCAATGCCTGTCCCGCCAATCCCCGAGAAATAGATGTGCATACCCTGTAGTCTAGCACAGTCAGGCGCTGTAGCGCTTGAGCCACGTCCCCAAGAGCAGCCGCGCCGCAGCGAGCACCAGCAGCACGGCGCTGAGCACCAGCGAAATGCCAGCCAGGTCTGGTGACCACGACGGCGAGGCGAAATCAAACTTATACATGGCGTCTGGGATGGTCTTGGCGGTGGTGCCATGGTCTTTGACGTACTGCTCAATGCAGGGCACGCGCGGCCCGCCAGAGAAGCTGCCCGGGAATTCGGCTTCGCAGGTGTGCTGGGCGTCGGTGTAAATTTGCGAATTGGTGGTGTTGACGCGGTCTTGCTCGGTTTGCTGCAGCCGCGCGTAGGTGTATTTTAGCTGGATGGGCGGATACACGCCGTCGCTGCCGGCCAGGCTGGTGTTCATGTGCGCGCCAACGTAGGCGCGCAGGTTTTGCAGGGCCTGCTCCACATTGGCATTGTTTTGGTCGGCGCTATACACGGCGCTGCGCAGCTGCGTCATGCGGACATAGTTATGGCGCAGCGAAAACGCGCACACTGCGCCACACAGCACAAAGGCGGCCAACAAGTACCACGTCTTGATAGGGCGGATACGCGTCCACAAATGGTGCAGGTAACGTTTGTCCATGGTTATGCTTTTATTCTACCGCCCCGGCGCCGGTTTGCCGATAAAAAACAAGCCCCTCGGTTGAGGGGCTTGTGGATCTACGCAAGCGGTGGGTTACGGCTTGGTAGTGGTGGGCGTTGTGCTTGTCGAGTTGCTGGTCGGCTGTGCACAGTTTTGGCCGTTGGGGTTCTGCTGTACCCACTGCGTGATCGCCTTGGCGACTTGGCCGTCGGTCTTCAGGTTTTCCCAGAAGGTAACTTGGTCGCGGTTGATGATCATTTGGTCGGTGGGGCCATGCAGCTCACACCCGAGCTTCACCAGCGAGACGCTTTGGTTGCTGCTGGCAGTTGCGGCATCTTTTTGGTTGGGCTGTACTTGCTGGTTGACGTTCAAGTAGTAAATTTGCTGCAAGTCAACATATTGCTTGTTGATGCTCTTGATCTTGCCAAAGTACACCTGGCCGTTGGCCAAGAACACGGCCTGCTCGCGGTTCTTGTTGATGAAGCCATCTTCCCTGCCGCCTCCAAAGTAGAGGAGGACAAGCAGCGCAACAACGAGGATAGTGCCGGCAAAAAGCAGGATCATAAGCGCTGCGCGCATCCACATTGGGTTGGCGTTCCATCCCGAGTGCTTAGATTTGCCCGCGCTACTCGGTGGTGCGCCTGCACCTGTAGAAGCGACACGTGCTGGTGCTGGTGCTTGCGTACCGCGACTAGAACTGAACTCCATGAGATTCCCCCTATTTATCACTGTGTATAGCCACTAGTGTAATGCATAAGCACATTGCCCGCAATACTGAACTTACCCACAGGGAATCCCTGGGGATAGCTACCGGAAGTTGTTGACAAATAAAATTCCACCAGAGTATGGTAGGGGTACCATTACTAATTCGTAAGAAGGGGATATAAAAGGCAATGGCTTACACGTACAAAAACTCCAAGGGTGTAACGTACTACCTGAACTCAAAGAAGGTCACGCTCCGCGGCGGCAAAGAGCAGACCATTTACTACTTCAGCAAGGACGAGCGCCCGGAAACGGTTGACGCCCTGCCCGAAGGCTTCGAAGTCAACGAGAACCCGCGCAACGGTTTCTGCACCATCAAGCGCAAGAAATAGCTTCCGCTATACCAAAAATGCCTGGCCGTAAAACCCCAGGCATTTTTTAAAAGCCTTCCTTAACAATGTTAAATTGGGTATAGTAAAAACTATGGCAGATATAATCATAAAAGTAGACAAACTTCGTAAGAAGTATGGCGGCCGCGAGGTTGTCAAAGGCATTAGTTTTGAGGTTAAAAAGGGCGAGATCTTCGGTATCTTAGGCCCCAACGGCGCGGGCAAGACCACTACGCTGGAAATGATGGAGGCCATGCGCCCCATCGACGGCGGCAGCGCCGTGATTGCCGGCATCAACGTGGCCGATGACCCCTACGGCATCCGCCGCATCATCGGCGTGCAGCCGCAAACCCCTTCTTTCCAAGACAAAACCAAGCTCACCGAAATCATTGAGCTGTTCGCCGCCGCCTACGGCGAAAAAGTAAAGCCCATGGAGTTTTTAGACGACGTCAAACTGGGCGAAAAAGCCAGCGCCTTCTCCGAGAACCTCTCCGGCGGCCAAAAGCAGCGCCTCAGCATCGCCGCCGCGCTGGTGCACAACCCCAAAGTGTTCTTCATGGACGAGCCCACCACCGGCCTTGACCCGCAAGCCCGCCGCAACCTCTGGGATTTGGTGCGCCACGTCCGCGACAAGGGCGTCACCGTCATCATGACCACGCACTACATGGACGAGGCCCAGCTGCTGTGCGACCGCGTGGCGATCATGGACCAGGGGGAAATCATCGCCCTGGACACGCCGCACAACCTCATCAAGCAGTTACTGGCCAAAGGGTTTAAAAAGCAGCAGCACGTCGAGCAAGCCGACCTAGAGGACGTCTTCATCGACATGACCGGAAAGGGTTTGAGGGACTAGCCATGCAGAAAAAGTTATACACCGTTGCCGTGTTTGCGCGGCTCAACACCCGGCGGTTTTTCCGCGACCGTCTGGCGCTGTTCTTTGGGATTTTGTTCCCGCTCATTTTCCTGTTCGTGTTTGGCGGGATTTTTGGCCACGGCGGCGGCACGTCGTTTAAGGTGGCGTTTATTAACCAATCGGCTACGCCCGAGGCCGGCATTGTTGCCGGCCTGCTGACGCACAACAGCCTGCTCAAGATAGACAAAAACGTGTCCACTACCGCAGCTGCCAAAGAGAAGATGCTGCGCAGCCAGCTGGACGCCACCATTATCCTGCCGCAGGATTTTGGCACGGTGAGGCCGGGCGCCAAGGTGGCCTCTGGCGTGGTGCAGGTGCAGTACACGCAGAATGGGCAGTCGGCTGGCACGGCGCTGACTTCGATCATTAACGGCGGCCTGCAAAAGGTCAACAGCAAATACGTGAGCGCCGCGGTGCCATTTGCCGCCCAGGGAGTAGAGCTGAACAACAAGAGCCTCACGCAGTTTGACTACACCTTTGCCGGGCTGCTGGGCTTCTCCATTATGGGCCTGGGCATCTTTGGGCCGGTCAACGTCTTCCCGGAACTCAAGAAGCAGGGCATCCTGCGCCGCATGCACACTACCCCGTTGCGCGTCTGGCAGTACTTTACGGCCACGATGATTTCGCAGGCGGTCATTGGCCTGGTATCTTTGACGGTGATGTTTGCGGTGGCCGTGTCCGTCTTCCACTTGCACGTGGTGGGGAACTGGCTGCTGATTGCCGCCTGGCTGGTGTTTGGCATCGTGCTGATCTTGGGGATCGGCCTGGCCATTGGCGGCTGGGCTAAGAACGAGCGGCAGGCCGCGCCGCTGGCCAATATCGTGGTCTTTCCTATGATGTTCCTGTCTGGTACCTTTTTCCCGCGCTTCCTGATGCCGGAATGGCTGCAAGCCGCCACCAACTGGTTGCCGCTGTCCCCGGTGATTGACGGCATCCGCCTCATCACCACTGAAGGCAAAGGGATTGCCGAGCTGGGCACGCAGATTGGTGTCATGGCGGTGTGGACAGTGGTCATTTACGTCATTGCCTTCCGCGTGTTCCGCTGGGAATAGACAATTTGCCGCCCGTGCTATACCGTAGGGATATGCAAGCAACGGGCGAGGGTTTTACTGGCGGCTACAAAAAGCCTGATCCGTTCCAGGCGATTTGGGATGATCCGGCGCGGGTGGCGCAGTCGCTGTACGTGCACGAGCGCTTTATGGTCCGGCCGGACGACTCGCCGGTGGTGCCGCACCATCTGCTGGTCATTGCCCGGCGCGAGCTGGCGCTGGAGGCACTGCCGCTCAACGAATATCTGGCGATGTGGGCGCTCGCCCGGCTGCTGTTTGCGCACATGACCGCGGTGCTGGCCCCCAAGCGCAAAGTGTCCATGCAGGTGTGGGGCAACCAGGTGCAGACCGCGCACATCCACCTGGTACCGCGCAACAACCCCGAGGATGCTACAGTGTGGAAGCCCATGGGCTTGTCCGGCGAGGCGCTCGAAACGCAGCTGGCCGAGACGCGCCGCCTGCTCACCTTCCCTTCTGGGCTCAAAGTGCAGGCCGACCAATTGGTGGACGAGGCGCTCAAACTGCTGGCCGGCACCACGCTGCCGCCCGTACTACCCACCTTGCCCATATCTGGCAAAAAACAGCAATAAATGGTACAATAAACTTCTTATGGATGTGCTTACGCAGCTGCCGCGGCCGTTTTTTGTGCTGGCGCCAATGGACGATGTCACCGACACCGTCTTCCGCCAGATTATTGCCGATTGTGCGCCGCCGGACCTCTTCTTTACCGAGTTCGTCAACGTGGACGGCCTGCAAAGCGAGGGGCGCGAACGTCTCATTGGCAAAGTGCGCTTCACACCTAAAGAGCGCCCGGTCATCGCCCAGGTGTGGGGTAAAGACCCGGCCAATTTCCGCAAGACCGCGGCCGAGCTGGTAGACATGGGCTTCGCCGGCATCGACATCAACATGGGCTGCCCGCAAAAAGTGGTCACCGGCAACGGCTGCTGCAGCGCGCTCATCAACAACCGCGAGCTGGCGCTGGAGATTATCCACGCCGTGCAGGAAGGTGCCGCCGGCCGCGTACCGGTGAGCGTCAAGACGCGGCTAGGCTGGAACGGCATCGATTACACCTGGCCGGAGCTGCTGCTGCAGCAAAACCTGGCCATGCTCACCATCCACGGCCGCACCCGCTCCGAAATGAGCGCCGTGCCCGCCCACTGGGATGCCATTAACGAGGTGCGCAAACTGCGCGACAAATTGGCGCCGGGCACGCTAGTGGTGGGTAACGGCGACGTCTTAACCCGCGCCCAGGGCCTGGAATTGGCACAAAAATACCAGCTGGACGGCATCATGATTGGCCGCGGCGTGTTCCAGGACCCGTTTGTGTTTGCCGAACAGAGCCCGTGGGAGGGCTACTCGCGCCAGCAAAAAATCGGCCTGTACAAGAAGCACGTCGAGCTGTTTGCCACCACCTGGAAGCAGGGCGACCGCCGGGTGGCCATGCTCAACAAGTTTTGCAAAATTTACATCAATGGCTTTGATGGTGCCAAAGAGCTGCGTGAGGAGTTAATGGCCGCCGGCTCCACCGCCAGCCTGCTTGCCCAGCTCAATGCCGCGTAGTTTCCCGCCGCCCTCTGGTATACTAGGGGCATGATCAAAGCTGTACACCTCACCAAAACGTACCGCAAGAAAGTTGCGGTCGATGATTTATCGTTTGAGGCCAAGACCGGGCGCGTCACCGGCTTCTTAGGCCCTAACGGCGCCGGCAAGAGCACGACCATGCGCCTGATGCTCGGCCTGGATAGCGGCTCCGGCACGACCACCTTCGACGGCAAGCCGCTCCACGAATACGCCCAGCCCTCGCACGTGGTAGGCATTTTGCTGGAGGCCAAGGCCTTCCACCCAACCCGCACGGCGCGCAACCACCTGGAGGTGCTGGCCGCTGCCGGCGACATCCCGCTGCGCCGCGTTGACGAAGTTTTGGACATCGTTGGCCTGGGCGAAGTCGCGGACAAGCGCCCGGGCAAGTTCTCGCTGGGCATGGCGCAGCGCCTGGGCATTGCCGCGGCCATCTTGGGGCAGCCCAAATACCTGATGCTCGACGAGCCGGCCAACGGCCTCGACCCAGAGGGCATTGCCTGGCTGCGCGAGTTCATTAAGCACTACGCCGGCCAGGGAAACGCCGTGTTTGTCTCCAGCCACCTGCTCAGCGAAATGTCGCAGATGGCCGACGACGTAGTGGTCATTGGCAAGGGCAAGCTCATCGCCAGCTCCTCAATGGGTGACCTGGTGGCGGGCAGCAGCCACTCCAGCGTCTTTGTGCGCGGGGCAAGCATTGCCAAGCTAGAAAAATTATTTGCTGGTAAGTCGTGGGCATACGAAAAACACGGTGACGGCCTGCGCGTCACTGGCGTCAAGACCGACCAAATCGGCAAGGCTGCCTTTGACGCCGGCGTTGCCGTGCTGGAGCTGGCCAACCACTCCGCCTCGCTGGAAGAAGCGTTCCTGGAGATAACCGCCGACAGCCAAGAATACCAGACAAAGGCAGGGGGTAAAAACTAATGTTTGCCGCAATTAAAGCTGAATTCCGCAAGATTATCACCGTGCGGTCCACCTATGTGGTTACTGGCATCGCTTTGGTGCTGGTGGTGTTCTTTGCCTTCTACGCCACGGGCCTCAAGGCCACGCAGGCCGCTCTTCTGAACCCGTACATGCTGGCCGACCAAGCCCGCGAGGCGATCATCGCTACCGGCACGCTCGGCTCGTTGGTGGCAGTGCTGCTGGTGACGCACGAGTACCGCTACAACACCATCATGTACACGCTCACTTCTTCCAATAGCCGCACCAAAACATTCTTGGCCAAGCTGGTTGTGGTAACTGGTTTTGCCTTGGTCTTCAGCCTGCTGGTTGCGGGGCTGGCGCCGGCGCTTACCTCGCTGGCTGTCCACATTAAGGGCTTTAACCTGGTGCCGCAGCGCTCTAACGTCGCCAGCATGATTTGGCAGGTGCTGTTTGTGGGCTGGGGCTACAGCGCGATGGGCTTTGTGTTTGGCATGGTTATCCGGCTGCAGGTGGGGGCGATCTCGGCGCTGTTCCTGATCCCGGCCGTAGTTGAGCAACTCCTGGGCTTGCTCATGAAGGCGAGCGCCATCTACTTGCCGTATAACGCACTGCAGGCCGTGGTGGGGCAGGCTGAAAAGAGCCTGACGCACATTTCGCCAGGCAAGGGCGCAGTTGTATTCTTGGGCTACGCCGCGTTTGGCTTGGTACTGGCTTGGCAGCTGTTTGCGCGCCGTGACGCCACCACGTAGCCCATGGCCTACCCGCCCGTTGTCGTTGTAGACGAACATGACCGCGAGGTAGGCGCCGCCATGACCGCTGAGGTCTGGGAAAAGGGCTTGTACCACCGCATCGTCTCGGTGTTTGTGCTAGACGCCCGCGGGCAGATGCTGCTGCAGCGCCGCTCCGTACAGGTAAAGGCTTTCCCGGGCTGCTGGGACCAGGCCGCGGGCGGCCACGTGGACGCCGGCCACGGCTACGACGACACCGCCGCGCTAGAGCTAGCCGAAGAGACCGGGCTGCAGGGCATGCCGCTGGAAACCGTCGCAACCTACCGCTTTAACACGCAGGACGAGGGGCGCACCATCAACCAGTTTGTGCGGGTGTATGTGGCGCGGGTGCCGCACGGCGCGCTGGTGAAGCCGGCCGCCGATGAAGTTGGCGAGCTACGCTGGTTCACGCCGGCCGAACTCTGCGCGCTGGCCGCCAGCAAACCACAGGATTTTACGCCGGGATTTCTGCATGAGCTGCGGGAGTATTTTCCGGAGTTTTTGGAGGGCAAATAAAAACAGGCCCGCTGGCCTGTCTCGGTGGTGGGGGCGGTTGGAGTTGAACCAACCACCAAGCGGTTATGAGCCGCCTGCTCTAACCGATGAGCTACGCCCCCGTAATTGATGCTAACAGAGGCAAGTATAGCAGATCTCCGCCCAAAAGTTATATAATCACATCAAGCTATGCTTGCCAAAATCAAACAATACCAAACGCTCGCTTCCAAAGAATTTGCCCGGCTCAAAGACCTCCGCACCGTGGGGATGCTGGTGTTTGTGGCCATTGTGCTGCTGGTGAGCTGGAGTGGCGTAAAGGCCATCAACACCAATTACGCCTTGCAAAAGCAGATTTCGCGGCTCCAGCAGCAAACCGCCGTACAGCAGCTGGCTAACGATAACCTCAAGCTCCAAAACGATTATTACAACACCCCGCAGTACCTGGAGCTCAGTGCCCGCCAGGATTTTGGCCTGGCCGCGCCGGGAGAAACAGAGTGGATTGTGCCGCAATCTGTTGCCCTGGCGCACACCGTTGCCCTGGCGCAGGACGCGGCGCCTGCGGCCGCCGCCAAGGTTGCTAAGCAGTCGGCCATCGAGCGCCACTTCCACGCTTGGATGGACTTTTTTTCGCACCGCTCTAAGCACTGAGACGGTATGACGGCGCGCTATACTGCCGTGCTACACCGCGCGGCGTTTGTAAATCGCCACCGCCGTTATATATGAGGCGGCCAGGATGCCCACGCCCCACAGCGCGGCGGCCCAAGCCTGCCCGCCTAAGCGGTTGTGCAGCAGCAGCGAGCGTGCAGTCTCGATAATCGGCGTCATCGGTTGGTGGCTGGCCACGGCGCGCACCCACCGGTTCATGCCGTCGGCCGGGGCAAAGGCAGAACTCAGGAACAAAAACAGCAGCACCACGTAGCTAAACCCGCCGGCGCCCTCCGGCGTGCTGGCGATCTGGCCAAAAATCATGGCCGTCCAGCTCAAGGCCGCCGTTACCAGCGTGAGCAGCCCAGCAAATTCTGTCCAGGCCAGCAGCCCAGCGTGCGGCCGGAAGCCCAGCGCGAAGGCGGTGCCCATAATGAGCGCCACCGAAAACAGGTTAAACACCACCGACGTCAGCACGTGCCCGTTGAGCACAGACGACCGCGCGATCGGCAGGCAGCGGAAGCGGTTAATAATCCCCTTGGTCATGTCGTTATTGAGGCGCAGCGCCGCGTAGGCAATGCCGTTAGCCACGCTCATTAGGGCAATGCCCGGCACCACAAAATCGATGTAGTGCTGCACCGGCCCAATTTTAATAGAGTTGCCAAACACAAACACAAATGTCAGCATAATGAGGATTGGCATGACGGCCACGGTGGTAAACGTGTCGGTGTTGCGCACGGCGTAGCGCAGCGTGCGGCGGAACATCACGGCCGTGTCGTGCAGGCCGCTAAACAAGTTTTTCATTATTGCTCCTCCTTTTTGGCAGGTTTTCCAGAGACGATGTCTAGGAAAACGTCGTCCAGGCTCGGTAATTTTTGTGAGAATTCGGTAACCTGCAGCCCGGCGCGCTTCAGGGTTTGCAAAATGTCCATGGCCTGGTTGGCGCTGCCGTCGGTGGCCACCACCAGCGCGCCGCTGGCCGCGCCGGTTTGGTAGTGTTTGAGCAGCGTTTGGGCGCGGGCCAGTTCGTCCCCGGAGCGCAGCTTGAGCTCCATTTGGCCGCCTGGCAGCTGGCGCTTCAGCTCTGCCGGCGTGCCGGTGACCACGATTTTCCCCTCGTGCAAAATGGCGATTTCGTCGGCCAGCCTATCGGCTTCGTCCAGATATTGCGTTGTGAGGAAGATGGTGGTACCTTTGTCCCGCAGCGCGCGGATGGTCTTCCACATCGCGCTGCGGCTCTGCGGGTCAAGGCCGGTGGTGGGCTCGTCTAAAAAGATGACGGGTGGCTCGCCCACCAGGCTCAGGGCAATGTCCAGGCGCCGGCGCATGCCGCCAGAGTATGTTGCCACGCGCCGGTCGGCGGCGTCTTGCAACCCAAATGAGTCCAGCAGGCTGTTGGCCACACGCGCCGGCTTGGGCAAGCGGCGCAGCTGCGCAAACATCACCAGGTTTTCGCGCCCGGTCAAGATGTCGTCCACCGCGGCAAACTGGCCGGTGAGGCTAATATTGGCGCGCACCTTTTCGGCCTGGCGCATAACGTCAAAGCCGCAGACGCAGGCTGTGCCGGCATCGGCCAGCAGCAGCGTGCTCAAGATGTTAATGGTGGTTGTTTTGCCCGCGCCGTTGGAGCCGAGCAGGGCATAAATGCTGCCGCGCGGCACCTGCAAGCTGACGCCCTTTAGGACGGGCACATTTTTGTACGATTTTTTAACGCCTTCAATAGTAATGGCTGGTTCTTCGGCCATGTCGTGTCCCTTTCTGCTTCGGTTAATTAGATAATGGTTACATCGTCCAGGTTGGCGCCGCCGCCCTTGAGCTCGGCGTACGTCACCTTGTCCATGCGCGCGCCGGCAAACGACGTGTGCTTGACTGTGGTGCGGAACGAAACATTGTGCAGCGTGGCGCCCTTAAAAGATGTGCCGCGTAGGCCGGATTTGTCGAAAACGGCACCGCTGAGCGTTTGCCCGCCAAAGTCCACATCGCGTAGGTCAGAGGTGTTAAAATCGGTGTCTGTCAGCGTGCAGCCCTTAAAGCTGGCGCCGCCCAGCGCCGAGCCGCTCAACGTGGCGCCGGTGAGGTCGGCCCCGTCAAATACCACATCGCGCAAGTCGCTGCCGGCAAAAGTGCTGCCCGCCAGCCGCGCCCCACTAAAATTGGCGCCGCGCAGTGCCGAGGCGGTAAACCGGCCGTCATGCGCATCGGTGCCAGCCAGGTCGGCACCGCGCAAATCGCGCTGCGACAAATTTACCTTGCGGGCGCTCAGCGCCCCGGCCTGCCCTTCGGCCAGCTCGGCCACGTCGCCAATGGAGCTGATGGTGGCTTCATACGCCGCTTCGTCACTGTGGCCCTCGCGCTTCAGCTCGGCGAAGCGCTCCCGCAAGTCGTGCAGCAGCTCCTCTTTGGTGCCCTCGATGCCCGGCGCGTTGGCGTACGGCGCAAAGGCGTGGTCCAGGTAGTCGGCAATTTTTTGTTCCATGGGTCTCCTTCTAAAGCAGGTTATCTAGGATGCGCTTGGCGTCGTCCCAGCTTTGTTTATTGGCGGCGTAGGTTGCCCGTCCGGCCGCGGTTATTTGGTAGTATTTCCTCCGGCCGCCGTTGGATTCATCCCCCCAATAAGAGGTGATGTTGCCGTCGCGCTCCAGGCGCTTGAGGCTGGAATACATCGTGGCCTCCTTGAGCTCGTACTCGCCGGCAGAGTTGCTCGCTACGAGCTTGGTGATCTCGTAGCCGTACTTGTCGCCATTGGCGAGCAGCTTAAGGATGATGGTGTCCGTATTCCCCCGGAGCAGGTCGGAAGAGAGCGGGTTATTGTGCATGTGCTGTTCTCCTCAGTTGTGTAGTGTATGTCATATTACTATGACTGTCAAGGTACTTTGTGCAATTGATTGGTGTTTGGGCGGGGGGGG